>JBBSCO010000031.1:0-31311 GCA_038250235.1 Methylacidiphilales bacterium | reverse complement strand
TTCCTCGGTGTAGAGATCCATCATCTTTTGCAACAGTCCGGCACCGGCCAGATTCATGATCCACTCCGGATTCAACTCTTTCTGAATCTCCGGTATGCACCCGCTGTGGGAAAGCACCACCTGCACCAGATCGGCTACCAATGGATGCAGTTGCATCGTCTGCGGTCTGGGTGCAGAAAGCTCTTTCCGAGCTTTGGATGAATCCTGAGCCTGCTTGAAGTTCACAGGCTTGAGAAGTTTGGACACTTCTGATTCCAGAATTTCCTGGCTGATTTGAAGTCTGGAAGCTGCCTGCTGTAGAACCTGGGCCCGGAAGGCCTGATTGGGAATCTGGGTCAAAAAGGCAGCTACCGCTTCAATAATTTTCCTCTTTCCAGTGGCCGTTCCGGCATCTTCCCTGTCCAAAAGGCGGTCCAAAAGGAAGTCCACATACTGCATAGGTTTTGCCAACAGCGTCTTGAATGCATCAACCCCCTGCTGGGTGATGAGAGAGTCCGGATCATGCCCGGGCGGGAGACGCACAACCTCCACCCCCAGATCCGACTGAACCATCCGCTCCATGCCTTCCATGCCCTCCAAAAATATTTTGGTCACACGATCCGCTGCCTGCTGGCCCGCCCGGTCCGCATCCAGACAAAGAATCACTCTCTGGGTGAATCGCTTGATCTGCTTGGCATGTTCTTCGGTAAAAGCCGTTCCCAAAGGTGCCACGGCATGAAGAATTCCAGCGGCGTGACAGCGCAGAACATCGATCTGTCCTTCACAAACCACCACGGATCCCGCATCCAGAATGGCGCGCTTGGCGCGATTAAAGCCGAACAACACCTTACTCTTGGAAAAAAGAATACTGTCGCGGGAGTTGATGTATTTGGCCGCTTTGGCCTCCTTATCCATCAGTCTGGCACTGAATGCTATAATCTGTCCCTGTTCATCTTCGATGTTGAAAACCAGACGGCCCCGGAAAAAGTCATAGACACGGCCTGACTCCTCCTGCTTTTTAACAACCCCAGCCTCCAACAGAAGATCTTCGGGAAGTCCCTTTTTTTGGCCCCACTTGAGGGTGTCATCCCAGGACTCGGGAGCGAAACCCATGCCGAAATCTTTCACCCAGGAGAGAGGGATCTCACGATGGTGCATGTAATCCCTGGCCACCTGTGCACGCTCATCATGAAGGAGGATATCCCTCCAGTAGGCAGCAACCTCCTGGTGGAGGGCCAGCATTCTTTGCTTGCGCTGGGTCGCCTTCTGGTAATCGCCCGTTCGTTCTTCCTCAATGGGGATGGCGGCTTTTTCCGCCAGACGCCGGACAGCCGTTGGAAAATCGATATTCTCGTAGAGCATGAGAAATTTGAAAACATCACCGCCATGTCCACTACTAAAACATTTGAAAATTTGCCGCTGCGGATTGACGTAAAACGAGGGT
The DNA here is from genome assembly GCA_038250235.1 of Methylacidiphilales bacterium. Taxonomy (GTDB): domain Bacteria; phylum Verrucomicrobiota; class Verrucomicrobiia; order Methylacidiphilales; family JAAUTS01; genus JAAUTS01. The sequence goes on along the minus strand of JBBSCO010000031.1, from coordinate 29,888 downwards.
GATTTCTCCTTGTTGAAGGGGCTGAGTGCCTTATAGCTGGCCCCCGCCCGTTTCAAGGGCACATAGGAACCGATGACGTCCACGATGTCACTCGATTGTCTGACCCTATCCACCACTTCCGGAGAAATTGCCATGCCTTCTCCGAATCTAAACCTTCCCCCCCGGATTCCAACAATCAAATATCCGATCATTCTGCCCCTTGATTCCCCGTGATAAATCAGGCATCCTTTCAGATTCACATGAAACAATTCCCCGGATGCTTGGGTCTACCTTTCTGGATGATGGCAACACTGGTGGGAAACCTCTTGCCTTTGGGAGCGGCTGAGGTGCGACAGGATCCAGCCAGGAATCCGGAACCTGTCATCCCGGCCAAATCCCGGGTTGTTATTTCGGAAAATCCTGAACTGGTCCGGCGGTTTCAGGTCAACACCGCCCGCATCCCCGAAACCTTCAACAAATCCCTCCTGGCCCTGACACGGAAAAGCAGCATCCCGCAGGCGTGGAGCCAGTTTGTTTCCCCCGATGATGTGGTAGGAATCAAAATCGTCACGGCCGGAGGTGCTGTCATGAGCAGCCACCGCTCGCTCATTGATGCGATCGTGGCCGGACTCCAATCCGCCGGCATCAAACCGAACAACATCATCGTCTGGGACCGCTATGAAGATCAGATGATCAGCGCGGGCTACATCCCGATGGAATCAACCAACGAGTGGCAATGCCTTTCCGTGCAGCCGGGAGCGGGCTTTGACCCGAAGAAAAACTACTTCAACGAAGTGGTGGGACAATTGATCTGGGGAGATCACGACTTTGTGGGACGCAGTGATACCCCACACATCCCCGTGGAAGATCTGCTCAAGAGAGAACCGAAAAAAACCGGCGAGGAAGAAAAAAAGAAGGAAACGCCCAAGCAGATCAGCAACCGGTCCTATTACACCACGATCCTGACAAAAAAGATCACCAAACTGATTAATGTGCCCGTGATGAGCGACCACCAGCGCCTTGGACTGAATGGCTGTATCGCATCCCTGGCCCTGGCCTCCGTCGACAACCAGAGACGCTTCCAGACCCCGGCGGATTTCAGCGGCCTGGCCATTGCGGAAATCTACGCGGATGACGTGATCCGGAAAAAAACCGTCCTCCATGTCATGGACGGCCTGATTGCGCAGTTTGCCGGAGGGCCGGAGTTTGTTCCCAACTACACAGAATCACCCGGCATTCTTATCCTCAGCCGTGATCCAGTCGCCATCGACAGCCTCGCTCTGGAGCGGATTGAAGCCTGGAGACGGGAACGAAAGGTTGTGCCGGTCGGGGATGCAGCCAATCACATTATCCAGGCCGCACGTTCGGGTTTGGGAAACATCGACCGCGATCTGATCGAAGTCGTGGTGGTAAGGTAAAAACTCAGCGCTTGCCGTTCAAAAGAGTGTAGAGCCGCTCGGCGTAGTCCGGAGCCTTTACTTTGCCGCTGACGATGTCCCGGACAAAGATATCCTGACCGTAGGCTTTTTTGATGCGGTCATCCTGAATGCGGATGGTTCCGCCTCCGAAAGTGGCTCCGCCGTAAAGGCCGCCGGATTCTTTGTAGATTTTGACATCAAGATCAGAAAGGAGACCACCGACCTGTTCCGTTTTGGTATCCGCACCGGCTGTGCCCGAGGCACCAGCATTCCACTCAAGCTTTCCGGGATTGGTAAAGGTTCTCACAGCCTGGTCGGAATTGAGTAAAACAATCATACGTGTGGTGGAAAAACCAATCTGCGCACCAAAACTTCCCCCGCCTAATCCGATGGGAATGGGAGCCGACCATTGGCTTCCCCAGGGAAGCAGACCTTTTTGTTTAAGTACAACGACACCATCACCACCAGTTCCGCCAAAGACCAGTCCGGCTTTGGTGATTTCGAGCACCGCCACACCTTTGGCTGCTTTCAAGGCCTCCGTGGGAATAGGTTCAACCGAACCCTGCTTTTTTTCCACAATGCTGATCGCATTGGCGGTTACATTCAAAACTGAATCCGCATGGAGTGACCCGGAGACTACGGGGAGGAGTATCAAACAAAAGCTGATCGCGAAGAATTCTTTCATAGAAACAAAACTAGTATACTTGGGCGGACATAAAAATAGGGTAAACACCCTATTGAACGGATCTCACAGGGGATCACCTTTTTCATTCCGCTTGTGGGTGTGATGGAGATACAAGTTGTAACAGGCAAAGATGAGCGGAAAGAGATTATTCATGATTCCAACAGAGTCATTTTTCCCCCAGGTAAAGTAAGACACCGTTAGGGCACTGCCGAGAATACTGATATACCAGAAGGCGCTCGGAATAACCGGCCTTTTGGCCAAATGGGAAGCTGCGACCTGAACAAGCCAGCGTCCCCCGAACATCAACACTCCGGCAAAACCAATCACTTTCCAGACAGTGATGATAACCGTTTTATCGGAAAAAGGGATGGGCAACAGGAAGAGGATCTCATTCATAGAGCCTCTCTGGTAACAGCTGGAACAGCTTATGGCAAGCGGCGGCTAGGCCAATGGATCTGACGGCCCAGATACCAGCGCACCCCGACCAGATCCCAGACCCCGCGCAAAGCTCTTCCTCCGAGGGTGTATTTGGAAACACCAAAACGGCGGGGACGGTGATTGACCAGAACCTCGCCCATCGTCAGATCGGCTCCACCCAAGAGCGCCGGAATATATCGGTGCATGCCATTGAAAGGTATCAGATGCTTCACATGCTCGCGACGCATGGCCTTGAGGGTGCATCCTGTGTCAGTGGCATGATCACCCAGGGCAAAACGGCGGATGGCATTGGCCCATTTGGATCCGACCCGTCGGCTCCAGGTATCCTGACGATTCCTTCGAACACCACAGACAAAATCCACCTGTTCCAGTTCCTTCAGCAGGAGAGGGATATCCGCCGGATCATTCTGGCCGTCTCCGTCCAACATGACACAAATTTCTCCGGTGGCGGCGTTCAACCCCTGAAACAAGGCAGCGCTCTGACCCAGGTTTTTGGGCGCGTCCACAACTGTGACGCGGGCCTCTGCCTTTAGTTTTTCCAGTGTGTGATCGGTGCTGCCATCGTTGACGGCAATGATTTCCGCATCAGGCTGACTCTGCAGGATTTCCCGCAAAAGCTCCGTGACGTTTTCTTCTTCGTTATAAAACGGGATGACGACTGAAACTCGTGGCATGACTACTTCTTTTTTCGTGCGGGCTTGGGGTTGGCTGCCGGAATCGAAATAATTTCGGGCACTCCACCGAATTCCGAGCACAGATAAACTTTGAATTTCCGCACCGGTCTGTCCCCGCTACGGGACCAGGTTTCTTTGATAAGGCTCACTTCCAGAAATTCACGTTTGAGCTGTTCGGGAACTTCGTCGCTGTCGGTGACAAAGAGGGCAGACTCCGCCCAAAACCCGTCACTGTAATCCGGCCAGAACGAGAACTGATTCTGGATGCCCTGGGTATTGGGCAGGTAGGTCTGGGGCCTTTCCGGATGGTAGAAGGCGATCAGGCTGGCGTAGCCGTATTTATTGGTGATGATGAAAGAGGCTCCCTGTTGCTTCTGCAATTCCGCCACCTGAAGGGCCAGATCCTTTGAGCCACGGGTGCGGTCAAAAAGTTTGTCGATGGGCTTGATCCCGGTGTGACGGGCCGATGCGACGTGCAAAAACGCGACAACAACAAAACTCAGCACCAGACCGATCCGGGCCAGTTGCCTCAAAGCGAATGAACGGTCCGTCCATCGGAGCCAAAACACCACGGTCAAAACCAGGCCGGTCACATGAGATAGCACCGTCCAATTGGCTTCCCCAGCCTCCTTGGTGCTGAGAAGGGTATAAAGAACCACAAGAGGCAGGAACAACGCCAGCAGATAGATGAACTGGGCGGGGAGCTTTTCTTTTTTGCCACGACGAAAGACCGCGACCAAAGCCGCAATCAGGCCGATAAACACAAAAGGTGAAAGAACCAGGGCCTGCATTTTGTAAAACTCAAACAACTCACCCGGACGGAAAGTCCAACTTCCCTCGTCCAGTTTTCCGCGATGCAACAAATGATCGATGGTGATCCAATTGTTTTGGGCATTCCATACGACAACGGGCGTCAGGCACAATCCCGCCACGATCACCATGAGCCAAAAACGTCCGGTCTGTGGCAGGCTGCGATGGGTCCGGCTCCAGAGACAGAAAAGGAGAAAGCAAAGGAGTTGGGCCGCATTGGTGTATTTGCCCAACATTCCCATCCCAACCAGAAATCCCGTCAGAATCCACCAGGGAGTGTGCGGACTTTTGGTTGCTTTCCAAAACGTGCAGGCCGCCGCCACCCAGAAAAAAACACTGATCGGATCAATCGTCATCAGCACGCTTCCCACAGAAAAAAGCGGGACGCAGGCCGCTGTCAACACCACCCAAAAACCAACCCGGTCCGAAAACAGCATCCTTCCCAATTGGAAAAGAAACAGGCCGATCCCCCCTGACAGCAGCACGGCAAAAAAGCGGATACCAAATTCATTGTCCCCGATCAAAGCCCGGCCACAGGCCATGATCGCCGCAACTCCCGGTCCTTTGCTGAAATAGCTCAGATCGAGATGGTCCGACCAAAGGCGATAGTAGGCCTCATCTGCCACCAGTTCAAAAGTCTGGCAATACCAGAGTCGGAAAAGGGTCAGGAGTCCGATCAGAGTCCACGCCGCCTTGGCATAGGGAAATCCGCCTGGTTTAGTCGTTGCGGTCGTAAAGTCTCGGATGCTTGGCATAAGTTTTCGGGAAAAAGCGGGGAGCCCATTGTTGCCAGAGGAATTGAACGACGCAACAAATTCCCGCAGTGTAGGCCAGGGCCACAAAAAAGGAGACCACCACATCGCTCGGATAATGATCCGCCGTATAGACTCTTGAGTAGGCGATCAATGCCGCCCAGATCCAGACCAGTCGTCCCCATGGAGAAAAAAGAAGAGTGGCCAAAAAGGCCAGGGCCACATTGTTGCAGACATGGCCCGAGGTCATGCTGCGTCCCGCCTTGAACCATTCCTTACTGACACGTTCCACCCGGTAGGTAAAGCCATCCCGCTTGACCCGCCTCACATCGTCCAAGCCCTGATAGGGACGCGGACGGTCGACTATTTTTTTGATTGACCAGTTGATACCCCCGTCCCCGATGATTAAGGCCAGCATGACCAGGAATAAAAAGAGCCGGGCTCTGAATCCACCCCAGATCAACGCCGCCAAAACGGCGATACCCAGGGGCCACTTCATCAGGCGGAAATCCGCCATCAGAGAAAGCCCCCCATCCAGCCACGGGGAAACCCACGATTCATTGATCAGGCGAAATAAGGCAATGTCCCACGTTTGAAGAAGTTCCCACATAGCAGCTTGTTTCTTTCCATAGTTTCCGCAGATTGCACAGATAAAAAGCTACAAAACCATTTCATGAAAAAAAATCTCATTGCCCTGACCCTCTGCCTGCTTTCCCTCATTCCCTGCTCCCCTGCCACCCCCGACCCGAAAAAAAATGTGCCCTCCCCTGAAATGCTCCAAGCCCGGCTGTGGGAAGTTTCCCGTCTGCAGGACTTCAAACTGGAGGGATTTCTCCGCACGGATAAAAACCTGCACCCGATTATCATGCGTACCCGCGACCGCGAGATCGTATTCGAGTTCCAAAAACAACCCCTACAAATCCGTGTCGTCATGAACGAAATCGGAAGCATCATCCAGAAGCGCAAAGCCAAAAATGAAGCCTGGATGCCCGTGACCGGCAAGGAAAGGTTGGAAAAAATCCTGGATTCGGACGCCTCTTACGAAGACTTGGGCATGGATTTTCTCCGCTGGAGTGAGGTCAGACCCCTCGGCGGCGACAGCATCAAAACCCTGGAAGCCTGGGCTTATGAGGCCAAACCGCCGGCCAACAGCAACTACGCCAAGACCCACTTCTGGATCAGCTCCGATTACCTGGCCGTCCTACGGGTCGATGCTTTCAATGAAAAAAACCAGATCATCAAACGGGTTGAAGTCAACGGTGTGATGAAAGTGGGTAATGCCTACACCATCAAGGAAATGGTGATTGCCTCCATCATCCCGGGACGTGATCTCTCCAGCTCGCGCACCTTCATAGAGATCCGTAAGGCCGAACCGGGATCAGGGCTCTGATAGTTCTGCTTTGACCGGACCGTTTCCTTCCCCAGACTTGCCGGAAGCTTTCCCAGCCGTTACTTACCCTTTTGTGAAATTCAATATTGATCTCCACTCCCACTCCCGCTTCTCGGCCGATGGCGTGGCGGAACCCGAAAACATGGTCGCTAGGGCCAAAGCAATCGGACTTCACGGTTTCGCCATCACCGACCACAACACCTGCGCCTGTGTTGACTACTTTCTCCAACACGGATTTATGCGGGAAGACGGCCTTCCGGTGGATGGACTGCTCATTATTCCAGGACAGGAAATCACCACATCAGCCGGACACCTCCTTGCTTTGGGCGTGCGCCTGCCAGACCTGAAAGGAATCCCCCCGGCCGAAGCCGTTGAACTCATCCACGCAAGCGGAGGCCTGGCCATTCCACCCCATCCCTATGACATGTTCCGCGCCGGTATCCGCGAACATATTCTGGATTCTCTGCCGATTGACGCCCTTGAAGTCTTCAATGCCGCCACCACCCTGAAGCGCTATAACCGCCAGGCTTTCGAGTATGCCCAGCGCAAGCAACTTCCCATGACGGCGGGCAGCGATGCCCACCATGAAGAAGCCCTCGGCGTAGCCTACACCATCATTGAGGCCGAAGAACTGAACGTTGCCGGTATTTTAAACGGTATCAAGAGGGCCCCGGACCTGAAACAGAGTTATCTTTCGCCGAAAGATGCTTTCCGCAAGACTTGGAACAACGTCTTCCGGCTCAAACGCACGCCACGCATCAAAAAAGGGAAAGGCTGAAGCTGGGCGGAACCACCCCAACAATCCCATGCCTAACTGGAACCTGACCAAATGGATCATTGCGGCCAATTGCCTGATCGCTTTCTGGTCGCTCATGCTCGGCCCCTTTGATGCCGGGAATTGGATCAAAGGCGAACTTCCACTAACAGTAACCGGGCTCTTGTCCGGTGAATGGTGGCGGCTCTTCACCACCAGTTGGGTTCATGACGACCTGCTGGGATATCGCACGCTTCACCTCCTCCTGAACATGTTGTCACTGGCGGCTTTGGGACAGGTGGTTGAAGGCTCCCTGGGCCGGAAACATTTTATCCTGATCTATATCCCGGCAGGACTGCTGGCTGTCATCTTTTATCTGTCGGAGCTATGGATCCGCATCAACCTGCTGGAACAAACGCAATACCTGCAAAGCACGCTGATCGGTGCCAGTGGCTGCGTCACAGGGCTGGCAGCCGCCTTTGCCGTCATGCACCCGGAACGCTGGATTCTTATCCTTCCCTGGCCTTTCCGGGTCAGGGCCCTAAGGGCTGTCCTCTTTCTGCTTTTTCTAAGTCTGGTGCTCATTTTCAGCCCCTACACCGATTTTATAGCCCATTCCGCCCATATTGGTGGGGCGGTTTGGGGCTTCCTTTATATGGGGCTGATCGGCTGGTACCGCCAACCCAAGTCCGTAATGCCTTCCCAGTTTTCCGCAAATCCCGAGGAAGTGGCTATGGAAAGGTCCCTCCTACAATCGCTGAACGAGGAGGATATTCAGAGAGAACTCCCTTATGTTCTGAAAAAGTCCGATCTTCTTGGCCAGGCCAGCTTGACGAAAATGGAAAAAGCTTTTTTACAGAAAGCCCTTGAAAAAGGGCTTGTGCAGGAAAAATAAGCTGTACAACGTTATTCACAGATTTAATAGTAATACCTGTAAATAGTTTTGACTTTCTACGTGGTTTTAAGTAACTACGTAAATATGCAAACTCGTCATTTTGCCAACCAAGGGTTATGTCTCTGCCTGGCTATCTTCGGATTGGTCGGATCTTCCCATGCGCAAACCTATGCAACGCCCCCTGCACCACGTCCAATAGAACCGGTCAGTGACAGCGGCTCCACTTCATCAACTTCCGCCACGGTGACAAAAGGCAAAGACGGCCGCCTCCAGATTGCCCCCCAGAGCGATAACACAACGGCCCAGCCTACATCCACCAATTATGTCTTGAAAGCTGAGCCCCGCGCACCGGCCACAGGCTATAGTGTTTCCGTTATGGCCGGAGCCAACCTGGCCCAAGAGGATGATATCACAACCTTCGGCGGTATTCCCACAACCAGCAATTCCGGTATCGCTCCCATGGGTGGTTTGAAATTCGGTTATACCTGGCCCTTCTCGGATGAACCGATCGATCAGTTTGATATGGAAACATCTTCTGTCGGCGGCGTGCGTATTTCAGGCGGCCTCGAGTTGGAAGGTCTTTATGTCCGCAACAGCACTGAGCTGAATAATGCCGTCGGCTCCAACAAATTGGACATGGATATGGGCTTCCTGATGATCAATGCAACACTCCAGGCCCAATGGGGTGACTTTCGTATTTACGGCGGACCCGGTGTTGGTCTGGCCATCGTGGGAACAGATGACGATACCCAGGCTGAACTTGCCTATCAAATTCTCGGCGGTCTTGATTATTTTATAGCTCCGGATTGGAGCATCTTCGCAGAATATAAGTACCTGATCATCAACCGTCTGGTTATCACAACTCCTAACGGCAACACCGATTTCGGGGATCAATTCGGCCAACACCTCCTCTCGCTGGGCCTGCGTAAGCACTTCTGAATCCGGCTGTCAGGTTATTTTTTTCGGAGATTTTTCAAAGCGGCCGCTGCAGCCTGCATCTCGGCGGCCTTTTTGCTGCTTCCGCTGCCCTGCCCAATCCCGACACCCTCCGAGATCACACTGATCACATAACTCTTTTGGTGATCCGGTCCCGATTCCTCATGTAGACTGTATTCCGGAGTAGGTTTGTTCCGGCTCTGCAAGAACTCCTGCAACGTGCCCTTGGGATTAAAATCCACCGTATTCTTTGAACCTTCTTGAATAAGTGCCTGCAGTTGGGTCGCCAACCATTCCGCCGCCGTTTCGAAACCACTATCGAGATAAACCGCCCCAATAACCGCCTCCATGGCATCTGCCAGGTTGGAACGTTTGGAGCGCCCCTGGTTCATCGTTTCACCCCGGCCCAGAATCAGGTGATCGCCCAGATCAAAACGAAGAGCCATGGCCTCCAGGGCCTCCGCATTGACCAGACCTGCGCGGATTCTGGTCAGGCTGCCCTCATCCAACTGCGGAAAATCACGATACAATTTGTCCGTCAGCGCCAACTGCAAAACGGCATCACCCAAAAATTCCAGACGCTGGTTATCCCCCAGCTTGGTTTTGAGCTCGTGTCCTTTGGAGGGGTGCATCAAGGCCAGTTCCAGCAAAGCCGTGTCTTTGAAAGTGTATCCCAATCTGGATTGAAGTTCCTGGGTGTTCATCAGTTCAGCTACGCTCTGGGGTGAAAGGATTGATGGATCGTCTGCAGCCGCTGCTGATCCACATGGGTGTAAATTTCGGTCGTCCCGATATTCGCATGTCCCAACAACTCCTGGATTATCCTGAGATCGGCTCCACGGCTTAACATGTGGGTGGCAAAAGAATGCCTCAGAAGATGCGGATAGATATTCTTTTCAATGCGGGCGCTTCTCATCGCTTCTTTCACAATCTCCCAAATCCTCGCACTGGTCAACCGCCGTCCATGGTTGCCCAAAAATATCTCAGCTCCTGTCCGGGATTTGACCAGCAACGGTCTGCCCCGCTGAAGATAAGCCTTCAATACTTCCACAGCTGACTGTCCGATCAAAACCAGTCGCTCCTTGTTTCCCTTGCCGATGACACGGATCGTCTGCTCGGCCAGATTCAGAAACTCCATCCTCATAAACGTCAGCTCGCTGACACGCACTCCGCTGGCGTAAAAAACTTCCATCACCGCCCTGTTTCTCAATCCCAGCGCTTCCTCCCCCCACTCAACCTTCAGTAGGCGGTCAACTTCATCCTCTGTCAGTGTTTCAGGCAGATAACGGAAGAGTTTGGGCAGATCCAATTGTTGCGACAAATCCTCCGCCATTTTCCCTTCGCTTTTCAAAAAACGAAAAAAATTCCTAAGAACAATGACTTCCAGTTTCATGGTAGCAGGAGCCAGGGATCGGTTTTTTTTCTGGCTTTCCAGATATTTCCTGACCTGAGCAACCCGGACAACGCTCCAATCGGCCACACCTTCCTGCTCCAGCCAGGCTATGAACCGTTCCAAAACCGTGCGGTTGATCAGTTGGGTGTGAACCGCATGGCCCTTTTCCATCGCCTGGTAGGCCAGGCAGTCCTCAATGAGACTGTGATCCATAATGTGCGCTTGCAGGAGGGTGCTTGTTATGGGAAGGCGTGGCGTTTTTGTGTGACAAGCAAGCTCCTAGGTGCAAAACTTCACCAGTCCAATTTTTTGCCGGTGATTTTTTCATAGGCTTCCAGATATTTGGCCTGTGTCCCCCGAATAATATCCGCCGGGAGAACCGGACCCGGAGGCTGACGGTTCCAGTCCTTCAATCCCAGCAGATAGTCCCGGACATATTGCTTGTCAAAACTGGCCTGCCCCCGACCGGGCCCATAGTTCTCCGTCGGCCAAAAGCGGCTGCTGTCTGGTGTCAGCAATTCGTCGATCAGTAAAACCTCTTCCCCCACCATGCCAAATTCAAATTTGGTGTCGGCAATGATGATTCCTCTTTCCAGGGCATGCTCATGAGCCCAGCGGTAAATCCGTAAGGACCGTTCCTTCAACAATTCATACATTGCGTCCCCCACAAGCTGCCGGGCTCCCTCCTCAGTCAAAGGTTCGTCATGTCCTTCCTGGGCTTTGGTTGACGGGGTAAACAATGCTTCGGGCAGACGCTCCGATTCCTTCATGCCCATTGGCAATGCAAAGCCCTGCACTTTTCCGGTTTTTTGATAATCATTCCATCCCGAACCCGCCAGATAGCCACGCACCACGCACTCAATCGCCATGGGCTTTGTCCGGCGGCAGTGGGTGATTCTACCCTTCCACTCCGGCTTTTCCAAACCGACAGGCACCTCAAATGAGAGGACATGACTCGGGATGGACACAGGCAGGGCTTCAAACCAATAGCGTGACATCTGGGTCAGGTTAATTCCCTTGCCTGGAATCGGATCAGGCAAAATCACATCAAAAGCCGAAAGCCGGTCGCTGGCCACCAGAAGAAGGTCGCTTCCATAAGCATAAACGTCACGGACTTTTCCACGATGAATCAATTCAAGTTCAGACATCCACGGCATTCAACCAAAGCCCTCCCCCCTTGCCCATCGCAAAGTAAAGCGCACTTTCCCGCCTCCTGCTTCCCGCGACAGGAATGAGCGGGATGCCAGCCCCGGCCAGGCGCTATTTCTCCCTATGCGTCCGGGGAAAAACACCTTAGTGTCGCGCAGTCTATGAGTTCCCTTTCAGGTCGAGAACGTATCACCGTTGCTGCCAAATTTTTCTTTGAAGGAGAAAAAAAGTTTTTTATTCAAGGGGTAACCTACGGTCCCTTCCGCCCCGGATCGGACGATGTCCATCTCACCAGTCCTGAACAGGCCCGTAAAGACTTCGCCCAGATTTCAGCCGCAGGCTTCAATCTGCTCCGCCTTTACCACAATCCTCCACGCTGGTTTGTGGACCTGGCCTGGGAATATCATCTTCGCATTATTACCACCATCCCCTGGCCTCTGCGCGGGCTTTTCCTCAACAACCGGGAGACCCAGCGCAAAATCCGTGAAAATGCACGGGAAGCCGCCAAAGCGCATTCGGGACATCCCGCTGTTTTCGGCTTTTATGTCGACAATGAAATGCAGCCCGATCTGGTTCGCTGGTATGGAGCCTCGCGCGTCGAAGCTTTTCTGGATTCCCTGGTTTCCATCGTCAAAGAGGAAGACCCCGGCGCCCTCACCTCCTATGCCAATTTTCCCCCGACCGAATACCTGACACCACGCTACGTCGATTTCTACTCTTACAATGTCTACCTGGAAAACTCCGTGGACTTCCGTGCCTACCTCGGCCGCCTGCAAAATATTGTCGGTGAAAAACCACTCGTCTTTGGTGAATTCGGACTCGATACCATCCGCAACGGCGAACAAAAACAGGCTGACCTTCTCAGCTCCCATTACCATGAGGTTTTCCAAGGGGGTGCGGCCGGCACAGTCATTTTTTCCTACACAGACGAATGGTTTACGGGGGGACATGAAATCACTGATTGGGCCTTCGGTATCGTGGACAAAGACCGCAAACCCAAACCGGCCTACGAAGCCCTAGCAAAAAAAACAATCGGCCCGGAAGGTCGTGTCTGTGACACCTTTCCTCTGGAGAACATGCCCCGCATTTCGGTGGTGGTCTGCAGCTACAACGGAGCCAAAACCCTGCGGGGCTGTCTTGAAGCCCTGAGCAAACTTAAATATCCCGATTTTGAAATCATCCTCGTGGACGACGGCTCCCAGGACGACACCCAGAAGATCGTCAAACATTTTCCCAATGTCATCAATATAGTGCAGCCAAACATGGGACTGAGCGTGGCCCGCAACAATGGTGCCAACGCTGGAACCGGAGCCATCATCGCCTACACCGATTCCGACTGCATGCCGGATCCTGATTGGCTCTACTACCTCGTGCAGCCCTTGCTGACAGGCCCCTATGCCGGAGTCGGTGGCCCCAACATCTCCCCGCCCGCCACCGACTGGATCCAGGCCGCCGTGGCGGCAGCCCCGGGATCTCCCAGCCATGTTCTCATTTCAGATGTCGAAGCCGAACACGTGCCCGGTTGCAACATGGCCTTCCACAAGTGGGCCCTGGACATGATAGGGGGATTTGACCCCATTTACCGGAAAGCCGGCGATGATGTCGATGTCTGCTGGCGTCTCATGCAGATGAACCAGAAAATCGGCTTCAGCCCCTCAGCCGTCGTCTGGCATCACCGCCGTTTTACAGTTGCAGCCTACTTCAACCAACAAAAAGGTTATGGCGAAGCCGAATCAATGTTGCGATACAAGCACCTCAATTATTTTGATGATTCAGGTTCCGCACGCTGGAAGGGCACTATCTACGGTGCCCCTTTGATCGATAGCATCATTAATGAATCCGTGATCTATCGCGGCGTTTTCGGCATGGGCTTTTTCCAATCCATTTACCGCCGCCCCGAACCCATGTGGACCGCCATCGTTGGGAGTCTGCAATGGAATTGCCTGGCCCTCTTCATTCTGCTGATATCAACCCAGGTCGAGTTCCTCCGCGTTGTTCCTTTGGTGATGTTCGGCATCACCCTTTTCGCTGCCTGGTCCTATATGGTCAGGGCTCGCATTGAACCCAAGTTCGACAGCCTTCGCGCCAGACTTCTCCTTCTCTATCTGGCTTTGGCACAGCCCGTCACCCGTGCTTGGGCCCGCTACTTCACCTGGTTGAGCGGAAAACGCACCCCCGAAGCTGTCATTGCCAGTAAAGAAGTGGAAGAGCATGAGGAAACCACTTTTCTCCGCTGCGGCAGACTTTCTTTCTGGGGAGAAAAAGGTAGGGGCCGGGAAATTCTTCTTAACAACACTATCGAACTTCTCAACAAGGAGGGCTGGCGTTACGAACTCGACAACGGCTGGTCCGACTGGGACATCGAGATCTTCGGAAGTCGCTGGTGGCATGTCCGCATCCGCACCCTCTCGGAACATTATCCTGAAGAAAAACGCCTCACCAGTGTGGCCAATATTCTCCAGCCTAACGCCTCCAGCATTCTTGTGGCCATCCTGGGTGTCAGCGCCATGACCGTGCTGGGACTCGGACTGGGGCTCCCCTGGTGGCTGACCTTCTCCACCGTCGTCAGTGGTCTGGGCTATTGGATGGCCCGCGGACTGATGCTCAGACTCCGCATCGCCGATCTGATCGAAGCCGCAGCCCACTCTTCCGGCATGACCCAGATGGACGCCGCCAAGGGTTGGAAATGAAACTGTATCGCCGGGTCGTTTTCTACTACAAACCCTTCCTCAGCTCCATTCTGGTGGCTTTGGTTCTGATGCTTCTGACCATCGCTCTGAACCTGCTCAAGCCATGGCCTTTCCAGTACATCATCGACAATATTCTGCCCCGGGCCGCCGGACTTCCTCCCCAGATCAGTTATGATTTTATCCCCTCCGGCATTCCCTGGCCCGATAGCCTGCTCTATACGGTTCTCGCCTTCATTCTTCTCTATCTCCTGAGCGGACTCTTCAACCTGGTCAATAGCTACTGGCTGGTGAAAATCGGATTGAGGGCACTTCTCCGTCTCCGCACAGAAGTTTATTCCTATCTCCAAAGCCTTCCTCTTCGTTTCCACGATTCCCGCCGCTCCGGCGACAGCTCTTTCCGCGTGGCCTACGACACCCAGGCCATCCAGACTTTTTTCAACCGAGGTTTTGCCACCATCATCAGTTCCAGTATCACCCTGGTCGGCGCGTTTATCCTGATGTGGCAGGTAAACGTGTTCCTCACCCTGCTCTCCCTTCTGGTCATTCCTTTCCTGCTTGGTGCCATTTTCTTTTTCGCCGAACGGGTCCGGCGGGAATCCGCCGTCGTTCAACAGGAGGAAAGCGATGTTCTTTCCAAAGTCTCCGAAGGACTGAGCAGCATCCGTGTCGTTCATGCCTTCGGACGGGAAGATTTCGAAGTGCAGGCTTTTTCCAAAGAAGCGGCCGATTCCCTTGAGGCCAACCGCAAACTGACCCTGACCAATGTCAGTAGCTCCCTCGTCATTGGTATTATCACCGCCGTTGGCTCGGCTCTTTTGATGTATTACGGGGTGGTGGAGGTGCAGCAGGGCCATTTGAAATTGGGACAACTCACCGTCTTCATCGCCTATCTGGCCATGCTCTACCAGCCTTTGGAGCAGCTAAGTTACACCGTCTGGGCCATGGAAGGTGCCGCCTCCGGCGTCTCCCGAGTTTTTGAAATTCTCGACACCAAGAACGATGTCCAGGACGAGCCCCATGCCAAAATATTCCAGCCAGGTGCCGGAAAAATAGAACTGAAGGCTGTCCATTTCAGTTACAGCCCGGATCAACCCATCCTGAAAGGTCTGAGCCTGGAAATCCCTGCTGGAAAAACCATCGCCCTCGTGGGTGGAACCGGGGCCGGGAAAACAACGATTCTTTCCCTCATCCCCCGCTTTTATGATCCCACATCAGGACAGGTTCTGGTGGATGACCAGAATGTGCGGCAGGTGAAGAAGCGTTCCCTGCGAAATCATATTTCGATGGTTCTACAGGACACAGCCCTTATTCCTGGCAGCATTGAGGAAAATATTGCTTACGGTAATCCCGTTGCAACCAAGGCCGAAATCACTGCCGCCGCGGAAGCTGCGCAGGCGGCGGATTTCATCAACGACCTGCCCCAGGGTTATGCCACCCAGGTCGGTGAACGGGGTGTCAGGCTCAGTGGAGGCCAGCGCCAGCGCATCGGCATCGCCCGCGCGTTTTTACGCAACAGTCCCATCCTGTTGTTGGACGAGCCCACCAGTGCCCTGGATCTCAAAACCGAGGCCGAACTCATGGGCACCCTGAAAAAACTCATGCAGAAGCCCACCACCCTGATCATCACCCATCGCCTTAGCACGGTGCACCACGCCGACTGCATTCACGTCCTGCAATATGGACAGATTGTAGAATCCGGAACCGGTCCGGAATTGCTGGCCAGGAACGGCCTCTATGCGGAGTTGTGGAATGCCCCCAACCAGACGGGTTAAGAAGTGTAGGGCGTTTCATCGAAACTCCCCATACGGTTCCGTCTCACTGCAACAACCTGCCCTCAAACGTTGAATCGGAAATCCATCACGTCGCCGTCCTTGACCACGTAATCTTTTCCTTCAATCCGCACTTTGGCCGCTTCCTTGGCTTTACCCATGGAACCCAAAGCCTTCAGGTCTTCGTAGAAGACGGTTTCAGCTGCAATAAAGCCACGTTCGAAATCACTGTGGATCACCCCAGCCGCAGCCGGGGCTTTGTCTCCTTCATGGATCGTCCAGGCACGGGTTTCTTTTTCTCCTGTGGTAAAATAAGTCCGCAATCCCAGCAGATGGTAAACAGAACGGATGAGTTTACCCACACCTGATTCTTCCACACCCAGATCCTTGAGATAGGCCTCCTGATCTTCCGGGGGCAAATCCATCAGTTCGGATTCAATCTGGGCACTGATGATCACGGCTTCTGCCCCCAAGTGACTTGCACAATACTCTTCCACCTGGTTAATGCGTTGTCCGGTCGCGGAAGTGCGTTCCCCTTTGGTAACGGCAGCCAAGTCTTCCTCCTTCACATTGCAGGCAAAAAGAGTTCGTTTGTTCGAGAGCATGAAAAACCCTTTGGCTATGGCTTTTTCATCGTCCGACAACTCACAGGTCAAAGCGGGTAGACCTTTGTTCAGATGGGGTTCCAATTTTTCCAGAACGGCCTGTTCCGCCTTGGCCTTTTTATCCCCGCCCTTGGCCAATTTGGCCACGCGATCCTTTTGTTTGGAGGCAGATGCCATATCGCAAAGGATGAGTTCGGTCATGACGACTTCGATATCCCGCAAAGGATCCACGGAACCGCTGACGTGGTGGATGTCCGCATCTTCAAAACAGCGCACGACCTGTACAATGGCGTCCACTTCGCGGATGTGGGAAAGGAACTGGTTGCCGAGGCCTTCACCCTGACTGGCACCTTTGACCAGTCCGGCGATGTCAACCATCTCAATGGCGGCAGGAACAATTTTCTGGGTCTTGGAAATGGCTCCGAGAACGTCCAGTCGCTTGTCTGGAACGGTCACGATACCCACATTGGGTTCGATGGTGCAAAACGGATAATTGGCCGCCTGGGCCTTTCGCGTCTTGGTAATAGCGTTGAACAGGGTACTTTTACCGACATTCGGCAAACCAACAATTCCGGCCTTGAGCATGGAGAGAGTTAAGCGGATGAAATCCACAGGGGAAGCAAAAAGGCCGATCCTTGGGGATCGGCCGTTTCAACTTAATACCCTAAAGTTCCCTTATTTGTTTGGGATAGGATCTTTCCCGTAAGCTTCCACACCGAGCTCGGTAATGTCGAGACCGGCAACCTGTTCAACATCGGACGAACGGTTGCCCACCACGCGGCTGGTAAACATGAACATCAGATATCCTCCGATTCCAAAGAATAAAAAACAGGTCACAACTCCCAGAATCTGGATCATGAATTGTTCAGGGTTGCCATAGAAGAGACCGGAGACATCAGCGTATTTTCCGTTGCCGAAAAGACCCAAAGCGATACCACCAAAAGCACCGCAGGCACCGTGGACGGAAATTGCGCCAACGGGGTCATCCAGTTTGAGTTTTTCTTCCACAAAAATAGCACTGTAAACAACCAAAATACCACTCAACACCCCGATCACAACGGCGGCCCATGTGTCAACGAAGGCGCAGGAGGCCGTGATTCCCACCAAGCCCGCGAGCATGCCGTTACAGGCAAAACTCGGATCCATTCTCCCAAATTTCAGGTGGGTTATAATACAGGCGGCACATGCTCCCGCAGCCGAGGCGAGGGCCGTGTTCGTGGCAATAACCCCGATGTGCGAATCAGTACCCAGCAATGTGGATCCTGCATTGAAGCCGAACCAGCCAAAAGCCAGAATAAACGTGCCTATGAAAGCAAAAGGTAGATTGTGACCGGGAATAGGATTCGAGGTGCCATCCGGATTAAATTTTCCTAGGCGGGCACCAACCACATAGGCTCCAACCAGAGCCATGACCCCGCCTGCCATGTGAACGACGGTCGATCCGGCAAAATCCCAGTAACCCAGCTTAGACAACCAGCCGCCACCCCAGACCCAGTGCCCGAAGATCGGATACAAAACGCCTGCAACAAAAATGGAGTGCAGAACAAATCCTTTGATCTTCCAGCGCTCTGCCAGCGTTCCGGTCGGTATCGTATTCGCCGTGCTGGCAAAGACCATCTGGAAAAGAAAGAGGGTAAAGACACCTCCCGCCGTCAACATTTCCCCACCGGGAAACCATCCACTGGCACCAAAGAAGCTGTAGGAAGTATCCCCGATGGTGATGGCAAGTGCTTTGTCAAGACCCGCCGCTTCGGTAATACCCAGTCCTGCATTGGTCCCGATATTTCCAAACATCAAAGCAAAACCAAAAGCCCAAAAAGCGAGCATGCCGATACAATAATCCATCAGGTTCATGGTCATGGTATGGGCCGCATTTTTGGCACGGGTCAAACCGGTTTCTACCAGAGCAAACCCAGCCTGCATGAACATGACCAGAAAACCGGCCATCAGCACCCACACGGCATTGGTGCCAAGCCATGCTTCTGCGGCGTTTTGGGCAACTTCTTCCGTCGGCGTTGGCACGGCCTCCGAAGGAGTTGCCGTGCTCATTTCGGCCAGTTTACCTTCCAAAATCTCCTTGGACTTCTTCAACTCATCCATTTCGGCACCAAGCGTTTTGAGCTTTTCCGTCTCTTCCGGCGTCAACCCGGATTTGTCATGAAGCGCTTTTTGTAGGTCAAACTGGTTATCCTTTAATTTACTTATCTCCTTCTGCAGATCCATGATCTCGGGAAGTATCGCCTTGGGCACTTCTTTGCCGCCGGCTTCCTGTGCGGGAAGTGATGTTGAACTTACGGCCGCCAACAAAGCAGCCATCAGGAATGATTTGAATTTAAACATAAAGGTAGAAATTGAATAGCAGTTCGTATGCCAAGAGCCCCAACTCTTCAAAGAGCCTCAACATGCCTATTCGTAGACCGGCTTACCTCTCCAATAGCGGACGATTTTTTTGCCCTCCCCTTCCGCCGCAGTTGCCGCCGGAGCCTCAGCCCTCACATCTTTAGCAGGTTCCGGGGCAGATACTTGCCTAACCGCAGCTTTGATGTCGATGATGCCGGCCTTGCGGAACTTCGCGATCGCTTTGGCCGTCTCCAGCAGCGTGCGCCGTGAATCATGGGCCAGGTCACTGATGGTGCGGGTTCCGTTGCAAAGAATCAGCAGAGAAAGGTCATCCGCCGTGGCATCCAACCCTGCCAGGCTGGCTCCGGGAAGGTAAACCGGCACTTCGTTTTCCGCAGGCATGGCCAGACGCAACGCTTTCGCCTCACTGATCTGTCCGCTCATCTTCTCCAGCAACTTTACCGTCGGATATGCAGAAAGTGTCTGCTGGGGTGCCATGACATTTTCTTCAAAGGCAAAGGCCTCCTCCGACAAACGACAGCTTTCGCTGATGGCATCCAAACCCGTGGAAGATCCCACCTGCGCGTGCACCAGTTGGCCGACTTGAAGATAAATCATGGCTACCGTACTGCCCACTTCCGGATTCATGAGATTTAACACACCTGTCTGATGCGAAGCTGTGAGCAATTTCAACACTTCGGACAGATCCATTTGTTTAAGTGAGCCTGCAAACATAGTTTTTTCGCGTTAAAGGAAGCATTTCCTCTCCCGGACACCTCTCTTCAAACAGTTTGAAGCTTTCAAGGAATGGACGAGAGAAAGCCAATGAAGATATTTAAGCAGATTTCATACCCAATCGCTAAATCAGGCATAAAGCTTGCTTAATATTTAAGGTAGTAATGAAAATTGGCCTCGCCATTTGGCCCAAAAGCGATGCGGAATGGGTCGAACTCGCCTTAAGCAACGCACCGGATATGTCCACCCTGTGGATCAGCCCGGATCAGGCCCGTACGCTCGATGCTTTCGATATTCTGGTCGTCGATGGTGACAACCCTGGACCTTCTTTTTTAGCCTATTATAAGGGTTTTGTCGGTCTGCACGGTGTGCCGCAACTGGTTGTATTGGGTTCTCCCATGTGCCCGGCTCTGATGAATCTGGAGTGGGAGCCAGAGTCCACCATGTTCATTTCCAAACCCTACCGGATTGAGGATGTGGTTCACGCCGTTCAGGCCAAAGCAGCTCAGTTAAACGCTCCTGAGGTTGCGGCAGACAAAACGGAATCCCTCATTCCTCCCCCTCCTCCCTCCTTGCAAAAGCCCGAGAAAACAGCCTCCAACGGGGCCAAATCCCTAGGTTACCTTTCCACCCTGCGTCTTTCTGATCTGGTCCAAATGCTTTGCCTCAGCAATTGGACCGGGAAAATCGAAGTATCCGAGCTAGGTGAAGGTAAAAGCGGCGAAATCTTTCTCAATGTCGGCGTCCTCATTCACGCCAGACAGGGAAAAATCGAAGCTGAAGATGCCTGCTACACAATGCTAAGTTGGGGACGTTGCGAATTTCATTTCGTGGAAGAACACCCTCCGGTTGTACAAACCATTATCACCCATTGGCAGGGAGTTATGCTGGAAGGTGCCCGTAAAATGGACGAAGCCAGCACCGGCTGAGCGCATCTCCGATTCGTCTGCGGTCATTGACCTTGGAGGTTCATTATTGTATAATACCCTGCATGGCCAAGCTTTCTGTATTTGTTCTGCTTCTGCTTCTTTGCGGTCGGCTTATGTCGGAAGAGGCTTCCACCACAAGCAATAAAGAAGGACTCAAGCAACTTCCAGATGTCAAAGAGTCGGCACCTCCGCCGAAAATCAAAAATTCCAATCTGACGAAACCAAGCGATTTGACGTTCCCTTCCTCTTCAACTGAAAATACCAACCGCAGGCCGACTTACACTAAAGAGCAGTTGGAAGCGATCAACAAGGAGAGGAACTGGGCGGTGGAAGGGCTCAAGGAGCGGAGGGAAATTGAACGGCTTGAGCTTGAAAAAATGCAGCTGGAAGAAAAAGATTCCCTGAATGTAATTCTTGAAAAAGAGAGAAAGTCCATTGATGAACGCCTGGCCAAATCCACTTCATCCATGAGCCAATTCAAGCCCTCGATCGAGAACAGTTGGAGTTCCAACACCCCCGGACTAACAGATGCGGAAAAAGATATGGCTGAAAGAACACGGGAACTCCTGATTCTGAGCCAGGCACAAAACAGCTTAATGGGCGACTCATTGAATTCCCCCAAGGAAAGCATCCAGGCTTTTGATTCGCCGACTATTTCCTCCGGCAACAACAGCTCCTCCATGAACAGTCTTCAGCAGCTCCAAAACCAGATGAACGGAACCAAAGCCAAAACGGAAAGTAACTTCGACTATCTGGTCAATACCGGCCAGGCTTCGAACTTCCGCAAATTGTCCAATGACCCGAATTTCCAGCCTCCCTCGGTGGGCATCCTTTCCCCTCAACCCTCCATTAACGCTGTCCCATCCGTCCCAAAACCCGTCACTTCCACCATGAGCCTCGAAACAATGCGTCAGGTTGAACTTCAACGAGTCAACGCCATCCCCAAACCGGATTTCAAAGAAATCAATTCGCGAATTCCGGATCCCGGTACACGCCGTTTTTGAGCCGGTCTTCCGACAGCAACCCTGCCCTTGTTATCTATTGGCGCTTTGTATTTGCTGCCGGGTAAAGGACGTTACTCGAGTGTTATAACCATCTGATTTCAAATCTTCCACCGTAAAGGGCAATCGTTCTGCCCAATTGCTTTCCGCCACTGGACCAGGCACGTTGAAGCGCATCTTAAGACCGAAGACATCTGTGATCATCAAAATGGCCAGCCAAGAAGGGCACTGTAACAAGGTTTTTAACAGAGCTTCGCGGATCACCGGCTCAAATGTTCGCAATAGCGTTGCATCGCTGACTCCACAAAAACGCTGGATGCGATAAAGCTCCCAACTGGACTGTTTACCCTCTTCCGACAAACCTGCATCGCCTCTGGGAATGATTCCCGCCCCAAGATCCCTTTCTATCGGATGCCACCAATTGTCCCAGGTTCCCGCCATGGTCTCATGGTCATGGGTGGAAAGCGTCGCCACAGTCAGCTCAGGATACTGCAAAGGATCCTTGTATTCGCGGCTTTCCTCGATCCTTTCAAATAAAGGTATCTTAAAACCGCTCATGCCCAGTTCCAGCAGTGAGGGGCGGACGTAATCCGGAACCACCCCCAGATCTTCCGCCACAATAATGGAATCTCCCGCCGCTTCCTTCAGCACACGCAGAATGCTTTCACCATGCAGCCGGTTCGACCGACAATTCTCCGGTGTGGTGTCGTCGTTAGGTAAAAAACGTGGCAGATCGCCCGCCTTTTCCTCCGCTTCCTTTCTGTCCAATTCTGCGTAAGAAGCATTCTCTTGAGGCTGCCAGGGAAAGGAGAAGACACGATAAAAACCCAGAACATGGTCGATACGGAACAGCTTGAAAATGCGGGCAACGCCACGCACCCGGTTCTTCCACCAGGCATAACCGTCTTGCTCCATGCGATCCCAACGATAGATCGGGACACCCCAGTTCTGACCCCATTTGGCCGTGAAGGCATCGGGTTGAAACATGGGCTCCGGGGGCGCTCCTCCACTCCAATTGAGATCAAACTGCTCCGGTTTTGCCCAGACATCGGTACTGTGGCGGCTGACCCCGAAAGGCATATCTCCCATCAGACGGACGGACTTTGTTTCCGCATACATCGCAATCTCTTCCCACTGCCGGTAGAGTAACCACTGGACAAAGGAATAAAAACGTAACCGCTGCCCGAAGGCCGTCATCTCACCGCTTTCCAGGGCCATCCACCAGGCCGCTGCAGTCTGGGGCGACCTCTGCATCTCGGGCCACCGTTCCCAGGCCGGATGGCCGTTGCTCTCCACCAATGCGCGGAAGAAGGCGTAATCCTCCAACCAGGATTGTTCTTTTAGAAGAAAAGCCTGAAACTCCGCTTTTTCGGCTTCTGAATGATATCCTCGGAAAGCCTCTTCACACAAAGCCCACTTCAGAGCCTTGACCTTGCGGTATTGCACGGGTCCCTGGCTTAATGACTCAAGCATCTCCCGGTTGGTCAGGCGGCCGAAAGATTCCTCCGACAATCCCGGAATCAATCCAGGACGAAGGGCAAGTGTTGTAATGTCAAGCGCCACCGAGCTGATGGAATTGTAAGGACTGTTGTCATCACTGGTCTCGTTGATCGGCAGAACCTGCAGCACCTGAAACCCCGATTCTGCACACCAGTCCACCATTCCCCGCAGTGACTCAGTGTCACCAACTCCAAGATTCCCCTGCGATCTCAACGCAAAAACCGGGACAAAAAGTCCGGCACAACGGGCGGGGATTCTGGTCTTCATAATTCCGCACTATGCCAGCCAACCCCACACTGGCAAAAGAAAAGGCGCGGCCGGATTTTTCCGCCGCGCCTTCCAAATTTCCAATCAACAATCAGAAATCAACACTCATCAATACCGGTAATGCTCAGGCTTGAAAGGGCCATCCGTGGCAATACCGAGATAATCCGCCTGGGCTTTGGAAAGTTTGGTCAGCTTGACCCCGATTTTTTCGAGATGCAGGCGGGCCACTTCTTCATCCAATTTCTTGGAAAGACGATAAACAGCGGGTTTGTAGCTGTCCTTGTTCGCCCAGAGATCCAACTGAGCCAGGGTCTGGTTGGAGAAGGAAG
This sequence comes from Methylacidiphilales bacterium, assembly GCA_038250235.1. Classification (GTDB taxonomy): domain Bacteria; phylum Verrucomicrobiota; class Verrucomicrobiia; order Methylacidiphilales; family JAAUTS01; genus JAAUTS01. The sequence goes on along the minus strand of JBBSCO010000031.1, from coordinate 6,450 downwards.
CCGACATCACAAAGGAAGGATGGCCAGTCGCGCACCCTAGGTTGACCAAACGGCCTTCGGCCAGCATGAAAATGGAATGGCCCTCCGTAAAGGTGTATTTGTCAACCTGCGGTTTGATGTTCAGCTTTTTAATGCCCGGCAATGTGTTCAGTTTGTCTACCTGGATCTCATTGTCGAAGTGTCCGATGTTGCAGACGACAGCCTGGTCCTTCATCTTGGCCATGTGCTCGACCGTGATGATGTCGCAGTTGCCGGTGGTGGTGACATAAATGTCCGCACGGCCAAGGGTGTCCTCAATGGTCGTGACTTCGTAGCCTTCCATCGCGGCCTGCAAGGCGCAGATGGGATCGACTTCCGTCACGATAACTCGGGCGCCCTGTCCCTTGAGCGACTGGGCGCAGCCTTTTCCAACGTCGCCATAACCGCAGACCACGGCCAGTTTGCCTGAGATCATGACATCAATAGCGCGATTCAGCCCGTCAATGAGGGAGTGGCGGCAGCCGTAGAGGTTGTCAAATTTCGATTTGGTGCACGAATCGTTGACGTTGATGGCGGGAACAAGGAGTTTTCCCTGTTCGACCATCTGATAAAGACGATGGACACCAGTCGTGGTTTCTTCGGAGACACCACGCCATTCCTTGACCACTTCGTTCCAGTGGAAAGGGTCTTCGGATTTGATTTCCTTAAGGAGATTTTTTATGACCTGCTCTTCCGAGCTGCCTGAAGTGCTGTTGACCCAATCGCTGCCGTCTTCCAGTTCCTTGCCTTTGTGGATCAGGAGGGTGGCATCACCACCGTCATCGACAATCAACTGGGGACCTTTGCCATTAGGCCAGGTCAAAGCCTGCCATGTGCACCACCAGTATTCTTCGAGGCTTTCGCCTTTCCAGGCAAAGACAGGGGTTCCCGCAGCCGCAATGGCAGCCGCTGCATGATCCTGTGTAGAAAAGATGTTGCAACTGCACCAGCGGACGTCGGCACCCAGATCTTTCAGGGTTTCGATCAGAACAGCTGTCTGGATCGTCATATGCAGCGATCCCATGATACGCACGTCTTTTAAAGGCCGGTCTTTGGCGTATTTTTTACGGATCGACATCAGACCGGGCATTTCCTGCTCAGCGATTTGAATTTCTTTCCGTCCCCAGTCAGCCAACGCAATGTCGGCCACCTTGTAATCCAACTTTTTGTTTCTATCTAATACTGCGGTCATAGTTTTTTTGGTGAAATGTTACTTTTTGATTCCTACAGCCTTCTTCAAGGCTTCCGCTTTGTCCGTCTGTTCCCACGTGATGTCTTTGTCGTTGGTTTTTCCAAAATGCCCGTAATTGGTTGTCTTGGAGTAGATAGGGCGGAGCAACTTGAGCTGGGCCACGATGTCGGCCGGCTTGAAGCTGAAGACTTTCAAGACCGCACGCAGGATTCTGTCGTCGGAAACAATTCCTGTTCCAAAGGTGTCAACGTGGACGCTCACGGGCTTGGGATGGCCAATGGCGTAGGCAAACTGAACCTCACAGCGTGTCGCCAATCCGGCGGCCACGATGTTCTTGGCAACCCAGCGTCCCATGTAGGCCGCACTGCGGTCGACTTTGCTCGGATCTTTTCCAGAGAAGGCACCCCCGCCATGACGCCCCATACCACCGTAGGTATCAACAATGATTTTACGTCCGGTCAGACCGCTGTCACCCTGGGGTCCACCCACAACAAATTTACCGGTGGGGTTGATCAGAAATTCCGTTTTCGCTGTCAGCATGGCCTTGGGTAGAACTTTTTTGATAATCTGCTCAATACAGAATTTTTCAATTTCAGCATGACTGACATTGGCCGCATGCTGGGTGGAAATGACCACATTGGTGATGCGGGTGGGCCTGCCATTCACATACTCAACCGAAACCTGGCTCTTGGCATCCGGACGAAGCCAGGTGACTTTTCCGCTCTTGCGGATTCTGGTCAGTTCACGTGCCAGACGGTGGGCAAACATCACAGGTGCCGGCATCAGCTCACGGGTCTCGTTGCTGGCATAACCGAACATGATGCCCTGGTCTCCCGCACCCTGTTCCGCCGTTTTCTTCCCCTTGGCCTTCTTGGCATCCACGCCTTGGGCGATGTCAGGGGATTGGGTTGTCAGGTAGTTGTTGATGAAAATCCGGTCTGCATGAAAAACATCGTCATCGTGCACGTAACCAATCCCGCGAACGGCATCACGGATGGTCTTGTCGATGTTGATGACATCACCGATGGGCTTGACGCCGATTTTGGGAATGGTGATTTCGCCGCCGACCACGACCACATTGCTCTTGGCAAAGGTTTCGCAGGCCACGCGGCTCTTGGGATCAATCCGCAGACAGGCGTCCAGGATCGCATCGGAAATCGTGTCGCATACTTTGTCAGGATGGCCTTCGCCAACCGACTCGGAAGAGAAAATATAACTATTAGACATTGGTGAAATCTTAGGGCTCCTGCCCGCCCCCGCAAGCAAAATATTGACGTATCATGATGGATTGATATATCTAACCGGGGAAAAGGGCAAAATCTTTGTCTCCAATTCCCCATTTCTGCAGGAGCTTGCTACTTCATTCTTAAAAATTAAAACTTCGTTCCCCATGCCTGTTTCCCACCTCAAGCTCCTCTCCATCCTGACCGACCAGACCCGGCTCCGTATCCTGGCCATCGTGGAAAAACATGAGCTCTCGGTCGCAGAACTGCAGGATGTCCTCCGCATCGGCCAGTCCCGTATCTCAAGCCACCTCTCCCTCCTCAAAACCGCCGGACTCCTCGAAACCCGCCGCGACGGCCAGCGCATTTACTATACCTGGTCCGGGCACCTGGATACCGAAACCAGACAGTTGCTCAGTGTGGGACTCAAGGCCGCCAAAGAGATCCCGGCTTCACGCGACGATCAAAAAGCCCTCAGTCTTGCGCTAAGGAAACGCCAGGAAAAAAGTAAAACCTACTTCAATACCATCGCAGGCCGGCTCGGTAAAAATTATTGCCCCGGACGCTCCTGGGAGGCCGTCGGTCATCTGCTCCTGCAACTCACCCCGCCCCTGGTGATCGCCGATCTTGGGGCCGGGGAAGGCCTGCTCTCCCAGCTTCTCGCCCCGCGCGCCAAAAAAGTCATCGCCGTGGACAACTCCCCCCGCATGGTCGAAGTCGGTTCCTTTCTGGCCAAAGATAACGGCCTGACCAAACTGGAATATCGTCTGGGCGACCTGGAGGAACCCCCGATTCCTGCCAATTCCGTTGATCTCGCCATCCTCAGCCAGGCCTTGCACCACGCCACCCAGCCGCAGCGGGCTTTGAATGCCGCCCACAAAATTCTTAAAAAAGGCGGCCAGTTGCTCATCCTTGACCTGAATCAACACAGTTTTGAAAAAGCCCGGGAACTTTATGCCGATCTCTGGCTGGGTTTTTCCGAAAGTGAATTACAGCACATGCTACAAAGTGCCGGATTCAAAGACATCTCCGTCTCCATAGTGGCTAAAGAAAAAGAACAGCCGTATTTCCAAACCTTGCTGGCCACCTGCCTCAAATAACTTCAGTATTTCCGTTGCCGCGCTCTCCGAATCGTAAAATTCCGGGAAATATTGAGTAACCAAGATGACCCCCCACCTGGGTTGTTCACTACCATCCTTGATACCTGATAATAGCACGACCATGGGACAACTTGCGCTTTGCGAATCAAACTCTTTCGGTTAAAACAATCCATGGATTTGCACATTCCCGACAAGGTTCCGGAACGCGGGGCACTGTCACGAACCACTCACTTGGCAATCGGAGCCCATGCTGATGATCTCGAAGTCATGGCCTACCATGGGATCGCCGCCTCTTACGACTCCCCTGAAAACTGGTTCGGCGGGATCGTTGTCACGGACGGGGCAGGCTCTTCCCGCAGCGGTGCTTATGCCGGATTGAGCAACGATCAAATGATTCAATTGCGCCTCCAGGAACAGCGTAATGCCGCAAACCTCGGCCATTATTCTTTCGTGGCACAGTTGGGTTTTCCTTCCCTAACGCTCGACACTCAGTCATCGCCAATTAGCCACCAAATCGCCGACATTATCCAACAATGCCACCCTTCGACGATTTACCTGCACAATCCGGCGGACAAACACCCAACCCACATCTCCGTTCTGAAATCTTCCCTGGAGGCACTCCGTCTTCTCCCCCCCACATCACGCCCGCAGCAGCTTTATGGCTGTGAGGTCTGGAGGGATCTCGACTGGCTGGCCGATAATTCCAAAGTCGCTCTCGACTGCTCAGCCTACCCGGAACTGGCTCTTTCCCTGATCCAGGTGTTCGATTCCCAGATTAGCGGAGGCAAACGTTACGACCTGGCCGCGCTCGGACGTCGTCATGCCAACGCCACCTTCTCCAACCCGCGAATAGGAGACACCATGGATTGTGTCACTTGGGCTTTGGATCTCATGCCTCTTTTGGAGAATCCTTCGTTGACGTTGGAACAATTCATGGCGCCACACCTCGAACGTTTCCGCCTCGATGTGCTGAAAAACCTGAGCTAAGCCGGAACAACAAAGTGTTCTACCCGCGAAAAACGCGAAACAAAGAGAGAATCCCTGCGAGGAATCCTTGTGAGCAGGCTCACTGAAAAGTGACGTAGACTTCCAATGATTTTGTGAACTCGCCGCCACGCATTTTAGCGTCTTTAAAGCTGTTTCACGGCGCATCAACTGCAAGGTTACGGATAAGGACCTTTCCCAGCGGGCCTTCGTGACCTTCCCCCTTCATTCCCTAAGCCAAATTTGCGCCTTTGCACTTTTGCACCTTTGCGTTAAAAATTCCAAGTGAAGATCCTCGTCACCGCAGGTCCCTCTTTTGAACCAATTGATGAGGTGCGGCGTATCACCAACCATTCCACCGGCACACTCGGCATCGGACTTTGTGATTTTTTGTGCGAAGCTGGCTATGAGGTCACGTGCCTCTTGGGCAGTGGTGCCACGCAGAGACCCCAATCCTTCCTTCCCATCCAGTCGTTTACAACGACGGAAAGCCTGAAAGAATTGTTAGAAAACGCTTCTTCAGAAAACCATGCGGCGGTCTTTCATATCGCCGCTTTAAGCGACTACCGTGTTGATCGCATTGAAGCAAGTTCAGGAGAAGCCCTCACCGGAACCAAACTGGAAAGCCGTAGCGGCGATATCATGCTCCACCTGAAACCCGCAGTGAAACTCTTGCCTCTTCTCCGTTCACTATTCCCGCAAGCACTGCTTGTCGGCTGGAAATACGAACTAAGTGGTGACAGGCAGGATGTTATAACCAAGGGGAAGAGGCAATTATCTGAGGCGCAAACCGATCACGTGGTTCTCAATGGAAAAGCCTGGGGAACCGGCTTTGGAGTGCTGGATAAACAGCACAGCCTGACCTCCCTTCCCGAACCGGTCTCCCTCTACCAACACCTAACATCCCTTCTTCGATGAACGTATTCAAAAATACTTTGGAATAAGTTTGTTTTAGTGACGTCGTAAAGGATCTTATGTTTACCCGCTATTTCCATTGGCTTCACACACGCTGGCCTTCGGGCCGCGTGGAAAAACTACCCGAAGTCCAACCCGACGGCAGCACCTCCGTTCCCGGGGTTCGCATCGTGGGGGATCTCACCGGAATTCCCCTCTTAAAATTTTCTTCGGACAGCGGAGCCCGCGCTGTTCAGTCCATTCTACAGGAACCTGACTTTCCCAAGTCAAGAACCGACAACCAACAAGCTGACATCCTTGACCTCGCCATTATTGGTGGAGGTGTTTCCGGTGTGGCCGCTGCGATGGAAGCGCAAAAGAGCGGACTACGCTACAAACTCTACGAAGCTACTCAGGTCTTTTCAACCGTAGCCAATTTTCCCAAACAGAAACCGATCTACACCTATCCCACCGACATGATTCCGGCGGGTGATTTGCAATTCCACGCCCAGGTCAAGGAAGACCTGCTCGTTGAGATGCAGGATCAACTCGAAAAGGCAGGCGTCAAGATCACCGAAGCTCGTATTCAGCGGGTAGAGCGTCAAGGCTCCCACCTGATTCTTCATCACGGAGACGATAAAACCCGGGAAAAGGCCCATCGGGTGATCATCGCCATTGGACGCAGCGGCAACTTCCGTAAACTGAATGTTCCGGGCGAAGACTTGGACCATGTAAGCAATCGTCTACACGATCCCAAGGAATTCTGCGGAAAAGATGTGCTCGTGGTGGGAGGGGGAGACTCTGCCCTGGAAACAGCGATTGCGCTTGGGGTCTGTGGTGCCCGGGTGACGCTCAGCTACCGGAAAAAAGAATTATCACGCCCCAAACCCGACAACGTTGTCGCGTTGCAAAAGCTTTCAAAAAATGCAGAGGCTGATGTTGCTGTGACCACACCTGTTTCCGAACGGATCACCACTGCTGCAGACCCCAGTATGCGCGGGGATTATCCGCCGGGCAGCCTCGTTCTGGCCCTGGGGTC
>JBBSCO010000030.1:0-31435 GCA_038250235.1 Methylacidiphilales bacterium | reverse complement strand
GGCAGGAGGATGCTTCAGGTTTCTACCGTATCACCGATCTCGATGCCCATATTGCGGGCGAGGCGGGTGGCATCAGATGGCAGGGCTTTTTTCTTGCCGAGAATCTGTTCAAAATCGCGAAGCTGCATTTTACCTTGGGAGAGTCCGACCATGCTGCCGCTTTCGCCTTGCATCAGGGCCAGGACGGCTAGTTCGCCCATACGTGTCGCAAGCAGTCGATCGTAATGAGTGGGGGAGCCACCACGTTGGACATGGCCCAGAACGGTCAGACGTACTTCCTGCTGCAGACGTCCTTTTCCGGCTTCCTCCATCCTCTTCATGAATTCCTGACCGGAGCAAACGCCTTCGGCCACAATGATGACGCTGTTGTTATGTTTACGTTCCATGCGGCGATTCAGTGCCGCGATAATACTTTCCATGTTGTAGCGGTACTCGGGGATGACCGCGACTTGGGAGCCGGTTGTTACGGTGCTCATCAGGGCAAGGTAACCGCAATTACGTCCCATGACTTCGATGACGAAACAGCGGCGGTGGGAAGCGGCCGTTGCTTTGACCATGTCCACCAGATGGATGATGGTATTGAGGGCCGTGTCGACGCCAATGCCGATATCCGTTCCATAAATGTCATTGTCGATCGTGCCCGGAAGGCCGATGACGGGAAACCCGAGTTCATGGAGTTTCGTGGCCCCGGTCAGGGAGCCGTCCCCTCCGATGACAACCAGGGCGTCAATGTTCTTTTCCTTTAGAATTCTCACCGCATCCGAAGGTCCTTCCGCTTCGCGCATGCGTTTGCATCGGCTGGTGGCAAGGAATGTTCCGGAGTCGCGGATCTTGCCGCTGACTTCAAGGGCTCCAAGGGGAATGAACTGGTTATCGTAAATCCCTTGATAGCCATTTTCTATCCCAATGATTTCCAGTCCGTTGTTGATGCCGGTTCTGGTGATGGCACGGACAGCTGGATTCATACCGGGAGAATCCCCTCCGGAGGTCATGACGGCGATTCGCTTAAGCACATGAAGAAAGTAAAAGGCCCGCGCTGTGTGGCAATCACATTCTATCAAAGGCCCAAGGCCAAGTTTCTTGGGTTTCTATGCTTGAGTTTGGGACGAATTTTTTGCAGGTTCTATTTTACCCTATGATTTACGACCACATCAGAAATCAGGCTCTTTACCGTCCGCTTCATCCCCGCATCAGCCGGGCTTTGGATTACATCAACGGCTTTGATCCGGAGATGGTGGACGGAAAAGTGGAGTTGGACGGGGAAAATCTTCTGGCCATTGTCCAAAGCTATGAGACCAGGCTTCCGGCCAACAAAAAGATGGAATCCCATCGTCGTTACGTGGATCTACAATATATTTTAAGCGGGGAAGAAACGCTGTTTCATCGCCAGATTGAGAGCCTTGTCGTCAAAGAGCCCTACGAGGAAGAGCGTGATGTGCAGTTTTATCATGATGCTGACGACCAGTCTTTGGTGCTAAGAGCGGGAGATTTCTGCATTCTCTTCCAACATGATGGACACAAGCCTGGGTGCGTCTATTGCCAAGCCCGGACGATCCGGAAGATCGTCTTCAAGATCCGTCTATAGGCCAAAAAATCTGTAAGAAGTCAGGCCGTATTTGAGACGGCGGGACTCCATCAGGCGTTTGATACAGATGCCCTGAAATTTGCCACGTAACATGACGATTTCTTGGGGCGAAGGGACTCCACAGAATTTGCCATCGGCTCAGGTCTTCCCCTTTTTCAGGAAAGGAAGCAGGTAACGTCCCGTGTGACTTTTTTTATCCCGGGCAACCTGCTCGGGCGTGCCCAGACAAACAATCGTTCCCCCGCGCGAACCTGCCTCCGGTCCAATATCAATGACATGATCCGCTTCCGCGATGACATCGAGATGATGTTCAATGACGACCACGCTGTGGCCTTCATTGACCAGACGATGGAGAAGCTCGATTAATTTCTGTACATCCGCCAAGTGCAGTCCTACCGTAGGTTCTTCCAAAAGATAAAGCGTACTGGAAGCTGTTTTCTGGAGCGAACGCATTTTGTTGCGGTTGATGCTGAGTTGCGAACCGGCCAGTTCGGTCACGAGTTTGAGCCGTTGCGCTTCGCCCCCGGAGAGGGTGGGGCTGGTCTGGCCGATGGTCAGATAGCCGAGGCCTGTTTCCTGCATGAGTTTCAGGGGGAGTTGAATGGTGTTCTGGTTTTCAAAAAAAGAGACGGCTTCGTCGATGCTGAGTTGCATGACATCGTGCATACTTTTTTCTTTGAAGAGGATTTCCAGAACGGGATCGCTCCAGCGCTTGCCCTGGCATTTATCGCAGAGCGTGTAGGTCGAAGGCAGGAAATTCATGTCAATTTTGAGCGTGCCTTGACCCTGACAAGATTGACATCGGCCGGGTCCGGCATTATAGGAAAAATAATTGGCGGTGTAGCCGCGGGCTTTGGCCAGAGCAGTGGAGGCAAAGAGTTCACGGAGACGATCCATGATCCCGAGGTACGTAGCCACGGTCGACCGCGAGGTTTTGCCGATGGGGGATTGATCCACCTCGGTAACATGAGTGATCTGCCGGTATCCATCGACTTTACTCCAAAGGCGGGAACCTTTGCCGAGGGGAGCCTTTTTCAGGGCATCCAAAACGGCGGGCTGGATCACTTCACGCATGAGGGTGCTTTTTCCGGAGCCGCTGACACCACTCAGAACCGTCAGGCGATGTAATGGAATTTCCACGTCGATATTTTTCAAGTTATTGGCCTTGGCACCCGTGATTTTGAGCCAGGGAACGGATTTGTCACAGGCGCGCCTGCTCCCTTTGATCGGGTGCCGAAGCGGTTTTCCAAGGAGCAGACCTGTCACGGAGTGGTGGTGTCTGGAAATTTCCTTCCAGTTTCCCTGGGCTACGATCTGTCCGCCGTTGATACCCGCACCCGGTCCAAGGTCGATGATGTGATCCGATTCACGCATCATGTCTTCATCATGTTCGACAATGACCAAAGAATTTCCGCGTTGTTGCAGTTTGCGCAGCGTGGCAATCAGTTCCGTATTATCACGGGGATGCAGTCCAATGGTTGGTTCATCCAATACATAAAGAACTCCCTGTAAATTGGAGCCCAACTGAGCGGCAAGGCGGATGCGCTGGGATTCGCCTCCGGACAAAGTCGGAGCCGAACGGTCGAGGCTCAGATAATCCAGCCCCACATGCTCGAGAAACTGCAGCCGTTGCTCGATCTCAGGATAAATGTCGCGTGCAATAATGGCATCCCGGCCTTTCCATTTCAACTTGCCAAAGAAGGCACGGAATTCCGAGATGGTCATCCGGCTGATATCCGTAATGGGAAGACCTCCGAATTTGACCGCGCGGGCAATCTCATTCAGGCGGGTTCCACGGCAGACGGGACAAACAATGGCTTCGCCGGATTCTTCAGACTCCCGCAGCCACTCCCGCTGTTGTTCCTGTTCGATTTCTGAAAGTTTTTCATCTGTGCTGACTTTAACAATACTTCCATAGCCTTCGCAGGAGGGGCACCAGCCGTGGGGGCTGTTGAAGGAAAAAAGACGCGGATCGAGTTCGTCGAAGGAGCGTCCGGTGGAAGGAGAGAACAAGGCCGTGCTGTAAACGGTTTCTTTCTTATGATTATCCAGAGTGTAGAGTGTGCCCTTCCCCAACAGAAGCGCCTGATTGACCAGGGCACCGAGATTGGCGGTTTTTTTACTAACATTCCCAAGAACAAGGTCGATGTTGTGGTCGCGGTAACGATCCAAAGCTTTGAATTTATTTGGAACCACCCAGGTTCCATCCACCCGGAGGTAGGGAAAGCCTTTCTTTTCCGCCCAGGCCGCGATTTCCGTATACAGGCCCTTGCGTCCCCGCACGAGAGGGGCCATCAGACTCAGTTCCTGTTTACGGATCTGTTCCTGGATTCGACCAATGATGTGATCAGGGCTTTGCTGGATGCAGGCCTCACCGCATGACGGGTCATGTTGTTGTCCCAGTTTGGCGTAGAGCAGGCGCATGAAATGGTAAAGTTCCGTGACCGTAGCCACGGTGCTTTTGCCTCCTCCGCGCGTGGTGCGTTGTTCGATGGCAACGGAGGGAGGGATGCCATGGATGGAATCGACGTGGGGTTTTTCCATCTGCTCCATGAACTGTCGTGCATAAGTATTGAGGCAGTCCAGATAGCGGCGTTGGCCTTCGGCAAACAGCAGGTCGAAAGCAAGGGTGCTCTTGCCTGAGCCGGAAAGTCCGGTGATGACCACCATCTTGTCGCGGGGAATATCAACGTTGATGTTTTTCAGGTTATGATGACGGGCACCGCGGATTTCGATGGAGGTGGAGGGTTTGGCGATTTTAGATTGAAGATTGCTGATGTTGGGTTCTTCCCGGACACGCTGGCTGCCAAGAAGTTCTTTGAGATACGTTCCCGTGATGCTGCTTTTGACCAGGGCAACCTGTTCGGGTGTTCCGGAAGCCACAAGTTGGCCGCCTGCTTCACCGGAGTCCGGGCCCAGATCAAGAACGTAGTCGGCGCACTTGACGACATCCAGATTGTGTTCGATCACAATCAGGGTGTGCCCGGCATCGACCAGTCGTTGCAGGACGAGGATCAGGATGCGTATGTCATCGAAGTGCAATCCTGTGGTCGGCTCATCAAGTATCAGAACTTTACTTTCGCTTTCGTCCAGGTCTTTTCCAGCTTTTCCACTTTTTGAACCGGGACTCTTTTTCAGGGTTTCAAAAAGATAGCTGACCAGTTTGAGTCGTTGGGATTCGCCGCCGGAAAGTTGGTTAAGGGGCTGGCCTAATTTCAAATAACCAAGACCCACCTCCTGTATCAGCGATAACCCGTCATGAATTTCCCCGCGTTTTCTGTTTTCCTGGCTGGAGGTTCCTGATTCTTCCTGTGCAAAAAAATCGATTCCTTCCTTCACCGTCATGCACAGTAACTGGTCGATCGACTTGCCCCGATATTTCACCTCGAGCACATGTTTCTGAAAGCGTTTGCCTTCGCAGATGGGGCAGAGGACAAAGACATCGGAAAGAAACTGCATTTTGATAAGTTCATAACCTGTGCCACTACAGCGAAGGCAACGACCGGTGCCGGCATTGAAGGAAAAAGATGAGGCCGTCACACCGCTTTGCAAGGCCTCTTCCGATGAGGCAAAAAGTTCACGAACGGAGTCATAGACCCCCAGATAGAGGAGTGGTGTGGAACGCGGTGTCTGGGTGAGGGGACTTTGATCTACCAGAACAACATCGGAAACCTGCTCCGTGTTTTTGAGGGACTTGAGTTTTCCGGGTTCGGACACGGCACGGCCCAATCTCTGGGACAGGTGTTTGAATATGATTTCTTCAACCAAGGTGCTTTTACCGGAGCCGCTAACACCGGTAATGGCGGTGAAGCGGCGGAGGGGAAGGTCGAAATCAATATTTTTGACGTTGTGTTTTTCCGCTCCGCGAAACTCCAGGCATACCATGTCTCTCAGAGGTCGGCGCATTTCTGGTAGTGGAATAGAAAGACGGTTGCTCAAGTACTGGCCGGTAAGAGAGTTTTTATCCTTCAACATTTTTGGGACGGTTCCCTGGAAGCTGAGGTATCCGCCAGCTTCGCCCCGGCCTGGGCCAAGCTCGATGACCTGATCTGCTGCACGCATGACCGAGGCATCATGCTCCACAACAAGAATCGTGTTACCCTGCCCGCGCAAACGGACCAACACTTTGATCAGGTGATCCGTATCGCGTGGGTGCAGTCCGATGCTTGGTTCATCGAGGACGAACATGGTTCCAACAAGTGAAGTTCCAAGGCAGGTCGTGAGATTGACCCGTTGCACTTCCCCGCCCGACAGGGTCCGGGTCGTGCGGTTCAAGGTCAGATAACCCAGGCCTACTTCGATCAGGAATTGAACACGTGAACAAATCTGCTGGAGAAGAATCGTTGTTGAATCGTCCTTGGCCCTGATGTCTTTCAGGAAGGGCAGGAGATCTTTCATTGGCACGTTATTGATTTCGGAAAGGCTCTTTCCTTGCAGTCTCCACAGCCTTGTCTGGGGTTGAAAACGGGTGCCTGCACAGGCCGTGCAGGTCCGGTAGGCACGGTAACGGGCCAGCAGCACACGGACGTGCATTTTGTAAGTGCGGCTTTCCAGCCATTCGAAAAAGCCTTTGACCCCGTACCAGAGGTTCTCGTCCTCACTTCCTTTCGGTCTGTCTCCCCAGATTACAAATTTTTGCTGTTCGGAAGTCAATTGATTGAACGGCTTGTCCAAGGGAATCTTTCTGCGCTTACAGCCTCTGATCAGATCCTTTTGACACTGCTCATTGCTTTCTGTCTGGAAGGGTTTGACCACACCTTCAGAGATGCTGAGGTTCCGGTCCGGGAGTGCGAGTTCGTAGTCAATATCCACCGTGCGGCCAAATCCCCGGCAAACGGGACATGCTCCGATTGGATTGTTAAAGCTGAAAAGTGCCGGGGAGGGCGGAGTAAATTCCTCCCTGGAATCGGGACAGTACCAGCGGTTTGAAAAAGCAAGTTTCTTCCCGGATGGGAAATGGACGCTGAGCAGGCCTTTGCCAAAGCGGAAGGAGGAATCCAGTGCCTCAATGAGGCGGGATTTGCCATCGCTTTCTACTTTGATGCGGTCCGCCAATACGGGAATGCAAAGCTGGCGGGAAGGTTTTTTTCTGCCCTTCTTCTTCTCCGGGCTGTCCCCGGCAAGTGGTTGATACCAACCGGAAAATCCGGGGGGCTTTTCAGGCTCAAGCCTCTGGGGGGAACCTTCATGGAGGACTCTGACAAACCCCTGTGCTGACAGAAATGCGCAGATATCGGACCAAGGTGTATTTTCAGGAAAGGGAATTTCAAAGGTGACAAGGACGGTGTCATCCCGGTGGGATTGTAGAAGATATTCTGCCAGTTGCTGGGCCTTCCATGGTTTGATTTCGCGTCCACTGGCGGGACTGTGCAGAGTGGCCATGGCCGGGAAAAGCATTTTGAAATAATCCGCTGTTTCGGTCATGGTGCCGACGGTACTGCGGCTGGTACGGACGGAGTTGGCCTGTTGGATGGCAATCGAAGGGGGGATACCTTCGATTTTATCCACCTGTGGTTTGTCCATTCTTTCCAGAAACTGGCGGGTGTAAGGACTGAAAGTCTCGGTATAGCGGCGCTGGCCTTCCGCATAGAGGGTATCGAATGCGAGGGAGGATTTTCCCGAGCCGCTGACACCGGTCAAAACGATGAACTGGTTGAGAGGGATGTCGATGTCCAGGTTTTTAAGATTATTTTGGCGGGCACCGCGGATGGAGATCGAGGCAAGAGAACCGGATAGAGACATTCTCCTGACTTAGCGTGGTTTCAGGCAGTAGCAAGTGTCACAGCGGAAGTATAAAACTTGGAAACTGCCAAGCCTTGCCCTTATTGGATCTTATGCCAAGTTAAGGCATGTTGAAGATCACCACCCTGTTTGCCTCTTTCTGCTGCCTGGCCCTGATGCCTGCATACGCCGAGTCAACCTCAACCGAAAAAAACATATCCCTCCACGACCTCACCCTGAATCGCCTTGACGGCAAACCCCAGTCCCTGACCGATTACAAAGGAAAAGTTGTCCTTATCGTGAATGTCGCTTCCAAATGCGGTTTTACCAAGCAATATGCAGGACTGCAAAAACTGTACACGGATCTGAAGGATAAAGGTTTTGTCATCCTGGGCCTTCCTTCGAACGATTTCGGAGGTCAGGAACCCGGAACGGAGGAGGAGATTGCAGCCTTTTGCTCGAACACTTACGGTGTGACTTTTCCCATGTTCGAAAAGGTCGTGACCAAACCCGAGGGCCAGTCAGCTCTCTACGGTTTTTTGACCCAAAAAGAAACACCGCCCAAGTGGAATTTCCACAAGTATCTCGTTGGCAAAGATGGGCAAGTCATCGCTTCTTATCCTAGCAAGGTCGCCCCGGACAGCAAGGAACTGCTGGATGCTATTGAAGCCGCACTGGCCAATTGAGCCTTCGGGATGTGAGTGAAGTGCTCTTTCGCCTTCTGTCTTGCAGCAGGAAATGGCAGACCTTCTCTGGAAGCTACGATCACTGGGGAGTCAGGCTGCGGATTTTTGGAGGGGTTTCACCGAAATGCCCTTTATTTAAAAACCAACTTGAGGCAAATCAACCGCCATAGGATGATTCCACGCGCTGGGCTACATCGCGGTATTGGGAATCCATTTCGTAAATCTCCTTGAACTGCTCCAGAGCTTCCTGTTTTTTCCCTTCCTCTTCCAGCACGCAGCCCAGGTTGTAGATGATTTCTTTTTTCAGGTTGTCCATGACGGCCATTTCGGATTTGGCGGTCTGGAATTGTTTGACGGCAAAGTCCAGCATTCCGCGTTTCCAGAAGGCCATGCCCAGAAGGTTATAGGCCTGGTAACGGACATTGGGTTGGCGCAGGGCTTGCTGTAGCTCGGGAATTGCCTCCTTGGGATGGCCTGCGTTGACCAGAGCCTGGCCCAGTTCAAAACGCAATTGCAGATCGTTGGGATAACGGGCGACACGTTCCTTGGCACTGTCCAGTTCGAATCCGGCCTTTTCCAGAATCAATGCGTCCAGTTCAGCCTGCTGCGCCGGCTGGTTTTCGGCAGGGCTGGCCGCGACCCCGGCCTTTTTGGCCTGGATACGTTCTTCGATAGTCCGCATCCGGAGCCGGTGAATACGTTTTTCAATTTCCGAATCGGCCTTGTTGGTCAGGGAATAGGCCCACTCAAAATAGGTAATGGCACTGGCGTAGTCGCTTTTACGCTCGCAAAGATCCGCAATTTTCAGAACGACGCTGATATTCTGATTGTTTGCCTCATATTCCTGATAGAGCAAAGCCAGTTGTTCATTGATGGCGTCTTCGGATTTGACGACCTTGTTGGCCTGTTCAAGCTGTTTGGCTTCATCGGCACTTTTAAGGGATTTGCGGTAATCTCCACTTTCTTCCCATGAACCGGATTTGGAAGCGTGGGCGGCACTGGAATCCTTCATGCCTTTGAGAGCCTCCCCGTCGTTCGGCTTGATTTTCATGGCGGACTCGAACGTGTTTTGGGCTTTGAGCGTTTGGCCTGCCTTAAGGTAGGAGCGTCCCAGATTTTTCAAATTTTCGATATCGGCCGGTTTAGCGTCACGCAGTGTCTCGTAGGCGAGAAGTGTCACATCGATCATGTCCGCAGTTAGAGCGGCCTCCGCCAGAAGATTATTGCCCGCATCACTGGTAGGATCGATGAACAACATATCCTCGGCGATGCTCATGGCTTCCACCGGGTTCTTTTTCAGGGAACCTTTTCCTTTCATGATAAGCGGGGCGATTTTCATGCCCAGCATCGACTTGCTGAAAGAGGAGACGGTTTTGAATTTCAGAAGTTCATTCACCCTCAAAAGACGGCGCGCTTCCAGATGTGCTGGGACTTCATCAACGATTTGTCTCAATAAAGTGATGGCGTAATCGTGATTGGAGCGGTCGGAAGCTTCACGGGCACGTTTCAAAAGTTCCTGCTGCTGGGAGGTCAACGGGGCATTGGACATTGGCGGATAGTAAGAGAAGCGAACCTGTCGCGCAAAAGATTTTTAAGGGGAATGAGTTCTTTCTTCATTTTTTTACAAAAAGGGGTAACGACTTTGTAAACCTGAGACATTTTACTTGCGCTTGCGGTGTGGCGGTTTACTAATCCGTGGCATGGAGTTTGTTTTACCCGCTTTGGTTCAGCACATGGGCGTGATTCCCGTGGGACCCGGAGCCGTTTTTCTGGTTTTGGTCTGTTCCTTTCTGATCGGAGGCATTCCTTTCGGTTTTCTGGCGGGCAAAATCAACGGTGTCGACATACGCCAGGTCGGCAGCGGCAACATTGGAGCAACCAATGTCTTCCGAACACTCGGGAAAAAATGGGGGTCCATCGTCTTCATTCTGGATTTTTCCAAGGCCTTTTTCCCTATCTTTTTGCTTAAAGTCCTCTTGGATAAACAACATCTGGAATCCGCCGTTTCACCCCCTGATCTCTTTCTGATTCTCTCGGGAGCCATGATCGTTTGTGGTCACAACTTCAGCCCCTTCATGGGGTTCAAAGGTGGGAAGGGCATGGCATCCTCTGCAGGATTTATCTTTGCCCTCTTTCCCCTGGCAGGGCTGACGTGTGTCCTGAGCTTTGCCCTTGTCTTTTTTTTCAGCAAGTATGTCTCGTTGGGTTCCATTGCAGCTTCCGTGATGCTGCCGTTGTCGACGATGCTCTTTTATCCTGGCCAGTATTGGCTTTGGGCCCTGGCGTTTTTTCTTGGAGCCATGAGCGTCTGGAGGCACCGAACCAATATCCAACGGCTTCAGGCGGGTACTGAACTTCGTGCCGGAGAAAAGAAACCATGAAAATTTCGATCGTGGGTCAAGGGGCATGGGGATCAGCCATGGGTAAAGCTTTGGCCAGGAACAATCATGAGCTGGCCTATCTGGACCGGGACCAAAACGACTGGCAGAAAGGTGATCCCGGCGATCTTGTTTTACTAGCTATTCCTTGTCAGGTTCTCCGCGAACGTCTGCAAAAACTGAAAGCTCCGGGAGTTCCTGTATTCAGCCTGATCAAAGGCATTGAAATCACGACCAAACTGCGGGTGACGGAAGTGGTATCGGAAGTCTGGCCGGGGCACATCACCGGCGCTATTTCAGGACCAAGCCTGGCTTCTGAAGTCCAGGCCATGTCACCGACTGCGCTGGTCGTGGCCTCCGAAAATGAGGAATGGACCAAGACGGTTCAACTGGCCATCCACCAACGGATGCTCCGCACCTATAGAAGTTCGGACATTATCGGGGTCGAACTGGGAGGAGCCCTGAAAAACGTTTACGCTGTGGCTGGCGGCATGTGCCAGGGATTGGGACTGGGCGAAAATGGTTTGGCGGGATTGATGACCCGTAGTTTGGGGGAAATGATGAGGCTGGCTGTTTCCTTAGGAGCCAGACCTGAAACCTTGTCCGGCCTAAGTGGGATGGGAGATCTGATTCTGACGGCCTACAGCGGTGAAAGCCGGAACCATAAAGTGGGAATTGCTTTAGGCAAAGGACGCGAATTGCAGGAGATTCTCAATCATCTCAACGGCACAGCCGAAGGTGTCCCCACGGCCAAAGCAGTTCACGAATTGGTGTCGGACCGGGGAATCAAAGCTCCTGTGGCAGAGCAGATTTATCAGGTTCTTTATGAAGGCAAGACACCCGCCGCAGGTTTCCAGGACCTCATGATGCGGGAAGTCAGCCAAGAGTAAGCAAAACGAGCCCTTCGCGGGACATCTTTCCATCGTGGGCAAGCCGCAATTGCAGGTTGGCAAAAGGGCGGCGACTTGCTTTGCTTGACCCTTGTACATGAAACCCGACTCATCCGCCTTTTTGGAATCGCTTTTGGACACGTATGGCCTCTCCGGGTGGGAAGGCTCCGTGCAAAAAAATTGGCTCAAGTATGTGGAAGTTTTTGCCGATGAGACAGGAACCGATGCCTATGGCAATGCCTACGCCATCGTCAATCCCAAGGGCAGCCCCCGCGTCCTGGTGGTAGGGCACGCCGACGAGATCGGCTATCAGGTACTACATATCACCAAAGAAGGTTTTCTTTACATCGTGCGAGTGGGTGGGACTGATGTCGCCTTGGCCCGGGGGCAACGGGTGCTTGTCCATGGGAAAAAAGGTTCCGTGACCGGTGTCATCGGAACCATTCCCATCCATTTACAAACCGCCAAAGGCAAAGAGAACGCCGTGGAAGTTCATGAACTGTTTGTCGATATCGGGGCCAGTTCCCAAAAAGAGGCACTGGAACAGGTTGGTATTGGAGATCCGATAACGTTTAAAATTTCCTGGGACAAATTAGGTAAGGATCTTTACACGGCCCGCGCAGCCGATAACCGGATTGGCATTTTCGCCGCAGCCGAAACTCTCCGACTTTGTGCCACCCTGAAAAAAGCAAAAAAACTCAATGCCTGCGTCATCGCCGTTTCCACGATTCAGGAAGAAAATGGGCTCTACGGTGCGGGGATGGTCGGGTATTCCCTCAAGCCGGACATGGCCATTGTCTTTGATGTGGGCCATGCCACGGATACCCCGGCCTGCGATTTCAAGAAGCACGGCGAAGTTCATCTGGGCAAGGGTCCCATCATCAGCCGTGGCAGCGTCAATCATCCTGTTGTCGTCGATCGTCTAATGAAAACAGCTGCCAAACAAAAAATCGCCTTTCAGGTGTCCACCGATGCCCGTAGTTCCGGCACGGATGCCGATGCCATTTTCAACCAAAGGGGAGGGGTTCCCAGTGCCGTGATCAGCCTTCCGAATCGCTACATGCATTCCACCGTGGAGGTTTTTCATGCCGGAGATCTGAAGGCCATGGGCGACCTGACCGCCTCATTCCTGGGATCTCTTTCGTTAAATGAAGGTTTTCAAGTTCAAATTCGCTGATAATCTCCATACCTATGATCAAACGCCTTCTTCACACACGTTACCGTGTTTCAGACCTGGAAAAGACGGCCCATTTTTATAAAGAAGTGCTGGGCTTGGAAGAAACCCGCCGACACAAATCACCGCGGGGCTCGGAACTGGTTTTTTTTAAAGCTCCCGGAAGTGAGGAAGAAATCGAAATCTGTTATTTCCCATCCAGCGGACCGGTGCAGGTTCAGGCAGATTTGACACATCTCGCCTTCGAAGTCGAAGACATGGAGGCTTTCCGGAAGCACTCCGAATCCAAAGGTTATCCTTTTTCGGACGGCCCGACCCCAACCAGTTCGGGAAGTGTTATCGCCTTCATAGATGCCCCTGAGGGTTACGAAATCGAACTGATCCAGAAAGCCAAGTCCTGAACAGACCCCTTTAAGAACGCTCCCCATGAATCGTCCTTTGATCATAGCCCCTTCGATGCTGGCATCCGACATGTCCTGTCTGGGTGCGGAAGCCAAACGGGCCATCAAGGGCGGAGCTGACTGGCTCCATATTGATGTTATGGACGGCCACTTTGTGCCGAATCTTTCCTTCGGCGTGGAAATTGTGCACATGCTTCGCCGCCATGTGGACGAAGCCACTCTCGACGTGCACCTGATGATCGACCAGCCCGACCGTTACGCCCGGACTTTCATCGAAGCTGGAGCTGATGTCCTGACCGTGCATCTGGAAGCCAACCACAAGACCTCCCGAACGATTGAAATCATCCGGGACATGGGCTGCAAAGTTGGTCTGGCCATCAACCCATTGACGCAAATCGAGCACACGCTTCCCTTGCTACATCATGTGGATCTGCTGCTTTGCATGACTGTGAATCCTGGTTTCGGAGGACAGCCCTTCATCATCGAGGTGCTTGAAAAAATCCGTGTGGCACGCCGTTATATCCTGGATCACCAGCTTAACGTGGACATCGAAGTCGATGGCGGTGTGAACGAAATCACCGCCGGTCCATCCGTTACGGCCGGAGCCAATGTGCTTGTGGCCGGCACCTCCCTTTTCCGCCAAAAAGATATGGCGGAAGCCATACGGAACATGCGAAGCAAGGCCACCGAGGCCAGCTCGGCTGGCTAAGCCGACAGTCCTTACACTTTTATCAGGCAACTATGTCCAGAGAACTCACACGCAACTTCTGTATCATCGCCCATATCGACCACGGCAAAACCACGCTCTCCGACCGGCT
This sequence comes from Methylacidiphilales bacterium, assembly GCA_038250235.1. GTDB lineage: Bacteria > Verrucomicrobiota > Verrucomicrobiia > Methylacidiphilales > JAAUTS01 > JAAUTS01. The sequence goes on along the minus strand of JBBSCO010000030.1, from coordinate 17,782 downwards.
GCTACAAAAAACCGGAACCATCGAAATGCGCCAGATGCAGGAACAGCATCTGGACTCCATGGATCTGGAGAAGGAGAGGGGAATCACGATCAAAGCCCATCCGGTCACCATGCATTACAAGGCCAATGACGGGAAGACCTATCGCCTGAACCTGATCGACACCCCTGGCCATGTCGATTTTTCCTACGAAGTTTCCCGCAGCCTCCAGGCCTGTGAAGGTGCAGTTCTGATCGTGGACGCGGCCCAGGGAGTCGAGGCCCAGACCGTGGCCAACGTGAACCTGGCGCTCAAGCAGAACCTCACGATCATTCCCGTTATCAATAAAATAGATCTGCCCAATGCTGATATCCCAATGGCGAAAAAACAGCTGGAAGACATTCTTTCCATCTCAGCCGATGAAGCCATTTCCGCCAGCGCCAAGTCCGGTATCGGTATTGAGGAAATCCTGGAGGCCGTCATTGCACGGATACCAGCCCCCAAAGATACCGGCGATGACATCCTGCGCTGCCTGGTTTTTGATTCGGTTTTCGACACCTACCGGGGTGTCATTGCCTATGTGCGGGTGATTTCCGGCGAAATCAAAGAGGGAACCCCGATCCTGTTGATGCAGACCAACCAGCGTTACGAGGTGAAGGAAGTCGGAAACTTTGCCCCCAAAATGACCAAAGTGCCGATCCTGCGTCCAGGCGATACCGGTTATGTCGTGGCCAATATCAAAACGGCCGGTGAACTTAAAATCGGCGATACCATCACCAGCTCCATCAACAAGGCGAGGGAAGCCCTGCCGGGGTTCAAGGAAATCAATCCCATGGTCTTTTCGGGAATCTACCCGATCAACAGTGCAGATTTCGAATCGCTGAAAAATGCCTTGTACAAGCTTCAATTGAATGATGCCGCACTGGTCTTCACCCAGGAAAGCTCCGTTGCCCTGGGTTTCGGTTTCCGGTGCGGTTTTCTTGGTCTTTTGCACATGGAAATCGTGCAGGAACGGCTTCGGCGGGAGTACGACATGGACATCATCTCGACTTATCCGAGCGTGGTTTACGAAGTCTATAAAACCAACGGGGAAAAACTTCTGGTGGATAATCCGACCTATCTACCCGATCCTGCCACGATCGAAGAAATCAAAGAGCCAATGATCCGGGTCTTCCTGCTTTGTCCGAATGAATCCATCGGGGATATCATGCAACTGATGCAGGATCGGCGAGGGGAATTGATCCACACCGAGTCCCTCGACACCAGACGTGTCATGCTGACCATAGAGATACCGTTGAATGAAATTCTGATCGATTTCAATGACAAGATCAAAACCATGACCCGCGGTTACGGATCCATGGATTACGAGTTCATTCCTTATAAAACCAATGACCTGGTCAAACTGGACATGTTGGTGAACGGCGAGCCCATGGACGCCTTTTCCTGTATTGTTCACAGGGACAAGGCCGAGGCCAGGGGACGTTCCTTGGCCGCGAAGCTGAAGGAAGTCATCCCCCCCCAGCTCTTCAAAGTGGCGCTGCAAGCTGCGATCGGGGCCAAAATTGTGGCCCGCGAGGACGTCAAAGTCATAGGCAAAAACGTCACGGCCAAGTGCTATGGCGGCGATATCAGCCGTAAACGCAAACTGATTGAGAAACAAAAAGAAGGTAAAAAACGCATGAAACAGTTCGGGAAGGTCAACATCCCCCAGGAAGCGTTCATGCAAGTCTTAAAATCCTCTTAGACAACAGCTAACATAAAATTTTATGCAATTCAGAAAACAAATCGGCGAGTATTTACATTTCATGCGTAAGAAGTGGCATTACTCACGTGACCTCTTCAATCCCAGACAGTTAGAAGAATTTCTCAGTTTGCAAGCAGAACTCAAATCTCTTCAGGTTGAGAGGGGTTTTTCCGAAGGTGAAAAGAAACGCTTGGAACATGCCAACCGTCGGGTGGAAAAGCTTTTCCCGAGTTATTTGAACGTCAATGTCTGGGCAGAGAATGTCGAAGTATTCTTTGTAGCGATAGTTCTGGCCTTGGCTATCCGAACATATTTTTACCAGCCCTTCAAGATTCCGACTGACTCCATGAAGCCCTCTCTCTGGGGTATTGCCATTCAGGAGCACCCGAAGCCTTTGCCGAATCCCATTATGAGAATTTTTGATTTGGCGGCCTTTGGTAAGAGTTACCATGAAATCGTGGCCAAAAGCTCCGGGGAACTGAAAGAAGTCACCGAGGGACGGCTTTTCGGTATCATACCGCTGACCTCAACCACAGTTCGTTTTGGAGACGAATCCCATACGTTGTTGCTTTCCCGGTCGGAATTGGCCAAGGCGGCGCCCCAGCTTTTCAGGGCTTCGGGCCGGACCTTGATGACCAACGAAGGACTGCGGATTAAGAAGGGGGAAGTGGTGGTTCGGATGGAACGCCTTACGGGTGACCAAGTTTTCGTAAACCGCTGGCTTTATCATTTTCGACAACCTAGGCAGGGCGAAGTCTTTGTTTTCACTACACATGACATTCCAGGGATCCTTGAAGGGCACGGGTATTCGACCCAGCAATACTACATCAAACGCTGCGTCGGTGTTCCCGGCGTCACTCTTCAGCTTACACCGCCTTACTTGATCAGTGACGGGGCTGTACTTGAGCATGACAAGGAGATCTTCAAACGCATTTACTCCATGGAGAATGGCTACAGTGGCTATACTTTTCTATTGGGAGGCCAATACCTGACCGGACCTGATGAGTTGCTGAAAATTCCGCGGGACCAATTCTGGGCCATGGGTGACAACAGTCCGAACAGCTCTGACAGTCGCCGTTGGGGTTTTGTGCCGAGAAATAATCTCATTGGAACCGGCTCAATTGTTTACTGGCCCTTTGGTGAACGCTGGGGCTGGATCAGATAAATAAAACCAAAGCCCAAGAGGGGTAAACAACCTGCAACTCGATACTTCGCACAATATTTGTTGTATCAAGTTTAAGATATGATTTTAAAGCTGACCTCGGATAGCTTTCAGCTCCTCCATTTGCGCTGCTGAAACCTTCGGATAAGCCATTCCCAACTTGTTCATCGTATCCAGTATGATCTGCGAGATGATCAACCGGGCATTCTTTTTATCATCAGCCGGGATCACATACCAGGGTGCTTCCTCGCTGCTCGTGGCTTCCAGGCAATCCTCATAGGCTTTCATGTAGTCGTCCCAACGTCTGCGTTCATTAATATCATTAGGATCAAACTTCCAGTTTTTGTCGGGCTCATCAATGCGGGCCAAAAGACGCTTCTTCTGTTCGTCCTTGGACAAATGCAGGAAAAACTTGATGATGCGGGTACCGTTCCGGTAAAGATGAGCCTCCTGATCAACAATGGAGCGGTAGCGACCCTTCCAAAGATTCTTTAAATCACCGGTATTGGCCAAGCCCTGTTTTTGCAAGAGCTCCGGGCGCACCCTCACAACCAAAACATCTTCGTAATAGGACCGGTTGAAAATCCCTATCCGTCCACGCTCCGGCAGGCATTTGGTTGTCCTCCAAAGAAAGTCATGTTCCAATTCTTCTGAGCTGGGCTGTTTGAAGCTGAAAACCTGACAGCCCTGAGGATTGATGCCGGACATCACATGTTGGATGGCTCCATCTTTCCCAGCCGCATCCATGGCCTGAAAGATGAGCAACAAGGCAAACTGGTTCGAGGCATAGTGCACCTGTTGCAAAGAACTGAGCTCTTTGATCTGGGACTTCAGAATGCTTTGATAATCCTCTTGAGATTGATAGAACGGCTCCGCCAAAGTAGGCCATTTACCGAGCCTGACCTTGGATTCAGATTCAACCCTGAACTCTTTCGCATTGATTTTTTTGCTCATAGTATTCTGTGAAAAGTGGAAACCTAAAAAAACTGAGGCCGATTCTTTTTGAGTTGATCCAAATCTGAAATCAAGGCCTGCAAAGCCTGGGCACGGTGGCTGATACTGTTTTTAATTCTGTAATCCAGTTCTCCAAAGGACTCTTGATACCCTTCTGGTACAAATGCAGGATCATAGCCAAAGCCTCCCTGCCCGCGCGCAGAATATAAAACCCTGCCCCGCAAAATACCCTTGTAAAGACCCAAAAACGTCGCTCCTTTCGTCAATGCCAGGACGCAGACAAACTGGGCTCCACGGCTGTCTTCCGGGACATCGAGCATCCTGGTCAGCAACAATTCGTTGTTTCTCAGGTCATTGGAAGGTTCTCCGGCAAAACGGGCTGAATGGATTCCAGGCACTCCATTCAAAGCATCGACTTCAAGCCCCGAATCATCCGCCAGCACAAAACCGGTAAAAATCGCTCCGCAGGCCAAGGCCTTCTTTTGGGCGTTGGCTTCGAAGGTTTCTCCATCCTCAGACACGTCTGGAAGATCTGGAACATCGGACGAAGTCAGAACCTGCCATTCGGCCCCCAGCATTTCCTGGAATTCCCGGGCCTTTCCCTTGTTGCGCGTGGCCAGAAGAATCGGCGTCGGCATAAAAAGCATCAATCAAACTCTTCGACAGCCGCTATCAGGAAGTCTGTAAGTTTTTTCCGTGCCGCAGGGAGTGGTTCGAGAAATTTCTTCAGCTCTTTGATCCGGTGTGGTTTGAGTAACAAGTAGCCGGCCATTTTCAGCGGGGTCGTTTTTCCTGTGGCCTCGTCGTAACCCTTGGCCAGGAGATCAACCGGGACGTTTTCCTTGGCCAGATCGCTGATGATCCGAATTCCGAGTATTTCCACTCCGTAAGCGCGTACGACACCCGCGATGGCTGCCATTTCCATATCGACCATCTGGCATCCGGTTTGTTCGCCCAACACCTTTTTTTCCTCCGCCGTTCCGATCACTTTTTCGGAGGAATGCATACGGCCGATGTCGAATCCGGGTATGAGTTTGATGTAATTGATCAGGTCGTTGGAGCTGTAACCAGAAGCCACGAGGATCTGCCCCCTCACCAACTGGGTGGATAAAGCACCGGCAAAACCAGTGACAATCACCATGCTGGGCGGGGAAACAGCAAAAACTTTTGTCACTGAATCAGATGATTTTCTGGGGCCAATGCCACAGAGGATCACCTGAACATCAATCTCCCCGATTTTCCCCGTATAACATTCCACTCCATTAATATCATTCTGCTTTTTGTCGATCAAAGCGGCCAGAAAATCTTCGGATTCGAAATGGGTTGGGAAAACGACAGTTACCATAAAATCGAGGGCTTACGCCAAAACAGCCCGTCTGCTGATCAATTGCCGCAGTTCAGCCAGAGCCAGCAATGGCCAGTTGTTACGGTACATATCATATTTGAGATAAAAGACACACGGGAAACCGGTTCCCGTGATGAAATCTTCCCGCCAACTCCCCTCCTCTTCCTGCATGGTCGCGAGGTAGTTGCCTGACCGCTGGATACTGGGGCGCGTGGGATCCCCGCAGGTCAGCATGCCCATCAAACCCCAGGCTGTCTGGGAAGGCGTGCTGGGCCCCTGCCCTTTCAAACGTGGATCATCGTAGGAGGCACAGGTCTCTCCCCAACCCCCATCCGGGTTCTGGCAGGACTCGAGCCAGTCGCGGGCACGAACAATCCAGTCCTGGTTCATGTCCTCGCCGATGGAATAGAGGCCCCGAAGTGATTGCCAGGATCCATAGACGTAATTGACACCCCAGCGGCCATACCAGGAGCCGTCCTCTTCCTGGGTCTTTTTCAGATAGGTGATGGCTTTGGCGATGACCGGATCGCTCTTGGGGATACCCAGTTTACCGAAACATTCCAAGGCGCGTGCGGTGATGTCGCTGCACGGAGGATCGAGAATGGCTTTGTGATCGGCAAAAGGCACATGGTCAAGCCAGTGTTTGGTCACATCTTTGTCGAAGGCTGCATAGCCGCCATTTTTACATTGAAAACTCTTGGCCCAGTTCAGGGCACGGTGCATGACTTCGCTCTTTTTCTTTTCGTCGGAAGATTCCACCAAACGCAGGGCCAGTAACACCTTGAAGGTGTCGTCCACATCGGGGTAGTAATCGTTGGCAAATTCAAAGGCCCAGCCGCTGGCGTGTGGGTAGGGATTTTTGACAACCCAGTCACCCTTGATTTTGATTTCGTTCTGCAACAGCCAATCAGCCGCTTTGACCAGAGCGGGATCGTTGGCCGGAACGCCGGAGGTGGCTAGTGCCACCGAAGTGATGGCTGTGTCCCACACCGGAGAAAGACAGGGTTGCACCCGGAAGTCGTTGTTATCCGCATCGTCAACTTCAAGCTCACGGAAGACCCTTTTACATTTCTGGACAATGGGATGCTCGTTGGAATATCCGAGGCAGCGCAGGGCGATCAGGGAATTCATCATGCTGGGGAAAATGGCCCCCAAGCCGTCGGAGCCCTGCGAGCAACGCTCGATCATCCAGGCCTCGGAATTTTTCAGGGCTTGTTTACGGAAAGGTCGGTAAGGCAGTCCGTCCACGAATTTCAGGAAAGTGTCCCAGCGAAGGAAGAAGTTGCGCCAGGTGAAGATCTTTTTGTCGTAGGGCAGGGAGAAATCCTGATTTTCCGTTCCGTAGGGATAAAGCTCGTGTAGTTGCTTCTCCGGAGGAAGAAGCTTGGTGGGCTTGTAGTGGTTGATAATGGAAAGCGGGACATACATGGCCCGGGTCCAGGATGAGAGTTCGTAAATGTTGAAGTAAAGCCAGTTGGGAAGCAGGATGGCCTCAGCAGGAATGATGGGCAGATATTTCCAGGGAAACTGTCCCAGCAAGGCCAGGTAAAGTTTTCCATAGGTGTTCATTTTCGGAATACCGCCCAGACGCAGTATCACCGCATGGGCCTTCTTCATCACGGGATCTTCGGGAGAGAAACCCGCCAATTTCAGAGAGAGATAACATTTGACTGAGGCATTGATTTCACTGGGACCTCCAGTGTAGATGTTCCATCCGCCATCGGGCTGAACCCGGTCGAGGATATGTTTGACGATTTTACCCTGTTTAACGTAATCGATTTCGTCTGCCCAATACATATAGAGCATGAGGTCGCAGGCAACGGTGGTATCGACGAACAGTTCCCCAATCCAGTACCCTTTTTCGTTTTGAAGACGCTTGAGATAGGTCTGACTGCGTTTGATGGCAACGTCAACTTTGGTAGCCAATTCAGGCTCGACCATCACTTTCAATTGGTGACGGCCCATGGTCATGGTACTGACGGAGGGATTGGAATCAGGCGGGGGCATACCTTAAATAGTCTGCAAAAGCATGGGTTGAAGTCAACCAGTCAGACTTTTGCTTGAAACCACCCAATATCATGGCCTTGCCAATATTCTTGTCCGCAAAGCCAGGTCGGAGATTCAGGGAACCCGGACAGGATTCAACTTCCAGATTTCGCTGGCGTATTGGTTGATGGTTCTGTCGCTGGAAAACTTGCCCAGACGCGCGGTATTCAGGATGGACATTCTGGACCAATGGACAGGATCGCGATAAGCTTTGTCCACTTTTTCCTGCGCTTCCACATAGGCAGCATAATCGGCCAGAACCAGGAAAGGATCCCCTCCTCCCAGCATACTGTGCATCAGAGGAGCCAGGGTGTCATGCGGGTCGTTGGGAATGAAGTGACGCGAACCCAACCAGTCCAGAACCGCCTTTAGTTCTTCGTTGGAATTGTAGTAATCGCGGGGGTTGTAGCCGTTGGCCCAAAGTTCATCGACTTCTTGGACAGTTTTGCCGAAGATGAAGATGTTTTCCGGACCGACCTCCTCCAGTATTTCCACATTGGCGCCGTCAAGGGTGCCGATGGTCAGTGCCCCATTCAGACCCAGCTTCATGTTTCCCGTTCCGGAAGCTTCCTTTCCGGCGGTGGAAATCTGTTCGGAGATGTCTGCGGCCGGAATGATGGAGGAAGCGAGGGAGACACGATAGTTCGGCAGGAAAACAACCTTCAACTTACCGTTGAGACGCGGGTCATTGTTGATTTTCTCGGCAACCGAATTGATGGCCTTGATGATACATTTTGCCACCACATAGCCTGGGGCGGCCTTGGCACTGAAGACAAACACGCGGGGAGGCGTGTCGTAATCCGGGTTCTGCAGAAGACGGCGGTAAACGGTCAGGATGTTCAACAGGTTGAGATGCTGGCGTTTGTATTCGTGAAGCCGCTTGATCTGGACGTCAAAGAGGGCATCCGGACTGACTTCAACCCCGCACTCACGCAGGATCACTTTGCAGAGGTATTGCTTGTTGGCGTGTTTAATGTCGCGCACCCTCTCAAGGAATGCGCCGTCGTCCACAAACGACTCCAACTTCCTCAACTGGTCGAGATCAGTCACCCAGTCACGGCCGATTTTTTCATTGATCAGATTGCCAAGACCCCGGTTGATTGATAGCAGCCAGCGCCGGGGTGTCACCCCGTTGGTCTTGTTGTTGATTTTACCGGGATAAAACTGGTCGAAGGATTTGAAGAGATTCTCCCTGAGAAGACGTGTGTGAAGCTCTGCCACGCCGTTGACCGAAAAACTTCCCACCACCGCCAGATGGGCCATGCGGATCATCTGGACAGAGCCTTCCTCAATGAGGGAGAGTTCTTTCAGCTTACTGTAATCACCCGGCCATTTCTTCTCCACTTCCTTGAGGAAGCGGGAATTGATTTCAAAAATAATCTGCAGGTGGCGCGGCAGGACTTTGGAGAAGAGTGGAACACTCCACCGCTCCAGTGCTTCAGGAAGCAGGGTGTGGTTCGTATAGGCAAAGGTCTTGGTCGTAATGGCCCAGGCCTCATCCCAGGTCAGCTCCTGCTCGTCATGCAGGAAACGCATAAGTTCGGCAATTGCCACAGACGGATGAGTGTCGTTGAGCTGGATGCTGACCTTGTCAGGGAAGATGATCCAGTTGTTGCCATGTTCACGCTCAAAGCGGCGGATGATATCGCGCAGTGAACACGCGACAAAAAAGTACTGCTGCACCAGGCGTAGTTCCTTCCCGTTTTCCGTCGAATCGTTTGGGTAAAGCACTTTGGAGATGGTTTCGCCGAGATTCTTCCGTTGCAGGGCTTCGGTGTAACCGCCCGCGTTGAATGCGGTAAAATCAAATTCATCTTCGGCATGGGATTCCCACAGCCGCAGAAAATTAACGGTTTCTCCTTTGTATCCGCAGATGGGAATATCATAGGGAACTCCCACGATGTTCTGGCTTTCCACCCAGCGGGGGCGGTAGTTGCCACGCTCGTCAAACACATTTTCCACCCGGCCCAGAATCTGGATTTTTTGGGTGTACTCGGGACGGACAATTTCCCAAGAGCTGCCATAGCGCAACCATTCGTCAGGTCTTTCCACCTGGAAACCATTGACAAACTCCTGTTTGAAAAGCCCGAATTCATAATGGATGCCGTAGCCGACGGCGGGAAGATTAAGTGTGGCCATGGAATCGAGGAAACAGGCGGCGAGACGTCCGAGACCGCCGTTGCCCAAGGCCATATCATATTCCTGGTGGCGAAGGCCTTCGAGATCAAGCCCCAGATCGTGCAGGGAACGGGCTGCGTCCTCATAGAGGTTACAGTTGATGATGTTGTTTCCTAGAAGACGGCCCATGAGAAATTCCAGGGACAGATAATAAACACGTTTGGTCTTGGTCTTGGCGTGTTCGGCCTGGGTAGCCATCATCCGTTCAATCAGGCGTTCCTGGGTGGCTTTGGCCACTGAGTGCCACCAATCGCGCTTGGTGGCGGTGTAAGGATCCCGTGCCAACCCGTATTTCAGGTTGCGCAGGATGGAGTGCTTCATGTTTTCCGTTTGTGAGATGGGAGGAATATCCCCGTTGATGGCGTGCTCGTTCATATCTTGATTGAATCAATGCCATCTCAACGCGATGCGTTCCGGGATGCAAGCTTTGACTAAGCAGGCTCCCGGAAAAATCCATAAACTGAACCTTGTGTGTCCAATCGATGTCAATTCCTCGTCTATCGTATGAAGAAGGCAGCTCACACATAAGCAAGCCTTGTGCCAAAGGAAGATCCAAACAGCAGGGAAATAGACTGGCTCCCTATTCTTTTGCCTAGGAGTCAGGAGATAGCCGCAGTACTTTTCCGCAACAGGCCATGCCGGGGGGAAAGCGTCATCACCAACAGGAATTGGAAGACCTGCACAAGAACAATGCAGGCCCCGGTAGCCCCATTGATAAAGAAGCTTAAGTAAGTTCCAACCAGGCAGGAAAAGACGGAGGAAACAGCTGCAATCAGGAGCATTTTGTCAAAACGCCGGGTCAACAAATAGGCGACACAACCAGGTGTGATCAGCATAGCGATGACCAGTATGATCCCAACCGCCTGGAGCGAGACGACAATGGCCAGGGCCAATAAGGAGAGCAGCACATAATAAAGCAGCGTGGTATTCAGACCCAGACTGCGGGCATGGTTCGGGTCGAAACAAAAAAGCAGGAGATCTTTTCGAAGTACAAGCACCGCGCCGAGTACCAGCGTCCCCATACCGACAGTTTGCCAGATCTGTTCGACTGAAATACCAAGCAGGCTTCCAAAAAGGATATGCATCAGATGGATGTCGGATTGGGTCTTGGAAACCATGACCAAACCAAGCGCGAACATACCGGTAAAAACAACGCCAATCACCGTGTCTTCCTTAAGCCGGCTGTTGGCTTTGATGTAGCCGGCAGAAACTGCACAGAAAAGACCGGAGATAAATGCTCCCAGCATGAGAGGCCAGCCGACGAGATAAGCCAGGACTATACCAGGTAATACCGCATGGGAAATGGCGTCGCCCATCAGCGACCAGCCTTTCAGCACCAGATAGCAGGAAAGGACAGCGCAAACGACCCCGACCAAGGCGGCTACCAGCAGGGCTTCGATCATGAATCCATACTGGAAAGGCTCCAAAGGATTTCGCGAAAACATGTCCACCGCACTCATGTCTTTACTCCGTCTTCTAGAGCCGAGTGGACTATCCGGCGGGAGGCCAGCATGCCGTGTTTTGGCGCATAAAGAAGTGCCAGAATAAAGAGCAACACCTGCAGAACCACGATGCAGCCCCCGACAGATCCATCGAGGTAATAGCTGGCGTAGGCACCAACAGCCGAGGTGATGGTTCCCATAGCCGAGGCGATCATCAACATTTTGCTGAAGCGATCGGTCAACAGGTAGGCAGTCGCGCCAGGCGTCACCAGCATCGCGACCACCAGGAAGGCCCCCACAGCCTGGAGAGCGGCTACCGCGGTCGCAGAAAGCAAGGTCAGCAGGGTGAAGTGAAGAATGTGGGTGTTCATCCCGAGGGAACGGGCTTGGTTCGGATCAAAACAGAAGAGCCTGAGATCCTTCCATTTGAAGGCCAGAACAGCGAGGCTGACGAAGGAGATCAGCAGGGTTTGCAGAATATCGAAATCGGAAATGCCAAGAATATTTCCGAAAACAATGGAACGCAGGTTGATGTTGCTGGGGAAAAGAGAAATCAGCAGCAGTCCCAGGGCAAAAAACCCGGTAAAGACAACCCCGATGACCGCATCTTCCCGGATCGGGGTTCTGGCTTTGACAATACCCATGCCTGCTGCGGCCAATAGTCCGGCAACAAAAGCACCCACCGCAAAAGGAGCTCCGATCATGTAGGCCAGAACCACTCCCGGTACCACGGAATGGGCCAGGGCATCCCCCATCAGGGACCAGCCCTTCAACGTGACGAAACAGGAAAGAAAACCGCAGGTTCCCCCGATCAAGGCACTGACCAGGATGGCCTTCAACATGTATTCGTACTGGAAAGGAACTAGCAGCGCTTCCATCACTTCTTTTCCCCGTCGGCCGGTTCGTCGGGTGCCGTGCGATGTTCCAAGTGCCCTCCCCTGCCGAAAACCAGAGGCCGCTCATCGTCGGTCAACAGGGTGACTGAACGTCCGTCACTGTCATCGACTGTGGATTTTTCAAAATGGAAATGACGTAGGACGCCGCCGAATGCTTTCGTAAGATTCTCTTCGGTAAAAATTTCGTTGGTCGGACCCCAGGCCAATACGGTTCGGTTGATCAATACAACCTGGTCACAGAAATCAGGGACGGAACCGAGGTTGTGAGTCGAAACCAGGATAATATGTCCGGCATCCCGCAGTTCCCTCAGGAGATTGACGATGGCCTCTTCGGTTTTGACATCCACACCGGTGAAAGGTTCGTCCAAAAGAATGACCCTTCCCTGTTGGGCCAGTGCACGGGCCAGGAACACACGCTTTTTCTGGCCTCCACTCAGTTCACCGATCTGGCGGTCCCGGAATTCCCACATCTTCACCCGCTCCAGACTTTCACGGGCCAGACGTTTGTCTTCGGACTTCGGGATACGAAGGAAATTCATGTAGCCATAACGTCCCATTAGAACCACATCCCAGACACTGACCGGAAAGGTCCAGTCTACTTCCTCCGACTGCGGAACGTAGGCAACCCAGTTTTTTTTCTGGGCAACACGGACCGGCAATCCACTGATGAGCACTTCACCACGGGAGGGTTTGACAAAACCCATAACGGCTTTGAAGAGAGTTGATTTCCCACTGCCATTGACTCCGACCAAAGCGCAGATACAGCCCTGCTCCAGCTGAAAAGATGCATCATGAAGTGCGGTGTTCCCGTTGTTATAGGTGACTGTGACATCCCTGACCGTGACATTGAGTGGCTGTTCCATGGTTATTCTTTGGCCGTGAATCCTTTAACTATCGTTTCCGCGTTGACCTCCAACAATTTCAGATAACTGGGTGCGGGTCCCGTTTCATCGGTCAGCGAGTCAACATAGAGCACCCCGCCGAATGTGGTGGAGGTTTCTTTGGCCACCTGACGCATTGCTTTGTCGCTGATCGTGCTTTCGGAAAAAACCACCGGTATTTTATTTTTTCTCACACTGTCAATGACCTTGCGGACCTGCTGGGGAGTGCCCTCCTGATCGGCATTGACCGGCCAGAGGTAGAGTTCTTTCATCCCATAGTTGCGGATCAGGTAGGAAAAAGCCCCTTCACTGGTGACCAACCAGCGCTGATCTGCGGGAATCTGCTCCAGCTTGCGGCGAATCGGTTCGTCGATTGCTTTGATTTTGGCGGAGTAAACCATCGCATTATTGTTATAAATTTTCTCGTTGTCAGGATCCAGTTTAACCAGGGCCCTGCGTATGTTCTCCACGTAGATCACGGCATTGGCTGGCGACATCCAGGTGTGCGGATTGGGCTTTCCACTGTAAGGTCCCTCAGAAATGCCCAAGGGTTCAATTCCCTCGCTCAATACGGCACTGGGAACACCTTTGACATCGCCCAAAAATTTCTCAAACCAGCGCTCCAAACCCATGCCGTTCCAAAGCACAAGGTCGGCCTTCTGTGCTTTGACAATGTCCAACGGTGTTGGTTCGTATTCGTGGATTTCCGCTCCAGGTTTGGTGATGGACTCGACAATTGCAGCGTCACCAGCCACATTTCGGGCCATGTCCTGAATGATGGTGAAAGTCGTGAGCACTTTTTTCTTCGGAACTCCCGGTGCGGCTATACCGGACAGCGGCATGGCCAGGGCCAAACCGGTCAGAAAAACGAAGTTTAACAATTTCAACATACCGTAATAGTTATACCATCTTTTGTTTGTGTCAACTAACTTTCTTTCTTGATTATGATATCAGATGCTGATTAGCTTTATTCAATGAAGGAAAAAGAAACGATCACACAGAGCGTCGAGGATTACCTCGAACGCATCTATGAGTTAATTGAAGCCAAAGGGTACGCGCGTGTTTCCGACATCGCCCTGGCCCTGAACTTCAGTCGTCCCAGTGTCACCCTGATGGTGCAACGCCTCGACCGCATGGGTTTTGTCCGCTACGAGCGTTACCGGGGCCTTACTCTTACCCTGAAAGGCCGTGAGGTCGCCCGCCGAATCCAGCGCCGCCATGTTATCCTGACCGAATTTTTCACGCTGCTTGAAATTGACCGGAATGTCATCGCACACGATGTCGAAGGGATCGAACATCACCTTAGTTCGGAAAGTCTGGAGCGTTTGGAAACGATTCTCGAACATTGGAAAACGCATCCGGAGCAGCTCGTGAAAATTCTTCATCCCAAGAAGTCCAAATCCTGAGATACTGGAGGGACGACCCCCATATCATCCACTTTTTGGAGGGGCACGGGCGCTGCACCCTTTCTAAAAATATCACGAGTTTCGGACTGACGCTCCTGCAATGTCCCTGCTGCAATGCCAAAGAACAAAAGATGGACAGTCCTCTCCTCCCAATCTAGCTTTACCCTTTTAATTCAAGATTCATTGATCACCCAACATGTCCTTCCAACCTCTAGGCCTTTCCGAAAACATTGTTCACGCAGTCCAGCGCATGCGCTACATCGAACCCTCCCCCATCCAGGCCCAGGCCATTCCCATCCTGATGCAGGGAAAAGACCTGATCGCCTCAGCCCAGACCGGAACTGGAAAGACAGCCGCCTTCATTCTGCCGATTCTTTCGAAACTCGATAAGCACCAGCCCAAAACACGCTGTCTGGTTCTTGAGCCGACCCGCGAGCTTGCTGCCCAGGTTATTGAAAATCTCGATTACTACACTTACTTCAGCGACCTTACCTATTGCCTCGTCCACGGCGGCGTAGGTTACGGCCATCAGAACGAAACTTTGGCCAAAAGGCCCGACGTGGTCGTGGCCACCCCTGGTCGTCTTCTGGATCATTTGGAAAACAAGACCTTGGATCTGGGTAGTATCGAATACCTCGTTCTGGACGAAGCGGATCGCATGCTGGACATGGGCTTTTTACCCGATGTCAGCCGAATCATCCACCAGTGCGCAACAGAAAACCGCCAGACCATGCTTTTTTCCGCCACCATTCCTCCCCGTTTGCAGACGCTTGTAGGTTGGGCGATGAAAAACCCCGAGACACTCAGCATCGGGCGCAGCGCCACTCCGGCTGAAACCGTCCGCCATGTCCTGTATCCCGTGGCCGCCGACCAGAAATTCGAGTTGCTCCTGGCCATTCTCGAAAATCTCCACTACGAGAGCATCATTATCTTCACCCGGACGAAGATGGGAGCGGACCGCATTTCAGGAACCTTGCAGCAGGCCGGACACAAAGTGGTCACTATCCACTCGGACCGTTCACAAAGCGAACGGACGGAATCCCTCGCCACTTTTAAAGAAGGCAAAGTCGAAGTCCTCGTAGCAACCGACATTGCCTCCCGCGGTCTCGACATCGACGACGTCACCCATGTCATCAACTATGATGTCCCTGAAGGACCGGAAGATTACGTCCACCGTATTGGCCGCACCGGTCGCGCCAGTAAAAAGGGTGATGCCCTCACCATTTTCACTGCGGCCGATCTGGAAAACATCCAGTCGATTGAGCGCCTGATCAATATTGAGATCGAGCGGGTGAAGTTGGAGAATTTTCCTTACGTGTACACCACACTTCTGGATCCCAATGCCAGCCGTCCCAAAAAACGCCGCCGATAAAAATCCCTCTGGCCAAAACGGCACTTTCGGGCACATTAAACCAGTTCAAGGGAACTTCCGTGCATGTCCAATACCACTGAAAGCGTTTCTCTACCTGAATTTTCACGTCCGGATTTCCGGCCACGGAACAAACGGCGTGTCCTCTGTGTCTTTCCCGAATACGCCAAATCCTTCGGAACTTTCCAACATGCCTTTCCGCTGATGCCCCCAGTCAGGGCTTTCATGCCGCCGCAGGGTATTCTACTCATCGTAGCCCTACTCCCGAAAGAATGGGAGGTGCACTTTGTCGACGAAAACATACGCAAAGTCACATCCACAGAAATGGAATGGGCGGATGTGGTTTTTCTTTCGGGCATGCACATCCAAAGGCCCAAAATCCTCGACCTGATCTGCCGGGCTAACAAGGCCGGGAAAATTACGGTGCTGGGAGGGCCTTCGGTTTCAGCCGTGCCAGAGACTTATCCAGAGCCCGATTACCTGCATTGCGGCGAAGTCGGTGACGCCACGTGGTTACTTTTTGAACACCTCGACAAGAGCGTGGCCAAGCCAGCCCAACAAAAATGTTTTCGCACCACCCAACGTCTGCCTTTGACCGAGTTCCCCTCGCCCGCTTACGACCGTATCAACGTGAAGCAATATCTTCTGGGAAGTGTGCAATGGTCCAGTGGATGTCCCTTCACCTGCGAATTTTGTGATATCCCCGGACTTTACGGCAGGAGCCCCCGCACTAAAACGAATGAACAGATTCTCCTTGAATTGGATGATCTGGCCGACCGCGGGGCACCGTCGATCTATTTTGTCGACGACAACTTCATCGGCAATCCCAAGGCTGCGATGGAACTGTTGCCAATGCTGGTGGAGTGGCAGAAGAAGCGGGATTACCAAGTCAGGCTTTCCTGTGAATTGACCTTGAATATCTCAAGATATCCCGAGGTCTTGAAACTGATGAGGGAGGCCTTTTTTACCAACGTTTTCTGCGGAATAGAAACGCCGGAACCCAACGCGCTGAAGGCGATGAAGAAAAGCCAGAACCTGCGCACGCCTATCCTGGAATCCGTCGACATCATCAGTTCCTACGGCATTGAAGTGGCTTCCGGCATCATCATGGGGCTGGATACGGACACGGATGAAACACCGCGGGCCATCCTGGATTTTGTCGAAGCCTCCGGCATCCCTATCCTCACGGTCAACATTCTCTACGCATTACCCCACACCCCGCTTTACAGCCGCCTGCAAACGGCGGGCCGACTGGTATCGGATGAAGGCCGGGAATCCAACATTGAATTTCTGCGGCCTTACGACCGTCTAGTCAACGATTGGCAGGGTGTCATCAGCGCGATCTACGATCCGGAAAATCTTTACCGCCGCTACGAAGCCCAGGAGGCCAAGACCTATCATTTGCGAATGAAACCGGTCAATCCCCTAAGCCAGCTTAGTTGGTACAATCTGCAACGTTTTGTCCGGATCCTCATCCAGATGTTCTGGCGGGTGGGAATACGGGCGGACTATCGCAAACACTTCTGGAAGATGTTTTGGCGTCAGCTCAAGCAGGGCAACATCGAAACCATTCTGCAGGTGGCCATGGTGGCACACCACCTCATCATGTATTCCCGGGATTGCACGCAGGGATCGGTGCAGGCCTCCAATTACTCCACGAAACAGGTGCCGGAGGATAAAGCACTGGCGGCTTAAAGAATATCCCGGTTTTTCTTTTTGCCTGATTCGGTTTTTTCAACTCTACAATTCAAAGTTCGCGGTCAAGGAATCCTGAGGTTCTGCCCGGGCTTGATAGTGTCTGTGGCAAGCCCGTTGGCGGCCCGCAGGGAATCAATCGTCACATTGTATTTTCTCGAAAGACCCCAGAGCGTGTCGCCACTCATTACCGTATGATACCGGAGCCCACTGGAAATTGAAGTATCGATAGGCTTTGGCGCTACACTGACAGGATTGGGTGTTGGGGCATTCAGATTACGTGTGGCACCGGGGTAATCATAGATGATTGGCTCGGAACGGGATGCGGCTATTCCGGAGGTCTGAGAGCTCTGAGTGGAGCCTTGGCTCTGGCGTTGGGGCAGTGGTTCATTAGTCGTGGCCACTGGTGGGATTTCAGAACCGGGACGTCCTCCACCTCCGGCACAGCCGATCAAGAGGACGGTGAAAAGCAAAAGGCTTCCGCTTAAAAGTAAAATAGGCATGTCTTTTATTTTAAGGGCAGTAAGCCGGACGGCAAGCTTTCAAGAAAAATGCTCCCGGAAGGACTCGAACCTTCGACCCGTCCCGATAGCTATCGGGACTGCTCTGCCTTGAGTTTGGACATCAGATAAATCACTATTTGAGAATTTTTCTTTTTCTTGAATTTAACTTCAAGGGCTCTGGCTTC
>JBBSCO010000029.1:0-35052 GCA_038250235.1 Methylacidiphilales bacterium | reverse complement strand
ATCAGGAATCTTTATCGTGACAGTCTTCATGTATTACAGAGGGTATTACCGTTGTCCGAATAATCAGCAAATATCATGATTTCGAGCGATTACGCAGGCCCCTCTGCCAGCGGAGTTCGGAAAGTGAAGCGTCAAATCTGCTACCAGAGAAGTTCCAGTCCAAGTGGCTTATAAGAAGCAAACTCCTTGTCTTTCGAAACAAGCGTAAAACCGCCCCGGATACATTGCCAGATCAACATTCTATCGAATGGGTCTTTGTGGGCGAGCTTGGGGAGTTCATGAAATGAGGCTGCGAGTTGCGGATCGAGCGGGAGGGTTTCAAATCCCGCATTCCCTGCCGCGCCCGGGAGATCGGCAGGAAAAACTCCCTTGAGATCCAATTTTCCCAGCGAATATTTCAATGAGATTTCCCACAGGCTGATGGCACTCAAGAACACCTCGTTCCGGCCGGAGGTGAGTTCAGATCGCGCTTTTGCGCCGAGCTTGTCCGGTGCCATGACCGCCCACAGGAAAGCATGGGAATCCACCAGAATTTTCATGAGGAAAAAACTTCATTATCGGTCATTTTATAGTCGGCCCTCGTTCGAAACCGGGCTTTGCCCTCGAGCAAGCCGAGTTTCAAACCGGTTGATGAGACCAGATCCTTGGGCGAAACAAGCACGGCGACGATTTCTCCCTTCCTGCCAAACGAAACACCGATTTGCCTGCCATTCTGAACATCCTGCAACACCTTGGAAAAATGGGCTTTGAACTCTCCCACAGATAGTGTTTTCATAAGCAAAAACTACACTAACTTGTCAACTTGTCAAGAATGACTTTCTCTATCATTACCCACTTTGAACCCAAAAGCAGATTTTAGACAGAACTTACAGAATTCAATATGAGGGGTTTGTGACAAGGCCTTCAAGGGATCCTTCTGGGCCACCCTTAAAGCAGAATGCTACGGCACGTTCATCCCTCCAACCACAGCTCTGGCTGGTGTGATGCCTTGAGCTGCAGTTCCACGGTCTGACGCAGGTGACCTCGGCACGACTCAAGCCAATTTTCCGGGCTTCTACCTTTGAATTTCAACGCAAAGTCGCTGACAACAACCCAACGTAGCTCTTTTTTATCAAGATCCTCCCCCGATCCGCATCTTTGACATGAGCAGTGCGCCGACCACCAAATGGCCGCCACAACGCTCTTTCAGGAGCATCCCCACTGGAATAGAAACCCAGCAACAAACATTCTGCAGGAATTCTGGCCAGGAGAGGATTAAAGGCTCTTCCCCGATTTTCATAGACATTATACACCGTCTGAATTCTATGAAAAACAGGTTGTCCCGTCAGACAGCCTCCCAATAATTCCAGGAAATGGGAAACAGGCAGAAGCGGGCGGGGCGGGTTTGTCAAAACAAGGGCCCACTATATCAAAATTGCCAAATAAACCCCAGCGTTCCAAAGTCGGGTCCTGGTAAAACCGGATCGCAGGGAAGCAATCAAGGGGATAAGAAGAGGGTAACAAGGCAACAACAGTCGCGCAGCCGTTCCCAAGGCTGACTGTGTCATGAAAAAAAGACCGCATGCTGCCAAAGCTCAACTTCACTGGGCCCCCGTGTCCCCTTCAACTTCGCATAAATGAAGTGGACTTTTTAGCTGCGGCCCTGTTCACAGTGGAAACCCATCAGAAACAGGTTCCAGGTAAAGATTGAAGAAAAAGCGGGTCAAGAGAGTTTCATTCCCCCCCCGGATCGTAAGATCAGACATCAAACATCAGAACCCGAAAACGAAGATCCCGCCGAAGAGCAATCCAGTCTCCCAGGAAACGGAACCCTTACCTCTGTCATCGGTCATTGTCTCCCGTCTTCCGTCTTCCGTCTCCTGTCATTCGTCTTACTTATCAGTCCAGAGATGGCATCGTAAATACGCATAGTTCGCGTTGCAGCTGCCAGAGGCCCGCTCCGGAGCAGGATTCCTGTGTTGCTTAAAAAAGATACCCCTTTTTCCATTACAGAAGAGTTCATGACTATTTTTTTGCAATGACAAGAAACTGTTTGCCGAAGACTTTCCAAAAGAATGGAAACAGCAGGTAAAGACGCACAAAAAACAAAGGATATTGCCGTCCCCCGGCCATGGTATAGGGAAGAAAGGATCTTTCAGAGCGGGTGATTTGAAATTTTTTGGTTTCCAACAACTCTGACAAAGATTTTTCTGTCAGTGCCAGATAATGATCCCAGAAATCCCAATAGGCCCCATTGACACGGTTGATATTGGGACCCATGGCGATGAGCAGCCCTCCCGGCTTCAATACCCTGCGAATCTGATCCACGGTATCGGAAAGATCCTGCTTTCCCGGCAGATGTTCAAAAAAGTTGCTGGTGAATACGACATCCAGACTTTCCCCCCCAATACCCCAGTCATCTGTCGATCTCTTTTGAATCCACTGAATACCTGGTTTCAGGCGTTTCCCGGTGGCCGGATTGAGGTCCAGTGCGAATTTTTCGGAAGCTTGAACATTATTGATAAATTCCCCGTAACCACAGCCAAGGTCCAGCACCCTCCCACCTTCCGGAACATAATTTTGAAAAAAATGGGGAATCAACACCTGCCATACCTTATTCCGGTAAACATGTGTCAAAGAAAAGCGATTCCCGTAAATCACTTCCAGCGACTCTTCATTGAAGGCTTCTCTGCTCATTTGCTTCCAACAGCTCCGTTTTGATGTTTTCTGTAATCTCCAAGGCTGAAATATTTTTCCAACCAGACATAGAGGCAGATGAAAAGGTAGCGGCTGCCCATTTCGCGGATCTTCAATTTGGCCACGCCACTTCGGCGGTTACGCCAGGTGATAGGTAATGAGATCCAGCTGTAGCCCCGGACAATCGCTTTCAGGGGCAATTCCACCGTTAGATTAAAATGCGGCGACAACAAGGGACGGCATCCTTCGATCACAGTCTTCCGGTAGGCCTTGAAGGCGTTGGTGGTGTCATTCAGCCGGATGGCGAACAGCACCCGGATGAACTGGTTGGCCAGACGGTTAAGGACGTATTTGACATAGGGGTAATCAATGACTCCTCCTCCCCGGACAAAGCGGCTCCCAAACACACAGTCATAGCCCTCGTTCAGCTTGTTCCAGTAACGGACGACATCCCGACAATCGTCCGACTCGTCCGCCATCATGATGACCACGGCGTCCCCCTTCATGACTTCCAGTCCTTTCTGAATGGCAAATCCGAAACCGTGCCTGTCTTCGTTCCGAACCGGGCTCAATTCGGGCATGCCCTGAACCAACTTCTGTAGAATCTTCCAGGTCCGGTCAGAGCTGCCATCGTCCACCACGACAATCTCATGAGGCACTCCATGCAGTTTCAACTCCAGATGTAGGTGTCCCACCGTGGACTCGATACAGCCTTCCTCATCCCGTGCAGGAATGACAATGCTGAGCAACTGGAGAGGCTGTAGTTGAGGGTTGTTGGATACCGATTGCTCGTTGTTCATTATTTACCTTGTTACCGGCCCTGATGCCTTTATTCCACAGAAAATCCTTCCGCCTCAGCCGCCAAAGTCAAACGATTTTCTGCCGTCAGAAACCAATGCCCGGCGGGACGTTCGTACGTTACGATCAAAGCGGCAGACAGTTGAAAAGCGTCCGCGCTGCGTAAAGAGTGTACACGCAAAAGTCTGAGAGCTCTGTCCCGCACCTCGCGGGAGGGCTCCACTTCCAACCACGAAGCAGCCATTCTTTCCACTTTTTTCCGGGCCAAATGAGCCTGATCCATCGACAACGATCCCTCTCTCACTCGCCTGGAAAGGGCAGATTCCAACTCCATCGGAGTTCCATACCACAACACGATCCGGGGATCTTTGGACAAAAAACCCTCACGCCATACTGAATCTTCCTCCTCATAAATCAGAGGAGCCAAGGCTGATGTATCCCAGAACGTCATGACTTCAACGACCTTCGCGATCCTCTGAAAGAGCTTCTATCAGCGAGTTCTTTCCCTTTGCTTTGGGCATGCTGAAAAAGGCTTTCAGATCCAGATCCTTCCCGGGAAGTGCGATCAAACCCTGAGCCGCCAGATCCCTCAAATTCGGAGGCAGACGATCGGTCGAAACCTTTTCAAGAATTGCAACAGGCCGGCTGTGCTCGGTAACCAGCACCGAATGGCCCCGCTGCACCTTATCCAGAAAGCTACTGAGCCCGTTTTTCAATTCAGTCACACTGGCTGTTTTCATAAAGCCGGTATGGCCTTTTTTGCCAGGATTGTCAATTTCTCAGCAGTTGCTTTACTGCCTTAGTCCCCCAAATTTCCAGCCATTCCGGATGAGTCTCCGCAAGGTCCGCGATTTCTTCAAGGGTATGCCCGAAGGATGTCTGCGGGCTCCAACTTCAATCCTCAAAAAAAACGTCCCGGCTCGTCTTTCCAGTTGATGTTCCCGTAAAGGACACGCCTGATATCCACACCCTTCCCACTCGTTTGGTATAAGATGATCCAACGGTTAAAAGGGGGTGGCAGCACGAAATAACGCATTTTTTTCAAAGCAGCATGTTTAAAGCGCGCTTTTGCACCCATTTCTGGATTTTCACCCAAACGGTCAAAGGCTTCAAAAACCGTATCCAGAAAATCGAGAGCGGCCTTTTCGTTATCGGCTGCAATAAAGTCACGGGCTGCTATCAGGTCATCGTCCGTTTCCGGCGAAGCCTGAAATTTCACCGTTTCAAATGCCCGAAAATGCGGGCTTTGCGTTCGGCTGTCATAGGGGACGCCGGGCCTGCCTCCAAAAGCAGGGCTTCCAGTTCACTGGCATTGTTAAAGCTGGCACCGATGGGCCCGTGACCACGGGTAACTGCGTCAAGCAAGGCCAGCGCCTGGTGAATGACCTCCGTTTTATTCGAGGCCCGTCCAGAACGAATGTGGCGCTGGATGATTGTTTCGTAGTGATCCGTGCGGGTGTAGCCCATACTCCAATACTTACAAATAGTGGCAAATATTGTCAAATGTAAGTTGGCCGTCAACTGTTGCCCGAAATTTCCAGCCAATCCGGATGCGCTTCAGCGTGAACGGCTATTTCTTCAAGGATGAGGTCAAGCGGTGTTTCCATCCTCCAGCCCCACTGTTGCCTGGCCAAGGTTGCGTCTAACACCATCCAGGGCAGGTCAAAGGGTCTTGGCTCTGGATCGGAAAGCACCCTGTGCGGGCCGAACCGCTTTTCGCACCAGTCGCTGAGCTGTTTCAGGGAAATGCTGTTGGCCGCTCCGCCGGCCAGGTTTTGGATTTTTTCAACTTTTCTCAGTGGATCGTTCATCTGTAGTGTAAGCAAGGGCACCAAATCCCTGGGATGCAGGGCGTCCCGGACCTGAAAACCCTGCCCTCCAAAACCGATGTATTTCAAGGGTTTTTTACGCAGCCAACTGTTGATCCAGTAGGCGAAGATTCCCTGGTCGGCCCTTCCAAACTGCCCGGCGCCCGCCAACACTCCGCAACGGTTGATCCAGACCGGAAACCCGAAGGTTTCGCCATATTCCAACGCCAGATTTTCCGAACATAACTTTGACATACCGTAAAGGGAAAGCGGCGGACGGGTGCTGAAGGATTCGGTCACGCCCTCAGGGGTAACCGAATCCGCGTGGAGCGCGGAGCTTTGGGCATGGAGGGGGGTTTCGGGTCTGAACGCCCCTTTCACTTCCTCCACCGGAATGGCACTAAGCGCTGCAATGGAATAAACACGGCTGGTGCTTAACAGAATAAACCCTGCCTTATGCTTCTTGCAGTATTCCAGGAGTTGCAGGGTTCCGATCAGGTTATGATCCATGACTTCAAAGGAGGAACTTTTCCCGTCCACGCCAGCCAGGACACTGGGATTGGCCGCGCAATCAATCACCCAATCCGCCGCAGGCAATTTATCCAGATCGGCCGGATTCCGGATATCCCCCACCTGAAACCTGATTCCCGAGTCCTGTATCTTTGGCACATTCCCCTCACTGCCCTTCCTGCTCAGGTTGTCGATGCCGATGATCTCCAGATCCGGAAGAACCCTGCGTAATTCCAAGGCCAGAGTGCTTCCGACGAAGCCACAGGCTCCAGTCAGAAGAAGCTTATCAGGCTTGGAGCATGGGGCTTGGAGCGGGGATTGAAAAGCAAGGGACATAAAATCGTATTTATGGATTCAAGGAGCGAGAAAAGTTGGTGATTTTCCGGGACAACTCTTCCACACGATTCAAACAGTCTTGAGTTTCTTCATCACAAAGAGACCCCTCCTTGACTGATACAAAAGGGATATTCGCTGTTTTATAAACAGACCTTCGCGAAAAATTCATAAATTGCTGAAATTCTTTATTCGATGTGCTTCCAGAGCCTTCCGCAATATTATTGGTAATACCAAGCACGGCACCTCTCATCTGCTCAGCAAAGCGATAAAGCTTTTCGCCTTTCAAATGATCCGCCAACCGGAAAAGAGGAATACTCAACTCGATACCAATCTGCCAAATCTGCAAACCTAAAAACCTGAATTTAAAATTCAAGGGTGTCAGTTTTTTTGCAGTATTTTTTTTCCGCTCCATGCACCACGCTCCCAGTTCCATGCTTCATCAGGCACAAGCCTGATGAATTTCCCCCAGAATCTCCCGCAGACCGTAGCGGTAATTCCATCCGGGATAATGGGACTGGAACTTGCGGACATCGCTGATCCACCAGATGTGGTCGCCGATCCGGTTGTCTTCCAGGTAGGTCCAGTCCAGTTTTTTCCCGCTGATTTCCTGACAAAGATCAATCGCTTCCAGCATGGAGCAGTTGGAATGTCGGCTGCCTCCAATGTTGTAAACTTCACCACTGCGTGGATTTTGAAAGAACTGGTGGAACGCTTCAACAAGGTCGTGACTGTGAATGTTATCGCGGACCTGCTTCCCTCCGTAACCAAAGACACGATAAGGATTACCAGCCACGGTGCATTTCATAAGGTAGGCCAGAAAGCCGTGCAGTTCCGTCCCGGCATGGGCGGGTCCGGTCAGGCAACCTCCCCGAAAACAGACGGTCTTCATCCCGAAATAACGTCCATACTCCTGCACAAGGACGTCAGCCGCCACTTTACTGGCCCCGAAGAGCGAGTGTTTGGTCTGATCGATGGACATGCTTTCATCAATACCATGAAGCCCATACAAGTGATCAGAACCCAACTCCCAACGTTTTTCCTGCTCCTGAAAGGGCAGACGATTCGGCGTGTCTCCGTAAACCTTGTTCGTGCTGGTAAAAATAAAAGGCGTTTGCGGGCAGGACAGGCGGGCCGCTTCCAGAAGATTCAGGGTGCCGATGGCGTTGACCCCGAAGTCGGTGTGGGGTTCCTTGGCGGCCCAATCATGACTGGGTTGGGCGGCGGTATGAACCACCAGGGCGATGTCTTTGCCGTACTCATGGAAGAGTTTTTCCACCGCCTCGCGGTCCCGGATATCCAGGGCCCGGTGCGTGTAACGTTTCAGGGATTTCTCCAATCCCTGCCTGGATGAGCCGGTGGAAGCTCCCTCTCCGAAGAAGTAGGCCCGCATGTCATTATCAACCCCCAGGATGTCGTAACCTTCCGCATGGAAACGTTTGCAGGTTTCCGACCCGATCAAACCGGCCGAGCCGGTCACCAATACAATCGACATATTCCAGAAATACCAGACCATGCGCCGACAGCAAGAACGCAAAAAAAGCCCGGCAGTTTCCTGCCGGGCTTCCCTTGTTCCGGTTTAAAAACCGGAGAAGTTACTTATTGCACTTTTCGCAGTTGCTACAGCCGGACTCGCAGCATTCCGCACACTCACAGCAACAGTCCTGGCAGGGTTTTCCTGCAGCTTGTGAGGTGGAAACGAACAACGCAGGAACAGCCAGAGCTGCTGCAGCTAAAATCAACAATGTTTTTTTCATAATCCAATTTTCCTTAAATAAAGTTTTGTTTTTTTACCGAATCACTTGTGTCGTCTCAGGGAAGAAAAGGGGGCCGGCGACAAACACCAGGAGAGCCTGACCCACACCCGCTTAATCAAGGCCTCAGGACGAGATAGAGAATGGTGAGATCCACCGGTGGACTTCCCCCAGCTGCACGAAAAGGAAGGGAAGCAGCTTTGCCGGTGGAAAATTCAAAAGCGGCCAATCCTGGATCATCCAGGTAACTGACCGGAAAAGGTGCTGAATCAGCTTTCAGAGAGACGGCCTGAACCTTATCCAACAATCGTACGTTGAGGTTCTGGTGGGGGCAACTTAGACAGGTGTCCTTCTGCTGAAGCGGCGCAGGGGCGGTTTTGCAACAGCCATGGGTCGCGAAGGGTTTGGCTTCAGCATCACAACAGCAAAGAGTCACGAAAACCGATAGTCCCATGACACCGGCTAGTAAACTTTTTAGCTTGTAAAACATGAGCATATTGTAATCCAAAGGTCAGAGAACGCAAGGGCGCGTTTATTCCCAAAAACAGGAATTCACCGCTCTATTTTTTTCCTACAACCAATTTTTCCGAAGTCGGAAAACTCGGTTATAGAGGAAAAGAATGGATCCGGGATCTGCCAACAGGCCCAGTCCGATCCTAAAAGCATGATCCGACTCCCCCGCTCCGGGCTTCTGGCTTGATGATAACCCAGATGACTGCTTTAATGAAGCCATGAAGCTGCTGCTTGAGCACCACAAAAACGTTGCCGACAAGCGCGAAGTGTTACGGCTTCACCTTTTGGATGAATTGCGCCTGCTCAGTAAAAAGCACCTTAAGGGCTGCCGTCTCTGGGTTTACGGTTCTCTGGTGGAACAGGGTCGTTTCCGCCCGGAATCCGATATCGACCTGGCCCTTGATCACGAACCGGAACACATGACGGTTTACGGCGTATCCGCGTGGCTGGAGGAAAGCCTTGGACGCAAAGTGGATGTCACCCTGCTTTCGGAAACCCGCCTGAGGGAAACCATCCTGAAAAAGGGCCTGACATGGATCGCTTAGGACTACAGATTCTGGTTTCTGAAATGTCCCAGGATCTCTCCATCCTCCAAGAGTCCTCCCGCAATGCCGCTTTGCGGATAAACGAAAGCCACGATGGGCATCTGGAGGCCTGCGGTTACGAATTACACCGTTTTTATAATGTTTTGGAAAAATCCCTGGAGCGTCTGTGCCGGACTTTCGAAAATCATTTTGAGAAAAAAGGGGATTATCAAGAGCGATTGCTGGAACGTCTGCATCTTGAAATTCCGGAAGTCAGGCCCGCCTTTCTGCCCCCGGATTACAAAAATATTCTGAGGGAACTCAAAGGCTTTCGTCACGTGTTCCGCCACGCTTACGACCTGAAACTGCGCCATGAAAGGCTGCTGGAATTGACAAAACACGCCCAGACTGTTGCCCGTGAATTTCCGGATTGGTTGAAAAAATTCGAAGATTCCGTTCTTCCTCACCTGAAGAACTAACCATGCGAATGGTTGTCCAGAGTCATTTGGCAGGGAACAATGATGGCGTCTTTCATACCGTGGATAAGCTTTTTATCCGCCGGACAGATGGTGGCCAATACACCCTTCAGACGGGCCTCCCCCTCTTCAACAAAATAATAGGGACATAGCCTGACACGTCCCTGCATGACTTTGGTTTCGCCACTTTTTTCGTCCCAATAAGGATGGCGGATCAGGGCAGGTTTTTCATAACGTTGCAGGATGTAAGGGGAGCTGGGAAACGAAGCCAAGGCCCGGTGGAGTATTGTCGACCATTCTTCTGTGCTGACATCGGAACCCAAAGTCACGCCGCGGGAACCCCAGGCCTGCGGGGAAAATCCCGATATTTTGAGAATCAGATCACGTTCTTTCTGGGAAAAAGCGGCCACCTGCTCCCATGACTGAACATTTAAATGGGGAAGTACAGCAGTAGGCGGAATTTCACCAGGGTGCACCACCCAACTGTAAGGAATCAGCTCCTGAAAATCCCGGTCATAGCGGTCTCCCAGCTCCTGCCGCCAGGCCTCCCGCAAGGGACCCAGCCAGAACAAAGCCAGCCAGAGTTTTTCTTCCAAAAAAGGTTTGAGGGGAGGCGTCATTCCCAAGTCAGGACTATAACTCCGGCGGATCGACTCCAAACCAGACCAATCGAAAGCCTCAAAAAAGCGGTAGGTCATTTTCCCGTTGAATTCATACGTTTCGGCTGCTTTGACGCGATTCTCTCCAAACAACCATTCCATCTCCGGACGATAGGCCAGTGCCTCTTCGGAAATCACGACATCACCATCCGGCAACAGGCGCCGGGCCGCTTCTCTCATGCCATCTGCACCTCCGACCACCTCTTCCCCAAGTGCGGTATAACTTTCATTCAACCAGGCCGTCATACCGAGCCCGCCGGGAACAGAATCGATCTCGGACAAGGCAAAGCCCTTGTCTGTGATCAACAGATCAGGACGAATAACGGAGGGTAATTGGTTTTTAACTGCCGGGTCGGAAGCCAACTCCAGCAAATCCTGCGGCTTACCGGCGTCCAGCCATTCATGGATGTAGGCGGGCTTTTTCCCGGAGCGGCTTTGGCGATAAAAGAGGTTGCAGGTTTTGAGAAAAGTTAGCAGACGGGGACCCAGTTTTTCCAGGTAGTCAAGCTGGTCCGGAGTCAGGGGAAAGGCCGTGGGCGACGCCAGCCATTCTTTTTCCGCAAACAAACCCTTTGCCGGCATGCGGCGGCGCAGTTCGTCAATGCGGGAAAGGTCTGTGGGAAAAGTCGGCATGAAGTTCTGTCACCTATCAACTGTGCCCAATTTCACTGCCAAACGGATGGCGGATTCCATACTGGAAGAACAGGCTACTCCTTTTCCGGCAATGTCAAATGCGGTTCCGTGATCGGGCGAAACCCGCACAAAAGGCAGACCCCAGGTCAGGTTCACGCCCTCCTCAAAGGCCACCAGTTTGAAAGGTATAAGGCCCTGGTCATGGTAAAGGCACAAAACTCCGTCCACCTTCCCCTGCAGGGCCGAAGAAAAAATGGCATCTGGCGAATGGGGTCCGGAGACAAGAGCCTTTCCGGAATGCCTTTTTCTCAGGGCAAGGATTCCGGGAGAAATTATTTTCCCTTCCTCATTCCCGAACAGACCCTCTTCCCCGGCATGGGGATTCAGTCCGCACACGGCAATACGTGGTTTTTTAACACCTTTGCATTTGAGCATTTCAATCAGACGTGTCCCATGAATCACAATACCTTTGGAGGAAACACGTCCGATTGCCTGTTTCAACGAACAATGAGTGCTGATTAAAGCCACATTCAACTTGTCGGAAACCATCATCATGGTGACCTGTTCCTCACGAAGCCGGAAAGAACGGGCATAAAACTCTGTCTGTCCCGGGTAGGCAAAACCAACCTTCTGTAAATGGGCTTTATGAACAGGCGCGTTCACCACCGCCTGGATTTGTCCGGTTTTCAGCAGTGCCACGGATTCTTCTAATGCCGCCAGAGCCTGCCTTGCTGATTTTGGAGTGGGCTTGCCGGGCCGGGCACCCCGGACATCCCCGATCAGGCGGAAAGTGGCGCCCAAGGATTTCCGGGACAAATGCTGGAGGGCTTTTTGAACGACCTCGGGACCAACCCCGGCTGGTTCACCCAGGGTGATGCCGATGACAGGAAGCGGTTTCACAAAGGCAAAACCTAGAAAAACATCTTGATGAAGGCCTTGGAGCGCAGACCGTCCAGCCACTCCTGCTGGAGGCGTTCTTTTTCCTGTTGCAGGAGGGTGCTTTCAATACGTTCCCGGACTTCCGCCATGGGAATCACCGTCGCCTTGCGCAGATCCTCCACCAGCACGATATGGAATCCATCACTGGTTTCAATGATTCCGCTGTTCTGTCCGGGCCGCAACTTGAAGGAGACACTGGACAGCTCAGGACGCAGACCGGAACCTGTCACCCAACCACGGCTTCCACCCTCCTTTTGCTGCAACCCTTCGGAATAACCTTTGGCCAGGCTGGCGAAATCGGAGCCGGCTTTGATCTTCTGCAGAATATCCTCCATAACCAGACGCTGGGGATCGTATTCCTCTTCCTTGCCGTCCCGGCCCATCCGCTTTTCCTTGGAAAAAGATTTCCTCATGAAAATTTCGCGCAACTTGACCTCATCCGGACGGACAAACTGCCGGACATTATCCTGGTAATACTGCTCGATCTGATAAGGGGAAACAATGACAGCTGATGCAACATTGCGGGTGCGCATGGCCTGGACGATGATCTGGTTGCGTAGTTGGTCTTTGAAGTTGCTGACGGAAATCCCCTGGGCCTGAAGGGTGCGGACCAGAGCGCGGCGATCCCCTTCATACTGTTCGGAGGTAATCTTGCGCACACGTTCTTCAATGATGTTCTCCGGAATGAAAAAACCCTTGGTGTTGAACTCCTGGATGATTAATTCGCGTTCGATCAGCGATTTCAGGGAATTCAGCCGGGCTTCTTTGACCTTATCCACCAGTTCAACCCCGGCAAAAAGGTCACGGTATTGGGCCTCGATCGGGTCAACTTCTTTTCGGACCTGGGAAAAGGTGATGACCTTGTCGTTAACTACGGCAGCCACACCGTCCACCACCTGCCCGTGGCTCTTAGGGGCAGGAAGGAGCAGGGCCAAGAGGCAAAGCAGTATCAGCTTTTGAGCGAGTGAATCCATTTTTCTATTTCGAGTAGTCTGGCTTTGGTCCGGGTTTTCGTCAGCCTTGGGAACCTTCCCCCGATCATGACATAATCCCCATTTCTTGTCATTATGAGCTTATCTGCTTTTGTTTCAATACTGGAAAGTTTGACCTGGGTAGCTCCTATTCTGGCACGGTTATAGATCAAGAGCAACTCCACGGGCTC
Organism: Methylacidiphilales bacterium; assembly: GCA_038250235.1. Classification (GTDB taxonomy): domain Bacteria; phylum Verrucomicrobiota; class Verrucomicrobiia; order Methylacidiphilales; family JAAUTS01; genus JAAUTS01. Next base: position 22,267 of record JBBSCO010000029.1, on the reverse strand, counting down.
CGGCCAACGACCGAAACGGTCTTTCCAGCGCTTCCGCAGTGCTTCCCAATCCGGAAGACTCTGGAGTTCAGCCAACTCGCGATAAGCACTGATCCTCCACTGGATCTCCGGCATGTAATCCGACGGCAGATAGGCCGAATCACCCTCCACTGGCCCTCCGCTTTCGCCAAGATGCATAAAATCCAGGCGAAGACGGGCCTCCGGGAAAACGGGTGCAGCCCCCGTCTTGAGGGATTCCACCGCCTTTTTCAGCAGGCGGCAATAAAGCTCAAAGCCAACCGCGATGATGTGTCCACTCTGGGCCGTGCCCAGGAGATTGCCCGCCCCGCGTATTTCCAGGTCACGCATGGCTATTTTGAAACCTGCCCCCAGATCGGAATATTGTTTGATGGCGCGAACCCTCTTGCCGGCATCCCCACCCATCAGATCCCGGGGCAGCAGCAACATGGCATAGGCGCGGTTCTGACCCCGGCCCACCCGGCCCCGTAGTTGATAGAGATCGGCCAGCCCGAAGCGGTCCGCCCGGTCAATGATGATGGTGTTGGCGTTGGGGATATCGATCCCGCTTTCAATGATGGTGGTGGAAACCAGGACATCGGAACGCCCTTCCACAAAACGCAGCATGACTTCTTCCAACTGATCTTCCTCCATCTGCCCATGCCCGTAATCCACCCTGGCACCAGGGACGAGGAAGTGCAGCCGCTCCACCACTTTTTCAATGCTTAGTATCCGGTTGTGCAGATAGAAAACCTGACCGCCCCGTTGGAGTTCACGCTGGATGGCCGCACGGATCATTCGCTCGTCATAAGAAGTCACAACAGTCTCGACCGGCAGACGGTTCTTGGGCGGGGTTTCGATCACGCTCATGTCCCGGGCACCCATCAGGGAAAGATAAAGCGTGCGGGGGATTGGCGTGGCCGAAAGCGTGAGAACATCCACGAGCCGGAAACGTTCCTTGAAATTTTCCTTCTGCTTCACCCCGAAGCGCTGCTCCTCGTCGATGATGACCAGCCCCAGATCCTTGAATCCCACATCGGCCGAAATTACCCGGTGCGTGCCCACCGCAATGTCAACCTCCCCGAGGGCCAGCTTGCGGATGGTTTCATTCTGCTCCTTGCGGCTGACAAAACGGCTCATCATGGAAACCTGGATGGGGTAATCAGCAAAACGCTCCTTCAGGGTGTTATAATGTTGTTGCGCTAGAACAGTGGTAGGGACAAGAAAAGCCACCTGTTTACCGCTCATCACGGCCTTGAAGGCCGCACGGATGGCCACCTCGGTTTTCCCGAAGCCGACATCTCCGCAGATCAGGCGGTCCATCGGTTGGGTGGATTCCATGTCACTCTTGGTGTCGACGATGGCTTTCAACTGGTCCTCCGTTTCCTCGTAAAGGAAGGAGTCCTCGAATTCTTTCTGCCAGGCCGTGTCGGGCGGACAGGAAAATCCCCCCAGCGTGTCGCGCTCTGCATGAATTTTCAGAAGCCTTGCCGCGTAATCCGCCACGGCTTTCTCAGCCTGCTTTTTGGCTTTTTCCCAGCGGGTGCCTCCCAAGGTGTCCAGGGTGGGGGTTCTCTTGCCCACGCCGACATACTTCGAAACCAAAAAAGCCTGCTCGAGAGGGACATAAAGTTTGGCCTGGCCGAAAAATTCCAGCACCAACACCTGGCGGGTCGTTCCCTTTTCCCCGCTTTCGTCGTCCGGGATTTCCTGCATGCCGCAATACAGCGCGATACCGTATTCCAAATGCACCACGTAATCGCCATCCTCGAATTCGCCAAAATTCACCCCCTGATGTTTGAGACGTGCCATGCCCAGGCGATCCAGGCGGCGGAGGGAGCGCAGGGTCTGGTAGCGCCCGAAAATTTCCGCATCAGTCAGTATCACCAGCCGGTCTTCCGGCCAGACAAAACCTTTGAGCAGGGCCGAGCGGAAGAAGCGGATCTTACCCAGAATCTCCCGGGCACGGGATTCTTTCAGGCCGGATTCCGTCTGGAGCCACTCACGGAAGCGTTGCTCTTCTCCCTCGTTATTGCAGGACAGCCAGAGTCTCCACTCACCGTCGATCCAATCCTCCAGGTTCCGGCAAAGCAGACGCTTCCTGTTTTCCTGAAGCACGGGGTCGCGGTGAAGGGAGTGGAGGAAGTCGTGGCCGGAGAAATCGAGGGAAGCATTTCCCGCAGCGTTTTTTTCCTCATCCAAGGGTTCAGCTGATAGGCAACGGATGATGTGACACCCCCGGGGAAGATAATCCGACAGATTTCCCTGGCCGGCGGAGTCCAGCCCGTTCCCTGTGGAGCCTGATAGCAGGATGTCCGCATGTTCCAGAATCCGGACGGAAAGTTGTTCGGCGGGATCAAACTCCCGGATGGATTCCACGTCGTCCCCGAACCATTCCATGCGTATCGGATAGGCCGAGTGCCAGGAAAACACATCAAGAATACCGCCCCTCCGTGCCATCTGACCCCGTTGGGAAGCGAGGCTTTCCATCACGTAGCCGCTGCGCTGCAATTGATCCAGAACAGAGGCCATCGGCATGTTGCTGCCCACCTTGAACACCAGGCGGTTGGATTTCAGGGTTTCAGGAAGAGGAACAGGTTGCTCCCAGGATTTGGCCGTCACCAAAACCACCGGGGCCGGATGTTCCATTAATTGGTGCAGGACTCCCAGTTTTTCCGCCTGTAGATCCGGATCCGGCAGGATCGAATCATCCAGTTCCTCCAGTTCCGGATAAACCAGCACCTCAAGTCCCCATGCCTGGCAATCGGAGGCCAGTTCTTCCTGATGCCGGGAATCGGACAAAACCACCAGCAAGGCCTTTTCCTTTTTCCGCTGAAGGGCCGCGAGAAGAAAAGCCCGGGCGCTGGAAGGTATCCCCTGCCAGGAAAGATCAGGGGAAGCCAAGGCCTCGCCGATAAAAGTCGACAAGGCGTTGCCCGCCAATAATTCCGTTGGAATAGTGGGTTGCATCGCTGGTTTTCGGAAAAAAACTTCTCTACGCAAAAAGGTAACCGGAAAAGATCTTAACGCAAAGACGCCAAGTCGCTAAGAACTTAAGTCAGAGAAAACACGTTGTTTTCTACGGGATCAAAAATCAAAATCCCCACTTTCTTGTTGGCACCTTAAACTCTTTGCGTCTTTGCGTTAAATCGCCTTTTTGTCTCAGAGCATGGAGGCCACAAAACCGCGCTCTTCCACCAGTTCTTTGTTGGTGGCTGCAATTTTGGACTTGGCAAAGTCATCCATGGCATAGCCTTCAATGACTTCATAACTGCCGGGAGCGGTTGTTTTGACCGGCAGACCCGCCCAGATGTTCGGGTCAAAGCCATAGGCTCCTTTGGATTTCACGGCGATGGAGTGAATCGCACCGACGGTCACGAGCGAGCGGACATGATCCGTCAGTGCGTTGGCGGCGGAAGCGGCGGATGAGGCCCCACGGGCCGCGATGATGGCGGCACCACGTTTGCCTACTGTTTCGCAGAAAGCTCCTTTGAGCCAGGCGTCGTCCTGGATGACATCCGATGCGGGTTTGCCGCCGATGGTGGCATGGGCAAAGGCGGGGAACATGGTGGGGCTGTGGTTGCCGTAGATGAAAATGTTTTTTACTTCGGTCAAATCCACACCAGCCTTGCTGGCTAGTTGACTCTGGGCTCGGTTCTGGTCGAGGCGGACCATGGCGGTGAAACGCTCGGAGGGAAGACGTTTGGCCTGGCTGGCCGCGATCATGCAGTTGGTGTTGGCGGGATTGCCAACCACGGCGATACGGGCATCGTCTGCTGCGACTTCGTCGATGATCTTTCCCTGTCCGATAAAGATCTGTCCGTTGTCCTTGAGAAGATCGGCGCGCTCCATACCGGGTCCGCGGGGCTTGGCCCCGATGAGCAGGCACCAATTGGCATCCTTGAATCCCACCTTGGGATCGCTGGTCAGAACCATGCCTTTGAGAAGAGGAAACGCACAGTCGTCCAATTCCATGGCCACTCCTTCAAGGGCTTTGAGGGCTTTCTCAACGGGAGCCTCAATAAGCTGGAGAATCACCGGCTGCTCAGAGCCGAACATTGCTCCGGAAGCAATGCGGAAAAGGAGAGCATAACCAATCTGACCGGCGGCACCGGTTACTGCAACGCGAATGGGTGTTTTCATAGTGGATCAAGGGTAAGTTTTATTAATTGAATTACAATGCTGTATTAGTTTCCAACTATCTTAGAAGAATTGCAAACGTGACAGAAAGAAACGCTGATAGCGAGTTGAATTGGATCGTGGAATTCCTGAACCGGCTCTGGTTTTCTGAATCCCAGAGAATCAAATTCAGGACACTAGGTAACGACCCCCAAAGAGCGTGCAACGGCCGCCGCCAGATCCGGTGTGGAAATTGGCTTTGTCATCATTTCCTTGATCCCTTTTTCACTTAGTTGCTCCTGGGTCCAGCTTCCGCTGTAGCCGGTGACCAACAGAACAGGAAGGTCGGGACGGATTTGGTGGATTTTTTCAGCCAATTGAATTCCTGTCAAACCCGGCATGGTGAGATCCGTAATGACCAGATCCCAGTTTTTTGGATCCTTTTCAATCATATCCCAGGCCTGCACCGGACGGATCAATGATTCCGTCCAGTAGCCGAGCCTTTCCAAAATACGTGAAAGGGAAAGGCATATTTTGATCTCATCATCCACGATCAATATTTTTTGACCCTTCCCCCGCGTGATCTTGGATTCCATCGCAGCCGCCAGTTCCTCCGCACCAAATACAGCCGGAAAATACAATTCAAAGGTGGTGCCTTCCCCCTCCTTGCTCCTCACCTCAATAACACCCTGATGGGCTTTGACGATCCCATGGACAACGGAAAGACCCAGCCCTGTTCCCTCCCCAGGCGCTTTGGTGGTAAAAAACGGATCGAAAATTCTCTTGGTTGTTTCCTCATCCATGCCCACCCCGTTATCCGATACTCTTAAAAGGACATAACTTCCCGGGTTGAGTTGGTGTTTCTCCGCCAGGGAAGGCTGGGTAAAATCCCTGCCCGCCAGATACAAGTCAATCTGACCGCCCTCTTTGCACAGTGCCTGGGCTGAATTGGTGCAGAGATTGAGGACGACCTGCTGCATCTGGGTCGGGTCTGCCAGAATGGCCGGCAGACCCTCCTCGCAGTCCAATTTGATCTCAATCTGGGATGAAAGCGCAGCCTTCAACAATTTGCGGGCTTCCTGGGCGACGAGATTCAGTCGTACCGGACGCGTCTCCTGTCTTGTCTGACGGCTGAAGGCGAGGATCTGTTTGACCAGCTCACGAGCCCGGTCTGCCGCATCCAGAATATGTCTGATGTTTTCCAATTGCGCGGGATGGGATTCGGCCTCAAATTCAGCCAATTCCCCATAGGAAATAATCGCCATCAGAATGTTATTGAAATCATGGGCAATTCCACCCGCCATGGTTCCGATGGCCTCCATCTTCTGTGACTGGCGCAGCTGTTCCTCCAACCTGGTCTGGCGTTTCTCCGATTCCCGTTGCTCGGTGATGTCAAGACAGGTTCCTATCCAGCTTTGTACAACCCCCTTCGAATCCCTGGACGGCACCGCGCGCGCAAACATCAGGCGGTAAACACCGTCTTTCCTTCTGAGTCGATATTCGCACTCATAAATCATCCCGGTTCTCACGCTACTGAGCCAGGTCTCCTGCATGTTGGGAAAATCCTCCGGGTGAATGGGTTGAACCCAGCCGTTGTCGGCCAAATCCTCCATGCTTTGGCCGGTAAAATTCAGCCAGGATTTGAGGTCGAGCACCTTCTGCCCTTGGGCGTTCACCATCCATATCAAGTGACTGGAAGCCTCAGCCAGCGAACGGTAAAGCTCCTCGCTCCGTCGCAGGGCCTCTTGGGACTCGATCCGTTGGGTCACATCCGACATCACCCCCAACATGCGGGCCGCCCTGCCCTCCGCGTTTTTTAAAAAGATGCCGTGATCCTCAACGTAGATATAGGAAGCGTTTTTGCGGCGGAAACGGTATTCGATCTGAAAAGGTGAGCAGGCTTCCAGGGCCGCCTGCATGGTTTCCACCACCACCAGGCGGTCTTCGGGATGGATCATCTCCTCCCACTCCAGAATTCCCACTTTTTGAAATTCTTCCAGGGCATAACCTGTAATACTCTCCACCGCTCCTGCCCATTCGATCGTGCCCTTGGCCACCCGGTAATCATAAACCAACTGGCCGGTCTGCTCCACGATGATGCGGAAGCGTTCCTCACTGGATTCCAGATCTTTCTGGATCCGCACTTTTTGCGTGGCAGTAAATTCAGAGGATGGCATGAGTCGTTTCCCTAAAATAAACACAGGAAAGCAAAGCGCAATCTTTTGGTTGGATTCACCTGCTGCAACAGGCATTCTCCTGGCATGACACGCCTCCTGGTTACGGCTTTGTACACAATGACTGTTTTTACAGCCCAGGCCGGCCTTCCTGCCTTTGACCAGGAAGCCCTCAACGCGTTTTGGGATCAGAATGCTTCCCCGGAAAAATGGGAGGCTGCCCTCACCCAACTTGATCAACAACTCGAAGACACCCACAGGAATGAAGGGGTCAAATCCTTCACCGACAATCCTCATTTCACACCCTGGCTGTATACACAGGCATGGCTCCGTCTCGGAGTAACCAACAAAATCATCCGCAATAATGCGGAGTTGGCCGGAGCCTTCGTAGATCTCGGAAAAATACCCCAGGCTTCCCACCTCCTGGTTCGCCATCTCCGTCCCGGCGATAACGCCGCAAAAGCCACGGAAATTCTGACACGCATTCATCTTACACTTCCCGAAAAAACCAAAGATTACTCTTCCCTCGCGGTGGCATACGCCATCGTCTTCGATCAGGAATTCCCGAAAACCTGGCCCCATCACCAGGTCAAAGCAGAAGCTGTCCCGGTCGGAAACACCGATCCGTCCGAACGTTATCGCTTCTACATCGAATCAAACGAATCCAAGCAACTCGACCTGGATTTAAGGGAACTCGGCCCCACCGAATTGAAATTCATGGTGGACTCCCTCATCTCTCTGGACGAATTGCGATACGCCCAGAAATCCAAGTTTAGCCGCTCGAAGCTGGACAAGGCGTTCTCTTCCATCATCTATGACACACCGCGGGTCAAAACGAACCGTTACACTTGGACCCACCCTTCTTACAAGTTGCAGGACATCGAACAAAACGGAGGCATTTGCGTGGACCAGGCCTATTACGGAACGGCGATCGGTAAAGGAAGGGGTGTCCCTACACTCTACTTCTCCGGCCAGGGTTCGGATGGTGGCCACGCCTGGTTCGGCTTCATGGCCCGCCAAGGAAAATGGGAACTGGATTGTGGTCGTTACGAAAGTCAGAACTATCCCATTGGCTACGCCACAGATCCGCAGAACTGGCGCCCAATCAATGACGCGGAGCTGGAATACCTTTTTCGTGATCTTGGAAAAAATCCGAACGAACAGGCCAGCCAGGCCGCCCTGGTCTGGGCCTTTCAAAAAAGCAACAACCAGCAGGATCTCTCCACCATTCTGTCCTATTACGAGAACGCCCGCAATCTGGCCCCGGAAAACCCTGAATTATGGAAATACCAGAAATTCTTCCTGGACAAACTGAATCCAGAACCGGAACGTCTCAGGACTTTTTACGAATCCTGGATCCAGCAGTTTGCCAAGAATTCAGACATGAAGGTGGAAGGCCAGAACCATCTTCTGGAAGTGCTCACCCGCGCCCAGGATCCTCTCGCAGCCGACCTCAAAAAGGATATCATCCGCGAAAACCGCCGCAAACGCTTCGATCTCGGCATAGGTGTCGGAGCGGGCACGATTTTCGAGCAACTCGAAGCTAAAAATTGGGTGGAAGCGGAAAAAGAATTCAAGAAAATGGTCAGGAAGTTCGATGACAAAGGAGGAGGGAATCTTTTTTACCAGATTATCCAACCCTATGTAACGGCTTGCCTGGAAGAAGGACAGAAAGATATGGCTGAAGATGCCCTGAAATACGCCGATAAAAAAATAGACCGTGAACGGGGCAGCATCCTGGATAAGGAATTTGAAAAATTGTACACAGCTGTCGACCGCTAAAAGAAATAAACACCCCGCCTCTCCCTTTGCACTTGGCACGTGACTGAAAACACCGAAGCTGATCAGCTTATGCCCGAATGGTTGCAGACCGTCATCTACGGAATCGTTGAAGGAATCACCGAATTCCTTCCCATCTCCTCCACCGGACATCTCATCATTGTCCAATATTTTTTTGGGGAAACGCGCAGTGAGTTCTTTAATGTGGGCATCCAGTCGGGAGCAGTCCTGGCGGTAATCCTCATCTATTGGAAAAAAATTATGCTCCTGCTCCATGGTTGGAGAGATCCTGAAAATTTCGATTACCTGATCAAAGGTGCCGCCGCTTTCGCCATAACCATGATCCTGGCTCTGATTTGCAAAAAAGCCGGGTTAAAATTGCCTTCCGATCCGGCTCCCATTGCCTGGGCGGTTTTCGTGGGTGCCCTCCTCATTTTTGCCGCGGAATATCATTTGAAGAGACATCAGCCTCATGAAAAAATCAGCTGGTTGATTGCCATTGTGGTCGGGCTGGCCCAGGTTGTCGCAGCTGTATTTCCCGGAAGTTCACGATCCGCCTCAACCATCATCGCCGCCATGTTGTTGGGAACTTCACGGATGGCCGCAACAGAATTCTCCTTCCTGCTCGGTATTCCCACTCTGCTGGCAGCCAGCGCCTACAGCCTTTATTCCGAGCTCCACGAACATGGCTCCATGCCACCGGGTGAAGTGGATCAGTTTCTGATCGGCTTTGTTGTCTCCACCATTGTCGCCTTCATCGCGGTCAAATGGCTCCTGGGTTTCATCCGGAACAACAGCTTCATTCCTTTTGCATGGTATCGGCTGGTATTGGGTCTGGGACTACTGGGATGGCTGTGGTTCCGAGATTGAAATTTCGCGGCACGACCAGGCCGCCGGAAACCACCATTTTCCAGGCATCCTCATATTTCAAGTCTGTTTTCACGACATCTTTCTCCTCGAAAACCAGTACAAATCCCGTAATGGGGTTCGGAGCTGTAGGAAGGAAAACGGTGACCATGGCCTTGCCTTCATTGCCCCGGAACCGGCCGGTTTGAAATCCGATCAGGTAACCTTTGACCCCCGGATAGGGAAGAAAAACCACCGGCTTGCGGGTTTCTTCCGTTTGTGTGCCTCCAATTTCCTTCAGGGAATCCATGACCTGCTTGGCCACGGGATAAATCAGATTGACCAAAGGCACCCGGAGCAGCCCCGCTTCCAGCCATCCCACGATTTTTTTCCCTAATATATTGGTGGCCAAAAGACCAACTCCGACAACAGCCGACAGGGTGATCAGTAAAGAAGCAAAAGGGATGGTTCCATCCACAATAATAAAGCGGGGGATCAGAGGCTCGTAGATCACAACTAATGTCTGAACAAGTTTTTCGGCAAAACCGCTCATGACCCGGTAAAGAAATTTCAGAATCCAGAAAGTGGCAAACAGGGGGATGACGACACACAGGCCGGTCAAAAAGTTATTTCTGATCCAGACAAACGGAGCCGATTCTTTCTTTTTGATACCGTCCATTTTCAGAGGTCATTCAAGGTCAAAAACGCGATGGCGTCCATGGATAAAACGAATGAAAGCAGAACTGTCACAGGTTGTCAGCCATCCGGAATAAACCCGCAGTCATTGTGTAACCATGAATGAAGTTCTGTCCGGCCACGGGGCCCACTTCCCCGTTGCAAAAAAAGCCCGCGCTGGGATGTCTCCCCAAATACTTGGCCAGCATGCCGGGATCATAATTTTCCTGACCGAAAAAAGAGGCTCCTCTTCCGATACAGCTAAAGACCAGGGAGGCCATCGGCCTGGGCTTCCCTTTCCTTTCCACCAACAAATGTTCCATCTCCTTCATAGCTGACGAACAGTCCCTCATCTGATATTGTAACGTCTGCCCCAATCGGGGTAGCGACCCGATGACCACGCCGCCACTTTCGGGATCAGCCCCCAGGATATTCCGCACCAGAAAATCGCCCTGCTTGTAATCGTCCAGATATTCCGACGTGGCCAATCCGGCAAAAACATTCCCTTTGGCCCTTGCCCGTTCTTCATCAGTCATTTCCGAGATGACAGTGTTCAAGACTTCGAAAGCTGATTTACCTCCGAGTTGGTAAACCACATTCCTGTCGACCTGGGTGATGGTAAAGGGCTCCCCGATGGGGCGACAGCCTTGGCTGACCAGAGGCTCGCAAATCGTCGCCCCCGACAGTCCCACCAGTAAACCACCTTCAACCACATCCTCATTATGAAACACGCTGATTCCCTCAGTCCGAAGACTGCTGCTGGCCAGGCCTCCAAGGCAGGGCACTCCGGGATAAGCCTTGTTCCAGAAGGAAAGCCAACCCTCAATGTTAATGACCAAAGGATTGACGAAGGCGAGCCAGCTATTCACTTTGTCCACTTCCACCCCGGCCCAGGATTTCCAGTCATTGGCCTCATTAAAATTTTTCACTTCCTCCCGCCCAAAGGTGCGGACATGTAACCGGGTGTCGGGCAAGCTCAACAGGAGAACGGAAAAACCAGGGCCTTCCTCATGCTCGATTTCCGACCCGATCACCCCTCTTCCAGTGCAACCGAATACTTCAGGAATATGGCCGTACAGCCGCAGGGTTTCGATAAAGTCTTCCAGATGATCAGCATAATCCACAGAGGCGAAAACAAAAGCACAGGTCGCCGGCACAGCCAGTTCCTGCCTCAGTCGGGCGGCAACATCTCTCACCACCTCTTCATCATAGGTTCCTCTGATACAAACCGAGGCTGCCGTTACTTCCATGGGGATCAACGTAGTCAAAATTCATACCAAGGCAATGTCTCATCGCATGGCTGCCCATTATTTGGTTTTCCAGTCAGGACACAAACAACTCAGGAAACTTTTCCTGTGCGATCCTCAGGCTTTCCGGCATGAGCTGGTAACCCACATGCCCCTGCCTGAATTCCGCATAGTGGGATCCCTGCCATTTCCGGCTCAACTCCCGGATGGTTTCAGGGCGGGCGATCCGGTCAAAGGTTCCTGCCAACAAAAGAATCCTCTCCGCAGGTATCAAGGGTTTCTGGTGGCCGGGGCATACTTTGGATGTGTGAAAACGCACCATCTCACGACTGATCCCCCGCTCCCTGAGTTGTCTTCTCAGAACAATGGTGGCAGGTGATTCCCAGATAGCCCAATCCACATCCGTGATCGGTTCCAGCAACCAGGCCGTGCTCAGACTTTTTTCCAAAGAAACCAACAGGCCCGCAATCCATCCGCCATAACTCGTAGCCCATAGCCCGATGTTAGGGCAGCCCCGTTTTTGCAAAAGTTGTGAAACCGCCCTCAACTCCACCACAGCCTGCTGGATGCCTGTGGAAGTCCTGATCAGGTTGGAGGTAAGAGCCATCTCACCGCTGAGCACCCCCTTGGGTCGGCGTCCATAATGATAAGGCAGATGAAAAAACACGGCGGTCCAACCCAGCTTGTTCAGTTTGGACGCCCACAGGCGGTAACCCACATCGCTGACCGACATGTGTCCATGCAACATGAACATTGCAGGGGATCTCCAACCCTTGGGCCCCAGCCAGATGTCCATGTGCAGACGGTCGTTCTCCTCACAACCTGTCGTCAGTGGACTGGCACACGAAAAAGCCCCCCGCTCCGGCAGCCCTTCCAACTGCGGACACTCCGGAACTGCATAAAATTCCTCAAACGAAACATCCTGCCATTTACGAAAATACCTCTCAAAGTCATCCACTCCATGACTCCCGGCTTTCCCCCTCAATTGAAGGGCGTTGATCATGCCGAAAGAAACCCCGTCCAGCGTCTTGGCCCAGGAATCCTGAAAAAACTTCTTCATGAAGAAATCCCCTTCCCGGCCTTCATTTCCGCCTCGGTCCAACGCATTTGCGCCGTCCGTGGAACCAGCCCTTCATGAAACAACGCCAACTTTTGCGCCACTGCATAGAGCCCCCTTAAAGAATGTTCAATCCTGGCATTCAGATCATCGCGGGACGCCCTCCCCCGCAGTTCCGGACGGGAGACAATTTCTTCCCCCAGTATCATCACCAGATCAATTCTTTCCCAAAACTTCCAGCTATAGTAACGGTCCGTGCCCAGCACCAGGCAGGCCCGCACCGGAACCGCCGCCATCTCTGCCAAAATCGTGGCACCGGTCTTCAGCGGGCTTCCTTCCAGAACCGAATCCTTCCCCGTTCTCAGCCCGCCTTCAGGAAAAATGCAGACAATACGTTCCCATTCAAGCCGTTGCAGGGTGACCCTCACGGCATCCATGTCGGTTTTTCCACGGCTGACCGGAAACATGTCGGCCATGCGGAAAATGAAACCCAGCACGGGATTCTTGAACAAATCACGCATCGCCATAAAATCCAGTTTCCGGGGGAAAAACGAAGCCACAAAGGGAGGATCAAAATGACTGATATGATTACAAACCAACAGGTAGGGTCCTCGCGGCACTTTTTTCAGCCCGATCAATGTAATACGCGCGGTCAGCAGGAAAAGAATCTTGGCGATCAGGCAGAGAAATTGATTAAATAGCGTATGGAACATTGGTAACACGGGAAATGCCTGAAGAATATTCTTGTTTTACAGCCGTTACACCAGTCTTATCTTTGGGAGGTCTGTGAAATTATCCCATCAACCCAGAGTTCTCGTCATCGGAGCCGGCCTTGCAGGTCTCGCCTCAGCTCTCCGCCTGCAACAGGCCGGAGCCCAGGTCACGGTTCTGGAAAAAAACAGCCACCCCGGCGGTAAACTCCAGGAACACCGGGCAAACGGTTTCCGCTGGGATATGGGACCCTCCCTGCTCACCATGCCTTTCATCCTGGATGAACTTTTCGAGAATCTGGGCCTGAAACGCGAAGACCATCTCAAGCTCAAAAAGGTCGATCCAATCTGCCGCTATTTCTGGGATGACGGCTTTAGCCTGGACGAAGACGAACACTTCTTCCGCCGGGCCGACGTCTCCAAATTCCTTAAATACTGCTCTGGAATCTACGACCTGTCCGCCGAAGCCTTCCTCATGCACCCGCCGGAGGATTTCTGGAAAGCTTTGCAACCTTCCCAGTGGCACAAACTTAAACACCTGCCCAAAGTCGCCACCTTCCAATCCCTTGCCACCAAAGTCAACGCCCACTTCTCCGACCCCCGCCTCCGCCAGATCTTCCAGCGCTTTGCCACCTACAACGGCAGCAGCCCCTATCTCGCTCCCGCCACCTTCAACGTCATTCCCTACGTCGAAGCCCGCTTTGGCGGCTGGTATGTCGAGGGCGGAATGGCACGGATTCCGGAAATCCTCAACAACCTGGCCCGTGAACGGGGTATCACGTTTCACTACAATACCGAAGTCATCCGTTACGACGAAAAAGGCGCGCAGACCCGGGATGGGCTAACCCACCAGGCTGACATCGTCATCGTCAACGGCGACGTCATCCGTGCCTACCGGGATTGGATTCGTGTGCCCGGCCACCGGAAACAATCCCTCCGCATGTCGCGCCAGGAACTCTCCCTTTCAGGTTTTGTCATGTTGCTGGGGGTCAAACGCCGCTATCCCCAACTGGGCCATCACAACCTCTTTTTCAGCAGGGATTATCCCCGCGAATTCGCCCAGCTTTTCGAGGACAAAACTTTTCCCGACGATCCCACCATTTACATCAGTATAACCTCCCGCAGCGACACAGACCATGCACCTGAGGGTTGCGATAATTTTTTCGTCCTGGTCAATGCGCCCGCCAACACACGCAGCATTGATTGGAAAAAACAGGGTCCAGGTTTCGCCGATGCCGTAGTCCGGCGTCTTGAACAACACGGACTACATGACCTCGCCCAAAACATCACCTGCCGCCACCTTTTTACTCCGGCAGATTTCGCCGCGCGCGATGTCAGCACGGAAGGCGCCCTTTACGGCTGGGCCTCACACTCCCCCCTGACCGCCCTCTGGCGTCCCCCGCTGCAATCCCCTGATCATGCCAATCTCTATTTTGCCGGAGGCACCACCCATCCGGGCGGAGGCATCCCTCTTGTTCTCCTCAGCGCACGTATGACCGCTGAAAAAATTATTAAAAACAACCTTCATGACTAAACTGCCCCCGGTCGAAAATAAACTATGGTGGCTCTTCCTGATCTGGTCTTCCATCGGGCTGATCGCCATTGTCACACAAACCGAGGCCGACACGATCCAGCGCCTTGTTTCCCAGCCCCAACTCCGCTTTTTTTTCATGTCCTGCCTTGCCTGGGGTGATTTCATTTTCCACGTTTTCGCGGCAGTCAACCTCCTCTTTGCCGTTTCCTCCTGGCTGGGCTGGCGCCGGACCTGGATCAGCTTTGCCGTGATCGCGATCCTTTCCTCCGTGGTCGAAACCCTTGGAGCCACCACCGGATTTCCTTTCGGCTCCTATTTTTATACCGAACGGATGGGACCCATGCTGGGCAATACCCTCCCCCTGGCTATCCCTCTGGCCTGGTGGAACATTCTTGGCTCTTTTTTTATGTTAACCAGATACGCCCTCCCGCGTCTGAACTCCCGCTTGACCTGCCTGATTGTCGCGGGGCTGGCCACGGCACTTGATTGGGTCATGGAACCCTTCGCCTGGAAAATCCGCGGGTATTGGATCTGGGAGAGTGCCCAAATTCCCTTGCAAAATTATGTCAGCTGGTTCGTTCTCAGCTTCATCCTTTGCCGGATCAGTCCCCTCCACAGTCCCTATCGCCCGGAACTGGACAAGCGCGCCTTGGCCATCCCCGCGCTGATGCTGGCTTTTTTTGTCAGTGCCCGACTCTTGCATGGCATCTAGGTTCTGTTAGGGGAGAACCCGGATGCCCTGACTTATTGAGGCTCGCACAGGGGAGTTGCATCCGCCCTTCCCAAGGAGCGCAGGCATCTTGCCTGCTCCTTTCCGGCATTTCGTAGAATCGCCTCAGGAGACTTGCCGGAAGGTCTTCTCCCGTGTCTCTTTCACTCTGTTATGCAAAGCCCGATAAGATGTTTCTCCCGCTGAATATTACTTCAGCCCCCGTAGGTTCTGCCCTTCCAGGTCACCTCTCCTTTAGCCGTTTTCAGCCAGGAGTTGCAGGCAATGGCCAAGACAAACAATTGCCCAAACGGATGCAGAAGAACCGAAAACAGCGGCTGTCTGCACTTCAAGGCCAAGGCAAGCCTCAAGACCAGAACCACCAGAATCTGAAAGCAGACCCAGGGCAGAATCAGCGGGGCAAAGGGGACAAGAGCCAGCATCACGAAAGGAAGAAAAAGAACGACGGTCTGGATGCCAAAAAGAAAGAGAAATCCGGCCAGCGATCCTTCACAGCCAGCTCTCAGGTTCTTGGTGAACCCCTCCCAAAGTTGTCCCGCATTCTCATACATGCGGCACTCCACCAGATCCGATCCATCCAGATTCGCCAGGCGAAGTCCCCTCACTTTCATTTCCCGGGCCAGCGCCACATCATCGACCAAATGACCCTTCACCGCCTCATGTCCCCCTATCTCCCGGTAAGACTGACGTTTAAATAATAGAAACTGTCCGTTCGCGGCCCCCAGGCTGCGTGAACGTCCCGGCATCCAGTGCGGTAAAAAAAACAACAGCAACACGTGCACAAAAGGAATAACCATGATCTCGGACCAGGTCAGGGCCAGTTGCCGGGGCCAGAGCGACAACAAATCCCTGCGCCCCTGCACCGCCTCATGCAAGGCGGAAGCCACGGCCAAAGGCGCATGCCGGGTATCCGCATCTGTGAAAAGCAGCCATTCGCCCCTTGCCTGATCTCCCAGTTGCTGGCAGGCCCAGCCCTTGCCGGTCCAACCCTCCGGAAGTGCCTTTCCCTGGATAACACACACACGGCTGTCCCTCGCGGCAAGATCCCGCACGACCGCTTCTGTTCCGTCGGTGGAATGATCGTTCAACACCAGCACCTCGATTGCGGTATGACTTTGGGCGAGCAGGGATCCAATACAGACACCGATTCTGTGTTCCTCATTCCGTGCCGGAATCAGAATGGAAACCAGCGGCCCTTCCTCCTTCCCCCGGGCCAGACCAGGGCCGGGTTTCCGGAACCAAAACCAATTGATAACAAAATTGGCGGCAAGCACCAAAAGAGCGGAGGTCAGCAGAAACTGGAAAATGACCATACAGGCGGTCAGTTCCGATCCTGATAATCCCCGCCCCTGCCCCGCAATTTAAGCCAGAACCATTCCCAGCGCTTGTTGATCGAGGGGCGCGGTTTCATCAGAGTCTGGTATCCCTCCAAGGTTCCCTTCCGACAGTCGTCCAGCACCTGGTCTGTCAGGGCCTGGAGCCTGGCCTGCACGAATTCAGTTGTCGCATCGGCGTTGCTTATGGGGTCGCCAAAACGGATCAGCACCTGCGGCTTCTGCTCCCGGAAAAACTCGTAGGCAAAGGCCACTGGCAGGATCAGTGCATCGTTGGAATGCTTGGCCAGGTACTCAATGCCGGGCTGGATCACGATCTTCTCGTAGCGGCCGGTCTGAACGCCCTGCGGAAAAAGCCACATAATCGTTTTGTTCCGTCTTAGAAGCTTGGACGCATAGCGCACCGCCGCCGCTGCCCGTATGCCGTTGGACGAATCCACGGAAAAAGCCCCCAGCCATGTGAAAAACGGGTAGTGTTTCAACTGCTTCTCTTCCATCATGCAGTAAAATTCCTTGTCCCGGCGGAACCGCGTCAGATAAAAAATGATCAGTCCATCCCACCAACAACTGTGATTGGCCACGGCGATGACAGGTCTCGATTTTGCCAGATCTTGGAAATGCTCAAACCCAGCCGCCTCCACCGAGTAAAAATCACTCCTCAAACTGAACTGCAGATACAGATACAGCAGAGAATCAAGGAAAGGATCTTTGTTGGCGGCAATCATAAAAGCGACCTTTCAGCCTAGCGAATCCCGGCCAGCACCTGCAAGGCGATTGCACACTTCCTTGGAAAAGAGACAAACACCCGTCTTTTCAGATTCCGGTAATCCGCCTTTTCCAGTTCATCCAGAATGCCCGCATAAATCCTGCGCATCAGCCAGACTGTGCGCTGCGAACCATCGTCAGGCAATGCCTGTATGCCTATTTCAGAGCGGTTATAATAATCCCGGGCGCGCCCGATCTGGAAATCCATGAAATCCTTCCAGCGGGAAGCGTAACGCCCGTCCTTCAGATCCTCCTCCGTGATACCATACTGTTCCAATTCCGCCCGGGGCAGATAGATGCGGTCCTTTGCCATGTCCTCGCCCACATCCCTCAGAATATTGGTCAGTTGCATGGCAGTCCCCAGTTCCAGTGCCTGCGTTTCAAAGCGCCGGTCCGCCAGCCCGAAAACACGCGTCATCATCAAGCCCACCACTCCAGCCACCAGATAACAATATCGATCAAGTTCCTCCCAGGTCTGCAGCCTCACCCGGCCCTGATCCAGTTCCACCCCGGTCAAAAGATCCTGGAAAGTCGATTCAGGAATCTCACAGGTTCGGACGGTATCCAGAAAAGCCTCCAACCAGGGATGTTCAAGGTGGTCTCCGGACGAACTCTGATCAGAAAAGATACGCCCTGTCAGCGCGCGTAATGCAGTCAGGGCCTGGTCCAGTTTTTGGGATTCTACCGCTTCGTCCACCACATCATCAAGATAACGGCAGTAGGCATAAACGGCATAGGCTCTCTGCCTTTTCACTGCGGGCAGGGTAAACGAGGAAAAATAAAAACTCTTGGCGTGATGCCGGGTCACCGCTCTGGCGGCCTGGTAGGATGCTGGGATAGAGTAAGGGGAAGCCACGCGGCCAAAACTGCCGGAGATTTAGTACCACGTCAAACCATGCAATTAGAGTCTCTTTGTGAAAGACTTTGCGACTTTTGCGTCTTTGCGCGGGGCAAAATTCTTCAGGCTACCTGCCGCACCTGCTGGCGCACGATGGCCAGAGACCCCCGCAGGGAAGTCGACTCTTCGGGACTGAAGACGCCCGAATCAATCGCGGCTTCCGATTCCAAAAACAATTGCTCACAGCGGGATTGCAACAGGGCAACCGCCCCGGATTTGTCGATCAGTTCCTTGATTTTCAACAGAGCCGACTCCCGACGCGCCACGGAGCTCAGGCACATCTGTAAAAAGGATCTTTCCACTTCATCCAAAGCCACAAAAGCCTGCTTGAGCAGCAGGGTTTTTTTGCCTTCCAACAGATCTGCGGAACAAAGTGGCTCGGAAGGATCCAATGATTTATACTCCATCAAATCATTCTGGATCTGAAAGGCCAATCCCAGAGGACGTGTGATCCTGCGGATAGCCTCCAGTTTTTCCTCGCCTGCCCCGGCCAGCAGAGCCCCCATCACACAGGGCGCTTCAAATGTGTAACGTGTGGTTTTGAGGTGGTACATTTCCTCGATCTGTTCCAATTTCACCCGCGCGACATCCTGGCAACCCAGAAGAATATCCAGAATTTCACCACTTCCTGTGTCCACGGTGTATTGCAGGAATTGGCTCATGACACGATCCCGGACTTCCGGACAGAAATCGGCTTCGTGCAGCGTCTGGATTGCTATGGCAAACACCATGTCGCCCATGACCATGGCAATGTTTTCCCCGATACGGTCTCGGTCTTCGGATATGACCAACCGCCCCGCACAGAGTTTGTGAAACGTCGGCAGCCCGCGCCGCTTCTCCGAACGGTCGATAACGTCATCATGCATCAGTACAAACGTATGCAGGAGCTCCAGTGCTGTGGCCGAACGGAGCAGGGACGGATCGCTCAGGGATTTCTTTCCTTGGAACGCCCGGTAACTGAGCATCAACATCAGAGGGCGGATCCGTTTGCCTTTTCGACCGGTGAACTCACAGAGATCGAAATACAAGGGTTCGAACCAATCCCCATAGTTGAACCGCTCTTTCTGGGCGGAAAAATGCTCTTGGATAAAGCATTCCAACGCGGATTGAGCCTGCTCAAGATCAGTGGTGGAATTTAAAGACATAGGCTAACGTAATGGGAAGTGATCCGATTGCAAACTACAACTTGTGCCTAGATAACATAATTGAACAGCTGGCCCCCATCCGCCCCTCCAACTCCGGATTGGTTTTTGGGCTTCACCAACACTGCACCTTCCTCGTAATAGACAAGACTGCGCTCAGGCACACTGTGCAACAAAAATACATTCCCGCCGATGGTGCTCCCCTTGCCGATGGTTGTCTCCCCGCCCAAAATGGTGGCTCCGGGATAGATCGTCACGCCGTCCTCAATGGTGGGATGACGTTTGATCTGCCGCAGTTGCTGACCACCGGAGGTCGATCTCGCCCCCAGGGTCACCCCATGATAGATTTTGACCTGGTCGCCGATCACACAGGTTTCCCCGATAACCACTCCCGTGCCGTGGTCGATGAAAAAGGATTCGCCAATCTTGGCGCCCGGATGAATATCGATCCCCGTTCTGGCATGCACCCATTCCGTCATCATGCGCGGGATCAATGCTACTCCGAGTCCGGATAATTCATGCGCCAATCTCTGGACGGCGATCGCCTCCAGGCCGGGATAAGCCAGTATGATTTCCTCCATACTCGAAGCCGCCGGATCACCGTCCAGCGCTGCCTGGACGTCCTTGTTGAGCACTTCGCGGATCCTTGGCAGATAGTTCATCAACTTGCATGTGATATCGGACGCCGCCTGGGAATAATTCTTCACCGCCAAGCCTTGCGGCGGAGCATACTCAAGGCTCTTGGCCACTTCCTGGCCCAGATTCTGGCAAACATCCCCCAACAGCCCCCGCGTCGCGCGGGCAAAGTCCTCGCCGCTAAGATTGTTTTTGTTGAAAAAACCGGGAAAAAGCAGTTCCAGAAGTTGACGCGTGATAATGTTGACTGTCTGCTTGTCGGGCAGGTTCACACCTTCCTGATGGTTGATCCCCCCCACTTCCGCATAGGAGTCGAGCAGCTTTGACGTAAGTTGATCCAGAGATTCTGACACCCAGAGACCTTAGACCAAATCTTCTCGCTTGAAACTGAAAACTTAAGGCAGAATACTCACCTATGACCCAAGTTATCTCCCCCTCCGAACTCTCCTCCCTGGACTCCTCCACTCCTCTTTACGGAGTCATCGGTTATCCCGTCGCCCATTCCCTCTCCCCTTCCATGCAACTGGCCGCCTTCGAGGCCTGCCATCTCCCAGCCCGCTACCTCCGGGTGGAAATTGCTCCGGATGACCTCACCGCTGCCATCCAGCACATGAAACAACTCCCCTTCTCCGGCTGGAACTGCACCATCCCACACAAGCTCGAGCTGGCCGGCCTGGTGGATGAATTGGCCGAAAGCGCCCGGCAACTCGGCGGGGTCAACACCGTACTCAACGACAACGGAAAGCTCATCGGATTCAACACCGACGGCCAGGGCTGGGTTCGGGCCATCCGCGAAAGCTTCTCCCTCGATGTCCGCGACCTGCGCATTCTCATTCTCGGCATCGGCGGGGCCGGCCAGGCCATCGCACGTCAGGCCGCATTGGAACGCTGCGAACGGCTAGTCCTGATCAACCGCGACGCCCAAAAAGCCCACGATCTGGCTGAAACCCTGACACCCTATTTTCAGGGCACCCGGCTTCTGGGAGCGGAGGAACGTCTCAAAGCCCTTCCTTGGGACGAAGACTTGATCGCCTATGAACTGAACACCATTGATCTCGTCGTCAACGCCAGTTCCCTCGGGCACAAAACCTCTGACCCCTCTGCACTAAGTCCCCGGATTCTGCAACCCCACCTTTGCATTTACGACACCATCTACCGGCCCACCAAGCTGATCGACTCGGCCCGCTCGGTCGGTGCCCGTTGCGCCAACGGACTGAGCATGCTCCTTCACCAGGGGGCTCTGTCCTTCGAAATCTGGACGGGCCAACCTGCTCCGCTTGAATCCATGCGCAGCGCACTCCTCAAAGCAGCCCACCCTGCCCCCTGATTTTTCTATATATGAGTGAACCCTATCTTGGAAATTGGAACCTTCCACTGGTTCTTTTGCAAATAGTCGCACCCTTTGCCTTTGGTGCCTGCATCGGCTCATTCCTCAACGTCTGCATTTACCGCATGCCCCTGGGCCGCTCCGTGGTTCACCCCGGCTCCCATTGCGCCGCCTGCGGCAGCGCCCTCCCCTGGCAGGTTAATCTTCCCATCATCGGCTGGCTTCGTCTAAAGGGACGCTCTGCCTGTTGCTCAACCAAAATCAGCCCCCGCTACCCGGTGGTCGAGCTTCTTACCGCTCTGCTTACCGTCTGGATCTGGAACCTTTACCCTTCCCTTCTGGGTCTGGCCTATCTTGTCTTCACCTACGGGCTCATCATCGCCACCTTCATCGACATCGACCACTTCATCATCCCCGACGAAATCTCACTCGGCGGCTGCGTGGCGGGGCTGATTTTATCCGGACTCATTCCCCAACTTCAAGAAACCTCCAATCCCTGGCAGGCCCTGATCAATTCCCTGCTGGGCCTCGTTTTCGGCGGAGGCCTCTTGTTGGTCATTGCCCTGGTGGGCAGCTTTATCCTTAGAAAAGAAGCCATGGGCATGGGCGACATCAAACTGGTCGCAGGCATGGGGGCATTTCTGGGCTGGCAGGCACCGTTGTTCATCATCGCCGTTTCTTCCGTTCTGGGCTCCGTCATCGGCATTGGCATGATGATCCGAAAGCAAAAGCGCTGGGGTTTGAAAATGCCCTTCGGACCCTTCCTGGCCATGGCGGCTGTCATCTGGATACTGGGCGGGCACGTCTGGATGGCCCGCTATATGGCCGTCTTCGATACCACCCCTTAAAGAACGACCCATCAATAACGGGCAACCGATTTTGGGTCACGAAAAGGAACCCAGGCACAGAACAACGAATTTTTCAGACTCTTGAGCTTTTTCGCGGCTGAAACCTGCTTTTATAATTTGGTTATACTTTTTCCGAGTTTTTTCTTCTAGCCCTTCCCGAAAACCTTCGATAAGGTTTCAATTCCCATTCGGGGCAGGTGGCAGAGTGGTCTAATGCGCACGCTTGGAAAGCGTGTGTACAGCAATGTACCGGGGGTTCGAATCCCCCCCTGCCCGCGCTTACGCGGGCACCCGTGAAAACGGGAGTCGTTAATAGATTCGAACCGAAGGTTCGTTTGGCCGTCGCTTCAGCGACTTTCTCTACTGACGAAGTCACACCCCAACTTTCCGTCCCAACGGAAACATCCCCCCCTGCCCGCGCTTACGCGGGCACCCGTGAAAACGGGAGT
>JBBSCO010000028.1:0-36153 GCA_038250235.1 Methylacidiphilales bacterium | reverse complement strand
ACCGCGCCCCGCAGGAAACACTGTGGAGCGGCATTGACCAGGGCGAAGAAATTCTTGGCACCCAAGCCGTGGATCTGGTGGCAGGTCAACTAACCCACAACGAACGCGGCGCGCCGTTGCATCCAAAAATGCTTCTCTTCCCTGGCCAATGGATTGATTAAAACGTTATTCTCCGTTCATTTTCTAACAGAACACAAGTGTATTCCGTCTGCTCTTTGGTTTTACAATTCACAACCACCTTCTCCACTTGAGCGGACAAAGGCTTTGGCAATGTTGGCAGTGCCGCGCCCGGCATAAGGGTCTTTACCTGCCACCATCACACTATTGCGGTTGTCTGCCATCGCCATACTGGTCATCTCATCCGGCTTTTGTTAGGGAAGAAACGATTCCGCACCCATATAGTGGTTGGCCAATAAGCGCCGGAAAGGCGCCCACCTGCTGCGGTTCGGCAGCGAACAGTGCAGCGTAAAAACCGTTGAAAAAATTCCACCCATCCCTTTTTCCTCCACCGGAGCCACGTCTTTTACCATGTTAGGAAATCCCCTTCATCCTTGCGCAAAGAAACCTGACCCCCAACCGGACATAAACCCAACCAACCCAAAATAACTGATTCCTCTTCACCCAAGCCCAGCTTAAAATACTTCTATGACAAGACTTGTCGGCGTCGGCGGCCAGACCACCCGCGGCATGCTCGCCCGTATGCACAAATTGTATTCCCTTATCCCTTACGATCTGGTTGTGATTCTGGGCTGCATTGACATGCCATTTAAACAGGATGGAAGCGCCTCTTCCCGAACCACTCACATCGAATACCTTGCCAACCTCAAAAAGCTGCCCGGAACCATCCGCGGAAAACGCTCCCTTTCATCAGTTTCTTCTCCGTCTCCGAAGAAAGAACAGGAATCTCCGCTGATTTATTTGAGAACTACATGAAGACCGCCGTTGGATCAGCCCGCTCATTCGACTACGACATCTGGGATCTTTACGGGGAAACCAAGGGAAACACAGAACTATTCCCCGCCCCCGACGGCCTGCACTTCAATGACCGGAGTCATGCCTTTTTCATGGAAAAAGTCAAAGCCTGGCATCAAAAGGCAATTGACCTCCTTCCAGATCTCTCCCGCACCGGAGGATGTCCCCAAAACCGGTGATAAATCCGCGAAAAATAAAGTGCGTCCCCATACCCGCATTCCCCCGCGATCTGCTTCACCGGCCGGTCGCTCTCATGCAACAGATACCTCGCATGACGCAATCTCAACCGTTCAATATACACATGTGGCGCACACTGCATGGCTTCAGTAAAGTGTTTCCGGAAATAATTACGCGTCATCCCGCATTCCCCATACAACCTTTCCAAAACCTGCTCATCGGCATAATGATCCCCCAACCATTTCAACATCACTTTAACCCGGGGATGAAAAACCTTCAGTCTCCGCCCTCTTTTTTTTCCGGAACCCGCCTTCATCTGTGGTAATGCTGCATTTCCCAGAAAGCGGAGCAGCAGACATTTCAACTCCGCCTCCATCTCCAAATGCTTCCACTCCCCGCCCGGTAAAACCTCCGAGGCGTAACGTTTCAGCAACTTCCGATACTGCATCGTCTCCCGCTGAAACTCCGCCTTATCAAGCTTTCTCCGCACACAACCTGTCCAACCACTCTCGACTCCTCCTCCGTCAAACTCACACCAGATGATTTCACAGGGGCCTCCCCTGGGAACCGACCACACCCGCCGGATCCAAGCCGGCACAAAAAACTGTGTGCCCGCCTCCATCCGCACCCTCTTACCCTCCACCGTGTAATCCAGCTTTCCGTGCAGGATCAGAATCAAGCGGTTCGTGGTAATGATTTCATCCTGCGTCGCTGGTCCCAGCGGGAAAACCTTGCGCTCCGCCTTGGTCAACACCAGAGAACTCCGGTTCCATCTTTTGGCCAGTTCCAGCAACGTTGCCATCATTTTCATTTTAAATCTTCAAAGACCACCATTATTAAATCATTATTTGGTGTTTTCCTCTATATCTTTAATTGTAAAAACCATAAGGCCGCTCTCGCACCTCTCTCTCTTCCGGGTCAAACTTCACAAGTATCCCGTCATTCCGAAACCACGCTCAAGTAAACGACATCATGGTTTCCAATAACGAATAGCTTATTTCTAATCACCAAGAATCAATGACAACCATTCACGAACCATCCCGCGTAACTCCCGTCACCCAGGAAGTCGACCTCTGTGTCCTTGGAGGCTCCTGCACCGGCGTCTTCGCCGCCATCCGTGCCGCCCGCCTCGGCCTTTCCGTCGCCATTGTCGAACGTATGGGGGCCTTCGGCGGCGTTGCCACCCTCTCCCTTGTCAACGTTTGGCACAGCCCAAAGGACGAAGTCTTCGAAAAAACCATCTTTGCCGGTCTCTCCATCGAACTGATGGATCGCCTGAAAATACGGAAAGCCGTCAACGAACGAGAACGAAGTCCACATTGGGCCTGGTCCTTCAATGCGTTCGAAATGCAGATAGAACTGGATGAACTCATCCTCGAGCACAAAATTACGCCCTGGCTCCACACCTCCTTCGCCGCACCCCATGTTGAAGACGGCGAACTCAAAGCCATCCTCGTTGAGAACAAGTCAGGACGCGGCGCGATCAAGGCCCGCTTCTTCATCGATGCCACCGGCGACGGCGACCTCTGCCAGCGCCTCGGCCTGGAAACTTATCGCGGAGCGCATCGCCAGCCCTCAACCACATGTGCCCTTTTCGGAGGCTGGGACAGCCTGGGGAACCTCGACTGGGAAAAACTCATCCGCGACAACGCGGGCGAACACAAAATACCGGACGGTTTTGCCTGGGGCGCGATGATCCCCGACTCCAAGCTCTACATGCTGGCCGGAACCCGCGTCTTCCAGGACTGTTCCGAAGCCGAAGGCTTTACCAAAGCCGAAATCGAAGGACGCCGCCAAATCCGCGCCATTCACGACATCCTGCGAAAACAAGCACCTGACGCCAATATCACGCTCCAGGGTCTGCCCGCCCGTATCGGCATCCGCGAAACCCGCCATGTCCGTTGCCTGCACCAGCTCACGGGCGAAGAAGTTCTCAATGGCCAGGTTTTTCCCGATGCCATCGCCAACGGCTCATACCGCGTGGACATTCATCACACTGACAAACCCGGTATCACCTTTCGTTACCTCGATGGACGCGAAAGCTATTGCCGCCCCGGCATGGCGGACGAAAAAAGCCGTTGGCGTGCGGAAAGCGACATTAACCCCACCTACTACCAGATCCCCTATCGCTCCCTTGTTCCCCAAAGCGCCTACGGCAACATCCTGGCTGCGGGACGATTCATTGATGCCGATGAACAAGCGCATGGAGCCATCCGGGTCATGGTGAATATGAACCAGACCGGCGAAGCCGCCGGCACCGCCGCCTATCTTGCACTCAAAAACCATGTCGCCGCCAAAGACGTCAATACAGACACCCTACGCAAAACCCTCGCCGACGGGGGATCGATCATTCTTTAACGTGGAATAGGGTGGATGATAATTGATTTCCAACGACAAAATAGGACAAACCGAAGTGGTGAAGCATCCGGCACTACCACCGCCCCGCTAGCCCAGAAAAATTAAATTTTCATCGCACGGCTTGATCCTGCACTTCTACAGGGATTTCTCGCTGATTAGGCGCTAAACCATTCCCAACTTCATACGTCCAACTTCGGTGATCATATTCTGTGTCCAGGGAGGATCCCACACGAGGAATACTTCTGCCTCGGAAACACCGGGAACCGTACTGACTTTGCTTTTGGCATCCGCCTGGATCGTGGGACCCATGCCGCAACCGGGCGCGGTCAAGGTCATCTTCACTTCCACCTTTCGGCTGCCATCTTCCTTGTCCGTCAGGGCCATGTCGTAGACCAGGCCCAGATCAACGATATTCACCGGGATCTCCGGATCGTAGACTGTCTTCAGTCGTTCCCAAACCATTTTTTCAGCAGCGGCCGCGTCCAGTTTCTCCACGGCGGCCGTTGCCTCTTCTTTTTTGACTTCAAAGCCCAGGGCATCGGCGTCCTGCTCTTCCACCCTGGCCATTCCCATTTCTGAGACTATCGTGTAGGAGCCTCCCAGGGACTGGGTGATTCCGACTTCCGTTCCCGCAGGTATGGTGATTTTCTCCCCACTGGGAATCCGTGTCGCCGTGCAGTCACGGGAAAGTTTCACGCTATCGTTCATAGATATAAGTATTCAGATCTTACCGGACAAACACGACTCAATTCCGTTACAAACTCAGAGAAATTTTATCTTGGGTTTGGACTCGCGGGTTTCCTGAATTTTTCCCAGCAGATGATCCTGATCCGGCGGGGCCGCCATCACGGAGTTGTCCCTCACCGCTCCCCCGCCGTTCAAAGCCTGTCTCAGGGCTTCTTCCACCAGGCTGGCGCAATGAAGCTTCATGGGAGGCAGAGCACCCAGCGGAGCGGACAAATCCTGACCACTCATGTTGCGGGCTTCCTCCAGCGTTTTACCCTGTAACATCTCTGTGGCCAAGCTGGCCACGGCGATGGCTGTTTCACAGCCGAAAGATTGGAAGGAGGCTTTATCAATGATCTTTTCTCCCTCTTCATTCTCCTTGAATTTCAGCCAGATCCGCAACATATCACCACATCCGGGGCTGCCAGCCGTGCCCACCGCATCTGCGGCCGCCAGCTCGCCGATATTGTCAGCGTTACGTGCGGCTTCAGCCACTTTGGTTTCAAAAGATTCTGACATGATTACTCCAGCACATAGCGTGGCATCGCAGGGTTCAATTGCAAAGCCCATGCATCAATTCCGCCTTCCAGGCATTTGATCTGTTGAAATCCGTGTCCGGCAAAATAGGAGGCCGCATCCAGGACATTTTTTCCCTGGTGATCATAAAAAACCACCAAACCTTCGGGGTTCTGCTCTTTCATCCATTGCTGCATGAGATCCTGATCAAAATGCACGGATCCCTCAATCCGCACTGCTTCGTATTCGTCCTTTGACCGCACGTCCACCAAAAGCAAAGGCCTGCCTTCCTCTATCCACTGCTGGAGTTGCTCCGGTTGAATGAACAATTTCCGTTCCTCCTCATACCCTTGCTGAAGCACCCCGATCACCTGCGATATATCCAGATTGCCGTTTCTTGAACAGACGCCGTCAAGCGTTTCGTCCGGACTGAATCCGCAACTGCTGCACCCGCCGATATGATAATGCCGGAACAAGGTTCTTCTGGCTCCAAGCACCTGCTCCTGAAGTTCCTTCATCGTGATAGCGGGAGAAATTGTCATATCCTATTGCCGAAGCGGATGCAGGCAAGGCCACCCGTCGCGGTGCCGCCGGAGTCGGGCTTACTCGGTTCCCTGCAAACTGCGGACATCCGTTTCATCAATGCTTTCAAGCTTGGAAACATCCATTTTAACTTTGGAGGAGCGGCGGAATTTGTCGTCGATCAGGCCGCGGATGGAATCGTTGATGGTTTCGTGTCCGAAACGTTGAAGCACTTCTTCACAGAAACCAAGGCCGATGAGATACTTGGCCATGGCGGGTGTAATTCCGCGGGCCTGCATGTAGAACATCTCTTCCTCGTCGATCTGGCCTGTGGTGGCTCCATGCGTGCATTTTACGTCATCGTTCTCAATTTCCAGACCGGGCATGGAGTCGGCCTCAGCTTCGGGATTAAGCAACAGGTTCCGGTTTTTCTGGTAGGCATCCGTCTGGAAGGCTCCACGTTCCACTTTGATCAGTCCTTTGAAAATGGTCTTGGATCGATGGTTCAGGGTGTTCTTGAAAAGAAGATCGCTCCAGGTATGCGGTGCCTGGTGATCCTGAAGGGTTCGTTGATCGAATTCCTGGCGGTCGTGCGCCACGGTCAGAGCCAGCATCTCGCTGCGGCCCCCGCTGCCAAGCAGGCGGGAGTGGGTTTCAACGCGGGCGAATCCGCCGCCGATGTTCACATGAAAAACTTTGCTGGAAGAATCCTTTTTCACCAGGGTGGAACCGAGCTGGAAGGAAAGACTCTGCTCACTCCAGAGCTGGACAGCCAGGTAATCCAGCCGTGCTCCCGGAGCGGCAATAAGATCATTTACAGCGCAGGCGAAGGCGGGTTGCTGATCAAGGCTGCGGAAGTATTCCACAAAAAACACCCGGCTATTTTCTTCCGCTATAACCAAGGTATGCGGGAAAACAGCGGCATTTTTGCCAGCGACGTTGTGGTTCACCACCAGAGGCTTGTCCAGATGCACCCCTTTGGGAACATAAAGAACTGTCCCTGCCTGACAAAAGGCTTTATGTAATGCGGTGAATTTTTCCGACCCCAACTTGCTGGGATTGGACATGAAATACTTCTGGAGAAGTTCCGGGTGATTGGCCGCGGCCGATTCAAGGGATTCCCACAGAACTCCTTTGTCGCTCCATTCCTTGGGAAGCTTCGAAAATGAGATCTCCTGATCGTTCAGAAAGACAGCGGAAGCCAGAGATTCGGGATTGGCCAGCGATGTTTCCAGAGCAAGACTGCGGTCTTTTTCCTTCAGGATCGGAAGGATCTGGAAGGGTTCAAGATCCAGTGCTCTAACGTTGGCAAAACGCCAGTCTTCGTCCTTGCGCCTGGGCATCGGCAGACTCTGGTAAAGTGCCCAGGCTTGCTGCTGCTGCTCAGTCCAGGCAGCGGTAAAACGCCCGGAAGCGACAGGCCCTTCCCGTAAGGAACGACCCGCAATCATGCAGATATCACCCTCTGCTTCGGCAGTTTCTTCAACTTCAGGATTGAGAACCAATGGCATAACACGTTTGTAATAAGTTTTGTCAAAACCGGAGGAGGTTTCCCCCTTGAACAAACCGGGCGCGTGGCACAAGACCACGCGCCCTACGTGCCGGTTTTTGAAATTCAGTTGCCGTCGTTCCCGATGGCCTCGACAGGACAGCCTTCCATGGCTTCTTTGCAGAGCACCTCTTCCTCAGGGCTCTCCGGTTGTTTGTAAAGATAGGAATGACCCCCGTCATCGTTGCGGGTAAAGTTGGCCGGAGCGGTTTCGCGGCACAGGTCACAGTCGATGCACTGGTTGTCCACGTAGAATTTCCCACCAACGTTATCAGGATACTTGTTTGCAATGTCAGCCATAAATCTCTTTTCGAATTGAATGTTAGCGGAAAGACTTAACCAACCGACCCTTCCATTTCAAGGTCGATTAAGCGCTTGAGTTCCACGCTGTATTCCATGGGGAACTGGTTGACCAAGTCGTTGACGAATCCATTGACACTCAGGCTCATGGCCTGTCCTTCGCTCAGACCGCGCTGTTGCATGTAGAAGATCTGCTCGGCACTAACCTTGCTGACGCTCGCTTCATGCTGGACGGAGTTGCTTTCACCCCGAACCGTGATGGCCGGATAAGTGTCGGTGCGGGAATCCGAATTGATCAGCAGAGCATCGCACTCGGTGTTATTTTTACAACCTTTGAGATGACGGGGAATATGCACCAGACCACGGTAGGAGGAACGGCCTTTGCCGATGCTGATGCTCTTGGAAACAATGTTGCTGGTGGTTTCATCTGCGGCATGGATCATTTTGGCGCCGGTGTCCTGATGCTGTCCGTTGTTGGCCAAAGCGATGCTGATCACCTCTCCGCGTGCTTTGCGTCCCTTGAGAATGACGCCGGGATATTTCATGGTCAGACGTGAACCGATATTGCAGTCGATCCATTTGACTTCAGCCTCTTCCATTGCCAGTGCCCGTTTGGTCACCAGGTTGAAAACGTTGGCACTCCAGTTCTGGACGGTAATGTATTGAAGCTTGGCACCCTTCAGCGCCACCAGTTCCACCACGGCACTATGCAGGGTCGCTGTTTCGAACTTGGGCGCAGTGCAGCCTTCCATGTAGGTCAACTCGGCACCTTCATCGGCAATGATAAGCGTGCGTTCGAACTGCCCGAAATTTTCCGCGTTGATGCGGAAATAAGCCTGAAGAGGATGTTTTACTTTGACGCCCTTGGGGACGTAAATA
This sequence comes from Methylacidiphilales bacterium, assembly GCA_038250235.1. Taxonomy (GTDB): domain Bacteria; phylum Verrucomicrobiota; class Verrucomicrobiia; order Methylacidiphilales; family JAAUTS01; genus JAAUTS01. The sequence goes on along the minus strand of JBBSCO010000028.1, from coordinate 28,154 downwards.
AAGCTTCCGCCGCTGAAAACCGCGCTGTTCAGGGCCGAGTATTTATTGTCTGCGGTGGGGATCACTTTACCAAACCATGGGCGGAAGATCTCGGGGTACTTATCAAGCCCCTCTTTGCTTCCGACAAAAATAACCCCCTGATCGGACAGCGCGTCTTTCATGTTGGAGTAAGCGGCTTCGCTGTCGAACTGCGCTTCGACCCCGGCAAGGAATTTGCGTTCCTTCTCGGGAATGCCCAGACGTTCAAAAGTTCTCTTCACGTCATCGGGAACGTCTTCCCAATTCCGTTTGGCCTGCTGACCTTTGGCCAGGTAATACCGGATTTTATCGAAATGAATGTTTTCCAAGTCCTTGCTCGCCCAATGCGTCGGGTTCGGTTTCTTGCGAAAAATCTCCAGCGCTTTCAGACGGAATTCACGCACCCAGTCAGGGTCTCCCTTGACATCACAAATGTAATTGACGACGCCCTCATTCAGACCGTAGCCGGCGTCAAAGGCATAATTCTCTGGAAAGGAAAAATTTCCGTTATCCATTTCAAAATCCAGCTCTGGTTTGATGCTCATAATGTAAGTTACACGGGGTTCAGGTATTTACCAAGTATTATTCAGGAAACAGCAGGCACGGATTCTTGCTTCAAAAGCCAATCGTAACCCCTCTCTTCCAGTTCCAAAGCCAACTCTTTACCGCCACTGCGAATGATCTGTCCGTCCGCCATGACATGCACAAAATCCGGAACAATGTGATCCAGAAGACGCTGGTAATGGGTGATGACCAACATCCCGATTCCGGGACCCCGCATGCGGTTGACCCCTTCCGAAACAATGCGCAACGCATCAATGTCGAGACCGCTGTCCGTCTCATCCAGAACCGCGTAACTTGGTTCCAGCATGGACATCTGTAGGATCTCACAGCGCTTTTTCTCGCCACCGGAGAAGCCGTCATTGACAGAGCGGGCCGTGAAAGCCCGGTTCATATCCAAAAGATCCATTTTGGCGTAAAGCTTTTGGTAATAGTCCACCGCGTCGATTTCCTCACCTTCAGGCAGGCGGGCCTGCAGGGCGGCACGGATGAAGTTGGCGATGGTTACGCCGGGGATTTCGCTGGGGTATTGGAAAGCGAGGAAAAGGCCCAGGCGGGCACGGACGTCAGGTTCCAATTCCATTATATTCTGACCATCAAGAAGAACTTCACCGGCGGTCACTTCGTAGCTTGGATGCCCTGCCATGACCTTGGCCAGGGTGCTTTTGCCGGAGCCGTTGGGCCCCATAATGGCGTGAACCTGTCCCTTTTTAAGACTGAGATTCAATCCTTTCAGGATCTCACGCCCCTCGATGTTCGCATGCAGGTTCTTAATTTCCAAAGAGTTCATGAAAAAAACTATAGAGCACCACCAAGGATAGGCAAAATAAAAAAATGGGACTTTTTTTCTGCACAAACCCCTAATCCGAAGGAACTTCTTACGATTGACGCGTTCCCGTCACAAGCCTAAACCTGCATCTATGTCCCGGGTTCCCAGGCTCCCTTTGTCACCCAACCAGCGCCAGATCCGCTTCTGGGGTATCCTGGCCATTACGGGGTTCATCGCCTACGCATGGGTTCTTAACCCTGAAAAACAGCCCTTGGGCCGCTGGGGACTGTCCGCTTTCCCGCGAATGACCGGCCTCCCCTGCCCCCTCTGCGGCGGAACACGCGCTACGCACTACCTGCTGCAGGGCAATCTGGACAAGGCTCTATATTACAATTGGCTGGCCCTGCCCTCCCTTGCCCTCGCACTGGCCCTTGTGGCTTTCATGTCCTTTGAACTTTACCATGGACGGGTTTTCCTTCCGAAAGTTCATTTTTCGCCCAGGAGGCTTTTTCTAGGGGTTTTATTGTTTATGGCCATTTGGATCGCACAGGTTTATAGCGCACTCTATTCCCCCAAGCCGGAACTGTTGAACACGGAGGGACTTTACTTTAAGCTCAAACCGGAAAATACTTCCCCCAGCCCTGCTGAGCAAACCCGGGTGGAAAAACATACCTTACGATGAAACATTGGTATTATGCCCATGAAGGCCAAAGAAAAGGGCCTGTTGATGCCGCCACCATCCAAAACCTTTACTGGCAGGGACAGATCCGCCCCGATGATCTGGTCTGGGAAGAAGGGATGGGCGACTGGGTCAAAGCCTCTTCCGTGCTTCCTCCACCCAACCTTACCACAGAGCCACAGGTTCCCCCTTCCCTTGCCTCCCCACCTCCGATGGCAGCGCAAAGGCAGGAAAGTGTTCTGGCCATTGTCTCCCTGGTAAGCGGTATCATCAGTCTTCCCGGTATTTTCTGCTGTGGACTTTTGGGATTGATCCCCGTCATTACCGGACATCTGGCCCTGGCTGAAATCAAAAGAAATTCCACCCTACACGGCAAAGGAATGGCCCAGGCAGGTCTGATCATGGGCTATATCACGCTGGGCATCACACTTCTCTTTATTTTGGTTTACGTCGGCATTCTCGTGCTTGCCGCAATTTCCGGGGCCAAATAAATTCCTAACATCCAAGGCATAACCACACCGTGACAGCCCCACACCATCTCTCCCGCCCACGACGCAACCGGCGGACCCCCTCCATCCGTTCCCTCCTGCGGGAAACCCGCCTCGGCCTGGATAACCTGGTCATGCCTCTCTTTGTCAAGGAGGGCCTTTCCTCACCGGAACCCATCGACTCCCTCCCTGGCATCCAACGACTTTCCCCGGATGACCTGATCCAGGAAACAGTCACCCTCTGGGAGCTCGGCATCAAAGCCGTCGCCCTTTTTCCCTGCCAGCCTCCCGGATCAAAAAATCCGGAAGGCACAGAAGCCCTTAACCCCGACAACCTCATCAACCGCAGCATCCGCGCCATCAAGGCTGCAGTGCCTGGCATGACTCTCATCACCGATGTCGCCCTCGATCCCTACACTTCCCATGGACATGACGGTGTGCTCGACCCCGAAGGGGACGTCGCCAACGATCCCACCGTGCAGATTCTCGCCCGGATGGCCCTGCTTCAGGCGCGGAGCGGCGTGGATTATGTGGCCCCCTCCGATATGATGGACGGCCGCGTGCGGGCCATCCGCACAACCCTGGACGGAGCCGGATTCTACAACACCGGCATCCTGGCCTACTCTTCCAAATTTGCCTCTGCCTATTACGGCCCCTTCCGTGACGCCGTGGGCAGCCGCAGTTCCGGCGGAAAGAGCTGCCTGGACAAAAGAAGCTATCAACTGGATCCAGCCAACAGCCGTGAAGCCCTTTTGGAAGCCCTGCTCGACGAAGAGGAGGGGGCGGACATCCTCATGGTCAAACCGGCGGGACTCTACCTGGACATCCTCTATGCCCTGCGGACAAAAACACATCTCCCCCTGGCAGCCTATCAGGTCTCCGGCGAATACGCCCAGATCCACGCCGCTGCCGACAAAGGGTGGCTGGATCTCAAGGCCGCCCGCGATGAATCCCTCCTCGCAATCCGTCGGGCCGGTGCGGATATCATCCTGACCTATTTCGCCAAAGCCATTGCCGAGGAATCCGCAGTCTGAGACTGATTCCACCCCAATCCACAAAAACGTGAAGCCCATTACCGTACAAGTCCCCGCCACCACCGCCAATCTCGGCCCCGGCTTTGATGTCCTTGGAGTTGCCGTGCAGCTCTACAACCGGATCACGCTCCAGGACAGTGCCGAATCCTGGCCTGACAGTTTTATGGGGGAGGCCGCTTCGCTTTTTTATCAGACCTTAAACCTGCCTCCACAAGCCTTTCATGTTGGAATCACCGGGGAGGTTCCGCGCTCACGCGGGCTGGGCAGCAGTGTCACGGTGCGCCTTGGTTTATTGACCGCCTTGAATGCTTTCCATGTGTTTCCCCTCTCCGCGGAAAAGATCCTGCGCCTCGTCATCACTCTGGAGGGACATCCTGACAATGCCGTCCCGGCCGCCTTGGGCGGGTTCGCCGCCTGCTCGGAAAAGGGCTGGTTCCGGACGGAAGTAGATCCCGCGCTGACTTTTGTCGCCCTTGTTCCGGACTTTGAGGTCGAAACCAAAAAAGCCCGGAGCGTCCTGCCCAGGGATATTCCGCTGAAAAATGTCATCCTGAATCTTCAGAATACCTCACAGATTGTCGCCGCCTTTGCCACACGGAACTACTCCCTGATGAAGGGTCATTTCAGCGACACTCTGCACCAACCTTACCGCGCCCCGCTCATTCCAGGCTGCATGGAAGCCCTGGCCTTGGCCGGGGAAAAAGGGGCCTTGGGGGCTTTTATCAGCGGATCCGGCTCAACCCTGATGGCACTGACCCTCGAAGAGCCCCAATCCCTTGTTAGAGCATGGTCGGACCTGTATTCTTCCAGCATTGAGGCGGTTCATGTTCTGAAAGCCGACAACGAAGGGGTCAAAATCCTCCCCCTCTGACCGCTATTTTTGAGACAACACCCAGCCCGCAGCCCCCCAGGACGCGGTTCCCGTGCTGGCTTTTTTCAGCCGGTCATTGATGGCGCTTCCCAATCCCTGTTCAGGCACACGCTCCGCCAGAATCAAGGTCGCTCCGCAACGGTCGAGATCCCTCAGAAACGCGAAAAGGAATGTCGCAGCCTCCCGTAAATCTCCTGCGGAACTGAGGACTTTCCTCTGCCTGTGGGCCGGTCCGCCTGAGAAGGCCAGCCCCGCTGCCCCCGGCGGAAGTGGCCCCGCTTCAAGACTTTCACAGAGATACAAGTTTGTCCGTGGCGCGTAATGGTTCTCCAACATGCCTGGAGCTACTAAAGTGTTATTCTTGATGACTTGCACCGGACCGGCCGTTCTTTCCAGTTCCTCCACGGAAACGGCCCCCAACCGGAGAACATTGACTCCGGCTCCCCTACAATCAACAATCGTGGACTCAACCCCCACACGGCAGGCACCGCCATCCAGGGTCATGGCTATTTTTCCACCCAATTCGTCCTCCACCGCTTCCGCCAATGTCGGGCTCAGACGCCCGAATGGATTGGCACTCGGTGCTGCCAAAGGTCCCCCGAAATGCCTGAGGAGATCCTGGGCCACCGGGTGATCCGGGCAGCGCACGGCCACCGTATCCAGTCCGGCTGTGACGAGTTCGGGAACAGACGTATTTCTTGGAAGAATCAAGGTCAAAGGACCGGGCCAAAAACGCTGCATCAATTTCTGCGCCGTTTCCGGAACACTTTTAACAATTCCAGAAAGGTCGTAAGCCGAAGCCACATGCAGGATGAGGGGATCAAACGAAGGTCTTTTTTTGATGTCAAAAATCCTTGCCACGGCCACTGGATTCATTCCGTCACCAGCCAATCCGTAAACAGTTTCGGTTGGCATGCCGACACATTCCCCCCGCCGCAACGCATCGGCGGCCCGGGCAATGTTTTCACTGGATGGTGGAAGAATCATGGAAAAGAAGGAAACGACGTTAACAAGAAGACCCGGAAAAGGAAACGTATTCGGGCCACACCTTTTGCTTCATTCAATCCGCATGTCATTGCCCATTGGCGACTATTCCCGCTTTGTTTCCTTTGTTAATTTCTGTTCAACCTGTTTCAGAACGCCTTGGGCCTCCATTTGGTCTCAGACAGTGTTCCCTTGCCCTCATATTCGAAGAGTTTGCTAACCAAAAAGAAAGGAATGCCTAAAACACCGCGCAGATTGACTCTCATGCTCATATTGACGTCATCCTTGATCATATCGTAACTGCCGTTTCCGATAAGTGCAAAGGCCGTGGAAAACACATCCACTTTCTGGATGGTGATCAACCCGTCTTTGACGGAGAAGGCAGCCCGGGCCTGCGAAGCCTCGGAATAACCCAGATTCGGGACGATGGAATTAAGGATCTCCGAAAAACCTCCAAACATGGGAATGTTGTAGAGAAAGCCCTTGGTCACGGTGAAATCGCCCCAGCCTTCCATCGTTTTCAAATCGGAAAAGGCACCCTGCACATCAATGATCCCTGTGATTTTTCCGGAGACGTCATCGTTGTTGAAAAACGTTTTCATCAATGGCCCAAACTGCTGGTCTTTCAGCCTCAACTTGGCCGCGTAGGTGGGACTTTCCAGCATCTGCACCACCAGGCTGCCTTCCAACTCCCCGTCAAAAAGCCCGATAGGTTTTCTTGGCGTAAATCGGAGTTCTTTCCCTTTGATGCTCAGGTCTGCCTCCAGTTTCTTCAGGAAAAGTTTTTTTCCGAGGAAGACATACTCAAGTCCTTTTTCCGATTTGAGGTATACTTTGAGATCTGTTTTTTCCTGCTTGTCCAGGTCGACCTGCCCATCCACCTGGAAATCCGTTGCTTCATAAAAGGCATACGGTTCCGCGTATTCCTTCATCTTGTCGCCGATGATGGTGGCCACTTCCCGGATCATCAGCCTGCCCCTGCCTCCCTTGATCCGGACCTGCTTGGTAGAAAGGTTGTGCCAGATTTCCCCTTTACCCTCCCCCTCTGCTCTCTTGAGATAAAGATCGGGCAAATGCAACTCCTGATTCTTGAAAGAAAAGGAGGTTCTCAATTCTTTCACAGGAACGGTCTTGTAAGAAAATTCGGAGGCCATAACGGAACCTGTCACTTCCATCGTTGATAAATCCAATCCCCGACCGACCACTGAACATTCAATCATCGGGGCTTCCTTGAAAACCAGGCTGTTGAAAAAGGGCTGCGCTTTTTCTCCGAAAAGTTTTTTCAGGGAAGTCGGGTCAATGGCACTGCGCAGTCTTGCCTTGAAGACATTTTCTCCATCGTAAAAGGCACTGAGTGTCGACGGGCCGCTGGCATTTACGACGGACATTTCTGTCACCATCAGCCGCTTCCCGTCATAGGAGACCGGGCAATACAACGACTCGAAATAAGAGCCCATAATCGAAAAATCTTTCCAGTTGGAACGGGATTGGACGAGAAACCGGAAACCGTTCTCCCAATCCAGTTCCACTTTGCCTTCATTGATCGGAAGCGATCTGAAACGAACATCCGCCAATAATTCGCCGACACGGCCCGGAACTGCGCCTGCCAGGAGAGAAAGATCCGCATCCGAGTAAATGGAAACAGTCGCTTTCTTCTGGGAGATTTTCCAATTCCCCTCCATCTGGACCCCACCCCTCAAGAAACGGAGATCACAGGTCATGGTAACTCGACCATCCAGATATTCAGCATCAAGGGCGAGTTCCTCCAACAAGACCCCGCGCCAACTCTGGTTGGAACCGGACAACCTCATCCGTGCCTGGCTCTGCGTGGGATCTGACATCAACAGGTCAAAAGTGACATCCAGAAGAAACGGTTTGGTCGCATCCACCGCCGAAACGGCCTCCTCAATTTTTTTCCAAAAGTCAGCATATCGGGACATATCCAGTTCCGGATTTTCCTTCATGACCGGTTTGTAACCCTCCAGGCGCAGTATACCGCGCACCTTGAAATGTACATTGAGCAAATCCGCCTCAAGATTTTCCAGCACCAGATCCTTGCCTTTCAAATCGATCCGGGCCGTTACATTGCGCAAGGTGACGGAAGTGTCCTGATCCAGGGGTATGGTCAGGCTTGCCCGATCCATCCGGGCATTGTCCAAAAAAGAGTCCCCTCTCCACCAGGAAATCCAATTGAATCCGAAACGCAGGTCTTCAATGTATAACCTGCGTGTTGTCCCTCCCAGCGACTGGGTAACGACCAGATTTTTTGCCACCACTCCACCGAAAGGGCCCAGATAAAGCCGCTCATAGGTGGCACCGATGCCACGCTGTTGAAGTTCATCGGCAATACGCTTGCCCACCTGTTCCGGCAACCCGATGTAACGGAAAATCAGCAACAAACCACACAACATCAGGCCCAGAATGATGAAAGGATAGGCCAGCACCCGCACCAGACTGAAGCTGCGCACCGGCTTTTTTCCCGTCGCTCCTTTGGACGCCCTGGTCTGCTTGGTTTGTTTGGAAGTAAAATCCGTCTCAGGCATGAATCGTTATTCTGTGGTTTATCGGCTTTGCCTATTTATTCGACAGTCCCTGAAGTATTCGCTATGATTTCCCCTTCTTCAATCCTTGTTTTGTAGCTATGAATGAATCGACCCCCATGGAAAAAATCGTCGCCCTTTGCAAACGCCGGGGCTTTATCTTTCAGTCTTCGGAAATTTACGGGGGCCTGAACGGTTTCTGGGATTTTGGCCCCTTGGGTGCTGAACTCAAACGCAATCTGCGCGATGCCTGGTGGAAGTCCATGACCCGCCAACGCGATGATGTTGTCGGCCTCGATGCCAGTATCATCATGCACCCCAACATCTGGAAAGCTTCCGGCCATGTGGACACCTTCTCCGATCCCATGTGCGATTGTCTCCTGACCCAGAAACGTTACCGTGCGGATCAGATCGAACCACAGTCCGGAACTGTTTACCGCTACACCGGTGCTAGTGCCTCCTCCGGCCAGTCCAGTTCCGAACCCTACTCCGTTCTTTTGACCGCCGGAAAAAATCCCGAAAGCGCACGGAAAGTCGCCAGGCAATTTTACACCCAGCGCGGAATGACAGAACCGGAATTGCTGGGCGAAACCACGGAAACGGCCACCCAGACAACCCGCTTTAATCCCGAAAACGGAAGCGCCCTGACCGAGCCTCGTCCCTTCAACCTCATGTTCCGCACCCACACCGGCCCCATCGAGAGTGAGGAAAATGTCGCCTATCTGCGGCCGGAAACCGCCCAGGCCATCTTCGCCCAATACAAAAACGTTGTCGACAGCTCACGGAAAAAACTACCCTTCGGCATTTGCCAGATCGGCAAGGCCTTCCGCAACGAAATCAACCCGCGCAACTATATCTTCCGCTCCCGTGAATTTGAACAAATGGAGTTGGAGTTCTTCATCAAACCGGATGAAATCACCGCCAAGCTTCATGGCGAGGTTCAACCATGGACGGAAGGTGCCGACCTCTCCACTCCCCAACCCAACTGGGGCTGGGAAATGTGGCATCGCTACTGGGTGGCTGAGCGCACCACGTTTTACGCCTCCATCGGCCTCGGTGCCGATGTCCTGGACTACTATTGGCAAAAACCAGAAGAACTCGCGCACTATGCCCGCGCCTGTGTGGACATCCTTTTCAAATTTCCCTTCGGCACAGAAGAACTGGAGGGTATTGCTGCCCGGGGCAGTTTCGACCTGGATCAGCACAGCAAATTCGTTGGCAAACCCCAGGACTATTTCGATGAAGAGGCCAAGCTTCGCTATGTCCCCCATGTTATCGAACCTTCTGCTGGCCTGGACCGCCTGACCCTGGCTGTTCTTTGCGCCGCCTTCCACGAGGAGGAAACAATTGACGAAAAAGGTAAAAAGGAAGTCCTCACCACCTTACGCCTCCATCCCCGTATCGCTCCGGTCAAGGCCGGCGTCTTTCCTCTCCTGAAAAACAAACCCGAACTTCTGGCCAAAGCCAAAAGCATCCACCGCGATCTCTCCCTGGATATGAATTCCTTTTACGACGAATCCGGTTCGATCGGAAAACGTTATGCGCGCCAGGACGAAGCCGGCACACCCTTCTGCATCACCGTCGATTTCGAAACCCTGGAAGGCGTCAAGGAAGGGCTCCTGGCCGGCGAACTTGACACCGTCACCCTGCGTTACCGCGACTCTAAGAAACAGGAACGCGTCCGCATTTCCGAGCTCAAGGCCAAGCTCCTCGAACTGATCCGTTGAATTCGTCTTACCTAACATGAAAACCAATACTGCATCCCTCAGCATCGGAGGATTCGCGTGGGTGGATCTGGAACGGGAGGAACGCTGCGGCACCGCCGAGGTTGTTTTCGGTCCGGGAAAAACCCCCGACCAAATCCTTGCCATCGCCCGCACCCTGAAAAAAGCCGGTCAATCCGTTCTGATCACCCGCACGGAGAAAGCGGTCTTCCAAAAATTGAAAAAAGATTTTCCAGGCCTCCTCTTTCATCCGGAGGCCCGCATTCTTTCCTGGAAAAACCCAGCCAAGAAGTCTTCCAGGTCTACCGGGAAAAAACTCAGAATCCTCGTCTGCGCCGCCGGAACCTCCGACCTCCCCGTGGCCGAAGAAGCCGCATTGACCGCAGAATTTCTCGACAACGAAGTCGAGCGCCTTTACGACGTGGGCGTGGCCGGTCTGCACCGCCTGCTCAGACGCCTCGACACCCTCCGCTCCGCCGACGTCATCATCGCCGTGGCCGGAATGGAAGGCACCCTCCCCAGCGTCATCGGAGGTCTTGTCGCCTGCCCTGTGGTGGCTGTTCCCACCAGTATCGGCTACGGAGCCAACCTACAGGGCATTGCCGCCCTGCTTGCCATGCTTACTTCCTGCGCTTCCGGCCTGACCGTGGTTAACATCGATAACGGCTTCGGTGCCGCCATCGCCGCCGAACGCATGAAGCATCTGATCCCTAACAAATGACCGTAACAAACGATCAAAAACATGCTTTATCAAAATCAGGAAGTGACTGAACTGCGTTCCGAGACCGGACGGGCCCTGATTGATCCCCAGGGTGGCCGCCTTCTTTTCTGGGAAATCGACGGACGCCGCATCATCCACTGGCCGGAAAATGCCGACTGGTCACAACCCAACAAAATCCGCGGCGGCAACCCCATCCTCTTCCCCTTCATCGCCCGCCACATGGTCGACGGCAGGATCGGCTTCTGGAAAGATTCCGCTGGCACCCTTCGGGAAATGCCCATGCACGGATTCGGACGCGATTCCCTTTACGAACTTTCCCACACGGAAAATGCCTGTATTCTTACCCTAAGAGATTCCGAAAAAACCCGGATCTTCTATCCCTACACGTTTCGCTTCCAGATCAGCTACAGCCTTCTGGGAAAAACACTTGCCGCGACCTTGGAAACCACCAATACCGGAGATCAGATACTGCCCTACTATACCGGACACCATTTTTACTTCGCCATTCCCCATGGCGAACGGGCCGATTGGGAATTTGCCGTGGATTCGGTTCAGCAGGCCCGGCAGGAAGCCGACGGTTCCATTATCCCGCAGACCTCATCCCTAAAACCCTTCCTCCTCTCCGATCCCAGCCTGGTCGACTCCTTCCACCTGCTCTCGGGACAAGGTCCGGTTCTGCTCCGCCAACGCCCGACTGGCCGCAGCCTGGCCATCCACTTGAATCATCCCGGTAGCCTGCCCTGGTACTGCGTCACCAGTTGGACCCAGTCGGATGAATCCGACTTCTATTGCCTTGAACCCTGGCTGGGTCTTCCCAATGCCATCCACCACGGCCAAGGCCTGCGCAAACTGGCCCCCGGCCAAACGGAAAAAGCCGTCTGTCTCCTGGACGCATCACTTTGGTAGGCCCTCTCATGCAGCCCCATAACGCAGACCTTTTTATTTTCGTCCTGGCCGGAGGCAGCGGCGAACGTTTCTGGCCCCTCAGCCGTAAACAAAAGCCGAAACAACTGCTGGGCCTCTTTTCCGAGCGCACCCTTTTGGAGGAAACCCTCCTGCGGGTCGAGGGCGTGGCCCCAGCATCCCAAATCCTCATCCTAACCAACGAAGCACAAAAACAAACCCTGCTGGATGCCCTACCTGGTATTTCTCCAGACCGGGTTATTGCAGAACCCGCCAAACGCGACACCGCTCCGGCCGCCGCCCTGGCCACCGCCCTGGCCTGGTCCCAAAACCCGGACTCCATTGTCGTGCTGCTGCCTTCCGACCAGCTTGTTAAAAATATCGAAGCCTTTCGTCGCAATCTCCACGACTCCATCCGCACGGCGGCAGAAACCAAGGCCATTGTCACCCTGGCCATCCAACCCACCCACCCCGCCACGGGCTTTGGCTATCTGGAACTGGCCGAAGAAATTCCCGCCTCCGGTTCAACCCGCTTCCATCGCGTCTCCCGCTTTGTTGAAAAACCCGCCCTCGAAAAAGCTCAGGAATATTTGCAGTCCGGCAGCTTTCAATGGAACGCCGGCATGTTTATCTGGAAAGCGTCCACTTTCCTGGCCGAAGCCGAACGTCAAAGCCCCGAGTTGGCCGCCTTCATCAGGAATTTTCCAAAAAGCGGTGCCGACGCCTACATCGCGGACAAATTCCCGACCCTGCCAAAGATCTCCGTGGACTACGCCATCATGGAAAAGGCCGCGCAGGTGCTTGCCGCACGCAGCGACTTCGATTGGGACGACGTCGGCTGCTGGACTTCACTAACCGACCATCTTCCCGCCGACGCCTCCGGCAACGTCGTCCAAGGGAAAGTTATCACGCTGGAATCTTCAGGGAATATTGTCTACAGCCCCTCCAAAACCGTCGCCCTCTGCGGCGTCTCCGATTTAATAGTAGTGGAAACTCCCGACGCGCTGCTTGTCTGCCACCGCGACAAAGTGCAGGAAATTAAAAAATTATTGCCCGCCCTGCCTCCGGATTTGCTTTGAAATAATAGTTGCTGTTGCTAATAATGCTGAACAAGCATGATTGAAATCAACCCCCTGAACGGGCCCATTCTTTTTGTTTCTTTTCCGGATGCCGAGGCTGCCTCCTACGTCCAAGCCGTGGTTCTAGGCTCAGGACAAGGCCACCAGGTTTTCGTTATTCCAGATCTTTCCGAACTTTATCAGCAACTGGCCCTGGTTCCGGATTCTGCCACCGTCATCACGGATCTGATGTGGGAGGGACTGGATGCTTCCGACGTGCTTCTGAGTATGGCACTGAATTACCCCCACATCGGTTTCATTGCCCTGACCAATTACAATATCGATGAAATCCTGACCCCATTTTTCCCGATTCCTTGCGTCCAGGGAATCGATCAGGTCGACGAATGGCTGAAAATTGTCTCGTCTCTTACCGAAGATCTTCGCGGCAGTAGAATCAGCGGCTACCAGCTGACCGGTTTTATCGGCCAAAGCCAGTTGGCGCGCATCTATTCCGCCCGCCAACCGACCATCCGCCGCGATGTGCAACTGATCGTCATGCCCGCCAACTCCAGCGAGTCGAGCAAAGAATCCTTTCGCCGGATCGCCTCGGCCCGGGCCGGCAACACTCATCCCGTCATTTACGCCATCTACGAGGAGGGTGAGGAAAATTCCAGGGCTTATGTCGCCCAGGAACAGGTCATCGCGCCAAGCCTGCTTCAGCTCAGCCTTCAGGGCAGCACCTTCGATTCCAGGCTCCTGGCCAAAATCATCAATATCGCTTCCACCGCCATCAAGCACCATCATACCCGCAGTATTCCCTATCAGCCAATTAGAAGCAGCCATATCACTCTCTCCAGTGACGGCGTCATCAAGTTCATCAATACAGCCCTGCCGCCGGATCAACCCATGCCGGATCCGATGGAGCAGCTGTTCTATCTCGGCCAGATTATCCGCGAATTCATCGCGCCTACAGAAGAATTGTATCCATCCCTCGCAGCCCTGTTGGAGCAAATGGAGGCGGGATCCGCCGCCATTGATGATGTCGTCAGCCGCTCCCATGCCATCGACATTGAACTGGCCCCGGTCAAATTCACCCCCCAAAGGCAGGAAACCCTCATTGCCCAACAACAGGTTCAGAAAGCCCGAAAATCCTTCTGGCTCGCCACCATTGCCGGTATCGTGGCCCTGGCCGCATTCGTCATCTGGTTTTCCATACTTCTTGTTAACAAAGTGATAGTGCCTCCCGGAAAGGATTTCCGCAGGCAAATCGCCGTCACGGCCGGGGATGTCGTACTCGGAACCAAAACTTTTCCCGTCAAAGCCTTCTACATCGACGAGCACGAGGTCACGATTTCCCAGTATGAGAAATTTCTCAAAGAAACCGAAGGCAAGAATCCCCTGCCCTTTCTGCCTCCCGGCCTGGAAATGAAAAAAGAAAATTTTATGCCAAACAACTGGGAGGTCATAAAAAAGGCCATCCAGGATAAAAATGATTTTGAAGGCGGACCGATCACCAATGACTGTCCCATCATCAACATTGATTTCGCCGATGCCTCGGCTTATGCCAAATGGGCCGGTAAAAGACTGCCCACTGAACTCGAATGGATGAGGGCCGCCACTGGCGACAACAATTTAAGCTATCCGTGGGGAAGCGAACCCGATTTCTCAAAAGCCAATACCGGCTATGATAAAAATTTCAATGCGGTTAATGCCAAAGCGGGATTTGCCGACGGTTACCGGGGATTGAACCCTGTCGATAGTATGGACTCCGACTCAAGCCCATTCGAGGTCAAAGGCATGGGAGGCAATGTCAGCGAGTGGGTGGAGGCCTCCCCGGAATTGGGGCCTGTAGGCGGAAGCCGCCAGCCCTTCCGCGGCGGCAACCATGGAACCGAGACATTGATCCCCAGTAAAATGCGCACGGGTGAACTCAAAACCTCGCGGAACCCCTTCCTCGGCTTCCGCTGTGCCAGTGACGCTCCTGTGCCCTGAAAACCCCCAGGTGAGGGCTCTGGTTATTCTCCATGTCCGGCCTGACCAAACGCGCCCAATTCACCCGCATTCGCACAATTCGTGATTGCCCTAATGGCTTCCTCCTTTTCTAATCATGTCCTTGAGCCCGGATGTCAAACTACTCCAACTGCTTTTTGAAGCGGCCCCGGAGGCCCTCTCACCGGCAACGCTGGCGCAGCGGGCCCGGCTGAGCGAAAGCGATCTACAGCTCCGCATCGGGAAACTTCAACTCGTCGGTTACGATATTGAATTGCATCCGCACAAAGGCTACAGCCTGCGCGGAGCGGCCGATGTTCTTATTGCTGATGAGATCCTGGCCAGGCTGGGGGAAAAGATTCCTGGCCTGTCTGTCTTGGTTTTCAACGAAACCCGCTCCACCAACGATCTTGCCCACCGCCACGGACGGGAGGGCCATCCTGGTCCCCTGCTCATTCTTGCCGAAACCCAAACCCACGGCAGGGGCAGACAGGGACGCGCATGGAATTCCAGTCCGCGCCTGGGTCTCTGGATGTCCCTGCTCTTGCGTCCGGAGATTCCTCATCTGCAAACCCAGCGCCTGACCATCCAAAGTTGTCTGGCTCTCCATCGCTCCATCCGGAAACAATGCCACATCCACGCCGATATCAAATGGCCCAACGATTTGCTCTACAAAGGCAAAAAAATTGCCGGCATTCTGGCCGAAGCCCATCTTGAAGGAACAACCCTCCGCTACGCCATTGTCGGTATTGGCTGCAACATCCATCATCAACTCAAGGATTTCCCGCAGGAGCTGCAATCAATCGCTGGTTCCCTGGCCTTGGCTGGCGGAAACAAACTACGGCGCATCGATCTTCTCCTGGAATTTTTGAACCAGTTTCACCAGGTGCAGTTGGAAACCTGGGATGCCGTCCGTGATGAATGGAAAGCCCATTGCCTGAACATGGGACAATCCATTACCATGCAGCTCAGAGGACAAATTATCACCGGACAAATGATGGACATGGATGAGGATGGTGCCCTGCTCTTCCGCCACGCTTCAGGAACTCTTGAAATCATCCACACCGGCGAAATTCTGCCATGAAAAAGCCCAATCTCCTCATCGATATCAGCAACTCTTGGACCAAGGTCGGCCTGGGTCAGGGCAGCACCGTGCGGAAGGCCGCCACAGTGGAAACGCCCCGCCTTTCCGCCGCACTTTTGCGGAAATGGATCAACACCCATCAACCCGGGCACATCATTGTTGCCTCCGTCGTTCCCGCCAAAACAGTCATGATCCGCAGCAACTTTCCCGCGGAGCATCTTAGTTTCCTCAGCAACAGCTTGAAACTGCCCATCCGTATTCGCTACCCAAAACCGGAAACGATCGGAGCAGACCGCCTGGCCAATTCCGTTGCCGCCGCCGAACTATATCTTCTACCCGCCGTTGTCATCGATTTTGGCACTGCTGTTACGTTTGACATCATTTCCACGCGCAGGGAATATCTCGGGGGCGTTATCGCGCCCGGACTTAATGCCATGACCGATTACCTGCATGAAAAAACGGCCCTCCTGCCCAGAATTAAACTGCGCCGTCCACGCCGCAGCATCGCCAAAAGCACCGTTGAGGCCATGCAGGTCGGTGCCATCACTGGCTACCGCGGCCTTATCCGTGAAATTCTTCTATCCATCCGCAAGGAACTCAAGACCAGGAAACTTACCGTCATCGCCACCGGAGGACACGCCGCTCTAATCGCCCGGACCATGCCGGAGGTATCCTGCGTCAACCCGCTTCTGACCCTTCAAGGCTTGCAGTTCACCCGCCTTTACCAGCTATCCCTGCCATGAACCGTATCGACCACTGCTTCCAACAGCTGCGTTGCGCCAACTCCAAAGCCTTTGTCGCTTATGTCGTCGCGGGGGATCCCAGTCTCGAAGCCACACTTGATATCGTGCTCGCCTTGGAGCAGGCCGGAGCCGATATCATTGAACTAGGCATCCCCTTTTCTGATCCCCTCGCGGATGGCGTGGTCAATCAACTCGGAGCCCAGCGCGCCCTCAACAACGGCACCAGCCTCGCCGGTATTTTCAAACTCATCGAAAACATCCGGAAAAAATCCTCCATCCCCCTCGTCCTCTTCACTTATTTCAACCCCGTCTTCAGCCACGGCGTCAGCACCTTCCTTAAAACTGCGGAATCCGTTGGAGCTGACGGTGTCCTCATTCTGGATCTGCCACCAGAGGAAGCCGAAAATGAGTGGGTCGCCGGAAGCCCTCTCTGCCGCATCTCCCTTATCGCGCCCACCACACCTTGCGAACGCATGCAACGGATCGTCAAAAGCAGCACTGGTTTCATTTATTACGTCTCCCGCGAAGGCGTGACAGGCATGCAGTCCGGACTGCCCGATAATATCGCCAAACCCCTCCAAAGTATCCACCAAAGCACCAAACTGCCTGTCTGTGTCGGATTCGGCATTTCCAACCCAGAGCAGGCCCGCTTTGTGGCAGACCTCGCCGATGGCGTCGTCGTTGGCAGTGCCATCGTCAACACGATCGCCGAAAATCTCACCTCTCCGGATCTCCCCCGACGTGTCCAGAACTTCGTCCAACCCCTGGCAATAGCCGTGCACCAAAAATGAGCCGTATACTCGCCCTCGACTTCGGAACCAAACGAATTGGGATTGCCCTTAGCGATCCAACCATGAGCTTGGCTTCACCCCATCCATTCCTTGATGCCACACCCTTCAAAGACTTCGTCGATAAAATCAAAACCATTGTCAGGGCAAAAGAAGTCATCATGATCCTTATCGGAATTCCACGCAACATGGACGGCAGTTATGGGCCTTCATCGGAAAAAGCACTCGATTTTTCCCGGCGTCTTCAGGATTTGCTGATCGTCCCGATCAAAACCATTGATGAACGCCTCTCAACCGTCGAAGCCCAGCGCCGCCTGCAGGAAGCCGGAAAAAACCAGAAACAACAGCGCTCGGTCATCGACTCCTCCTCCGCCGTTGTTATTTTGCAGAGCTACCTTGACTCTCCGCCGTCTTTTCGATAAAGCTTGGCAAGTCAAAAGAGCTCTTTATGAAAACTACCCGAATCCGAAAAATCGCGCTGTTGAAGATCATTCTGCTCGCCCTTTCCTTTCCATCCCTCCAGGCCGATGTTTCACCCGCCTCAAGCGGGAAGGATCTTTCCCAGGAAATCCTGACCGATGTCAAAGCAGGTGCCTCACCACGTTACACCGAAGACCGTATTTCCCTTCAGCTTGTCACTGGTGCCCTCTTCAGCACAAACTCGGTCGGACCCGATGTTCCCACCTACAACTATTCCCAGACCAATCTCCGGCTCGGTTGGATGCTGAACACTCCCTCCGGCGATGGCTTTTTCAGCGGCAACGTGGAAGCCATCGCGGAACTCTCCGGCAGCTTCCTTTTTGAAGGGAGCGGCAATCTTTTCATCGGACCCACCGCCCTCCTCCGTTACAACTTTGTCCAGCCCGGCTGGAAAGTCATACCCTACGTTCAAGGCGGAATCGGGATTGTCTATACGGATGCCTATGAGGATCGCAGCCAGAAAGCCATCGGTCAGGCCCTTGAATTCACACCCCAGGCCAGCATCGGTCTGAAATACCTGGTGGCAGATGACTGGTCCATTGACCTGGAAGCCATGTTTCACCACATTTCCAATGCCAACCTGGCCGATCGCAATTCCGGGATCAACGCCATCGGCGGTTTCCTCGGTGCCACCTACTTTTTCGAAAAGCTCTGGGAGTAATTCTTATCGCTTGGATGTTTGGAAGCGTCAGCCCCGATCCTGACTCTCCATTAAAGATTCCCGGCCCCACTCCCGAACCGGCGTTCCTGATCCAAAATCAAAAAACAGTTCTGGGCTTCGTAGGCCTTGGAATCCTGAATCACTTCCTGCCCATACGCGGCCAGAAACTGGGTTTGGCTTTGGCAGGACACCACTCGTAGTCCCGATTTTCTTCCCCACGCCTCCAGTAAGGAAAAATTCACATCATAGGTGATGTCCTGGCTGCCGACCCGGCGATAGATTTCCGCACCCTCCAAACGGAGGTGTCTGAAATACGCCCGCAGACTTCCATAGGGATGCCGCTTCAGCAACCCGCCGGACTTATCACCATAATCGATGGTTAGCATATTTCCTTTCTTCCAGTGCGGCAACCACTGCTCCATCCACAGTCGATAGCAGCGGGGGATCTCCAGACGTTGTCCGGATCGGGGTCGGGGACAAATTTCTTCAATGTCTTCCAGGACCGCAGCATCCCAATCCATGGTCTCCCCGGCCTTCCTCCAAACCTCAACCGCTTCTTTTCCCTCCCACTCAAGACAAAGCTCCTGCCACACACCTTCCTGAAAACCCATAACCATACAGGGAAAAGCATCCACCAGTTCGTTTGAATAAATCAGGGCGCAGCCGCCAGAATGCTTCAAAGCCGCCACCATCGTCTCATGCCATTCAACACCATAAGCCTTCAGCCGTTCTCTCTGTTCCTTCCGCAAAGGAACAGAACCCTCCACGGAATGAAACCGGAACTTTCTCCGGCCCCACCAACCCAGCGATTTCAACACCCCTTGCATCAGGGCACCGGTTCCTCCACCAACCTCAATGACATGGACAGGTTTTCCCATTCCGGGACCTCCGGCTTTTTCAAGAATCCAGGAGGCAACCGCCCTGCCCAAGCCGGGCAACAACGTGGATGCTGTGGAAAAATCCCCCTCCCGCCCCACCGTGCGCACCCGCTGACTGTAATAGCCGACACTGGAATCATGAAGCGCACGGGCCATGAACTGCTCAAATCTTTCCGGTAAAGGTGCTGCTTGCATGACGAAAATAATTGCCCGAAGGCTCCCTTTGCTTAAACTGGATAAATGGGCGAAACACAGGACTCTTTCAAAAAAGAATGTAACAAGCTGGAAGCCATAGTAAGCGTTGCCGCGGCGGTGATCGCTGTCATCTTCTTTGCTATCTTTATCACCATCTTCAATACCCACTTCACGGGATAAGCGGGATAACCACCTCGTCAGGATCCGGGGTTGGCTTCGGCGGCTTTTGGGTCTGGGGCAGAACCCTTTCCGGCGACCCCCCTTTCTTATCCGTGTCAGAGTTGAAATCAGACATGATGTCGTCCGTGTTATTGAGCGAACGCCTGACTTTGAATACAAGCTCCCTCGCCTCAGTCTGGCCCGGAGGCACGACCGACATGCTTAAGGTTCCACCTGCCGCCTTCTTCCCTTCTTTTTCAGTGAAATAGCGGGCACGAAAATCGTCCAGCGATAACAGGTCTTTGCCGTTCATCGCCGTTATCCGGGATCCCGGTTCAATCCCGATTTTCTGGGCCAGGGATTCATTCGCAACGGAGAGCACGATAATTTTACCGTTTTGTTCACCCAAAAAAAGTCCCTCTGGATAATCAAACTGCCCGATTCTGCGTTCCTTTGCACCCGGTAGGTCATAAGCCAGGTAATAATCTTCGATATTCATCCGGTGCAACATCGCCCGGAATTTCAGCTCACTGGTCATGGCATCGCCTCCGGCACGGTCTTCCACGGCTTTGATCATGGCCGACTTATCCAGGTCATTTTCCAGATTTTCAATCGCCAGGCGTTGTTTCACCTGATATTTCCCCGTGTCGTACTCCTTGATCTTGCGGGTTTTGACATCTTTATCGTCTTTTTTGGGCTTGGGAAAGAGCTTGTGTAGAACGGTTCCCGCAGGAAGAAGATCATTCATGTTGATCAACACACCAGAGGTAAGCACCAACCCAGTTTTATCCTCTTTCAGCGGGAACGAAACTCCCAGAGAAGGCTCCAATACGGCCTGGGCCTGCAGACCTCTCTGAGAAAGAAGGCCGGAGGCCAGGAAAAAAATCATCAACAGGGGATATCGCATATTGGGTATTGTCCTTTGGATTATCCTAAGTATGTTTATTCATTACGCCAATGCCAGAAATGACATGGACGTGATATTCAGGGGGCGCTCGGTTTCGACTGTTTGAAATGGGCTCCTGTGGCAAGCCGAGGACTGAACTGGTTGGCCTCGTTAAAAATCCGGTTCAAAACATAAAAGCTAACGAAGAATTAGCCCTCGCGGCCTAAAGTGCTGTGACGTCATTACTCTGACTCCAACTGGGGGATAATGGCGAAATTAGTTGGACAACGTGCAGGGTGAGTGACCGACCCTATACGGTGAATCAATGTGGTGGCTGGAAGGACGGGGCGCGGGATTGCGCAACCCGGACTTTGAGAATAAAACAATCCCTAAGCTTGTAGAAGCAGTTGAACTTATCATACAGGACGCGGGTTCGAGTCCCGCCGCCTCCACCCTGCGCCAAGGCTTCGCCCGGCAGGCCAGCCTGGGGAAAAGAGTAGATCTTATATCTGCCGGTTTAACCTTACCGGGCCTTTTTTACCGAACGCTTGATACTTACGTGTCCGGCCCACGCTCATGCCTCCTTTGACCAACCTCTAGCACAATCGATTACACAGGATTGACAGCACTCTTTTAGCTGGATTTTCATTCAGCTACGGGCAATCTGACAAATCCAAGGGGCATTGGACTTAGTGGCAAAATTTAAGAATAAATCTTTGGAATTCTGGATCTGCGACGCCGCTGGTATCATCCGGGGGGCCAAGAATGTGCCGAAGTATATAAACATCATCCTCTCCCTCATCTTCACAAAGGATCCCGGCGTCCTCCTCGAGGATGAAATCAACCGTTTTACTACCACATCAGCGGCTGAATAAGATTGCCAAAATTTTCAGTCGCGTGGTCACTCGTCGACCTGTGACAGGTGTTTACCGAGAAAGGGGTCAATGCACAACGGGTTGACCTTCTAAAACAAGAGTCGGAATCCCGTCGCCAAGCAGGCGCTGCAATCGCTGTGCGGAATGGGTGTGAGTGTGATTAGGCCCCTAAAAATGGTTCAGATCGGAAGCGATATTTTCCGATGGTTTTTTTATCGATCTGGGCAACACGATCCGCCCCGGGACCTGTTCCGCTGACCCCCGGAGCAATTGAACCCAGCCAACTTCAATCCAATTTTAAAAGGGCTGGCGGTGGGGGATCGGGCTCTGCTTAACCTCACACCGGGTGGCTGTTCACTTTGGCCAACAGCCAGAAGCCCAGGCCCTGGAAAAGAAAGGTCGGCAGCCAAACAATCAGCTCCGGATAAGCCGAAGCGTTGTCTTTGAACGCCATCGCCACCAGCACCAAAAGAAAATACGAAACCGCCACGCCCAAACTCAGAACACAGCCCACCGAGGTTTCTTTCCGGCCCGTCGAAATCGCCAGAGGAATGCCGACCAGGGCGAAGGTGAAACAGGCAAGTGAAAAAACCATGCGTCGCTGGATTTCAGTCAGCAAGGGGATCATATTCGGTTCGTTGCCTTTGTTGCCGAAAATCCTCCCCCGGATTTCGTCAATGGGTAGGATCGTGATATTGTCACGCAGGCGTGTCGTGTCCAGCATGTCACGGATGGAAACCTTGATCGGCAATTGGGCCGCCTTCATCCCGGTCTCAATCTGATCCAAACGGGTGGTATCCTTTTTGTTCCGGTCTTCCTGCCGCGCATTGAGAAGGGTGATGGTCAGGGACATGTCCTGCAGGTCTGCGGAAATAATGCCACGATCCGCCCGGATGCTGGTTTCCGGAATTCCGTTCTCCCCAAGCTTCCAGATATGAATCCCTTCCAGGGTGTTTCCGTATTTTTTCTCCACATAGACACTCATGCCGGAAAAACGGGTGACCGGCTCCTGCGCCCTCAGGAAAGCCGTGGGATTTTCCTTGGCCATTTCGATGAACATCAACTTGAAGCGGGTCATCGCCTGCGGCGCCAGAACCGCGTTGTTGTAAAGGCAGAACAGGCTCATCACCATGCTGAGCAATATCACAGGGGCTATAAAGGGGATCAGCCCCAGGCCAGCTGCCCGGATCGCCGTGATTTCCAGGCTGTGGCTCATTCTTCCAAAAACAATGACAATCCCGGTTAACAGCCCACAGGGAACCGTCAGAGTCAGGGCCTGCGGCACCAACAGAATCATCATATATAAAATCGTGCCCATGGAGACATCATTGTCGATCAACAGCACCGTCAGACGCTTGAAAGCGTCAAACATCAGCACGATCAGGGTCAACGTGACCATCGCGGCCAGCGATGTCACCAAAACCTGCTTCAAAAGATAGCGGTGCAGAATTTTCAAAGAGATTCCAGAGTAGCCTGTAACTTGGAACTTGGAACTTGAAAGTTTAGACGCTTGAATCAAATCAATCTCATGGACGTCCAAAAGGAAGATGCGCAGTTCCCGGATGAGCAGTGGCTTTTATCAGCCCGCTCAGCCGCCCCCTCCGGCAGCCAGAGGGAGCAGGCATGGGAACTCCTGCATCGCCATTATTATAAACCTTTATGGAGCGCCGTGAACCAAATGTTACAGGATGAAATGCTGACGGAAGATGTCGTGCAGGAAGCTTTTATCAAAGCCTACCGCTCTTTCGATCGTTTCAAAGGCGACTCCAAAGTGGGCACCTGGCTGTACCGCATAGCCATGAACCAGGCCTATGACACCCTCCGCAAACGCTCCCGCCGACAAAAATGGCTGGGGCTCTTCCCCCTGCAGCAGGATGAGGAATCCCAGCCGCACGAAGCCATTGACGAACACAGCGGCGCCGTAGAACTGCAGAACAAAGACCGGAAATTAGAAATCCGGGAAGCCCTGGCCAAACTCCCCGCCGATCAGCGGGCCGTGGTCGAACTGCGCTTGATTCAGGGTTTGTCCACCGAGGAAACCGCCAAAATCCTCAAGGTGCAAAAAGGAACCGTCCTCTCCCGCTTATTTTACAGCTGCCAGAAACTCAAAAAACACCTAAATCATACCTATGAAGAACTCTGAATCCTTCAAACGTGAACTCGATCTTCTCGAGAGCGAAAAACCAGGCACGGGGGAACTCTCCCGCCTGCAACAGGATCTGCGCCGCCACGCGGCTGAAAACGAACGCAGCGACCAGCATCAAACCTGGGCCTGGACCCGGCTGCGTGCGGAACTGCAATCGCCCATCACCGGACACGTTTCCGCATGGAACTGGCAACGTCTTTTTCTGCCTTCCCTGGCTGGAGCCACTCTGATTCTTCTGGGGGCCTACCTGCTTTCCGGCTCCGGTGCAGATCTAAAGATCAGCATTACAGGCTCGGATCTCTATGCCAACACCTTCACAAGTGGAGAGGCCCAGGTGATCTGGGTCACGGGATACAACTACATTCCCTCCTCCTACCCTATCAAATAGGCTCCTTCATGCGCCTCTCATTGATCACATGCCTGCTTCTTGGAATTCTGCTCCCGGTGACCGGATCGGAAGCCTTGGCCACGGACGTTGCTTCCCCTTCCAAAGAAATTGTCATCACGCTTTACCTGGGACAGAACACGGAGATCCAGGACGACCCCACCATCCGTCCCAGACTGAGGGAAAACCTGGTCAAACTTTTTGGTTACAGCCGCTATCAGCGGATCGGGATCGACATGGTCTATCCGCACTCCAACTCCCCGGTCACCGCAAGGCCTAACAAACTATTTTCCATGACCGTCTATGCCGTGAACCCGGCCTCACCCCGCTACGAGTTTGAACTGAAACTCGAGGATCAATCCGTCCTCAAAGGCAGCTTCATTCCCAAACCGGGAATCCCCATCATCATCAAGGGCCCACTCTACGGCGAGGGACAACTGATCCTGGTCGTCGATACCGCCAAACTTTGATGCTCTCTTACTGTAAAACGTTTTTCTGACACCCTGAACGCAGGGCAATACCCGGAGACGCCAGCCTCACTTTCCAGACCGGATTCCCATCTGGCCTTCCGTATTTTTCCCTTCCCACTTCCGCCTTCTGACCTCAAACTTCCCCCATGTCCCTCCTCCAACAAATCGACGATAAAATCAAAAACGCCATGCGGGCCAAAGACCTCGACACCGCCAACGTCCTTCGCATGCTGAAATCCTCGGTCAAATACGCCTCCATCGAAAAAGGCGGCGCCGATTGCGTGGCCACAGATGCCGAAGTCATCATTTCCGTCCGCAAGGAAATCAAAAAACGCCTGGAATCGATCGAAGTCTTCACCAAGGGAAACCGCCCTGAAATGGCTGCCAAGGAAGTAGTAGAAAAAGCCATCCTGGAAACATTCCTCCCCGCCGGACTGACCGGGGCCGAAATTGAAAAACTGGTTAAGGAAGCCATTGCAGAATCCGGTGCCACCTCCAAAGCCCAGATGGGTCTGGTCATGAAAATAGCGACTCCCAAAGCTGCAGGCCGCGTGGACGGAAAAACACTCAGCGCGCTCGTGCAAAAGTTGCTGCCTTGATGAAGTCTGACGTGTTGCGGTTGGCAAAACCGTAGGCCGTCTCTGCCTGTCCCGCCATAGCATTGGCGACGGCGGATGAGAAGGCGTAACTCAAAAGAGTCTCTCACAGAGGCACCCTACAACCACACCTTATGGCTACACTTCCAGAGTCGCTTCAGCCAGAGGCTCGACAAAAAACATTTCCATTTCGCCGCGCCTTTTGATGGGGAGGCGGCCGCGGGGAGTGACGGCTGCATTCCCGCCGTTTCCAAACGCGCCGCGATGTTCACGGTATCGCCCCAGATGTCGAAAGCGAACTTGTGTTTGCCAACTACACCGGCCACGACGGGCCCGACGTGAGGACCCAGCCTGACGCCCCAATACACCCTTCCTTCAGCTTCTTTTTGAGGCCTTCTCTGTTCGATAAAATCACGCATGGCCAGAGCTGCCATCAAAAGACTGTTGGCGGGGCACTTCGTCTTGTTCATCAATCCATTGACGCAAAGATAACCATCCCCGATGGTCTTAAGCTTTTCTGCATCAAACCGTTCGGCAATGTGGTCAATCTCGGTAAAACAGAGATTGAGTTCCCGCACCAGCTCCTGGGTATCCAATGAGGAGGAGACGGCAGTGAAGTTGGTAAAATCCGTAAACACGACACAGACCTGTTCGTGCAGCCTGACCTCGACGCGGCCGAACTGTTTGAGTTCAAACGCGACATGCTCCGGGAGAATGTTCTTCAGCAGCTCATCGGTCTTTTTCTTTTTCTCCGCCAGTTGGTTCAACATTTCCTGCCAATCGCTCAATACGGTCAAATCTTTCTTCGTGCGGTATATCAAGAATGTTCAGGCTCCTCAGTGCAGCAATCCTGGCCCCCTCCTGGGGATGCAGTGGGACGCGTCGTGCCAATGATAGGAGAGATAGGGCTGGGGCGATCTTTCCTTACATTGTCCCAGGCGCGGAAGGGAACCAAGCCCCGGCACCCAACGAAAAACTTTGTGAACTGTGGTTTTTTATTGTTAAATACAACCCCCCGATGACCTCTCACCACAACTCTCCTACCGAACTCATGCCCACGCTGCTGACTCTGCGTGGTCTGGGAGTGTCCTATGGAAACGACCAGGCCGTCCAGGGCGTAGATCTCAGCATCCACCAGGGTGAAATCATCGGCCTGATCGGCCCCAACGGCGCAGGCAAGTCCACCCTGCTCAAGGCCATCCTCGGACTGCTGCCCGTCTCCGCTGGCACTATTGAATTCAAAAAAATTCCCGGCCCTCAGGAAATCGGCTACGTTCCCCAGCGCCTGGCCCTCGACCCCACCGTTCCCTTCTCTGTTCTGGAATTCCTTTCCCTCAACCTGCCCAACCAGCGCGCTTGGCTCCCACGAAAAAACCCGCCCGGCCTCGACCTGATCCGATCCCAACTCGCCGCCGTCCAGGCCGGACACCTCATCGACCGCAGCCTTGGTTCCCTCTCCGGCGGCGAGTTCCAGCGTATCACCATCGCCTACGCCCTTCTGCGCTCACCCAGACTGCTGCTTCTGGACGAACCGACCACCGGCATCGACCAGCAGGGATCCGAAATTCTGGAAAATCTTCTCCGAAGTCTAAGAAATGAGCGCGGCATCGCTGTGCTTATCGTCTCGCACGACCTCCATCTCATCAGCGACCTCTCCGACCGCGTCTGCTGCCTCAACCGCCACATGTGCGCCGTTGGTTCCCCCACTGAAGTGATGGAAGAACATTTCCTCCACGAAATTTACGGTCGCCAGCGCCTCCTCACTTCCGCCCGCAGCCTTGACCTCCGGAAACCCTTGGACACCTCCCTCAAAAGCG
The DNA here is from genome assembly GCA_038250235.1 of Methylacidiphilales bacterium. Classification (GTDB taxonomy): domain Bacteria; phylum Verrucomicrobiota; class Verrucomicrobiia; order Methylacidiphilales; family JAAUTS01; genus JAAUTS01. Next base: position 1,652 of record JBBSCO010000028.1, on the reverse strand, counting down.
CAATACCCAAAACCCGTAACCCAGAGCTCTAATGGACTTCTGGAACATCGAATTCATGCGGAATACGTTTCTTTCCGCTCTCATTTTGGGCCCCTCCTGCGCCCTGCTAGGAGTTTTCGTTACTCTGCGCGGCATGGCCTTTTTCAGCGATGCTCTGGCCCACTCCGCCCTCACGGGTGTGGCTCTTGGCTTTCTCTTGCAGGAACTATTCGGCTGGGGCGTCGACCCTATGTTGATCGTCCTTATCTTCAGCATCCTGCTGGCCACTGCCATGGCCTACTTTTTTGAAAAAACCACCCTTCGGCCGGACACCATCATCTCCTTCAGTTACACTGGAAGCGTCGCCTTTGGTGTGATCGTCCTCAGCATGTTGGGGCAATACCGTATAATCAACGGTATCCTCTTTGGCAGCATCTACGCTAACAGTGCAGCGGACCTCTATAAACAACTCGCTCTGGCCACAGTGATCCTCGGATTCACTATCTGGAAACTACGCCCCTACACCCTGGCCATTCTTCAACCGGACCTGGCCCGCATTCAGGGCATCAACACCTCCCGCCTGAATTATCTTTTCGCCCTCCTCATCGCTCTCACGGTCAGCGTGACCCTGAAAATGGCCGGCGCCCTGCTGCTCAGTGCCCTAATCATCACGCCCGCTGCCGCCGGGAAGATTTTGGCCCGCGATTTCCGGGGCCTGTTGCTGTTAAGTCCCCTGCTGGGGTTGATCGCCGCTGGTTCCGGGGTGCTGATTTCCTATCAACTCGATTCACCCACCGGGCCTACTATCGTCCTGACCAACGTCGCCATCCTCCTGCTTTGCCTCATCAGCTCGCGCTTTAGAAAAGCAGCCAATTAAACAGATACAAAACAAAGCTTCACAAAAAGAAACATCTAATCCCTGAAGGTCCTTCCTGTTTATATTTCCCCCGGATGCCCGCAGCCAACTGATCCAGGAATGCCTGCTTACTAATAGATCCGTGGGATAGACTACAGTCGCGGCGGGAGATTTTGTTCTGGCCAAGGCGCGGGGAGCGAGGAGCAAAACCGGCCAGGGGCAAAAGCTCCCCCGCCCTACGGGTTGAGCCTGTGGAACCCTCATGCTGCGTTGCTTCTCTGTCACAGGTCCGGTGGACATGCGCCTTGTCTGCGACTTCCACAGACCCAACGACTATAGTTTATCCCACGGATCTATTAGTATAAAATGTTTTGAGCAGTTGAACGCTCTTCTGTTAGAAGTTGTTGGACGGACAACACAGAATGCAGGGAGTCGGATTCGTGACGGCCTGGATTTTAGGCCTGTTGCTCACAGCTTGTGCATTCGCCTGCATCAATCTACACGTATCCGGCCGTATGGGCCGTTTGTGTAGTGTCAGTAACTATGATGACGTGGTGTATCTGAACAAGGCCGCTCATGTATACTTCAAGGCCAAACGGGAGAGCATTGCTGCAGCGGCTACGGAACTTTTCACCCGCAATCTCCATGCCCCGTTTTCTGTCTTTAATGGATTGCTGGGTTTTGCTGTATTTGGCTACGGGGTAGAACAGGCCTATCAGGTCCTGACAATCGTTGTTTTATCTGCCAGCTTTTCATCGCCCTGATCTATGGCCGCCTGCCAATTTTTCTGGCAGTATCGTTTGTAGCAACCTCTTGT
>JBBSCO010000027.1:0-38841 GCA_038250235.1 Methylacidiphilales bacterium | reverse complement strand
CCTGCCGGATCCCGGGGCTGCGGCCAGCCTGGATTTACCCATGGATTCCGTGGAATCGCCGACAGCCTCAGTGGAAAATTCCATGGATGTGATGGCTGTGAACACTCCAGTTGCAACTTCTTCCTGGATGGTTAACACGGCCCCTTCCATAGGAAGCGTTGGAAAGGTCTCGGCTGGAGGCGGGGGAGGGGGGTCGGGAAGCGGAACGGGTAAGGGGCCTCCCCGGATGAAAAATCCTTTTGGTGACCTGACACGTTCGGACGGCACCCTGCAGGGGAGTTTTTATGATCTGAAGCAAACCCCAGACCGTAAACCCAGCGGCATGGCGAGCACGGAGTATTTTAATGTAGTTCGTGAGTTTGAGAGAAAAAATTGGAGTCTCTCGGTTTTGAAAAATTTTTACAAGGCCTCGCAGCCCGTTTTTGCCACCCAGCTTTTTATTCCTGTGCAACAGGCCGCTGGAGCACCCAAAGCTTTTGCCGTGGAGAATGAGGTGCAGCCTGCCTATTGGTTGATTCTGTATGAGGGAAATTTTCGCGTTCCGGAAACAAACGGGTATCGTTTTGTCGGCTATGCGGATGATATACTCATGGTTAGGGTGAACGGAGAGACGGTGTTGGACGGCAGTAGAGGGGGTATCGTCGGTGAGATCAGTGAAAAGGATCCGCTTTCCAAAGTGAAACAAACAATCGAAAAAAATCACAAGGTTGGAAATGGTTGGCTGGCTTATGGCGAGTGGATGGATCTGAACAGCGGGGATGTCCAGAAAATCGAAGTGCTGCTGGGCGAGCGCCCGGGTGGATTCTTTTGCGCCTTTCTTCTGGTAGAGACGCGTGACGGAAAATATCAGAAAGACCACAACGAACGCCCTGTTCTCCCCCTTTTCCAACTGGCGGAAAGTGATTTGGATTTTGATGCTGAGATAAAAAAAGGCAATGCCCCGAGTTACGCCAAGAAGTCTCTATTGTTGGGCGAAAAAAAATAGGGCATCCTGGATGGAACAAAAGGCTTCAGGGCTGATTCCTAACAGGACTCTTTAAAATTTGACTTTCCCTCCCAGTGTGAAACGTTTGAAGCTGTATTTATGAAAAACAGCACCCATCGATTCTCTTTGTCTATTCTTTTTCTGGTTTTCCTACTACCTGGCCGGGTTCTTCTGGCTGATCAAGGCAAAAGCACCGAACCGGATTGGATGAAAGTGGAAACCGAGCCGTCCAAGAAATCCGCAACTGTCTCGCATGAAGTCAGCACTGGATATTCTTTTGTGGCCGGAGCGGATATGCGGCAAGGCGATCGTGATCTGGGGAAAACCGAGGAGCAGTTCGCCACTTTTAATTATGTGGCCTCGGTGCCTGTTTCCAAAGGTTGGCAACTGCGCACCGGAGTGTCCTGGGATCGGTATTCCTTTGGCAACACAGCGGGAGCCCCTATTCCCGACACGCTGCAGAGCACGGCCCTTGTTCTGGGTGCGGATGTGGAGCTTTCAGAAAAGTGGGTCATGCGTTTTGAAATCCAACCGGGCATTTACAGCGATTTTGAGGACATAGACTCGGGCGATTTCGACATTCCGATGATTCTGGGTTTTTCCTATATCGTGAACAAAGATCTGCAATGGGTTTTTGGTCTTATTGTCAGCCCTAATAGCGAATATCCTGTTCTTCCCGGTGCCGGAGTTCGCTGGCAATTTGCCGATGACTGGACGCTCAATTTTATTCTGCCCCGGCCGCGGCTGGAATATCAGGTGAACGAGCAACTAGGTGTTTTCATTGGGGGTGAAATTAAGGGTGGCAATTACCGCACGGGGAGCGACTTCGGCACTGACGTGGGGAATCCTGCTCTCAACAACGCGGTGGTCAGTTATCGGGAGATTCGGGCTGGTGCTGGATTGGTTTACCAATTTCATCCGGCTGTGGCTTTGGAAGCAGAGGGGGGATGGATGGTGGATCGGCTCCTCGACTATTACCGCGCCGACACGCGGGTCCGCGGAGACGGGGCCCCTTACGCCCAGGTCGGACTTAAGGCCAAGTTCTAACAATCCTGGGGTTTGTGAAGGATCTCAGATCCTTTTTCTCTCGATCCGGAGACTGACGTAACGGCATTCTGGGATGATGAATTTCCTGATTTCTATTTCGATATCCTTGATTGGAAATTCCCCCAGCAGAGCGGAGGCCAGATCCTCCGCCAAGGTTTCGATCAATTTGCGTTCCCCGCTTTCAGTCACACGCCGGATGGTCTGGCTGACATCGAAATAGTTCACCGTGAGCGCGACATCATCAAGGTGGGCCGCCTCTTTCACTGTTTCCGCAGAAAAAGAGGCGGAAATTTCCAGTTTTTGGGGCCGCGCGCGTTCTGCGTCGGGAACCCCGATGCGGGTCCAAACTTCGAGGCCTTGGATGGAGATTTTGTCGGACATGGAGAAAAGAAAAAATTAACGCAAAGACGCAAAGTTGCCAAGGCCGCAAAGCAGATTGTTCTTTGATGAAAAAACCTACAGCCTGAGAGCATGGTAAGAAAAGTTACTGGTACGGCCAAACAAAGTGAACCTTTGACGAGGATCATCAAGTTGCGCCGTTCTGCCTTGGATTTATTCGGGAAAGAAGCTTTTAAAAATAGTGAACGTCGATCCCACATTCGAAAATTTTTTAGCCCTGCTTCTTTAGCATCAGGTTGATTTTATTGTTTGCGACGGAGTAGCCGTGGGGTTTTGCGGATTTGTCCGCACCACAGAAGTTATTGATATTCTGCTCAGAGCCAGTGAAGACAACATCAAGGCTTTGTCTGCCGCGATGGCGGAGTTGGGAGAAGGATTCGGGGGAGGCATCACTTTGGAAGACATGCCCCTGGAACCCGGTTGTGTCCGTGTTGCGGAGGAGGATTGTCCGGTGGACATTTTCACCCTTATGGACGGCAAAACCTATGAAGAGCAGTTTCCCCAGTCAGAGGTATTCGGATTTAGAAACCTGGAAAGAGAGATCAGGCATCTCAGTCGCCGCCAGCTTATTTCCGCCAAGTCATCAAGTTTTCGGGAGAAGGACCGAATTGATGTGGATGCTTTGACCAGACTTGAGCGCGGTGAAAGCCTCAGTTAGGGCCTTTGTCTTTCCTAATAACAGCACAGTGAAATTACTGGCCGACGAATGAGACCTGGATGGCGTAGTTGTATGCCGGGGCGTTGATCCGACAGGGCAGGAATCTGACGGTAGGAGCACCCACGTCAACGCCGCTGGTTTACAGGTCTGCCTATGCACTGTCGCTTGGCACAATCCTAAAATAGTCCCGGCAGGCATCCAGCAGGATGCGTGTCGGTGTGTTGATGGGCAGTTTGTAGGCATCTTCATAACTCACCCATCGGTAATCATCCGCTTCATCATTGAGAGCAACCTCCGTCTGCTTTGTGTGGACGATGTAGTTGAGCAGGAGAAAGTGGGCGGGGCGGTAGAACTCTTTGGAGCCGATACAATCCTGGATCATGACGAACCGGATATCGTGGATGTCGAGGCTGGTTTCCTCTTTTACTTCACGGATCAGGGCGTCTTCATGTTTTTCGTTGGTCTTGATTTTACCGCCGGGAATCCCCCAGAGATTGCTCCACTTAAAGGTGTGGACCATGAGAACCTCCTTCTTTTCATTGACGATGAGGGCTCCTACTGTGGCGAGGGGACGGTAAGGCGGTTCATCCCGATGGTGTTGTAGATAGTGGAGAAGACCGACCAGGTCCATGAAGATGAGGTCTGGTTCCACTTTTTTGAGTTTTTCCAGTGAGTCGTATCCTGTCAGCACTCCGCAACTGCGGACGCCGCCATGTTTGGCGGTCTCGATATCGTGCTGCATGTCGCCGACAAAGAGTGTTTCGGCGGGGTCGAGATCCCATTCGGCCAGGAGCAAGTGGATGGTTTTGCGTTTGTCCAAAGCCTGAACGTAGGCTTTGGTGAAATAGTCTTTCACTCCAAGACGGGTAGCCTGGACTTCATAGTGCTCGGCGTGGATGGTGCTGAGCAGAAAGATTTTCATCTTCTGGCTCTGACAATAATCCAGAATATCCCGGGCATGGGGAAGAAGGGGGATGTTTTCCTGCAGTAGCTTGAAAGAGCTGTGGTAATAATGATCCAACTGGATCATGGTGGCTTCGGGCAGGTGGATTTTATAGAATTCGGTAAAGGGAAGGAAAAACTTTTCCCGAAACTCCCCGGCCGTAAAGGCGGCCTTTCCATACTGTTTGAAGATTTCATTGGTTGCTTCCAGCACGGGTTGGAAGTCGTCGGCCAGGGTGCCGGACCAGTCGAAGATGATATTTTTGACAACAGGCATAGAGGAAGGTAACGCAAAGGCGCGAAGGTGCAAAGGCGCAAGCATGAAAAAGGATTAGCGAAGAAACGACTGCTTTCTTGAGCTGCGTCAAAAGATTTGGACGGGAGTTCCCACTTCGACCAGATCGAAAATCGTGAGGATATCGGCGTTGGAAAGTCGGATGCAGCCATGACTGGCGGGAGTTCCTAAAAGGGCTTCGTGGTTAGTACCGTGGAAATAGATATAGCGGTTCTTGGTGTTGACGTTGTGGGCTTCGTCACCAGCCAGCCAGAGGATGCGGGTCAGGACAAGGTCTTCATCTGTGATTTGGGCGGGGGTCCAGATTGCACCGGTAGGGACCCGGCCTTTGAAAACGGTGCCTATGGGCGAGTCCTGCCCGATTTTTTTGGCAAGGTGGAAAAGGCCCAATGGGGTCTGGTATGTCCCACTGCCGCAACCTGTGCCGAATCGGGAAGTTGAGCAGCAGGATTCCCAGAGCAGGCTCCTATCCCGCCAGAGTCTGGCTTTTTGTTCGGCAATCAGAACTTCCAGATGGAGGCCGGGCATGGATAGATTCTACTGGTGTTGGAGTTAATCAACAAGGCCTTTGGGAATTAAAAGCAGGCTGATTTACAGGGTTGCTCTTAGGCTTGTTATCGGGTATTTTTTTGATCAAGGTTTTCTCCTGTTTTGTCCGTGCAGATACAGTGTTTTACACCCATGAGGTGATGCTTCCAGGTATAGAGAACGAGCAGCAAATTGCTTTGGATTGGCTTTGGCAGAAAATGCGTTCTGATTCAATGGTGGGGGTGTCTGCGGAGGTGATCCTGGCAGGTGCAAAAGACAGGCCCACATCACAAAACAAGCCATTGATTGAGCTCCTGCGTTCACATCCGTTTTCCAGCCTGGAACAACGGATTTTGGCGGAGTCTTTTGGCTTTTTCAGAAAGGCCGGGAGGCATCAGGGAGAAGGAAGCCGCCTGGGTAAAATTTGGAAAATCCCTGGAAGACAAGCAACGATTGATCCTAACGCGTTGGATCCTGGATAACGGACCCATAAATGCCACTCAACAATTGATAGGGGGGAGGAGTCTTTAAAAAACGGAGCGGCAGCCAGAATTTATCTGGATATTCTTGGGGCAAGGAAAGAATGGTCTGAGTGGCGGTTATTTTTGTTGGAGGCGGAAGACGCCCTCCCTGAAAACATCCGACTCCTCTATCTATGCCGGGCAAATTATGAGCTTGGCGATGCCAAGGCGGATGATTTGCATTGGCGTATGGCATTGGCTGCCTCGCGCTCCTCCACGGATGCCCTTTCCGCAATGGCGAATTATGCAGCCGTGAAGCGATGGGATGATAAAGCCAGGGAAATCTGCGCCATTCTGGCGGAAAATCCCCAGACATAAGGACTGGGAGTGAATGGCCTGCTCATGCTGGCCTATCAACGTAAAGACCAAAAAGAAATTGAAACAACGATCAGGAAGCTCGACGCCCTCGAAAAACGTTGTTCGCAATAAACGATCAAAATAGATTCAACCTGTCGATCAGGAGGCGAAGACGTCCGTGGTTTCTGCGGTTGAACTTGAGGCAGAGGCGTGGGAGATGGGCGATTTCCGGTTCGTTGATTTCTTCCGGCAGAAAGGAGCAGGTGCGCAGGGAATCCTCTTCGGTCAGGATGTCGTGAAAATCTTCCAGCAGGCGGGTGACGGCTGCGGGGGGGATTTCCCGTTGGGTGCGGATGACCAGCTCATCCCTCACATAGCGATAGGAATGGAAATTGTAGTAGAAATTGATGATTTCTTTGCGGGCCTCGTTGATATTGTCGGTCAGTTTGAAGAGATTGAAGTCCTCCTCGGAGATCAGGCCGTCGTTAAGCAGGTGTTCCTGGATGTAGTGATTGAAGGTTCGCCAGAAGTTACCGCCCGGAGCATCGACCAGGACAATGGGAATGATCGGGGCCTTGCCGGTTTGAATGAGGGTGATGGCTTCAAAACCTTCATCCATGGTGCCAAAGCCGCCGGGTAGAAGTGCGATGGCATTGGAATTTTTGACGAAGTTCAGTTTGCGGGTGAAGAAGTAGCGGAAGTTGATCAGTTTGGGGTCTCCGGCGATGGTGCTGTTTGGTTGCTGTTCGAAAGGCAGTTGGATATTCAGGGCGAATCCACGCTCCCTGCCTGCCCCGGCCTGGGCGGCTCCCATGATGCCGTGTCCACCTCCGGTGATGACCATATAACCGGATTCCATCATCAGACGGGCAAAAGACTCTGCTGTCTGGTATTCGGCTGTGCTTTCGTGGGTGCGGGCGGAGCCGAAGATACTGATTTTTTTGACGCCTTCGTAGGGTTGGAACACCTTGTTGGCGTAACGCATTTCCTTAATGGCGCTGTTGAAGAGCTTGATGTTTTTTGGGTGGGGGTTGTCCCCGGCAAATTTTAAGACCGTGACCAGCATTTCCCGGTAGAATTCCGGATCGGAATGGATCCCGGCAGAGGTGATCAGATCATCAATTTTGTTTTCGAGTTCTTCCCGTCCCGTCGTGTAAGGGGTGCTGCGCATGACCTTACATTAGAAGCGGAGGCAGCGGGTGGCAATCAGAAGAGACGTGGTTTCGGGATTTGGAACCGAATTGTCACAAAGCATCCCTTGCCTGGCACCTTGTTGCTGAGGATCAGGGGGTTCCTGCCATGCACAGGGTTTCGTAAATGTGCTGGGTGGCTTTGGCTTTGTTAAGCGTATAGAAATGGATGCCACGCACATCGTGATCGATGAGGTCCCGGACCTGTTCGGTGGCCCAGTGCATACCGGCTTTTTCCACATAGTCATCGTTGTCTCCGGCACGTTGAACGGCCTTAAGGAGAGCGGAGGGGAATCGTGATCCAGCGGACAGCTCGGCCATGCGAATCATGCCGGAGCGGGTTGTGATCGGCATGAGTCCGGCAATGATGGGAACCTTGATTCCGGCCAGTTGGCAACGCTCGCAAAAATCATAAAAATCCCGGTTCTCAAAAAAGAGCTGGGTCACGATGTAATCGGCACCCTGATCGACTTTGGCTTTGAGATTGTCGATTTCTTTCAGACGGTTGGGCATCTCGGGATGTCCTTCCGGGAAGCCGGCCACCCCGATACCAAAGTGAGGGTAGTGTTTTTTGATGAAGGCAACCAGCTCTGTTGCGTAGTGGAATCCATCGGGAGACGGGGTCCATTCCTTCTGTCCTTTGGGTGCGTCCCCGCGAAGGGCCAGAATATTGTGAACACCTGCCTGGTTGTAACGTTCGAGAATCTGGCGGATTTCATCCTGGGAGGAACCGACACAGGTCAGGTGAGAGGCCACCGTGAGGTTGGTTTCTTTTTGGATACGGACAACGAGGTCGTGGGTGCGTTCGCGCGTGCTGCCACCGGCTCCGTAAGTTACCGAAACTGCAGAAGGCTTTAAAGGCATGAGATCGGCAATGGTATAAAAGAGTTTGTCCCAATCTCCGTCGGTTTTGGGTGGAAAGAACTCGAAGCTGTAAGCCGGACGGGTTTGGTCAAGGATGTCTTTGATTAACATTGGAGTGAGTTTCGCGTTTTGGGTTTCAAGTGAATGAACCACAGACCTTAAACCACTAATGGAGACTAATAAACATTAATTGAAACTGGGGAACTAATTTATGCAGTTACAGGAGGCTGGATTTGTTTGAGGCGCAGTTGTCCGCAGGCGGCATCGATGTCGTGGCCTTTTTCCAGGCGGACGGTGCAGGAAATGTTGGCGTTTTTGAGGATGGAGGCAAAAGCCCTGATGGTTTTGTTGTCGGGGCGGTTCCATTCCAGACCATCGACTTTATTATAGGGGATGAGATTGATTTTGGCATGCAGACGCCGTGCATGGGAAACGAGCAGCCGGGCCTGATCGGGATGGTCGTTGACGCCTTGGATGAGGATGTATTCAAAGGTGATCATCTTTTTCTTTTTGGTCTGGAAGTAATTACAGGCTTCGAGGAGCTCTTCGACGGGATACTTCCGGTTGATGGGCATGATGAGGTCCCGGACGGGATTGGAAGCCCCGTGGAGGGAGATGGCAAGACGGAGCTGGCGTGGTTGATCGGCGAGGGCCTTGATCCGGGGAACCAGCCCGCTGGTGGAGATGGTAATATGGCGGGCTCCGATATTGAGACCCCAGTCCGCGTTGATGACATCAATGGCCGCCATAAGGTTGTCGAAGTTGGCCAGGGGTTCGCCCATGCCCATGAAAACGAGGTTGTTGATTTTTTTGCCGCTGTGCCGCTCGATTTCGATGATTTGGGAGTAGATTTCGCCGCTACTCAGATTGCGTTTGAAGCCATCAAGTCCACTGGCGCAGAACTTGCAACCGTAGGCGCAGCCGACCTGGCTGGAGACACAGAGGGTGTGGCGGTCGGATCGTTCGCCATAGAGGGCTGGAGAGGCGGGGATGAGAACACTTTCGATGTAATCACCCTTGTGCAGGTGAAAGAGGAATTTGCGGGTGGTATCGCCCGATCCCTGGCCTTTGACCAGTTCCAGACCTTTAAGACGATAGGTGGATTCGAGGTGTTGGCGAAGATCCTTGGGGAGGTTGAGCATTTCGGCAAACGAGTCCGCCCTTTTTTGATAAATCCATTCCACCAGCTGATTCCGGCGGTAGGCGGGGGCGGAGCCGAGATCCCAGAGTTCCGGTTTTAAATCCAGAATCAAAGGGCGCAGATCCGGAGTATGGATGGGTGCGATCATGGTCTTAGAGGACAGACTTAGACTAAGGCTTCAGACAGGCAGGGGCAAGAGCGCGTGTTTTTAAGCCGTGGGCCTTTTAACGGGCGCCTTTGGTCAGCAGGACGGCGGGGATGGTTTTGAGAAGGATTTCGATATCGAGCCAGAGGGACCAGCGGTCAATATAATCGAGATCAAGCCTCACCCATTCTTCAAAGCTGGTAACTTGATTGCGTCCGGAAATCTGCCAGAGGCAGGTTATACCGGGTTTGACGCTGAGACGGCGGCGTTGTTCGTTCTTTGAGATGGCCAGAGTTTCGTAGGTAGGAAGGGGGCGTGGACCAACGAGGCTCATTTGACCACGCAGAACGTTGAATAGTTGGGGTAGTTCATCCAGGCTGGTCCTGCGGATCCATTTACCGATGGGGGTGATGCGGGGATCTTTGCTGATTTTGAATACCGGGCCTGACATTTCGTTGAGTAGCCGCAACTCTTCCTGGCGTTGCTCGGCATCCGAATACATGGAGCGGAATTTCAGCATGCGGAAGGGTTTTCCGTAGTGGCCGCTGCGCTCCTGCGAAAAAAGGACAGATCCTTTCGACGTAAGTTTGATGATCAGAGCGATAATCAGCATGGGAAGGCAAAAAACAAGTATCAGGCCGATGGCCCCGGCAAGATCCAGAGAGGCTTTGCCCAGGAGTTGGAGGGAGCTGTCGGGAGTGCTTCTAAAAATGAGGATGGGCCTTTCGGCAAAGTAATCGACCTTGGCCCGGGCGATGCGGGTTTGGAAAATGCCAGTGGAGAGCCAGACCTCAATGCCTTCCTCCTCGCAAGCCTGCAGTTCTTCCGCCACTTTTTCGAGGGAACTTTTCCGGATGTCAAAAATGACCAATTGAATGGAGTCTTGATGCAGAAGCTGAATGAAGTCGTTCAGTTCAATGTTGCCGGGATCAATCTGGCGGGCCAGACGGAAACCGAGTTCGGGATGGCTGCGGAGGTCCTGGCCCCAACTTGTCTTTTCCGTGTGGTCGGTGACCAGTAGAAGATTACGCAGCTGACGGTGGAATTTGGTTAATTGGCTTCGGATGGCCAGAAGACCCATCTGACGGGAGAAAAGAAAAAAGGCGCAGATGGGGACAAAAAAGAGGAAGGTGGCGCGGCTGAGACTTTCCTTGAAAAAAAACATCAGAAGAACCTGGACGAGGAAAAGGACGATGGCGCATTGGAAGCACAGGTTGAGGATCTGGCCCCGGCTTTGAATAACCCCCAGGCTGTAGAAATTAAAGTAGGAAAGAACGATGGGAGTGGAAATGGCCAGTGGCAGAAGGAAAGCCGTGTAATCCTTCAGATGGCCGATATTGGTTTCAAAGAAACGGAAATCCATGCTTTCCGCTAATAAGATGCGGAACCAGTAGGCCGCCAGAAAAGCGGCACAGGCCAAGGCACAGTCAATCAGTTGAAGAAAGATCCTGCTTTGCCTGAAGTTGGTCAGTAACATGGGCGATCAATTTATCGAAGAGGCTGGAAGGACGTCAAGCATGTCATCCGATGCATTTAAAGCAATTATCTCTTTCCAGGCGGAACCCAGATGTGAGATCAAGTCACAGGCGTTCAGACATTGCTCCGTCTGTGACTCCGCAGCATGATCAGCAGCCAGGCCATGCCAATAAACTCCCAGGCGCGCTGCGTCCCAGGGGGCATATCCCTGGGCGAGGAGAGAGCCTAAAATTCCAGACAGGACATCGCCCATTCCAGCACTGGCCATGCCGGGGTTTCCGCTGCCGTTGTGGCTCAGCCTTTGATTGTTGGCGGCAACCAAGGTGTTGGGTCCTTTGGCGATGAGGATTGTGGAGGGATGCCTCTTAAGCCAGATATCGGCAGCGGAGGATCGTTCAACAAAGGGTTCTCCAAGCAAGCGTTCAAGTTCGCCATGGTGGGGAGTCAAAAGCACGGGCTGGTGACATTCGTTCAGAAGTCCGGTGTCCCGGGCAAGCAGAGTAAGAGCATCGGCATCGAGGACAAGCGGGCAGGGGGCGGAGGTCAAAAGGTTTTTCAGTATGGTAAAATTTTCATCCGTGACGCCGATGCCGGGACCCAGCACCCAGGCCTTTGCTTTGAAAAAAGCCGCAGGAAGTGCCGCTGGGGTTAGAGGCCAGGTCATGATTTCCGGATGGGATTGCAGGATGGCGGATTCCAGGCCGGAATGTGTATAGAGGCGAACCAGTCCTGCTCCCGCCCGGAGTCCGCTGCCCGCACTTAACAGAGCCGCTCCACCCATGCCGGGAGATCCCGCCCAGACGGAGAGAGTGCCGCGTTGATATTTGTGGCTGGACGCGGACAGGTGACGGGCCAGGGAATGGGCATCCTGGAGATGAAAAGTGTCGGGGCCGGAAGCGTCGCAGGTTTCCAGAGGCAGGGGAAGGGGGATACAATCCAGGCGGCCCACCCAGGGTCTGGCTTGATCCTGAAGCAATCCCTTTTTTATGGCTCCCAGGCACATGGTAAGATCAGCACGGAAAGCATCCGGAAAGGGCTGGCCCGTGTCCGCATCGATCCCAGAGGGTGCGTCCAGGCTGATTTTGAAATCAAAGGAGGACGAAAGCCCAGCCATGGCGGAGAGTAGATCCTTTTCCATTCCGCGGGGTGCTCCACTCGCACCCGTTCCCAGGAGAGCATCAACCAGGATGCGGATTTTACCAGTTCTACCGGGAAATTCAGGCGTCTGGGGCCAGACGGAGGCATGTTGGATGGATGCCCTGACTTCTGCAGACTCCACTGCTCGGCGCTGTGAGGACTGATGGCTTAACACAATGGCCACGTCCCAGCCGTGTCGGCGTAGAAGCTCGGCCAGCCACAAGCCATCGTTTCCGTTGTGCCCTTTACCGCAAAAAAACAGGGCCTGGCCGGGCCGGGGAAAGCGTTTTATCCAACGGGCCATCAGACCGGATACGGCATGCTGCATGAGGAACTCCGCGCGCATTCCGGATTGGAGACCTTTTTGCTCCCAGGCCCGCATCTCCGCCGTGCTGACTGTTTTCATGCACGAGTGATCAAAAGGGCGGTTGCGGCGGCGTAGTTGTCCGTATGGGTGAGGCTGATGAGAACACGTAATCCGTTTTTTTGCTGGAACAGATCAAGGCCTTTGCCGTGAAGGGTGACTTTGGGTTCTCCACTCTCGTTGCGCAGAATCTCCATGTCTTTCCACCCGAGATGTTCGCCGATTCCGGTGCCAAAGGCCTTGCTGATGGCTTCTTTGGCGGCAAAGCGTGCAGCGAAGTGGCGGTGGGGAACTTTTTGCTTTCCGCAGTAATCCCGTTCCGAAGCCAGGAAGAGGCGATCCAGGAAACGTTCGCCAAAACGATTGATGGATTCTTCGATCCGTCCACATTCAACCAGATCAATACCTTGGCCCAAAATCATCTCGCTCATGAGCGGTAGCCCTGCATAAGGGCCAGCATTTCTTTGACGGCGGTTTCCATCCCGGTGCTGATGGCGCGTGAAACAATGGAGTGGCCGATGTTCAGCGTGTGCAGGTGGGGGACTGCCAGAAAGGATTTCAGATTTTGGTAGTGCAAACCATGGCCGGCATTGACCTGCAACCCGGACAAATGGGCTTGTTCAGCGGCACTTTCCAGACGTTGCAGTTCCAGTTCCCGGTTGATCGGGTCAAGGGCATTGGCAAAACAGCCGGTATGCAATTCAATGCAGGGTGCTCCGGCGGAAACCGCGGCGCTGATTTGCGGGATTGTTGGATCAATGAAGAGGCTTGCCATGATGCCGGCATCGCTCAGACGGGAGCAGGCGTCTTTGATTTTGAGCAGGTTGCCGACCACATCCAGACCGCCTTCAGTGGAAACTTCCAAGCGGTTTTCGGGAACCAGGCAGACTTCCTCCGGTTTGAGCAGGCAGGCAAAATCAAGCATGGCCGGAGTGACGGCCATTTCCAGATTGAGGGGGGCCTGAAGCTCTTTTTTCAAGCGAAGAATGTCCAGATCCTGAATGTGGCGGCGGTCTTCCCTCAGGTGGGCCGTGATGGAAAAGGCACCGGCGGCCAGGGCTATATGGGCGGCACGGACTGGGCAGGGTTCGGACAGGGGGTGTTCCGGGCCCAGTTCCCGGTAGCGGGTCTGGCGCAGAGTGGCGACGTGGTCGATGTTGACTCCGAGAAGCAGCATGGCCTGATTATGGAAAAGCATGGGCAAATAGCAAGGAAGGCTGGATGAAATTTAACCCTCAAACCAGTTGCTTAGCCGATGACGCAGCATTATCGTGACTTCTTCATGTCGGCCCATTTGGAAAAAGTTCTCAAGCATGCAGAAGCGAAACTGATCAATCTCGCCCAACGCAGCCCCACCGATCTTCTGGATTTGTACCGGAATTTTCTGAAGGTGGAGGAGCACCGTCTGCGGATGGCGCACCGTGCCGGGGAGAGTGGTTTGGGGTGTTCGGAAAAGCGGGCGGATGTGGTGGATGTGGTGTTGCAGCATATTTTGGACACGGCTTTGCTGAATGCGGAAAAGTCCCATGCGGTTTCAGCCCAAAACATACGCATTGCGATGGTGGCCACGGGTGGCTACGGGCGGGGGCAACTTTCACCCTACAGCGACATTGATCTTCTTTTTTTATACGACAAGCAGGAGGCCAAATCCCCTTCCGCACGGTTTGTCGCTGATACCATTGAGCAGGTGCTTTACATCCTGTGGGACATCGGACTCAAGGTAGGGCACGCCAGCAGGGATCTGGAGCAGGCCATCCAGCAGGGGCGCGAGGATCTGCAGACGCGCACGGCCCTGTTGGAGTCGCGGTTGTTGAGCGGGAATGCCCTGATTTTTGAGGAATTTCAACGCCGTTTCAAGCGGCTCTGTGTCAGCGGCAACGAGCATGCCTACGCCAAATGGCGAATGGAAGACCAGGAAGCGCGTCATAAAAAAATGGGCAACACGGTCTTCATGCAGGAGCCCAATGTCAAAAGCAGCTGCGGGGGGCTGCGCGACTACCATAATCTTCTTTGGATGGCCATGGCGATCAAAGGCATCGACAGCACCCAGGGACTTCAAGGGGAGGGCATCATCAGTGCCAGTGACCGGAAGAAGATGGACAGCGCCTATGATTTTTTATTGAGAGTGAGGAATGAACTTCATTTGATCCAGGGCCGTGCAGGCGATGTTCTTACTCTCTCCCTACAGAAAGATGTGGCCAATGCCCTGGGCTACTCCCACAAACATCTGCTGAGGCGCATTGAGGATATGATGCGGGATTACTACCAGCACAGCCGGGATTTGTTTCTGATTGCCAACGCCCACTCCAGGAGATTGGCAGGCTTGAGTGAAACTAAAAGAAGTGCGTTCTGGAACATCCTGCCGCAAGGGGCCAAATCCCAGGAAAAAATCAATGGTTTCATTCTGGCCGGGGGAGAGTTGTCGGCGGAGAACAGGAATATTTTCACCGAGGATCCGGTGCGCATGATCCGTGTATTCCAGATCATGCAAAAACGGAATGCGTCTCTAAGTCCGGAACTGGAGAACATCATGCGGTCGCGACTGGGCGCAGTGACCCGCAAATTTCTCTGGCTTCCTGAAGTCCGGGAAATGCTGACAGATATCATGCGCCAAAAAGGCCGTGTGGGCCGTGTGGTGCGCAAGATGCACGAACTGGGCATACTGGGAAGTCTCATCCCGGAGTTCGCGCCATTGACATGTCTGGTTCAGCATGAATTTTATCATCGTTATACCGCGGATGAACATACGATTGTCTGCATTGAGCAGCTTGACCGTGTATTGCAGGACGAGGCCGAGCCCTATGTCAAATACCGGAAAATGTTCGTTGGTTGTGACAAGCCTGAAATTCTTTATCTGGCCCTCATTTTACATGACGTCGGGAAGGCGGGCAACACGGGTGACCACAGCCAGCTTAGTGCACAATTGGCTGTACGTTTCGGGCGCCGTATGAGGATCAAGGGCCGTGAATTGCAAAATTTGAGCTTTCTTGTCGATCATCACATGACTCTGACTGAATTTGCCTTGCGCAGGAATCTGGAGGATCCCAAGACGATCCGCGACTTCGCCCGCATTGTTCAGGACAAGGAACGTCTGGATCTGCTGATGCTGATGACCTTCGCTGATGTGCAGGGAATCGGGGACTCTTCCTGGTCGAATTGGAAAGAGGGGCTGGTCTGGACGCTTTATCTTTCTACGATTGAAGTGTTAAAAGATGAAGCCGAGTTTCTCAGAAAAGCCGAAGCGGATCGGAAAGATCTCAAAAAGCGGGTGGTGCAGCGTCTTTCGCAGCAGATTGATCCCGGTGAGTATGAGGCGCATTTTGCCGCTCTACCCGCCACCTATTTCAGTCAGGCCGGGGAGGAACAGATCATCAGGGACATCAAACTTGTGCATGAGTTTTTTGTAAAACAACTGGAGGCCGAAGGGAACCCCCTGATTCCGGTGGTTCGTTGGGAGGACAAGCCCCTGGAGGATCATTCCCAGGTCGGTATTGTGACCTGGGATCGCGACCAGTTGTTCACCAAGATTGTAGGTTCCTTTGCCGTGGCCGGGCTGAATATCCTGAGTGCCGATATATGGACCCGTGCAGATCACATCGTTATTGACGCATTCCGCGTCTGCACAAATCAGATGAATGCGGTGACGCACAAGTTGGACCGCCAGGCCTTTGAAACGGCCCTGGCGAAAAGCCTGACAGAGGTGGAATATGATCTGGAGCGTGAATTTTCCCGCATGAAAAACAGCTACAAACTTCCGGTGGAGGAAGAGGTGGTGGCTCTTGCCCTGGGGTTTGACAATGAAAGCTCAGAGCAATACACGCTTCTACATGTAAAAGCCACGGACAGTATCGGTTTTCTTTACCGTATTTCCAAAACCCTGACGGACAACAAAGTCTCCATTGTCTATGCCCGGATCACGACGGAGAAGGGTGCTGCCCTGGACACTTTTTATCTGGTTGATGCGGAAGGTAGCAAGATTACGGATCAGGCGCAGAAGAGACGCATTTTGAAATCCCTCAACCAGGTTCTTCAGTCCAAGGCATGAAAAACGAGCTGTCCAACCGCAATATCAGCGCATTGCTGGATCCCCAGGGTCTCTTGAAAAGGGTTCTGAGGGTCGCAGTCAAGTCTGTGGATGGCGGCAGCGGATCTCTCATGTTGCTGAACCCAAACACAGGATCGCTTGATATCGAGGCCTCGGTCGGCTTAAACCTGAGGGCACGCCGGATCAAGCTCCGGATCGGTGAAGGGGTAACCGGCTGGGTTGCCAGCACCGGCCAGGTTCTGCGTCTCAATGACGTGCATGCCGACCGGCGTTATATCCCGCTGGACAAGAATGTGCAGTCGGAAATTGCAGTCCCCATCAATCTCAAGGGACAGGTGGTGGGCATCCTCAACATCGACAGCAACCGTAAGAATGCTTTTACCGAATATCATGAGCAGGTTCTCCTGCAACTGGCCCATGATGCTTCCGAGTGGATCAGCCTGGCCTGGGAGATCAATCAGTTAAGGGTTAAAGGCGACCAACTTGAAACCCTGATCGACATGGGGCAGGTGATTATTTCGGAAGATGATCAGGCCAGTGTGCTGCAGGGGATCACCCGCGATGCCTGCAAGCTGATGAAAGCCAGGATGAGTTCCCTGATGTTGCTGGATGATACCGGGGAGGAATTGATTTTAAAGGCCTGGCATGGGGCGTCCTCCGCCTATATCAAGAAACCTAACCTTAGGGTCGAGGAATCCCTGGTGGGGGTGGTGGTCAACCGCTTAAAGCCATTGACTGTGTTGAATGTGCAGGAAAACCAGCGTTTCCAACATACGGAGCTGGCCCGCCGCGAGCACCTGGTATCGCTTCTGGCCGTCCCTCTGATTTTTCAGGCCAAAGCCCTTGGGGTTCTCTGCGTTTATACCGAAGACATGCACCGTTTTTCCAACGAGGAAATCCGACTGTTGAGTGGTATGGCGGGTCTGTCATCGGTGGCTATTGCCAAATCGCAACTGCTTCAGCGTGTGGTGCAAGTGGAGGAAAGTCTCAAGGCCACGGAGCGGCTGTCGGCATTGGGATGGCTGGCGGCGGAAATTGCCCATGAAATCCGCAACCCACTGACGGTGGTGCAGATGGTTTTTCACTCGATGATGCAGGAGTTGAAACTGGAAGGTGGGCACGCCAGGGATGCCGCGCTGATTGAGACGAAGATGAACCACATGAACAAGATCCTGGATCAGGTTTTGACTTTTGCCCGTTCATCCGAGCCGGCCATGGAAGACCTGGATGTGGCGAGCATGTTGGATGACATTCTGATTCTGGTCCGGCACAAGCTGGCCGAGCAGAAGGTTGAGATCCGCAAGCAGATCCCGGAGGAGCCCCTGCTGATGAAGGGTGACCGGTCCCAGTTGGAACAGGCTGTCCTGAATTTGGTTCTTAATGCCTGTCAGGCAATGCCGGACGGCGGGGTCCTGACCCTGAGCGCGGGACTCAAAATCAAAGGCAAAAAAAAGCTGATTGTCATCGGAGTGCGGGATACAGGGGAGGGGATGAGCAAGCGGAGACAGGATGAGTTGTTCCAGCCCTTCCTGACCTACCGGAAGGGCGGCACCGGGTTGGGTCTGGCGTTGGTCAACAAGACCGTGCAGAACCACAACGGACAGATCATCGTCAAATCAAAGTTGAAGAAGGGAACGGCGTTTGTACTGAGTTTTCCCGCGCCTTTGGTCTGAGTGACTTTGGGCGGGGCGGGATTGACCTTCTGCCAAGAAGACCTAATCCACGATACTGACGATGGTGCCGACATCGACCGTTCCGTAGAACTCCCGTGCTTTTTCATAGGGCAGGCGGATACAGCCATGAGAGGCGGGGTATCCCGGAAGAGCACCCGCATGCAGGCCGACGGGTCCGCAGTTCAGGCGAAGAAAGTAGGGCATTTCAGAATCATAAATGGTGGAAACCCAATCCTTGTATTTGTTGGTTATAACGAACGTTCCTTTTGGCGTGGAAAAGCCTTTACGGCCTGACGAGATGGGTGCGTAGAGAACGGCGGTTCCATTTTTGTATATGGTTGCTTTTTGTTTGGAGAGGGAAACTTCGATTTTGTAGCGTTGATCCTCCGGTTTGGAGCTCTTACCCAGAAGCAGTTGGACGATGGCTGAATGGCGGTTGACGCCGGCCAGGTAGATGGCTGTGGTTTTGTGTTTGGTGGTCCGGATGTTTTTTTGGGCACCCTTCAGGAGTAGTGCGTCAACCATTCCGGCCTCCCCCAATGCGGAGGCCATCATGAGCACGCTGATATTGCCGTCCTGTTTGAGGTAATAATGAAATTTCTCATTGGCCACTTTGGCGGTAAATGCATCGCTGGCGGGTGTCTGTAGTCGTATATCGGGATCCGCCCCCATTTCCAGGAGCTTGTAAAAGATTTTGCTCTGTCCGGCGGCAATGGACCAGGCCAGTATGGGTTGGCCGTGTATGCGGGAATCTTTGAAGTCGACGCCTGACTCGAGCAGTTGAAGGGCAAGATCCTCGTGCCCGTTTTCCAAAGCCCCGGCGACAGGGGAGACGGCAGGCGCAGGCACTGTTTTCACGGGTGGCTCCATCCGCTGGGCTTCCGCTTTACTGACCAACGTGTCGTTTGTTATTTCTTTGGCCGCGGGCAGGGTCGGTGGGTGGGGTTCTGCGCTGCTGTTTTGTTGTATTTGTTCGTCGGTGCTTGAAGCCAGCAGGAGTTTGATGACTTCAAGGTTATTGTTGGCAGCAGCTTCGACGAGGGGGGATCTGCCCTGGCAGTCAGGTTGGTTGGCGGATAATTTCAGATTCAAGAGAAAACGTGTGGCTTCGGTATGTCCGTTAGCGGCGGCAACATGCAGGGCATTGCGGCCGTCCGGCATCACGGCGGAGGGTGAGGCTCCGCGTGCGGTCAGAAGTTTCATGGCATGAACCTGGTTGCCGGAAGCTGCCGCTATCAGTGCTGTCCGTCCGTCGGCAACGGTGGTGTTGACATCCATACCTGCTACCATCATGCGTTCCAGGGTCAGCGTATCACTTTCAGAAGCCGCCTGGATGAAGCGGTCCGGGGTCAGGCTGATTCCTTGGCGCAACAAATCTTCCTCCGCCTGCTCGGACGATTTTTGGCATCCTGTCAGGCAGATCAGGCAGACCAGGCCGACCAGCAGGCAGGCAAAGGGAACTGAATACTTCACGGACTCACTCTAAACGAAATGGCCCTTTTTGGCGAGTTACGAAATGGTGGCGGAAGAGAACTTATCCGCCAGGGAGTATTTAGGGTCTGCATAGAGCGTGGTTCGTTGTCTGGGGACGTAGCCGGCGGCACTTATCGCTGCCTCGAGCTGTTCAGGATGAAGGCATTCCCCATGGGGGCCTCCCGACTCGCGTGTAATGGACTCTTCGTAGAGTGTGCCGCCGAAGTCGTTGCAGCCCCACTCCAGTGAGCGGGCCGCCAATTTAATGCCCAGTTTTACCCAGGAGGTTTGTAGATTGGGGATCAGATCTCCGAAATAGAGACGGGCCAGAGGATAAAGCCGTTCCGCAATTTCCAAACTACGGATCTCCAGTGCCTTGAAGTCGGCAGGCCCGTTGCTGTCGTTACGATTCAAAAGGTTTCCCAAACGGTTCCGGTAGGGAATAAAGGCCAGGGGGACAAATTCGGAAAATCCGCCGGTATCGAGCTGGATGCGTTTCAGCACCTCAAAATGCTGCCGGATATGGTCCCAGGTTTCGATATGACCATACATGATGGTGGAGGTGGAGGGAATATCCAGGGTGTGGGCGCAACGGACAATCTTTTCCCAGGTTGCTGCGGAAAGTTTGTTGCCGGATACTTTTTGACGAACTTCATCCACCAGGATTTCAGCTGCGGTTCCGGGGATGGAACCCAGACCGGCGTCGCGCAAACGTGCCAGGATGGATTCGTGGGTCAAACCTGAACTGCGATGCATGGCTTCTATTTCCATCGGAGAAAAGGCATGGATATGAATGTCAGGGAAACGTGCTTTGATGGCCTGAATGAGCCCCAGATAGTATGAAAAATCCAGACCTGGATGGATACCTCCCTGGAGGCAGACTTCGGTCACCCAGGGGGTTTCTTCAAGACGTTCGACAATACGGGAGGCAGAATCTGTGTAGGCATCATGGTCGGAAGCTTTGCGTTGGAATCCGCAGAAAGTGCAGCCGACATTGCAGATATTGGTGAAGTTGGCGTTACGGTTGATGACGTAAGTCACCACTTTCCCATGCATGGATTGACTCAGCTCCCGTGCTGCGGCCTGGAGTTCAGGGGTGGGTGTTGACCAAAGATCCATCCGTCCAAACTACAGTTTCGCCTGCGCAAGTCCGCTTTTTTTTTGCCTGTCGGGGAAAATGCTGCTGAAGTCAGCAGCGAAGCCGGAATCAGGTTAGGTTTCTTTCCAAACCTCACCCCTGTCCGGAAGCGGGATCGGAAGGGGCTTGGGATTTTTCTGCGGGTGCAGCTTGGGATGGGGATGGATCTGGAGGAGGGGTAGGGGTAGGGGTAGGGGTAGGGGTAGGGGTAGGGGTAGGGGTAGGGGCAGGGGCAGGGGCAGGCACTGGAGCCGGGACTTCCTCTGTATCCATGATTTTTGCAATGGCTTCTGCAAGTTTAGGATCGGGAGGATCGATCGTGACGGGGAAGGTGGCCTTGGGGATTTTGGCGATGCCGCTCTCGTGAGTGATGATGAGGGTTGTTCCGTCGATCCGGCTCAATTTGGCATTCTGGTAGGTTTTTCCGTCTTTGGTCACCAGCCTGGTCTTTGGTTTTTCCTGGGGCAGCGCCTGAATCTTTTGTAAGTACACCCACTCGGTAGGTGAGATCCAGCGGTTCTTTTGTTTGACGAAACCTTGGGATACGAGGGATTTTTCTTTTTCCTGGGCTTTGGCCAGAAGCTCCCATTCCTGCAAAAATTTCGGATATTTTTTCTTCAACGAGTCCAGAAGTTCCCGGGCTTTGGAGAGCTGGATTTCATGATTGTCGATCATGGTTTCTGGAAAAAGAGCGGAAAGGTTGACTTCTTCAAGAATCAAAGCGTTTTCGATTTCCA
Organism: Methylacidiphilales bacterium; assembly: GCA_038250235.1. GTDB lineage: Bacteria > Verrucomicrobiota > Verrucomicrobiia > Methylacidiphilales > JAAUTS01 > JAAUTS01. The sequence goes on along the minus strand of JBBSCO010000027.1, from coordinate 17,786 downwards.
AAGAGCCGCCGTTGGACAAGAGGAAGGGTCTGATAATGCCCCGGGGAGTTTTGGCCTCGATATAGAGCTGGCATCTGGCGGAAACACCCCGTTCCGGCAGGAAGACGATCAAGCCCCGGGCTTTTTCCAGATCTTTGGCTTCAAAGGACTGTCCGGAAGCGATGGGGACATTGCTGGCATAGAGCAGGAACAAACAGGCTACCTTGAAGAGAGATCTCAGCGGCCAAGGCCGGAGAGGTTCTTTTCTGAAAAACGAGAAGGAAGATTCAGGGGGCATAAAGGTTGAGAGTTGACCAAAAAAATTCGTCAGCATCCATCATTGAATATGCCCTGTAATTGCATTGTTTGAAAGGAGGGGAATAACAGTTATTCACAGTTTCTAAGTGCCCTAAGGGATTTTGTGGGATGTCCGGCTTTATTTTTTGAGCGGACTAAGTTGCCGGGTGGAGTCGCAATATTTGTCCCAGGGAATTCCCATGAGGAGGCAAATGAAAATGGTGAAGAGGGCTGCCATGATGTTATTGACGAAAAAGGAGGTCACGACTTTGGTGCTGACGGCGGCTACAATCAGGACAGGGGCGATAGATTTAAGAAGGGAGAACCGTGATAAAGCGAGTTTGGACACCTTGCGACAGGAGGGGCAGATGTGACGGCCCAAAGGAGATTTCAGGTATCTGTCCCAAGTCAAAGGAAAGTCGTGCAGGCAGTGCGGGCATTTCATAAAGGGGTCTGCGGTTTGGATATACCAGCCAACCCAATCATAGCAGGATCCCCGGAGATGCGGAAGCGGAATAGCTGAGCACGTCCGTCCAGGGTCACTTCTGTATTATCTTGTAGCGGAAATATCCCTGGATCCAAAGAAGCAGGCGGACTTTGCCTTTGGAGTTCCTGATCGCTTCTTGCGCCTCTTTGACGCTGGACACACCCTTTGTGCCAACTTCCACCAGGACGGATCCGGGGGGGATATCTGCCTCGGCGGCGGGGCCGGACGGGTCAACTTCGGAAATGACAACCCCTTTAACGTCGCTCGGTATGTTTATTTTTTTACGCAGCGCGGGGCTCAGTTCTTCGATTTTGATGCCGGCGAAAAGTTCCCCTGTTTGAGGGGGCACCACTTCTTTTTCGATTGGACTTTCTATCAACCCAGGTTTGTCGGGAAGTTCGGCCAGGATCACGTCAAATTCTTTGGGCTTACTGTCCCGGAAAACCTTGAGTTTGATTTTATCACCGGGCTTTTCCCGGGCCACTTTTAATCGGAGCTCGGATGGGGACTCAACCGGCTTGCCGTTGAATTCGGTGATGACGTCACCTTGTTTGATTCCTGCGGACTTTGCTCCACCGTCGTTGGATACATCTGTGACGAGGGCTCCGTGGGGGCTTTTGAGGCCGAAGCTGGCGGCCATGTCATTATTAAGAGAATCGATAACAACTCCCAGATAGCCCCGTCTTACTTTACCGCCCTGGATGATCTGCTCCATGACAGAGCGGACAAGATTGACGGGAACGGCGAAGCCTATGCCCACGTTACCACCGGTGGGGCTGCCGATAGCCGTGTTGATGCCGACCAGGCGGCCTTCCGCGTCGACAAGTGCTCCGCCGGAGTTGCCCTGATTGATGGAGGCATCGGTTTGAATGAAATCCTCATAGGCTTCCCGGTTGAGGCTGCGACCCAGGGCACTGACAATACCCTGGGTTACGGTCTGACCCAGGCCGAAGGGATTGCCAATCGCCAGAACAACATCCCCGACTTCAATTTTATCGCTGTCCCCGATGATAATGGAGGGCAGGTCGGAGGCTTCGATTTTTAGAATGGCCAGGTCGGAACGGGAGTCAGTCCCCACGATGGTGGCCTTGTATTCCTTGTGTTTCTGACTGGGGATGTCGATGATGATTTCATCCGCCTGATTGATGACATGGTTGTTGGTCACGATGTAGCCGTCTTTGCTGACAATGACACCAGAGCCAAGCCCGTAGGTTTTGCGCTGGCTGGGGTTGCCAGAGGAATCCTCGCCGGAATCTTCCTCCAGGCCAGGCAGTTGGTCTCCGAAGAAGCGGCGGAACAACGGGTCGTTCAGGGGGGAGAGGCGGCGGTTGTTGATTTTGATGGTGGTCGTTGTCTTGATGTTGACAACGGAGGGCGCGGTTTTTTTGACGATGGAAGAAAAACTTGTGGTGAAGGGGGCATCCCGTTTGACGGGTTCCTGGTTGACGACGATTTCGGTCGTTTTGGAGTCTTTGCCGAAGGGCCACCAGGAAGAGTTTTGTGCGGATGCGGAACTGAGGGAGAGAACCGCGATCAGGAAGAGGGAAGCAAAACGGAAAATGAAGCGTTTCATAGACGAATACTATAGGATGAGTTCCTTTCCAGACAAATGATGTTTGTCGGAATTACCATTTTGTAATTGCGTGGTAAGCGTCGTGTAAGCTCCAAGGCAGAAAGCCTGGACACGGAGGACAAGGCTTCTCTGGGCAGGCTCTGAAAAGCCCGGAAGTCAATCTTCCACCCGGCCAATTGGTTCGGGCCGGTCCACTTGACCTGTTTTGTCCACACCATCGGTATAGGCGGAGAGCCTCATAAAGGAGAGCAGCGCGGCGCGGGATTCTTCACCGTCGGCGGAGGTGGCTTCCACGGGGATGTGGAATTTGCCGTCCCTGAAATTGAAGTGGTAATGGAAGGTTCCGTCCGGTTGCAGGGTGATGTCTGCCCCATTGATGCGGACTTTGGCATCAGGGCTTGTTCCCCCGTAAATAATCAATTCGGCATTTACATGCATGAAAAATTCCCGCTCTTTGGGCCCAAAAGAGGAACCGAAGGGGCTGGAAATGCTGCTGACCCACTGGCCACTGCTTTGGGCGGGCTGCCAGCTCTTGCGCATGATTTCCAAGATCTCGCCCGAGCCTGCCTGGATACGGCGGATAATGTCTCCTCCACCCATGTATTCGATGAGTTCCTGTTGCGCGTTTTCTGAAAGTGCTGCCGGTCTTCCCACGGCGAAGGGTAATACGAAACCTTCCATCTGGAGGCGTGCTAGTGCTGCCGCCAGTTCTTCCCCTTCCAACATGTTGTTACGGATGATTTCCAGAAGTTCACGGAAACTGAAATCGAAGGGGATAGTGACAAACTGCAGGTCGGTTTTCCAGGATGCGGTGTCGCGGGGGGTTCTTGCCTCCTGGGACTTGGTCAAGACTTCGAAGCCGCCATCCAGGCGGTAATACCCGATTTCGACAAAGAAGGTCGTGTCGGCTTCATTGACATGGAGATACCATTCCTTGGACCAGGAGGAGATCTGGATTTGCTGAGTCCTGGATCCGTCCTGTCGGTAGAGATGAAGGAAAACTTTCCCGTCGTGTGCGGAGCGCTCCCCGGCCACAAGTTGGTCATGGTTCAGATCCCAGTAAGCATAAAGGAAATGGGGGTCGCGTGCTGTGAGAAAAAGTTTGCGTGTCCCGTAGGAGGGTGGAAGTTCGCCCAGATACTCGTAGGCTGGGAGGTGATGTTGGGGAGGCTCAGGTTGGTGCTGTGGTTCCAGCATGAATTTGGCTGCCCTGTGATCGAGAGGTTCCTCTTCCGGGATGCGGAGTTTGGGGTCTTGGGGATTGCGGGCAAAGAGGGGTTCTCCCTGCATGGCTTCAGCGCCCAGTGCATCCATGGCTTCCTTTGCCGGGACAAGGTTGTCCGTGATTTCCTGGGATTTGTCTTTTTTGGTCATATCTTGTCCTTGTTCCTTATCCATGATGTATGGCAGATTTAAGCAAGTCCCAATCCAATTGAGTGACAAATTGATAAAATCTGATGTTTACGCAACCGCAGATAATTCGGCCAGCCTAAGCAGGAGCCGGTATTCCCACAACCTTTATTCCACTATAAGAAACTCTACCTATATGAATGGATTAGTATGCTAGCAAAGCGGGTTATACCCTGTCTGGATGTGGATGGTGGACGGGTGGTTAAAGGCGTGCAATTTGTCGGAATCCGTGATGCCGGAGATCCGGTGGAAGCAGCCCTGGCCTATGATCAACAGGGCGCGGATGAATTGGTATTCCTGGATATTACGGCTTCGAGCGATGGCCGGGCAACGATGCATGATGTGGTGCGGAGAACAGCGGAAAAAGTATTCATGCCCTTGACGGTTGGAGGAGGCATACGGGAGATCGCGGACATCCGTCTCATGCTTCAGGCCGGAGCGGACAAGGTCAGCATGAATACAGCTGCATTGCAGCGTCCTGACTTTATCCGGGAGGGGTCGGCGGCCTTCGGCAGCCAATGCATCGTGCTGGCTGTTGATGCAAAACGCAAGATCGGTGGAGGCTGGGAGGTTTATACCCACGGTGGGCGAAAGCCGACGGGGCGCGATGCCGTGGAGTGGGCAAGGCAGGCGGAGTCCCTCGGAGCGGGGGAGATCCTGTTGACCAGCATGGATGCGGATGGAACCAAGGCCGGGTATGATCTGGAGTTGACCCGGGCTGTTTCCGATGCGGTGCGTCTCCCGGTTATTGCCAGTGGCGGAGCTGGAAAGATGGAACATTTTGTGGACGTGCTGGAAAAAGGCGGGGCCAGTGCGGTGTTGGCGGCCAGTCTTTTCCACTTTGGAGAAATGACCATTCCTCAGGTGAAGGAATATCTTAACAGGCACGGGGTGCCCGTCAGGATCTGAAGCATCAAGCGATTGCCAAGAACAAGGTTCTCCGGTAGGTTTCTACCTTTATGGTCTTTCCGTCCAAAGAGATATTCTGTGAGCTGGCCCGCCAGGGCAATTTGATACCGGTGTATCGTGAGATTATTGCCGATCTCGAAACTCCGATGTCCGCCTACATGAAGCTGGATACCGGCAGACACACCTTTCTGCTGGAGTCGGCGGAAAAGGGTGAACGTTTCGGCCGTTATTCCTTCATCGGAACCGATCCCAGTGTGATTTTCAGCACCCAGAACGGCCATGTGCGGATCGAAGAGAACGGGGAAGTGCGTGAATTTCAAAGCCAGACGGATCCCCTGGAAGAGCTCCGTGTGCTCATGGCCCGTTATCAACCGATTACCTTCGGCGAACTGCCCATTTTTTACGGCGGTGCTGTCGGGTTTCTGACCTACGAAAGCGTCCGCTACTTCGAGCCCAAAGTGCCGATGGCAAAAAAAGATGATCTGCACCTTCCGGACGCTTATTTTATCATCAGTGACTCGCTACTTATTTTCGATCACCAGACCCGCCGCATCAAGATCCTGGTCAATGCCCACGTGCAGGGGGACTCCTCTGTGACGTATGAAAAGGCTGTTGAAAAAATCGATGAATTGGAAGGGCGCCTCCGCCGACAGGTTCCCCACAGTATTCTCGAAGTGAGCCGGGAACTGGAGACACCTGCTTCAGAACCTAACATGACCAAGGATGAGTATGTGATCATGACCACGCGCATGCAGGAATATATCCATGCGGGTGATATTTTTCAGGTGGTGCCTTCGCAGCGTTTCACGGTTCCCTTCGATAGAGATCCGATCGATCTTTACCGCGCCCTCCGTTTCATCAATCCGTCCCCTTACATGTTCTGCATAAAACTGGGGGATATGGCACTGGTGGGCTCTTCCCCCGAAACACATGTGCGATGTGAAAACGGGCGTGTGGAAATCCATCCCATTGCCGGCACCCGTCCCCGCCGTCCGGTGGCGGAAGAGGATGAGGCCATGGAACGTGAACTCCTGGCGGATCCGAAAGAACGGGCGGAGCATGTCATGTTGGTGGATCTGGCCCGGAACGATGTGGGTCGTGTCTGCCGGTATGACTCCGTCCGGGTGACGGATTTCATGAAAGTCGAGCGTTACTCCCATGTGATGCATATTGTCTCACATGTGGAAGGGCAGTTGGATCCCCAGTATTCCGCCTACGATGTGATGAGGGCCACTTTCCCAGCCGGAACCGTTTCCGGTTCGCCCAAGGTTCGTGCCATGCAGATCATTGCGGAGTTGGAGCCGACCAGGCGGGGTATTTACTCCGGAGCTGTGGGTTATTTTGGATTTTCCGGCAACTTGGACTCATGTATCGCTATCCGCACAGTGTTGGTCAAAGGCGGCAAGGCCCACATCCAGGCAGGCGGAGGCCTGGTGGCGGATTCGACGCCGTTGGGAGAATATGAGGAAAGTGTCAACAAAGCCAAGGCGGCCATGAAAGCCCTGGCCTTGGCCAAGTCTTTCAAATAAAAGGGGCAACCATGATTCTGATCATCGATAACTACGATTCGTTCACTTACAATCTGGTGCAGTATTTCGGAGAGCTTGCTGCCATTCCGGTGGTCAAACGCAATGATCAGATCAGCCTGGATGAAATCCGGGGATTAAAGCCGGAGCGGATCGTCATTTCTCCAGGACCCGGGACCCCGGCGGATTCCGGAATTTCCAACGCCGTGATTGAAACCTTCGGCCCCACCATACCTTTGTTGGGAGTCTGCCTGGGACACCAGTGTATCAGCCAGGTTTACGGTGCTTCGGTGGTAAGGGCGGATCGTTTGATGCATGGAAAAACCTCCCCTATCGAACATGATGGCGAGGGTGTTTTTGCGGGGTTGCCTAAACCCTTTGATGCGACACGTTACCACTCGCTTATTGTAAAAAGAGATACTGTTCCGGATAACCTGAAGATCACCGCCTGGACTCAGGAAGGCGAAATCATGGGAGTTCGTCACAAGACGTATCCCATCCACGGGGTTCAGTTCCATCCCGAATCCATCCTGACGCGGGAAGGCAAAAGCCTTCTGCAGAATTTTCTCAAGTTATGAGCCTAACATTGATGAAATCCCTGGTTTTACTCGTGCTCGCTGCGTCTCTCCTCCACGCGCAGGAGGCACCAGCCGGAAAACCGGGCGGAAGCATGATTTTTCTGCGGGATTACGGCACGGATGACATAGGTTACCTGGTGGTTCCGGAGAAAGAGCCGAGAGCAGGTGTGGTGGTTCTACCCGATCGTCAGGGAGTAACGGCTGATTTCAAACGGTTTTGCGAAAAGCTGGCGGGAGAGGGTTTTATTGTGCTGGGGCTTGATCTTTACAATGGCCGTGTGGCCAAGGATGAGGCGGAAGCCGCCCAGATGGGCGCCTCACTTCAGGAGAAAAATTTCAGCAAGACCCTCCGCACCGGTCTGAAATTTTTTGAAAGCAGCCCCCGTTTCCAGATGGAAAAAAAGATGCTTATTGCCTGCGGAGCCAGTGGAAATGTCACGGTCAAAAGCCTGCTCAGGGAAAAAGGGCCCCTTGCCCTCGTCCTGCTGGACACCCCTGTCGTGGAACGTGGCCTGCTTCAGGATTTGAGAATCCCTTTCCAGATTTTGTGTTCCCCAACCGGCGAGTCGCTTCAAGAGTTTCGATTAATGGAGGCGGAGTTATCGGGACGGCTGCGGAACAATTTTGAACTGCGAGTTGTCCAGGGGGGTGCCTACATTGAGCCAATCAAGGCCTTTTTCCACCGCATACTCACCGATCCCCCCAAAGAATCGCTGATCGACAAGATTTTTTGACGCGGTATTCAGGGCCGTCTTTTAAGAGACCTCTACTTCTTTTCCGGGATCAACATGTAGTCCAACTCGGCTGAAAGTTCGTCTGCACGAATGCGGCCTGTGTAGCGGTTGACCAGATTCCATTCGCGATCAATAACAAAGGTGGAGGGGATGGCGTCAATTCCGCCGAATTTCTGGTGGAAATCCGAGACGGCCATGGCGGTGGGGTAGTTCAGGTCGAATTCGCGGGCCAGCTTTTGGGCATCAGGCTCCGTAGCCAGACCCAGAGCAATGGCGATGAAGCGGACTTTTCCCTGGTATTTTTTTTGCAATTGAATGAGTTCGGGAATTTCTTTGGAACAACCCGGGGCCCATGTTGCCCAAAAATTCACCACCACCAGTTCACCTTTCAGAGCGGAAGACTCGATCGGGGTTCCGGAGAAATCTTTGAGCGAAAATTCAGGTGCGGGAGAAGAAGGGATATTACGCACAGGCTTTGGAGGCGGCTCAAAGCAGGAGCTCAAGGTCAGGGTCAGGGTCAGAGCCAAAAGGCCTAAGGGGATGAAACGTAACACGTTGCCAAACTGGCGGGTTGTCCAAAAAAAAACAGCCTAAAAATCACGCAGGCTTTGGATAATGAAGAACCCGTGAAAAACCGTGGGTATATCGGGCCCGCGGAGGCATGAACAACGAGCCACCAAATGGCCTTGAAGCGGACGAGTTTTAGCTTGTGAGCAACACAGGGAGGGAACCGTCCAAAGGCAAATACAGTGATTTAAATGTATGGATCAAGACCGTCTAAGAGCACCAAAGCTACGGGCAAACAGCCCTTTGATTTTACGTGGACGAAAAGCGCTGGCGGGTGCTCCGATACAGTTAAGAGCGGGGTAAAAACGAAGTGGCCGGGTTGTTTAAACTGGAGCAGGCAACTTTGTTTTAAACAGGCCTTTTTTTAGAAAAGCTTCGAAAAATTGAGGTATTGCAGATAAAAATATTTGAAAAAAATGGGACGAACCATTATTCATCCTAAAAAGGAAGATGAAGATTTGCCCCATAAATCACAAAGAAGGCACGGAATTTTTTCACGCTGAGAGGGACGGAGTAAGGCAGGGGTGGGGAATTCTTTAACCACGAAAAATGAACCAGAAAAAGCCTTTGTTTTCTTTGCCTTCCTTCTGCCCGCTTCAAGAGGTTGCCGCTACGCACTTCCCCCTTTCGTGTGTTTCCCTCCGGAGGCGGGCAGGCGTGTGTTTCGTGGTTACAACACTAGGTTTTCTGAGCGCACACGCTGGAGCACATTACGAGAATGATCCACTAAGGAGCGGAGATTTGTCGCATCCACGGTGAACCTAGCGGCGGCACAAGCCCAGCCCTGACCGAAATACCAAAAGGTGCCGCGTGGCGACTGACTCAACATCCCGATAACAGTGGGGGTCAATACCTTACGGGCGGTCTCATCATGTCCTATCAACATCCATTCTTTTTGGAACGACTCCAATCCAAAAATTTTAAGGAACACCTCCTTGTTCCAAACTCTGCGGCTCCACCAAGATAATTTCATTAACTGGATGGGAGGTGACTCAGTCAGCACTACTGGAAACATCGGGTGAGAGGCTGGCCAGGCCACAACCGTCAGGGCATGTTCTTGATAGGTCTTTCCGCTACCTGTGGAATACATGTATTCAAAAATAGCCATCCGATTCTCTGCTTGCTCCATCATTGCGATCCATTGGAGTGGATCGGAGCCACGGTCCATTTGCCAGCTCGCCAAGATCCCGGCCATCGAGGGGTAAAAGGTTGTTTTGGTTTTCTCTGTTGGTTGTGAGCTGAAGAGGAATCCCTGAGGCTCGAGCAGGGCAGAAATCCCCGACACGCGAGTTCGATTAAATCTTCTGAGCAACCAGACACCGAAGGCAATCGCAGCAATAAAAGGAATAGTTGAAAGCAGAAACGAACCAATTTCAAAACCATCAGTCAGACCGAGAGCATCGAGACTAAATAATGTTAGCAATAGTCCAGCGACGCCGCACAGACCGATGAAGATCCATAAAAGAGTGTGTTGATTAGCAGGGCGATAAAGCTGCTTGGCCATGACTTATTCAGCAACTGGGCGGACTTATGTTGCTTTTCAGGGGTTAGCTAAAGCTAGACGCTGCGGGGCACGAGCCTACGGTAGGTTGTAGCTGTTAGGATGCCGCAAAAGGCAAGTGCGGGAATAATGCCCACAACAAGACAGAGGAGTCCGGCCATGCTGATTGCCGCGTTGATCAGTAAGATTAAAACCAACGGTAGAAGGTGGTTCTTGCCGAGTTTCCACGCCAAATCCAATGCGTTGAAATCCTTGCCCAGACGGTCGGCAAAAAGAAAAGGCCAGAGGGAAATAAATCCGGCTAAAATAAGCCCGGGGATAATGAGAAGGATTATGCCTATACCAATTAAAATGGAGGACCCGATGGAGACCGAGCCGGCCATAAGAAAAGTATCGAGCCGAGAAAATAAGGTCGGAATGGCAAATTTTTTTCCATCTATCTTGGCCAGACATACGGTGGCAAAACCTACAATTAAAAACCCCAACAGAAACGTGTTGAGAAGGTTTCCCAGGCTAGTGGATGGTATAAGACCCGTAATAAAACCAACAAAAAAACAGATGACTACAAGAACAAGTGAAATGAGGCATAAATTTAACCAGTCACTTTTAAACGTCGCAAAAGCTTCTTTGACGATTTCTCCCACTTCTAATTTTGTGGCCGCTTCTGTGGGCACAGGAGCTTGGATCTCTGAAGTGGTGGTAATGACTGAAGATGAAAAGGTGGCGGTGTTTTGCGCTTCGGTCCAATCCGACATTGAAGCATGCCAGACTAGGGTATCGGTGGGTATTGCTTTGGTATCCAACAAATCACGCAGTTCTGCCTCCGTTACAGGACCCGTCCGCGCACCATCTTTAATATAAAACCAATCCATCATAAATAATTTATTAGGCAGAGTTAATAATAAAGAAAGGAAATAAAAAAACGCCTAGCAATATTTAGGCAAGTCGATCCGCCTCAGGCGTATTGAGCCCATAAGTTGACAAAATAACATGAAAGCTTTTTGATGGATTTTCTTTTGTGGAAACAAACCACTATCCATATGAAAACGGGTTCAGCCTTGAATGTTACTAACTTAAGTGTGATTTGGGAGCAATTGCTGTGCCTTTCTGGTATGAATCCTGCCTTCGAAAAAGGAAGCAGTCGACAATCAGCCCAATTCCCAGAAAATAATTTCTTATTTTTTTCCGACAACACCCTTGGTTGCTTGTTGCTGGGTAAAGCTGTAGTGCTTTTCAGTTTTGATCTGCTGGAGGCGGAGACCGTTGCCTTGGGGCGCATGCTGTCTTTTGTTATTTGCAGCGTTTTGACTTCCGGTCAGGCCTTTTCCGGTTTCACCAGCGATACGGTCATGATGATCATGGGGCTCTTCATCATGACCGCAGCCCTGACACAAAACGGTGCTATGGAAGGTATCTCCCGTTGGGTTCGAGCCATGTTCGATCAGCACTCATGTTTGGGGAACCTTGGGAAATTGCCCTCTCCCGCCTAGAGGAACTTTGGATGGAGCGTTCATTTCCTGATTGGGATGGTTACGGAGCACCTGCGTTGTCACAGGATGTTTTTTGCAATGCTCTGCAATTTGTTCAAACTATACCCTTTGTTTTACCCCAACCTGATGTAGGGGTTTCTCCTGCTGGATTGGAAAGAACGAATTTCACGGTTTCTTTTTTTAGAAAGTGGTTTGCCCTTTAAACAGGCCGGGTCAAGCCTGACGCTTTTATTCCCAATCCTTAGGTCGAATTTTCTGCTAGCTGCACGGAGAGGCTGGATGAATCCACTTTTGGGATGGTAGGTAAACAAACTGCTAGCAGCTGTTCGGATCAGCCCAGACTATATGGCCGGGGAGACCTTCTTGCCGGAGTTGTGTTGGATCAGGAACTGGAAATTTTCAGAAACGATCAGCCCTTATACCATGCAAATATCAAAGGTTGGTCACCCAATGGGAAGGAGGCTCAACGCATCAAGGCACCTGAATTGGCCGCTGAATCAAAACGGTTGCTTCATGACGAATAGCAATGGGTTGACCGTGTCACAGCTTCTCAAGCCGGCATGCTGTGGCGGCCCGGAATCGGGGCTGGGTTGCCGACTGGTTGTCCCAAAGCTTTGGTAGCCAGCATTTGGGCGAGAAATCCTGCGGTTTCGCCTTTGGGGATCAGGGTCAGATCCACTTCCCCTTCCAACATTTTCTGGGTCTCCAGGATTTCAAACATGGCGGCAAGAATTTCCGGATCTTCCGCAATCTGCTGCAGGGCCGATCCAACAACAAAAGGCCGCATGGCCCCGGCCCGTGCAAATTCGGCAGCGGCTTCTTTTTCAGCCGCACTCTTGATCAGATCAACCTGGTTGACGCCGGCCTGCCGAATGGCGGAAGTGACCTGGCGCAGGCGATTGATCACTTTCTGTTCGATCTGATGGATCATGTTCTGATCCCGGAAATGCACCTTTCTGATGTAGACAGATCCGAGTTTGTAACCCCAGGCGGTAGACTTGGGGGAAACTTCCTGTCTGACAGCCCGGCTCATTTCATGGCGGTTTTCCAGCAGACGTTCCAGAGGCATATTGCTCAGGCAGCGCACGGTGGCGTTGCTGAGGTTGGCGCGGAGCGATCCGCGGGGATCGGTGTTCTTGAAAAGGAAAGCTACAGGGTCGGAGATGGACATTTCATGCCAGACACCAACACCCATGGGGGTTCCTTCTTCCGAGTTGACCGGCTGGCTGCGCAGGTATTGCTGGTCAAGACGCAGATCAATGATGTGGATCTGGCCGAAAAAATGGATGATAAAGGCCTCAAAACCCAGTTTTGGCCAAAGAAAATGAAGGCCCGGTTCGTCCAACACCACCAGTACTTTCCCGAAAAGCACATAAACCTTGGCCTGCTGTTCCTCGACCGTGGTGTAGAACCCGAACAGTTTGGCAAAACCCAGCAGAACCGGGATCAGAATCCAGGAGGCCATGAACGCGATGGCGGCAGAGATAAGCGTGATCATTTTTGGATGTCCAGGATGATGTGGCGGGCGCGGCTGTAAAGATCCAGACGGACATTGCGGAGGTAGCCGGGGATGGCATCACGTCCGCTGTTTTTCAGTTGCTTGAGCTGCTCCGACAGCCAGCGCAGGGGTTGGACTTCTGCTTCCGCTTTCATCGTCTGAATTTCCACCGCGCGGCGGGATTCGACGATACGTTGATCGGCGAAGGCCTGGGCCAGGCTGATATCGGAGGAAACTTCATTATGGGCGGTGTTGATGGCTGCCAGGGCGGAATCAATCTGGTGTGGCGGGTCGATGCCGGTGATCAGGGAAGCGTCCAGAACGATTCCGTAACGCGCAGCGGAGGAGAGGCATTCCTGATCCATTTGCTCGTTCAGCTCATTGAGATTTTTACGCAGATCATTGATGGAAACTCCCTGAAGACTCAGACCTTCGGGAGCCAATCCGGCTTCTGCGGGATTCGGTTCTGACAACGCCTGTGCTTGTGCCGTAAAATTGGCGATGCGTTCCCTCAAAATAGAGACAAAATAGCCCATGACGTGGGCGATGGGGTTTTTGATTCCGAAAAGGTAGGCGTAGAGATTGCGCTCACAAATGTAGAAACGCATCTGGCCGGTAACGCCGATATTCAACTGATCCTTGGTGACGGCTTCCAGAACGGTGCCGCCTTGGTTGAGCATGGAATTTTCCGGGTCGTAGGCCACGCTGACCGTCTCGATGGCCACGGAAACTTTGTGGACCTTCTGCCAGGGCATGCGGAAATAAGGGCCACCAGGCCCGATTACTTTCATCTGCGGATAAACATAGCGCTCACGGTCGGATTCCGGGAGTTGATGGGAAATGGGATCGTCCAGCGTGGTGGCGTTTTCGATCCGCTGGGCGCGGCCGAAGGAAGTGATGACCGCCCGTTCGTTCTGATCAACGGTGAAGAGGCCCATGGCCAGAACACGCATGATGAAATAGGCCAGGAGGCCGAGACAGATGCCGAGAAGTATTTCTATCAAGAACACAGGAGTCTTATGCCGGAGTTGTCAGATGCGGGCAAGTACAACCGGAAAAGACGTCAAGTTGTCACATCCCTCGTGGCAGCGGGAAAAGGTAACATGGGGGACTCTGCTTAAATTGCTTGTTTGTTAGATGGTTTGGTCAATGGCTTGAGCTTGATCAGCTTTTTCGCAGTGCTTTTCGTAGTGCTCTGGACAGCGGCTTCGACGGGAGTGACGGAAGTGGCGGGTGGATTGAGTTTGGCCAGAATGGTTTCAATATTCTGCAATTCTTCATCTGTGAAGGGCGCGTCGTTTCTCACGGCGACACAATCCTCGATTTGCTGGGGACGGCTGGCCCCGATGAGCAGGCTGCAGATGCGGGGATCCTTTAAAATCCAACCCAAGGCCATGCGCGCCAGGGTCTGGCCCCGGCTGGCTGCGATGCTGTTCAATTCCTGCAGCACGGAAACGAGTTTGGGTGTCACACGGTCGGACTTCAGGAAACCGGTGGGTGATGCGGCGCGGGAGTCGTTGGGAATCCCTTTCAGATAACGGTCGGTCAGGAGGCCCTGGGCCAGAGGGCAGAACACAATCATGCCCAGGCCTGCATCCGCTGTTTCTTCCAGAACTTTTCCCTCGATCCAGCGATCGAGTATGTTGTAGCTGGATTGGTTGATAACGAGTGGAGTGCCGAGACCTTCCATGATTTTGGCCGCTTTTTTGACGGCTTTGGCGGGATAACTACTGATCCCGGCATAGAGGGCTTTGCCTTCCCGCACCGCCTGGGAGAGGGCTCCCATGGTTTCATCCAGTGGCGTATCAGGGTCAAAACGATGGGAATAAAAGATGTCCACATAGTCAACCTGCAGGCGTTTGAGGGACTGGTTCAGGCTGGCGGTCAGATATTTCCTGGAGCCCCACTCTCCATAGGGCCCGGCCCACATGTGGTAGCCGGCTTTGGAGGAAATAATCAGTTCGTCGCGGTGCGCGGCCAGGTCTGATTTCATCAGATGTCCAAAGTTGATTTCCGCAGAGCCGGGCGGTGGTCCGTAGTTGTTGGCAAAGTCAAAGTGGGTGATTCCCATATCCCAGGCTTTCAGGGTCAGTTCCCGGGCGCGGTCGAGGGTTTCAAAATTGTGCCATCCTCCCAGAGAGATGAGGGGAAGTTTGAGGCCGCTTTTGCCGCAGCGCAGGTAGGTCATGTTATCGTAGCGGGACATGGCCAGAACGTAACGCAAAGAAGCCAAGGAGCCAAGACGCAAGTTTAGAGGAGGGAACTGTTCGGGAGTGAACCATAAAAGGGTTGACCAAGCAAATGGAGCCGCCATTCTCTCACCTCTACGCGGAAAGGCTCGGAATCGCTCCGGGTCTTCTTCGTTTGTACGGTTGACCTTTTTTATACGTTTTATGAGACATACCTTATCAGTTCTGGTGGAAAACAAGTTCGGGGTGCTGAACCGCATCACCAACCTGTTCAGCGGACGCGGTTTCAATATCGATACCCTTAACGTCGGGCCGACGGAAGATCCTGCCACCTCGCGCATGACCATCGTGGTGGTCGGCGATGACAAGGTTCTCGTGCAGGTAACCAAACAACTCAACCGCCTGGTGGAAGTGATCGAAGTGCAGGATTTCAAGGATGGCGAATACATTGACCGCGAACTGCTTCTGGTGAAAATCAAGGTGGACACCAAATCGCGGGCCGAACTCATCCAGCTCTGCGATATTTTCCGGGGTAAGATCGTCGATGTGCAGCCCAAGAACGTCACAGTGGAAATCACCGGCGACGAAAACAAGCTGGCCAAGTTTCTCGCGCTGATGGAGAACTTCGGTGTGCTTGAACTGACCCGCACCGGCAAGGTCGTCCTGCCCCGCAGCTGAATTTTAACTCACACCAAGAAAGAAGAAAAAACATGCCAGCTAAAATCTACACAGATAAAGACGCCGATCTGGGCGTTCTCAAAAAGAAAACCGTGGCCATCATTGGTTTCGGATCCCAGGGCCATGCCCATGCGTTGAACCTCAAAGAAAGCGGAGTTAACGTCATCATCGGTCTCTATAAAGGCAGCAAGTCCATCCCGGTCGCCAAGAAAAAAGGCTTCAAAGTTTTTGAAACAGCTCTGGCTGTCAAGAAAGCCGACGTCATCATGATCGCGGCCCCTGACACCAAACAGCCCGCCCTTTATAAAAAAGACATCGCCCCCAACCTCAAGCCCGGCAAAACCCTGGTCTTCTCCCACGGTTTTTCCGTCCACTTCAAAACTCTCGTCCCCCCCAAAGATGTCAACGTCATCATGGTGGCTCCCAAAGGCCCCGGACACACCGTCCGCCGTCAGTATCAGGAAGGAAAAGGTGTTCCCACCCTCATCGCCATCCACCAGAACCCCGGCAAAGACGCGAAGAAAATCGCCCTGGCCTGGGCCAAAGGTATCGGGGGAACACGCGCCGGTGTCATCGAAACCTCCTTCAAAGAAGAAACTGAAACCGATCTGTTCGGCGAACAAGTTGTGCTCTGCGGTGGAGCCAGTGCCCTGGTGCTGGCCGGTTATGAAACGTTGGTTGAAGCCGGTTACTCCCCGGAAATGGCCTACTTCGAATGTCTCCATGAGCTGAAACTCATCTGTGACATGATGAACGAATCCGGCATCGCCGGCATGCGTTTCTCCATCTCGGAAACTGCCAAGTGGGGTGACGTTTCGGTCGGACCCAAAGTAGTGGACGCCAGCGTCAAGGCCCGCATGAAAGTGGCACTCCAGGACATACAGACCGGCAAGTTTGCCCGCGGCTGGGTCAAGGAATACGAAGGTGGCTACAAGAAATACAACGCCCTCCTCAAGAAAGGTGCCCAGCACCCTATCGAGAAGACCGGTGTCCGTCTCCGCTCCATGATGCCATGGATGAAGAAGCGCGACATCAAAGGTGCCCAGGCTGCCTATTGAGCCGACTTCATCTGGAAGAAACAAAAAGCGGAGGCCGCGTGGCCTCCGCTTTTTTTGTGACCCGCAATGAATAGATATTAAAATCTATAACAGCCAGCGAGAATGCGGCGTCCCTGCATAAGCTCAAGGGAACCCTGCATGAGCGTTAAACAAGTAACTGGTTTCAATCCACGCACCGGCGCGAGTGGGGAAATCTGGTGCCATCACTCGGCGTTAGGAGCCTTGGACTTTTACATAGAGGCTGGCAGGGGCGGTTTTAAAATACTTATGTAGGGCGGGGCAGAGCCACCCGTCGATTTTAAGATCCGCACAGTGATACCAGTTGCCTCCGTCTTCCTTCCGGAGCCGGGTAAGGCAGAGTGATTTCATGACAACGAAAGAGGTGCAGTCGGTGAAAGAAAAGTTTTTGTCACGATGTTTCCTGAAATAGAGGACGGCTTCGTCAAAAAAGGCGGCATCCACGGAAATACGGTTCCAGGCATTGCTTTCTTCCAAAAAATCAAGCATGCGTCCTGCCACATGGTGTCCGCGGCGGGCGACGGCCAGGTTCAGGGATTCGGTGATGATATAGTCGGTAAAGATCAACTTTCCACCGGACTTCACTGCCTTCGTAATTTCTACGGCTGCGGCTTGGTGAGAGCTGTCGCGGGCATCCAACGCGGCGTAAAAGCCGGAGCTGTCCATGAAAAGATCATTTGTTGCCATAGAGCAGATGGTCCGCGTCTTTGCTGCTGAACCTGCCTCCGGGCCCTTCCACGGCGAAGCTGGAAAGATTCAAAGCAGGATCATCCGCTTGAAGGGTTGTTTTTGGACTGGAGAGAGGTTCAAGGCGGGCGGCGGGTTTGCCACGGTGGGATAGGATGAGTGGTTCACCTTTAGCCAGACGTTTGAGAACACCGGCGGCGTTGCGCCGAAATTCCAGCATGGTCACTGTTTTCATGAGTTGAACTTTAAGTTGAAGTTCAAGAAAAATCAAGTATTCGACGATGAATCTGTCCGAAAAGGACTCTTTCTAGTGGCATTCATTTCATCTTGGGCGACCACGGCAATGCAAGAAGAAAGTGAGGATTTTTGTGTTTCAATCCACGCCCCCGCGCGGGGGGCGACACCAATATCATACCCGACATTATGGCTTTGCCTTGATTCCAAATTCGGGCGGTGCAGACTGACACGGAGTCTGAGATGGGTTTGCGGCTTGCTTTGCCTTGATTCCAAATTCGGGCGGTGCAGACTTTGGGCTGTCACTCGGGGACATCACTACAAGCTTTGCCTTGATTCCAAATTCGGGCGGTGCAGACTAATGCCGTCGCTG
>JBBSCO010000026.1:0-39934 GCA_038250235.1 Methylacidiphilales bacterium | reverse complement strand
GCGCCAGGCACTCTTGAACCTCGAGGTTGATGCGCGTCGACAACTCATCAAGCATCGGCTCCTTTAACCGACGCAAACTTTTCCAATCAGCCTCAGGAAGATTATTCATACGATGACAGGTTTATATGTGGATGTTACCAGCGCAACAGTTGTAATCCGTTGATGTGGTCAAAGTGGGTATCCCGGGTGGCCAGTGACATATCACACTCCAGAGCCAAAGCCGCAATCCTAATATCATTTTCTGGAATAAGTGTTCCCCTAATCCCAGATCAGCACTGATCCGGGCATGGTGCAGTGCTGTCGTCCTATCTGGATTGAGAACGGAGACTGTTTAAAGAAAGGTTTCAAGCAGTAACCTGTTTTTGGCTGGCTGTGCCGATTTGAAGACCCCTTGAGACAACCCTCCCAAAGCAATCAATGATAGAAGAAGAGTCTCATGAGCCGGGGTCTGAATGGCAAGATCAAGTCGGCCTCTCAAATGAGGAATGACCACACTGCCATCCAGCAGGATAGCCTGTGCCATCAGGATTCCAGTTTACGGGCTCCTTGGAGGGCCGATTCAAAAGTCTCCCCGTCTTCTTCGCTAAGGCACCCGCGCGTCTGTCGCAAGAAATCGTGCCGTGCTTTCCGGGCCTCTTGACTTAATCCATGAATATAACGTGCCACTTCCAACAGCTTCTAAGGGAAAATCAATTTCAGGACACTAGAGCCTACAACGCTCAGAGCCCCAAGCTGCCAAAACATATAAAACCAGTTCCAGAAAAAAACGTCCTATTCCGCTCCTGAAAACTCCAAACTAAAAACTGGTCTAACGCTCTGCCTCGACCCGGATCTCCACCCTTCGATTCCTTGCCTGTTCTTCAATCGAGCCGGTGGCGTTGGCGATGGGGCGGCTTTCGCCGTAGCCCTTGGATTGGATGTTGGCCGGAGCCAGGCTGGAATTCGCTTTCAGCCAGGTGGCCACGGAGCGGGCCCGGTCTTCGCTCAGTTTTTGGTTATAAACGTCGTCGCCCACGGTATCGCTATGACCTTCCACCGTAACCTGGATTCTCAGGGCCTTACTTAGGGCTGTGGCCAGTTCCTGCAGGGTCTTTTCCGATTCCGGTTTCAGTTGGGCGGAATCAAAGCCAAACAACACATCACTGGAAAGACGGATGAGGATCGGTTGAAAACCCGGACGCTCCAACGCCGTCGGGTCCTTGGTTTTGACCAGATCTGACAATTCATTTGTTCCCGGCAATCCTGCTATGGAGCTGCCCGCGTCTGTTCCTCCGGCCAGGTTGCCCTGTAAAGCCTTGCTGGTCTCGGCCAGGGCAGCCGTGCTGGCTTCGCCCACCAGGGCCTGTGAGGCCTGGGGGATTTTGCCTTCGATTGAAAGCGGCAGAGCGGAGAAAGCCGCCACCGGATTATCCACCTTGCCTGCACTCAGAGGCGTGGGAGCCGGATCGTTCAGGCGCGGCGTGGGAATGGAAGGGGCTTTGAGTGGACCGCTGAAAGCGGCGATCTGTTCCGGCTTGATTTCAACGGGATCCTGGCTGGCCCGGGGATTGAAGCCGGTTGGCTTCTGCATTTCTACTTCCAGGGATTTGGGGTCAATGGTGGCGCGGTTCAGGTTGAGGCGTTTGGGTTCGATGGGATCGAGCACCGGTGCGCCGTAGTCAAGATAGACGCCGCGCAGCCAGAAGAACAGGATGGTATGAACCAGGAGCGAGGCCAGCAGGGCCAGCAGGATCCAGCTCGCCAGCGGTTGTTGGGGTTCACGGGTTGTGGCTGTCATGGTGGACATGATTAAATTCTATCTCCTTGGGGGCTGGTCGGCAATGCCTGTTCTGGGGTGTGGGCCGGACCGCCCTACATCTTGAAATCTGGATATTCTTTTTTCAGCCTGAGCAATAGTTCATCTGCTTTCTTGTTGTCGCCGGCCAGACGATAGGACTTTTCCGCGCGGGACAGGGCCCGTGGGGTCAACTGCGGATCCTGCACCAACAGGGCCGCGGCGGAGAAAAGCTTCGCAGCTTCCTTGTAGTTATGCTTGCCGAATTCTACTTCGCCCAACAAAAGACGGCCCCTCGCGTTGTAGTCGCCCTCGGGATTCTGGCGGAGAATTTGTTCGGCCAGTTTTTGGGCCGACTCAAAATCCGCCGCGCCGATCTGGGCCTCGGCCAGAGGTTCCAGGACCGGGCTGCGGTTGGCTTCTTCGGGGAAATCCACACGGTAGGCCTGCCACTCGCGCACGGCGGCACCGGCGTTTTTCAACTGGGACATCAACATGGCCAGGCGTAGCTGCACCCGCTTGCGTTGGGGGAGGTCCTTGCTGGAAGCCAACACCCGCCTTAAATAGGGTTCCGCTTTTTCAGCGTTACCTTTCTCCATGGTTTCCTGGCCGAGCCATTCATACACTTCCAGGGCCATTTCCGGAACCTTTCCATGTTTGAGACGCCAGGCATCGTAGACCTCAACCTCGGTCTGCAGGGTTTTCAGGTCGGATTTTTCAAGGGCAATGCGGATGATCTGCTGGGTGGCTTCGACGAAATAACGTTCCTGATCGAGTTCGCGGGCTCTGGCCCAGAACACGGCGGCATCCGCATCCGCGCCCTGCTCCTGACGGGCCAGGGCGAGAAGGGCATGCGCTTCAGCCAGCTTTTTGTCCTTGGGGAATTCATTAACGAAGACGAGAAGGTTCTTTTCCATTTCCGGATATTTTTTCAGAGAACCGGCCAACTGGGCACTCTGCCAGAGGAGCTGGTCGCGCTGCTCAAAAACGGAACCCAGGGCAATCAACGCGGTCCAGCTTTTCAGAGCGGCTTCGCTCTGGTTAAGGGAAAGTTCCGCCTGACCCTTGAACCACAGGGCCAGTGGAATCAAGGACTGGCCGGGATAGGCTTCCACCACTCTTCCAAAAAGGGCCGAGGCGGTTTTGTTGTCCTTGAGGAGAAAGGCCGCATGGGCACGACGGAAAAACAGGGCGGCCTGGCTTTCGGCTTTGAGTGATTTTAAGCCCGCTTCATTTTTGATCAAGGCTTCCAGCATCGGGGCGGCAGCTTTGTAATCACCTGCCTCGTAGGTGGCATCGGCCCGCAGCAGTTGCACGGTGTAGGTTCGTGGCGAATCCGGATAGAGGGCCAGGTAGCGGGCTGTCTCGAATAAAAATTCTTTCGCGGTCTTCTTGTCTCCCTGGAAGAGAAGAAGGCGCGCCCAGAGGGAAGGCTCGGCCAGGGGATCCTTGGGAAATTCTTTCAGGACAAAATCATAAAGAGTCAGGGCCTGGGCTTTCCCGTCTTTCAAGCCGCTGAGGCGATAGGCTTCGGCCGCAAGAAAAAATACCTGCGGACGGACCTGGTCGGGAAAGGCCGGCCTGACTTCATTGAACACCTGCACGACCGCCTTGTAATCCGCCAGGGCGAAGTAGGACTGCACAAGACCGAAGTTAGCCAACTTTTTCCAGAATTCGGGTGCCGCTGTTTTCCTGACGACTTCGTAATAGCCAATGGCATCGCGGATGTTTTTGGTGTCATAGGCCAGATTGCCTGCCCTAACTGCCGCTTCTGATTTGAGGGCATCGTCTTTGGCCGTTTCAAGGGCCTGCTTCAGAAAGGGCAGGGCCTCGGGATTTTTTCCTTCCTGGGCCAGCAGGGCTCCCTGCTTGAGATTGGCATAGACGCGGTTGGGATCAGTGGCGTCTCCTTTAAGGAGCGAGGCCAGATTTTTTCGGGCCAAGGATAGATCGCCCAGATTGTCCGCCGCCAGCACGGCCAGATAATCCGAACGTTGCCGGACTTCCTTGATCTTAGAGTCGGCCGCCTGTTGGAAGAAAGGCAGGGCCTCTTTCCATTTACCCTCGGCACCCAGCATCTCCCCTTCCAGAAGCAAGGCTGCCTCCACCCAATCCCCTTTCAAAGCGGGAGTTTGCTGTTTCAACAAACTCAACGCTTCACGGGCTTCCGGGAATCGTCCGAGATCGCGATAGGAGCGCGCCACTCGGTAGAGGGCTTCTTCCGTATGTTGCCCGCCGGGATAATAACGGAGGAGATCCAGAAAGAGCGCAATGGCCCGGCTATGGTTTTTGGACTGGACGAAGCCGAGGGCTTCCTGGAGCAGTGCGTCTTCCGAAGGTTGAAACTGGGAGAGATCGATGATGGCGGGAGCGGCAGTGCCTGGACTCCCAGTCTGGGCCGGAAGGTTGGACAGAAAAACGGCGGAAAGAAAAAGAAGGAGGGCGCAGCGCATATCTCAAATTACGGGGTTCCGTGGATTCCGGCAATAGGCTCTTTTGTTATGTAATCAGCCGGGCCTTGATCCGGCCTCCCGCGAATCGGGTGGCGGAACTTCTTTTTCTCCGTTAACAGAACCAAACCCTCTTCACTACCTGCAGGCTATACGCTCAAAATAAAGTTCCAGTCTCAAAGTTGAGAATGGAATGGAATTATGAGCCATTCGACAATCCGTTCTTTAAGTGGACGCTTCTCGAAATCTGCCAGGGTATAGGGCTTGGATTTTTTGAGGTCTTCCAGGAAGATTTTTTCCATTTCACGACCGAAAGTTTCGTCAAGGACGCTGATATCCAGTTCTTCATTGATCCGGATGCTGCGGGCGTCGAAGTTGCTGCTGCCAAAAACAGAGTAAATCCCGTCCACCACCATGGTTTTGCTGTGTAGCATGGTTGGCTGGTATTCGTAGATTTCGATCCCGCCACGTAACAGATCCCCGTAGCTGCTGCGGCCCGCCGCTTTGGTTAGGGGCACATCGTTATGCTCGCCGGGCAGGATGAGTATGACTTTGACTCCCCTCTTCACGGCTGCTTCCAATGCCTGCACTTGCTGGTCGCTGGGAGCGCAATAAGCGTTGCTGATATAAATGCTTTTGGTCGCGGAGGCGTAAGTCACGGCCTGCACCAGGGTCATGGGCGACGGCATAAAGGCATGGCTTATGACGACCTGGGCCTTGAGGTTGCCCGCAGGCTTGAGCTCGGGAAAACTATCCGCACTGTCCAGGGTAAAACCAGTGGCCTTGAACCAGTGATGCTGGAAGGCAGCCTGCAGGGAGGAAACAATTGGTCCCTCCAATCTGGCATGCATGTCCCGCCAATAATCCGGGCTGGCGGCATTCCCCCTCCAGAAATCGGAAAAACCCACGCTACCAGTGAAAGCAATCCTGCCATCCACAACCATCACGCGGCGATGGGAACGTATGTTAAGCCGGTCGAAACGCAGGGATATGACCGGATGATAATACGAAAACTCGCAGCCGCCCTGAATCAGCCGATCCACATCGCTGTTGTCCAGGCCTGTTCCGGATCCGGCTCCATCTAACAACACCCGCACCTTCACCCCCGACTGGGCTTTGGCGATGAAAGCTTCCATGAACTGGTTGCCCAGTTCTCCGCTTTCGAAAAGGTAGGCCTCGAAGTTGATACTCGTCTCCGCCTCCGCGATGGCCTTGAGCATGGCCGGGAAGATTTCGTCACCGTTCTGGAGAAGATCAATTTTGTTGCCTCGAACTGGAAGGGGATCGGCCAGGGCATGGGCTGCCTGGAAAAAACCGGGATGCGAGACCGGAAAAACGTGTTCGGTGTGGTATTTCACCACGGACCGTTTAATCAGGAAAAAGCAGGCGAGGGTGAAAAGGAACACCGCCCCGACTACGCAGCCGACCACCCACCCGACCCCGAAATACCAGGGGCGTGGGGCCTCCTTGATCTTTTGTCGGGCCTTGGCGAATCGGGACATGGTAGCGTGGGATTTATCAATTTTCAGTCTTCAGTTTCTAGTTCCAAAACCAGAAAGCACCTTCCGCCCGAAAACGATCCACCCTCTGACGCCCATTTCCAACGTCCAGTCTGTTTCCGTTGGCGGGCCTTTCAGATGCGGGGCCTGTTTATAGGCTGAAAACTGAAATCAGGGATTAAACGTTCCGGACTTTTCCTTCATCCTGTCATTTTTGAAGATGATGGTGATGGACGCGTTGGGAGACTGGTAGGTGTAGGTGGTCTGGGTGCCGCCCACGATGGGGATGGGCTCCGAACGGGTGCTGGTCGGTGCGCCCAGAACGTTTGAAACTTCGGCCATGCTCATGTCCTCATGGATCATATTCAGGTTGGCCTGGCTCCATTTGGCAGCAGGCATGATCGGGGTTTCGACGGTAGTGGTTACCTTTGTGCCATCAGGTTTGATCGTGGTGACCGTGGTTTTTTTATCACAGGCGATGAAGAGCATCGCAAGGGCGAGGAAGCAGAATGTTGTTTTCATGATTCCTAAAGCGCAGTTTCCATGCCTCCGGGCGGGAATTTGCCCGAAAAGGTGCTTTGAAAGAGAGGGGGAAGTCCAGCTTGAGGTCAAAGACTAGAATTCAGAGATCGCATTCGTGCAGAGTGCACGGACGGGTTTTTGGGATATTGCAAATAGCTGGCATCTCTGTTTTAAGGAATTTACGCGGCGTGCCCGCTTATATTGGAAGGATCTTTATCCTCTCGCAGCTTTTTGTCCGAAAGAGTATTCCCGTTTCTTTGTCTCTCCACTTACGTTTTGCTAATTCACTGCCGGGCCTATTCGATTCCTTTTTCTCCCTGTTCTTTCTTCCGCAGGACAGATTTCTGCTTTGGCGAACATGAACCTCTTGATGAAAATTCCGGTCTTGGTATACAACCAAACAGTCGCTTCAACGCTCCGATACTGAACTTAAAATTTATTGTGATCCTATTCTCTTGTTGGCTTTCGCGTCTCGATAATGGCATTGTGGTGGAGGGAAAAATTGTTGCACTGCGGCCCGTAACCGTCGAGCCCCCCGGCTATGCCCTGCGAAATTATGGAGCGACAAAAGAGGAACTAAAAAACTCTGAAAAACGCATTCATGGCAAAATCGAAAAGAACCGCAAAGGCATCAGTATCCGCTGACTTACAAAAACCATTTATGAATGCCGTGTCGGGCTTGATGAACGATTGGCCTTTGTCTTCAAATCCACCCCACCTGAACTGGTTTTTTCAGCCTAGGGGGGACTGGCGATGCGAGTCATACGCCAGCCCCAAAAGAGGGCGATGAACGCGGCACTCCAGGTCACGAGGCAGAAGCCCCACCAGACTCCTTGCAAGCCCCAGCCAAGAGTGAAGACCAGCGTGTGCATCACCGCGATCGGGGCGAGAACTTGGCGATAGATTCCGATCCAAAGCCCGTAAGCGGGACGTTTCAGGCCCTGCATCATAAAGACGGTGACAAAAAGAACCGGATAGGCCGCGAGGGTGAAGGCGGAAGCGGTCAGGTAATCGCTGCCATGGTGGATGACAAGGGGGTCGTTGGTGAAGATCCGCATGACCTGCTTTCCAAAAAATCCGACGAGCAGGCTGCCGACAATCATAAGGCTGACTCCAATTTGAATGTTAATACGCCAGGCTTCCCGCACGCGATGAGGAAGCCCGCAGCCGTGGTTCTGCCCGGTGATACTGAGCATGGCTGTGCCCACGCCGATGACGGGCATGAGAACCAGTTGCTCAATCCGGGTGGCGATGCCTGTCGCGGCCACGGCCTCCTTGCCAAATTCCTTTACGAACCAGGTGATGACGAAGACGCCCAATGCGATGGTGATCATGTTGAGGGCCGAAGGCACCGACTGCCCCATGATTTGTTTCAGGATGATCTTGTCCGGCCGAAACAGGCGGGTGGGCAGGGATTGGAACGCGGGGGAGAGGTGCACCCGCCAGCCCAGGTAGAGACATCCCCCAATCTGGACAAGGATGGTGGACAGGGCAATGCCCGCGACGCCGAGTGCCGGCAGCCCGAACCATCCCCACATGAGCACAGGGTTGAGCAGGGCATTGGTTAGGCAGCCCACGATGAGGAAGTTGCGGTAAACCCGGGTTTCCCCTTGGGCGGACAAAGCACTGTTCATAGCCATGGAAACGACCATGAACACCCCACCGGCAAAAATCACATTCATGTAGCTCAGAGCCGTGGTGAGATAACTTGCCTCCGCACCAAGCTGACGAAAGACCATGGGTGAGCCGGCCAGTCCTGCTAGCGAGAGGAGGATGCCGACAAAGATGGCGAAGATCAGGGACTGGGCGAAGATGTGTCGGGCATCCCCGGACTTTCCCGCCCCAAGGCTGTTGGCCAGAAGTGCCGTGGTTCCCTGACTGAGCCCACTACCCACGGCGATGATCAGGAAAAAGAGCGGAAACGAGAGCGAGAGTGCGGCCAACGCTTCCGTCCCCAGCAAGCCGGCAAAATAGGTGTCGATAAAGTTGAACAGGGTGTTGAAAAACATCCCCACGCTGGCAGGAAGGGCGATCCGCCAGGTCAACTGGAGGATCGGATCCGTGGTCAGGGAGAGGGGCTTGGACATGTGCGGATTTGATCAGACCCTGGAATGGCCCAGTCCTTGAAGAATGCGCTCGATCTGTAACCGATGAATGCCCATGTGTGCACCAGCGAGGCCCGTCCATTCAAAGGCATTCATCGGACCGAACCACGGATGGGTGTAGCGGGCTGGTGTTTTCAAATCAGAAATGGAAACAACTGTCTTGAGCAAAGAGTCGCAGGAAGACTCATAGACAGCAACAACATCCCCGTTCACCTCCGGGCTGGGTTTGACGTCGGCCGTGCTGACCTTTTTTTCGGGGACTATATTCTCGGATAGCGAACGGATCACATCGGCCACGCTTTCATTGACGATGCGGAGGTGGTCGAGAGTCATCCAGACGGACCAGTTGCGGCTGCTGTCCTCCATACCCCGGGCCCGGCGGATGAGGATTCTTTCCCCCGCCTCTCCCTCATGGCAGCGTTGCACAAGGTCGGCGACCATCGACCGTTCTGTTTCGAATTTACTGATGAAAGCCCCCCGGCTGCCAGTTCGGGTGCCAAGGGCAAAGAGGATGCGGGCGATGAAGAGTTCAAAGGCCGGAAGTCCGGCACCGGGGGCGGCGAGGCGGGGCTGCTGAGTTGGGTTCATCAGGGCAACCTGCCACATTACTTGTTTAAAACAAGTATATTAGTTGTTGTTTGCAAGTAAATGATGTGGCACAATGATCTGATGAAAAAACGGAAAGTCCTGGCGTCCCGTGCCGTTTCCCTTCCGCCGCGCCGGTCGCCCTGCCCGGTGGCGTGCGCACTGGATGTTTTGGGAGACCGGTGGACGATGCTGGTGGTGCGTGACCTCAACCTTGGGCGTTCCCGTTTCAAGGATTTCCTGGCCTCGCCGGAAGGCATCCCGACAAATATCCTAACGGAGCGGCTGAACCGTTTGCGGCAGCATGGAATTGTAGAACAGATTCCCGCTGAGGATGGCACCAAGCGGCTGGCTTACCGTCTGACTAAAAAAGGACGTTCTTTGGGGCCACTATTGGAAGCATTTCGCGATTGGGGCCTGGAATGGGAAAAGGGAACCCACGTAATGATTGCCCTCAGTCAACCTGAAACCCCAACCATGTGATCACGTGCTTTCCCCGAGGATTTTTCCAAAGCTAAAGTTAGTGCCATCCGGGCCTGCCCTTGGTTATTGAATGGATTTCACCATTCGCAGCTTTTCCTCTGTTCTTTGTCTCACCACTCCCATCTTGAGAACCTCAAAACCAGGCCCCGTTAAATCCTTTTCTCCCTGCTCTCCCCACCGCAGGATGGAGTCGTCCTTTAGCGAACGTGAATTCGCTGTTAAATGTTCAAGCCAAATTCCGCTCAACCAAAAAAACAATGATGGGTGTCCTTATGTATGACCCGGAGAGCTGAAGCAAGCGAGCCAACTTCGCGGCAGGGAGGATAGGACTCCCAGTTGCCACTGGCTCGGCGCCAATACAGCCTCCAAACTTTCCGTGTGCGGACGTAGCGGATCCGGGCGATGTTATCTTCACTGAATTCTCCCGGATGGCGGAATGCAGGTCTGACAAAAAACAGATCTATCCCGTGACCAGAAAGCCGCTGGCCGTCGCGGATTTTGTCCCGCAAATGCAGCGGTGGGCGACGTTTGGACCAGAAATGCTTTTCCAGCACCCGTTTGTGTTCTGCAGTTTCCTGATCGGTAAATACCATGATCCTTCCAGCCTGTCATCGGTAAGGGAAAAGGCATTAAGTTTTTTTAAAAAAACCATCGTGGGCGCCTGTGCTCCTGAAGAACAAAACGCCCCACTGTTGGTAACGCTCAACCAGGATCTGGACCCCGCTGTGTTTCGTCGTCAATTTCAATTGCATAGGCCCCCGGCCCAATCTGTAGTTAATTCTTTCATGGCGCTGCTGCGAAACTGAAACCGCCGCTTAAGCAGGCCCGGTTGGTCTGCCGTATCCTTAAAGTATTGGAACGCCCCCTTGCCTCTGATCGCCCTCCACAATTCTTGGGCCTTGTCAGCATCCTCCAGGGTCTCGATGAACCGTTCCATGTGCCGGTATTCGTGAAAATGATACTTGGTCGCAGCTTCCACGAACCGCCCATCCCAATCCTTCACGAGTTCCCTGGTTGTTCCGATCTCCTCTTTCTCCCAATCGTCGATATCTTCCAAGGCCTCACCGTCGCCCTCCTCGGGGGCGCAAATGAGTGACTGCGTAAAGCACAGCACGGTGCTAATTTATCGGTTCAGCTAAAAATCATGCCCGTCGCTATCGAACCCGAGGGCTTCGATCAGTTCAGAGAGTTTGACCGGCTTCCTATCAGAAATCTCCTAACAAAATACTCCTAACGCTGACAGAAAAATATTCCCGTGGGAAAATCGAAATAAACTGCAAAGCCGACAAGCTACCCAACTTTAATCAAGATCCCGAAATCCCCGCGTGGGTCAAAACCAGGCTAAAAAATAGTTGCTGCCGCCCGCTCGCTTGCTTTTTTATTTCGCCCGATAGTTCTCACTACTACGAATAATTTTGTAACCACTTGATTATAAATTGCTTAGCATTATTCGAAATTCGCTAAATAAACTATTGTTCCCGTTGCAAACCTACTAGTCAACTAACAGGTTTGGCGAATGAAGCAAATCGGCCTTTTTGATGCCAAGACCCGGTTCTCCGAAATTTGTGAGCAGGTGGCACAGGGGGGAGAAAGTGTAATCGTCACCAGACGGGGACAGCCGCTGGTTCGTATCGAGCCCTTGGATTTACCGAATCAAAAGGAAAATGTCTGGGATCGTCGTCGGAATTTTGAGAAGGAATTCGGGCCCGTGACGGAGGATTTTGAATTGCCCAAACGTCAACTTTATCGGTTCAAAAACGTTCTGGATGATTGATCATGGCGCTCACCCATCTACTGGATACTTCCGTTTATAGCCAGCCTCTCAAACGTCAGAGCCTGCCGCAGGTCATGCAACACTGGCAACTTCGTGGAGAGCACTGCCTGGCCGTCTCCGCCATTTGTGAAGCTGAACTTCTGCAGGGCCTTTATTACAAAAATTCGCCCCAATTGTGGAAAGCTTACGAATTCCAATTGAAAGGAAAGTTGCCTGTTTTGTCAGTGGATTCTGCGGTGGCTGCAATTTATGGACAACGGATGGCCGAATCCCGGGCTACGGGCAGACCCCGACCGGAACTCGATCTTCTGATTGCCGCGACCGCTTTGGCTCATGAGCTGATCCTCGTCACACTGAACCCAAAAAATTTCGAATACATCGAAGGGTTGATCGTTGAAGACTGGAGTCGTTGATCTTGAGCACCCTGTTGCTTGTGCTAGATTTGCCTTATGTTTCGTAACCCCGTCCACACGCTGCGTCTCCTGGCCCTGACCGAAGGAGTTTCCTTTTTGGTTCTGCTCTTCATTGCCATGCCCCTGAAATACCTGGCCGGACAGCCGATGGCCGTCAAATGGGTGGGCTGGATTCACGGGCTGCTCTTTGTGCTCTTCGCCTTCATGTTGGCCTATGTCTTTTTCAAGTATCGCTGGCCCTTCTGGAGGGGCGTGCTGGTTTTTGTGGCGGCACTGATTCCCTTCGGGCCATTCCTGATTGATAAGCGGATGAAGAATTGGGAATAAGCGGATTTTAACGCAAAGACGCAAAGGGTTTAAGACGCTAAGTTTTTTAAATTTAAGCATCTTCTCTATTATCCTTTGCGCCTTCGCATCTTAGCGACTTTGCGTTAAATTCTTAATCCTCCGCCTTCTCCCCGGCAGGAGCCATCTTCACGATCCGGGGATGAAAGGTTCCGAGAACTTCCACCAGATCAGTCTGCGCAGCCATGACTTGGTGGATGTCTTTGTAGACACCCGGCACTTCATCCAGACCCGAGGACAGCAGCTCAACTCCGGCTTCCGCCAGTTGTTTCTTCACTCCGCCCCAGGTAAAACTCTGCAAAGCCTTCGATCGGCTCATGACCCGTCCCGCTCCGTGGGATGCCGAATGCAGCGAAGCCGCCGAACCCTTGCCCCGCACGACAAAGCCGGGCGTGGCCATGGATCCGGGAATGACCCCGAGCACTCCGGCACCAGCCGGAGTAGCACCTTTGCGGTGTACGATGACTTCCTTCTCCACGCCGTCCACGACATGCTTTTCTTTCCACGCGAAGTTGTGATGGTTCTCGATATCGAGAATCACCGCCGCGCCGACTTCCCGGGCAATGTGTTTATGGATGACCTGATGATTGGCCGCCGCGTAGTTGCCCATGAGGTTCATCGCATTCCAGTATTCGCGACCGGGCTCCGTTTCCAGATCCAGCCACGAGAGATGTTTCAGTTCCTTGGGCAACTCCTTATGCCAGTCCATGGCAATCCGGCTGTAATAGTCACAGACCTGCGCTCCCGTTCCCCGCGAACCGCTATGGCTCAACAGGGCAAGATACTCGCCGGGCTTCAAACCCAATGATTCGTCGTCCGTGACCGTGTACACACCGAACTCCACAAAGTGGTTTCCGGATCCGCTCGTTCCCAACTGGGCCCAGGCTTTATCCTTGAGCCGTTGCGTGACCGGCGATACCGACCAGTCCTGGTCCATGACCTCGTGCTGCCGTTTTTTTTCAAAGGAGCAGCCCATGCCGAAACGTGTTTCGTTTTCGATGATGTTGGCCAGCCGATCCTTTTGGCCCGCGATGGTTTTGGCCGCCCGGTCATAGACGGTCAGCTTCATCCGGCAGGCGATATCGACTCCGACCGCATAGGGAATAACCGCATTATCCGTGGCGAGAACACCACCGATAGGCAACCCATATCCCAAGTGCGCGTCAGGCATCAAAGCACCGGTCACCGCCACAGGCAACGAGCAGGCATTCGCCATCTGCATCAGGCAATTGGCATCAAGGTCCTTACCCCATTGCTGCCAGGGCGCGGTTTTTTCCCTCTGCTTGTAGGGCGGGGCATAAACAAGTCTGGCCAGTGGTGCGCGCAGAGGATCTTCCAGGTAGGAAGCGGCATCCGCCACGACCTTCTGGATTTCGTCCGCGATCATGAAGGTGTCACCTCCCTGTGCGACCCAGGCTTTGATAAAGTTTTTTGCTTCCAGGATCGCCGGACCATCCGGCACTCCCAGCTTCAACAATTGTTTCGTTTTCATAATCTCCACTTTCTTAATTTTCCAATGTAGGGCGTCTCTATGATGAGACGCCGTTCCATACGTTGCGGTCACACAAAGACGGCCTACGCTTCAAATCCCATTCTTCTTTGGGGCGCTGAGCCCTCTTCCAGTCCGTCCTCACTTCCGAGGATATCGGCCAGGGAGAACGCTTCTCCCTCCGCCAAACTCTTACCGTTGGCTTCGGCCAACTTGCGTGCATCCGCTTCCTTCAGTTTTCCGAAGTGTCTCCGGGCCACCAGGCGGCCCGGCCGCAACAGCGCCTGGTCGATCTCATTGATTCCGCAGTTTACCGTGGCAATGATCTGCAGTTTCAAAAACTCGCCCAGAATACCGTCGGTGATATTCAACAGAACACTGACTTGTTTCCGGTTGTCCTCGTTCCGTGGCACCAGAGCGGACTCCGCATCCTCGAGGATAACCACCAGGTTTTTCGTTAAAGCCCGCCGGCGTTCGCCCGACCAGAAATCAATGAACTCCGGATTCTTCAAAGCCTCAAGGTTGGACGAAGGCAGGAAGTAGAATTGGTGACTGTCTTTCAACAATCTCATCAGTTCCCGGATATAGGATGTTTTCCCGGTGCCCGGGGGCCCTTCGAAAATACTGATACCCGTTTCCCGCGAGCTAAACTTTTCCAGGAAGGCCTCGTGCCATTTCACAAATCCGCTTCCATAGAACAGGGTCAACTGCTCCTCAGTCTGCGCCTCCGTCTCCGTCAACGCGATTTCCTCTGATTCGATCCCGCAACTCGTCTGCTTGATCAGAAAAAAACACGGATCTTCCTTTTCGGGCCTGGCGCGATAACACACCTTTAACCCTTCGGCAATATCCTCCGCTTCTTTCGGGATACGACTGAAGACACGCAGCCAGTTCTTATGAACGTAGATGAAGCAATCGCCGGTCAACCCGAACACGTAGTGCTTTTCCAAATCCTCTTTGGCTCCGGGTTTATCCAGATCCGGAACGCGATGGGTCGCGGACGACCTGAGCAAATAATCACCCAGATCCCGTTCCAACGCGTCCAGTTTCCAGGGGCCCTCAACCCAGGCACCGTGGACTGAACCATCGGAGAGGAAACCGGAAACGGCACCCTGCAACCACTTGTCCTGATCCAAAGTCAGCTGGGCCACCGGCTTACCGGCTTTGCGCTCCGCTTTTTTCAAAGGAGTCTTCAAACGATTTTTCAATTTCATAAAATTCAATAACTACTGATTAAAAGGTTAAAGGATGACCAACATTCCCGCAGTGAAACGAATGACCACCTTCCGTCCACCTGGGGCAGACAGCGTTGATCCCCTGTCCCCGCCATCCCATCCAGATCCGCTTCCACCGCAGTCGGAACCCTCCGGTGTCCGGAGAGGATTTCTTTTTAGGAAGGATTTGAAGACTCCTCTATAAAGTGGAGTGGTCCCACATGGAACCGAGATGTGTAAGGGCGGAGTGCCGCGCTCCGGGGTCAGAAACCCTGTCGCCTGGGTATCCAAAAAGGGGTGCTTCGATAGGAAGCTTCTGCTCCCTTCACCGTCAACACCACATGCCCGGAGCCCCGGCCACAAAGAACACGGAATAGATTGCCCACCATGTATGCAATTCCGCATACGAGTGCTTTTCCGAGTTCAAATAATGTGGCCGTTTTCATAAGTTCCTTTTGTTTGGGTAACGGATTTGAGCATGAACACTGAATTCGCGCATTGTAGAAAAATACAGGTTCCATTACTATATAGTCATGATTGACGAAAAGCTTTTCCAGATGCGCGGCCTTTCTTTGGATCGACTTCGAACCTTTATGTCCGTGGCCGAAGCAGGTGGCATCGCCAAAGCCGCCGGATCCGATCCTGTGCGCCAGAGCCAGTTCTCGCGTCAGATCGGCGAACTCGAAACCTACTTCGGCGTGGAACTTCTCAAGCGTAACGGCAAACACCTTCTCGTGACTGAAGCCGGACGTCAGTTGGCCGTGGTGGCACGCGAACAATTTTCGGGGCTCTCGGATTTTGCGGCTTTCTGCCGGCATCTTCCACGACGCTACAGCCTGGGGGCCGGCGACAGCCTACTTCACTGGGTGGTTGTTCCGCGCATCGGCTCACTGATAAAAACCCTGCCCGAGGCCATTTTTGTTCTGAAGAATCTGCGTTCGCGAGACATCGCTGATCAGTTGCTCGATTCCCAGTTGGATTTCGGAATTCTGCGCCAAGCCCGGGTGCAGGCCCCGCTCAAAGGCTCCATTCTTGGCGACGTGCGTTACTCTCTTTTCATTCCCCCAGCACTCTGGTCGCCCAAATGGAAAAAGGATCCAAACGCTGCTTTGAAGGAACTGCCCTGGGCAACGCTGGGAACAGACGGAGAATTTGTGGAGCAATTGCAGGAAGCAGCCACCAAGGCCAAAGCTTCTCCCAATCTACGTCTGCTCACGGAAAGTTTCCCCCAGGCGGCGCGCGCCGCGCTCACCGGACAATTTGCCGCCATCCTGCCTGCTCACGCCGAAGCAGACCCGCTTCTTCGCTCCCTGCATCGTATCGATCCTCCCTGGATGGGCAAATTACATCGCCAGGTCGTGTTGGCCTGGAATCCCCGCCTCATGCGCATCCGCGCCCACAGCGATGAACCCTTGGG
Organism: Methylacidiphilales bacterium; assembly: GCA_038250235.1. Lineage (GTDB taxonomy): Bacteria > Verrucomicrobiota > Verrucomicrobiia > Methylacidiphilales > JAAUTS01 > JAAUTS01. Next base: position 23,864 of record JBBSCO010000026.1, on the reverse strand, counting down.
ATTGTTAAAACAAATACTATTTTTTTAACGCAAAGACGCAAAGGAACTAAGACGCAAAAAACGAATTCCTTACATATTTATTAAAAAATCTATTTTTCAGCGACTTAAACCCTTTGTATCTTTGCGTTAATGTCCTGGGTTTTCAACTGATCAACAACAGCCGGGACTGGCCTGGCAGGGTAGCCGGAGCACGGTGGATGCAGGGTGGAACGGGGCTTCCGGGATATGCGGCAGCGATGCGCCAAAGATTGCCCACTCCAAACGAATAGGGCCTCGCGCCTGGGAGGGGGCTGTAGTGCAGGTCGTAGCAGTTAACGTTCAGGAATTCGACGAAGCCCTCATCGTCGCTGCCTGCAAATAGTTTGAGCAGTGCGGCCCGGGTCGCGGGCTCGTCCACGCGCCGTTGGGCTTCTTCGTTTAGCAGGCCTTCACTGGCCAAACCATGGTAGGTGCAGAGCCAGGTTTCCGCTGCGATGGGGGCAGAGTCCACGTGGAACGAAAACACATCCGTTGGAACAGGCCCACCATCTTCATCCCGGGGATATCCGTGAATACAATTGAGGACTGGATCCAGGTCCTTTTCCCGCAGCAGCCGCAGATCTTCCAGCATAAATTTGATCGCATTGCGGCCCTCTGCGCTGAGCGGCAAAGCCTGGAGCATGGCCTCATTAAGCGTTACAATCCCTTCGCCCGCACCAACCTTTTCCGCCACCTCGGCAAAGTCCCCAGGCAGACTGCGCGGCCAGCAAAGAGCGTTAACGCCGTCTGCGAAAGGTGAGGAAAGCAGTTCATCAAAACTCTGCACCTGTTTGATGCTTGGATGGCCGGATGAAGAGAGAGTAATCATTTATAATAACAGGAATTTGCCGAGGCCTTAAGTTCGCAAAGTAGGAGATGTCCTGTAAATAGTTGAAAAAAGTCAGGTGGTTCCCTTGCTGCTGATCTGACAGGATCAGCGGTGAAGAATAAACATAAACCACAGGGGAAACCGACCCGGGTGAAGAAGAAGTATCGTATTTTATCTGGAAAAGTCACCTCTGAAACGCTGGATATGGCGCAGCAAAAGCTTGGGAAGCGAGGAAAACAGGAGGCCTACCGTCATCGGCATCAACCGGGTTATGTGATTTATATATGACGGTCGCAAAATTGCTGTGAAATGGCCACGACTGCGGACCAAGGAGGGAGAGGGAGTGCCTTTGGAAAACTATCAAAAGTTCCAAAAAAACGGGGACCGTCAGAAGGCATTGGCGGGGCATCTGATGAGGCAATGTACGACCCGGAATTATGAAGGAGCCATTAGCGAGTCTATGGAAGGCTTTGGGATTAAGAAGAATAGCGTCAGTGCCCATTGGAAAGTGGCCACGGCCAGGCAACTCCAAGAGTTGACGGCACGTAACGTTCCGCAGGATCTGGTGGCTCTGTTGGTTTATGCCCAACACTTCCAGAAGGATTGCATCGTGGTGGCCATGGGGATCACGCTGGATGGAACCAAACACATCCTGGGCCTGTGGCAGGGCTCGACGGAAAACAGCACGTTGGTCAAAGCCTCTGCTGATCGTTCTGGATGGAGGTAAAGCCCTGCGCAAAGGGGTGGACGAGGTGTTTGGCAAAATGGCCGTGGTGCAACGATGCCGTGTGCACAAACAGCGCAATATTTTGGATTATCTGCCCAAAGAAATGAGGCGCAAGGCGGCCTGGAGAATGCAGGCTGCCCGGGCCTTGGAGGATGTCACCCAAGCCCGTAAAGAACTCGAATCCATCGCGCGTGATCTGGAAAAAAGTTGTCCGGCGGCGGCCCGGTCGCTGCGGGAAGGTTTGGAAGAAACCTTGATCCTGCAAGGTCTGAGAATCAACGATGCGCTGTTAACCAGCCTGGCCTCAACCAACCTGATCGAGAGTGCGTACAGCCAGGCAGAGACTTACTGCGGACGGGTCAAACGTTGGAGAAGCGGTGACATGACCCAACGCTGGGCGGCCAGTGCGCTACTTTGGAATGAAAAACAATTCCGTAAAGTCAGGGGCTTCCGTCACTTACCCAAGTTGCCAGCGGCCCTCAATCAATCCGTTCTTAAGCCCGTGAAAAAAGCTGCTTAACTTAATCTAACAATTAACTGACTCTTCAACTATTATCCGGATAAGTCCATTTCCCAACCGTATCACGCTAGGCATGAGCGAAACCCCTCCTCCAATTCGGCACGGTTCAGATTCCGGCCGATAAAAATGAGCTGACTCTTGCGCTCTTCGCCTTTTTTCCAAGGCCTGTCCTGCTTTCCGTCAAATAGCATGTGAACTCCCTGAAAAACAAAACGATTGTCCATTCCCTTAAAATTAAGAATCCCTTTCATCCGAAAAATATCGACCCCCTTTGTTTGGAGAAGCGGACCCATCCATTGATCTAGTTTTTTAAGATCGACCAACCGTGACTCCACAATACCTACCGAAGTTATGCTCTGATCGTGGGAGTGGCTGTGGGCATAAGCTTGTTCTCGGATCGGCGCGATCGCCTTACCTGCTTGAGTCAAGGTCATGTTAAATTCTGTCGGATGATGTTGGGTGAAAACCGTGAAGAAGCCTCCTTTGGCAAGAGAAAGTGAGAATGCCGCAGCGTCACCATCCAAGATCAATCTGGCAGGTGTGGCATCAGAGTCTAATTCTGAACCCGGCTTCCTCTCCGAGGGATGATCTGAAAAAGACATGATTGCTTCCTTCTTTGCGCATTCGAAGGCAGACTCAGTATCCGCCGAAAGGGGTGCAATAAGGATGTCCATTGTCGGATCGGGTCCTGCATCGAATTTAAACTCGTGGACATCGTGCTCCAACCGGAAAACGCCGGCCCATTCGAAAGGAACTTCTTCCGTGAGAAAATCCGCATTCATCTCCAGCTTGGCATCGAGATCAAAGGCGCGGACATTGACTAATTGGTCAATGGCCAATTCGGCGTTGCGGGTGCGATGGATTTTACAACTCGCATTCATCGAACGGATGCGGGCCTCTAATTGATCAAGTTCTGCGGGGGTGACCAGGTCGGTTTTATTGAGCAGAAGCACATCGGCAAAGGCAATTTGCTCATGGCATTCACTGCTCTGATCAATGTGCTGCCATACGTGCTTGGCGTCCACCACGGTGACAATGGCGTCGAGAGAGAAACTTTCTTTCATTTCGTCGTCCACAAAAAAAGTTTGCGCAACCGGAGCTGGATTGGCCAGTCCCGTCGTCTCAATTATGATGTAATCAAATTTATTCTTCCTCTTTTTCAGGTTGCCGAGGATGCGGATAAGGTCACCCCGCACCGTGCAGCAGATGCAGCCGTTGTTCATCTCGAAGATTTCCTCGTCAGCATTGACCACCAGTTCGTTGTCGATGCCAATCTCTCCATACTCATTTTCGATCACGGCAACGCGTTTGCCATGCTGTTCGCCTAAAATCCGATTCAGAAGAGTAGTTTTGCCTGAGCCGAGAAAACCGGTAAGAACAGTGACGGGAATGCGTGGGGAATTCATTTGATATTCTTACAGCATTGATAATGACTTATCAAGCTAGTTACTCGTCGCTTCCACCACCAAAGAATTCGTGAGCTAATTCCCTTGCCAAAAAAACCTGAAATTGATAATGTTTTATCAATTATGAGAAAAGCTGTTTTCGGTTTGTTTGTATTTTGTTTCGCAGTATCCACTGGGCTGGGAGCTCCCTTGAGGGTGGCATCCCTTTCAACTATCACCACCGATATTGCCAAAAATGTAGGGGGTGAGTTGGTTCAGGTCGATGCTATCGTCAAGCCTGGAATAGATCCGCATGAGTTTCAACCCACTCCGGGAGACCTGAAAATTATCTCCAACGCCTCTTTGGTTTTGACCACCGGAAAGGGACTAGAAGGGTATCTGGACAAACTCAAAGAAACCACAGGAAACAAAGAGAAGTTTATCGACACCGGTTCGACCCTCAAAGCCTTGGCTATGGCTGCCGAGGAATCCGGACATGGGCACAATCATGGCACCATGGAAGACCCTCATTGGTGGCACAGCATCAATAACGTGAAGAAAGCCACGGCTGTGGTGAAGGATGCCTTTATCAGGGTCGATGCGGCAAACAAGACGGTTTATGAAAAAAATGCCGCCGACTATCTTGCGAAACTGAGCGAACTCCAGGCTTGGGCAACCGAAAAAATTGCCGAGTTGCCGCGCGAGAAACGCAAGCTTGTCACTTCACATGATGCCTTCCAGTATCTCGCCAAGGACTACGGATTCACCGTTCATCCGGTTAAGGGGGTTAGCACGTCGGATCAGCCATCTTCCAAAAAAGTGGGCGAGTTGATCGTCCTGATCAAAGAGCAGGGGGTTAAAGCGATCTTCGCTGAAAATATCGAGAATCCCAAAGTTCTTTCTGAAATTACCAAAGAGACTGGAGCCAAGCTGGGCGGCGAACTCTATGCGGATGGCCTGGGGGACAAGGAAGCCAAGACCTATGTTGAGATGGTTAAATACAACATCACCACCATCGTCAATTCGTTGAAGTAAATAATATGGGGGGACATCCTTTGCTCAGAATAATTCTGGTCGTCATTGGATTTACCCTCGCAGGCGGTCCGGTCTGGTTCCTGACTAATCGACCGGATGCCTTTCTTCAATCGCAAGTTGTTCCACCCCAAAAACTGGTTCAACTTTCGGTAAAAGTTTCCTTTTCCCAATCGCCCCGGGCATTCTCTCTTGCCTATCTTGGAGACACACTTTTCTTACAAGAATCAGGCAAAGGCGAATATACCCGCAATTGGGAGGTTTCTATTCCCAAAGAAGGAATTGATTTGCTGCTGAAAGCGGAGGTGCCTGGAAGAACATCCGTCCATGTGGAAATAAGTAACGGTGAAAACATTCTGGCTGACAAAACGTTCTGGCCGGATTCAGAGCTGGTGGAACTTGTCACCCTTTCTGAAACCAACCCTTGAATTGTGTCTAATCACCGTCTCATCGTTAAGAATCTCACGGTCAGCTATGACCGGGTTCCCGCCTTACATCATATAGATTTAGAGCTGTCGTGCGGCCATTGCATCGGCCTTCTTGGCCCCAACGGTGCGGGAAAAACGACTTTAATCAGGGCCCTCGCCAACTTGATTGATAAAGAATCAGGTTCAATCGAATTGAAAGGCCATTTCGAATCCAAACTTTCTCCGCGCATTTCCTATCTCCCTCAGCGGAGTGCGGTTGATTGGGACTTTCCAATTACCGTGCGGGGAATGGTGGAAATGGGACGTTTTCCGGAATTGGGCGCTTGGAAATCTTTTTCCGCACACGACAGATCCGTGGTCCAGGAGGCTCTTTCCGTAACCAAGCTCCTTGCTTTGGCTGACCGGCAAATCAATGCTTTGAGCGGCGGCCAGCAGCAACGGGCCTTTCTTGCCCGCGCCTGGGCCCAGGAAGCGGAAGTCTACCTCCTCGACGAACCTTTTGCTGCACTTGATGCCAACGCTCAATCCGAACTTCAAGTTCTCCTTCATGAAATGGTCCGATTGGGCAAACTCATTGTCGTATCCCACCATGACTTGAAGTCTGTTCCCGAACTGTTTGATCGTGTCATCCTGCTTAACGGGGAACTTATCGCGTCAGGGACTTTGGCGGAGGCTTTCACGTCCGAAAATATTGCGCGAACATACTCCGTTCCAGCCTTCACCGGAGAACCCAGGTGAGTTGGCTCCTGGAACCTTTCCGCTTTGAGTTCCTGCAAAAGGCGCTCATGGGCTGCATACTCATAGGATTCACAAATGGCTATTTGAGCACGTTCATTGTCCTACGACGAAACGCCTTGCTGGCGGACGGACTGGCCCATGCTCTTTTGCCAGGCTTGGCCGTCAGCGCTATTTTTTTTGGATTAAACCCCTTCGGATTATTCCTCGGGGCCCTCTTGGCCGCCCTCTTGGTGGTGCTCGGGGGCAAGATGATTTCCCACAATAGCCGGTTAAAAGACGATACTTCCATCGGAGCGCTCTACATCTTCGCTTTTGCCCTCGGGATCCTGCTGCTTAAATATTCCGCCGTCCGAATTGACCTGACTCATTTTCTTTTTGGAAATGTTCTGGGACTTTCCAACATGGATCTTTGGCTGACTTACGGAATCAGTTTCACAATTGTTCTATCGCTAACCGTTTTGCAGCGGCATTTGCTTCTGGTCATTTTTGATCCGACTGTCGCGAGATCTCTCGGGATCAGGGTGGCCTGGCTGGATTATCTACTTATCGGTCTTATGGTCATGGCTATGATTTCCTCCCTCCAAGCGGTAGGAGTGGTTCTTTCGCTGGGACTCTTGATTTTACCCGCTGCAACCCTCTACCTCCTCTCCGACTCCTACCCCACCATGATATGGGGAGGCGCTCTTTTGGGAACGACCGGAGCGATCTTGGGCCTCCTTGTCTCCTACTGGATCGATGTGCCTTCCGGACCATCCATCGTGATGGTCTTGAGTTTCTTTTTTCTTTTAGCCTACCTATTTGGACCGAAATACGGCTTGGTTCGCAAAATTTTAAAATCCTCCCACCTGCATGAGGAATCCCTGCGACGTTGGAAAAATTAATTTATCTAGCTATAAATGTGAAATTCATGAAGGTTGGAATAAAGATACGGGGCTATGCGAACTTGCCCGGGTTACGCTCAGCCCTGACCACCTGAGGCCCAATACGAAAACGTCACTCCTCTACCACCAAGTTTAACAACGGGGAATTATTTCCTCTGATTTTTGTGCGCAGCCTTTTTGATATATATCCGCTTTAACTGAGAACGTAGTATCAACCAAGAAGTTGCATCTTTACTCCCAATTAGGGCAAGTTACTTTATGGAATGCCTTACACGACACCCCAAAAAACGGCCATTTATGATGTGGTCAACGCTGCAAGACTTCCTTTGACTCCGTCGGAAATTTGCTCACTGGCTCAGAAAAAATTTCCCAGCCTGGGTATCGCCACTGTTTATAGGGCGCTCAAACAATTTGTTCAAGAAGGCCAGGTCCGTGTCGTGGAAATTCCAGGAATTGCCCCTCACTACGAGAGCACCGGTCGGCAGCATCACCACTTTTTCTTCTGCAAACAATGTAAACATCTTTCTAATTTACTTGGGTGCATTCGTGGGATCAACCAGCTTGCGCCCCGGGGCTTTACCGTGGATCGCCATGAAATTGTTCTCTACGGCAATTGCGCTGAATGCAACGCGGCTTGACTTGCTCTCTCGCCTCCCTTTTCAAGAGGCATTAAATACTCCAAGACGATAATCCATTATCACTTTTTTATTGACCTCTTTGGACATTTAATTAAAAGTTCTCAATATGAGAACGAATTATCAAGTCTTGTCTAGTTGTAGTAATAACCCTCTTGAGCTTGATCTTCGTCAAACATCAGCTTTAAACCCCCGGAAACAAGATTAATCAATCTCTTCCCAAATCGCTTAACGAAGGAAAACTATGAACAAAACACTGAAAATCTTCTCGACTTTGGCGCTTGTGAGCGCAACCGCCTACGCAGGCAATGAAGCCAAAAACCTCGATAAAGTCATTGACGAAGCCATCTACTTGGAAACAACCACTCCCCAGGTTCATTTGAGCGGATATGTCGATACCGGTTATATCTACAATTTCACAGGAACATCGGGTCCTGCCACCACGGGCTATGTCACAGACGGAGCCGGATCAGGAGACTTCAGCCTCAATGCCTTCAAGTTGGTTCTGGAAAAAGCTCTTTCCGACAAAAACGAATTCCAGGCTGGATTTCGTGCTGACCTGATGCTGGGGGAAGATGCAGCAGGCCTTGGCGCCAATGGAACAGATGGCAGTAGCGACAGTCTCTACCTCCAGCAGGCCCACGTCATCATCCGTGCTCCCATCGGGCACGGACTGGACATCCAGGTTGGTAAAATCAATTCCATCCTGGGTTTCGAAGCCGATGAGCGTCCGGCCAACATGAACATCACCCAGGGCGTCAATGCTGCTCCCGATCCAGGGCCATCCTCCGGAATCGTTGCGAATTATCCCATCACAGATCACGTCACAATGATCGGTGGGGTCATCAATGGCAACGGTCAGGATACTAACATGGGTCTGGACGGCAGCAGTGATGGTTACGCCTTAACCGGCGGCTTCGGGGTAACCAACGAAGGCGGAAACGCTGAAACCCAAATCGCCTTCCACTACGCTCCATTTGGAGACGGCGGAACAGGTCAGACCGATGATGAAAACCTGCTCGGCCTGAACTGGTGGGGAGCTTGGTCTCCCAAATTCGCCAATGATAAGCTGCTTTTGGCCTTGAACGCCTCCTATTGGGTTGGCAATAACTTCTCGGCTCCGGCCCCTGCCGCCGCTGATGACAGCACCAATCTCTACGTGGTGGCAGCTTACGCCAAATACCAGTTCAACAGCCTCTTCAGCCTTGCCGCCCGCGGCGAGTATTTACACACGGACGACAACCAGTTCCTCGCATTGCCTGTGCGGCCCGTTGGCTTCAGCAATGACGTCTATACTTGGACGCTGACAGCAGGCCTCAATCTGACTGAGGAGCTTCTCTTCCGCGCGGAATACCGCCTGGACCTCGGAAGCGATGTCATTTCTAATGGCACCGGCACCTTGTCCGGTGATGCCGCACACGGTCTGGCCGCCCAGATTGTTTACAGTTTTTAAGCGGGGCCTTGTTATCATCCGGGATCTTGTTTGACCGCACAGAAAAAAACTCTTAGGTTTCGTTTGCTTGAAAAAACTGGGCCTCATTCTCAGCTTTTGAGCTCTGACCTATGTTAGTGGAGCCCACCTTGCCCTTGTGCAGGGCATTGCTTGGGGCCGTATGCTGGTGGACTATGCCCAGGCCTCGGGTTTGGCTGCGGGTATCAGCCAGACCTTTGACGGGGAACATCCCTGCGCGAGCTGTAACGAAGTCAAAAAAGCCGCGCAGGAACATCTTCCCCGTGAAATGGTCTTAAAACTTTCCGACCTGAAGGCCCCCACTCTTCCGACGACTGCCATGGCCCCGACCCGTTATGCCTCGGGTGTAACCGCAAATTTTCGTCCGGATTTCTTTGCTCGTGGCATCAGTGCACAGGCACCCCCTCTGCCTCCGCCGCGAGCCTGACTCCCCTCCCATCCTTCCCGATTGTAGTCCGCTTCTGTGAGGCGGCTTGATTGCGGTGCCGTCTCTCAGATCGGTGATCCCGACAGGGTAAGTCGGGAGACGGCCTACAAGTCCTTAATCGGGATTTTCCCGCTATTAAAAATTGGCGCAGCTGTGTCTGCGTCCCAGCGGAGTAATAGGATGCATTTTAAAGTTGTCTGCCGTGCCGGTTTTGCAGTTGTGGTGTTTTTGTCGGTGTCAGTGTCAGTGTCCGTTGCAATGACTGTCTGTGCCCAGACCTCGGAAACACCGTCAGCCCAAAAAGCAAAAGCTAAATTGAATGAATCAGTGTTGGAGCTGAAACCCGTGACCTTATCGGAGGTGGTGGTCAAGGCGAATGCGGATCGATCGTTGACCGTGCGTGATACAGTCACTGTTCGTGAAGCGTTGAACCGCGTTCCCGGCGGCGTCAGCCTCATCCTTGCCCAAGACTACAAACAAGGAAGAGCCTCCACCCTGAAAGATGCGCTTCAGTTCGCACCCGGGGTGATTGTTCAACCCCGCTTCGGTTCAGAAGAGGCCCGGCTCTCCATCCGTGGCAGCGGCATTCAACGAACCTTCCATGGACGTGGTCTGCTTTTGATGCAGGACGGCGTTCCTTTAAACCTGGCCGATGGCGGCTTTGACATGCAGGCGATTGAACCTCTCGCAGCGGGATCAATTGAGGTGTATCGCGGATCCAATGCCCTCCAATACGGCAGTAGCACCTTGGGAGGAGCCATCAACTATATATCGCCAACCGGCTACGACGCTGACCGGATTCAAGTGCGGGGCGAAGCCGGAAGCTTCGGGTATTTGCGGGGCCAGGTCAGTTCGGGATTGGTCGAGGGACCTTTCGACTATTACGCCAGCCTGACACAATCGTCCCAGGATGGATTCCGGGATCATGCAGAACAGAACACGCAGCGGTTCTTTGCCAATATCGGAAGGAAGATCCTGCCTGATCTCGAGATCCGTTTTTAGGCAGGATTTGTAAACACGGAATCGGAACTGCCCGGCAGTCTGACCAAAGCACAACTCGATATCGATCCTTCCCAGACAACCTTTGCTCAGACCAATCGCGATCAAAAACGCGACTTCAAACTTTATCGGGTAGCGAACAAGACCAGCTACACTTGGGATGATCAGCGACTCGACAGCTCGCTTTCCTGGTCCAACAAGGGTCTTTTCCATCCGATTTTCCAGCTTATCGACCAGGTCTCGAACGACTTCAGTGTCGATCTCCGTTACACGGGCGATAAAGATCTTTTCGGAAGGGAAAACCGTTTCATCCTGGGTATTCGCCAGATCATGGGGATCACGGAAGCGAATCAATTCGGTTATGTCGGCATCACCGGCCAGACCCGCGGTCCACAAACCCTCGAGTCCACCCAAACCGCCACCAGCAGCACGCTGTTTGCGGAAAACCAGCATTATCTATTAGAACAACTAGCGCTGGTTCTTGGGTCTCAGGCGGACTGGAGCACGCGCAACAATGATGTCCGTTTTGCCCGAGCAGGTGGAGGACAGAATTTTTTGAACACGACCCTGCTCAATCCGGCAACCCGTTCGGCCTACGAAAACTACACGGCCTTTAACCCCAAGATCGGGCTGCTCTATGAACTGGACGAAGAAACCTCCCTCTTCGCCAACGTCAGCCGCAGCTATGAGCCGCCAAGTTTCAGCGAAGCTTTTGATACTCGCGCCGGTCAGAATCTGAGGACAACGGAAGCGCAGAAAGCATGGACGCTGGAAACAGGATCTCGTGGAAGTTCAGGACGTTTTGACTGGGATGCCACGTTCTACAACTCGTGGGTGTATAATGAACTACTTTCCCTTTCGGATCCGAACGGACCCGCTGCCACGATCAACGCAAAAAAGACGCTCCACACCGGAATCGAGTTGGGTGCCGGAATTGAGATCTGGAAAGGTCTGGCTGATGATGAAGACAGGCTGTATCTGCGTCAGAATTACACTTGGGGCCGGTTTATTTTCGATAACGATCCGCGCTTCGGAAATAATCAGTTGGCCGGATTGCCTGAGCACTTTTACCTGGCTGACCTGATTTACAGTCATCCCTGCGGGTTCTATGTGGGACCGAATTTTGAAGCGACGCTGGTCGATTCGCCTATCGATCATGCCAACACCCTGGATGCAGACAGCTATTTCCTGGTAGGATTCAAAATCGGATACAAGTCGAAGCATGGATTCCACCTCTTTGTCGAGGTTCGGAACCTGGCCAACGAAAAACATGCAGCCACCACCGGCGTGGCGGATGATCTGACAATAGCCGGGCGCAACGCGGCACAGTTCAGCCCCGGAGACGGGCGCGCGTTTTACGGTGGCATGGAATACCGCTGGTAAGGAAACAAAACAAAGACGATGGTCTGCAGAATTACACAAAAAAATAAACTACGTAAATTCCACCGCTGGCCGGGCCTGATCTCCAGCTTGTTTGTCTTCCTGGCAGTAGGTAGCAGAGTGCTTCACAACATTATGTCCACAATGCCGAAGCCCCCTCCCAAGCCGGGGCCTTCTGCAGCAATGAAGGCGGGAAAATTCCAAGTGACGCATGCCCAGACTGCGGCTTTGCTTCCCCCGAACAGCACCCTGTAAACTGTTTCAATCCGGGAGATTGTGGTCGCACCCTGGTATAGGCCTTACCCCAGCTGGAAAAAAACCAGGTTGTTTCAATGCACGCAACGGACAAGGTGATAGCACGGCGGAGGGGTTTTATGCCGCGCAGATTGCCTGGGCTAATCTGGGCGGTCTGGTTGTGCGCAGGGCCGACTACTTGACGGAGTTCAACGCGGAATACATTTCCATCTAGCGCATGCACCTGGTTTATCGTTTCGATGTGGATGATGGTAACGGGACGCGGGGTTGCGTCTCCACCATGACCGTTGCGACCGCAGGTATTGCCTTGATGGCGCTTCTGTGGGTCTGCCTGTTTCTGCCTGTTTCTGCCTGAATTTTGGAGGATAAGGTGATGGCTTTTTGCCCTGCACCCGCGGAAAAATCTATTCCGGTAATGATTTGGCAGTAATCCAGGCGCCGATGACAATCAACAGCGCAGCGGGATAAAAAAGCAGGGCCGGGATTTCTGAAAAGACAAAAAAAGCGATCAGGGCGGCAAAAAGGAATTGGGTTTGGTTGAAAACGCTGACCTGTTGCGCACCCGTGTGACGCAGGGAGTAGTTGAGCAGGCCGTGGCCCACGATGGTTGGAATGACGGCAAGGGCTAACAACAAGATCCACTGGGAGGACTCAGGAATTATTTCTCCGGCATGGAAAGGCAGCGCTGCCAGAAGGCAGAAGAGTCCGGCCCAGGCATAGACGGGAACCAGATAAAGCCAGAAGGCCCCCTTGGTGCGGCTGCGCCGTCCCAGCACCAGGTAGAATGTGACCAGGATCATAGAGCCGAAACAAACCCAATCACCTGCCGTGGTGGAGAGTCCGGAGTCCAGGCGTGGCAGGGTCAGCATCAGGACTCCAGCCAACGCGACGAGGGTTCCGATCCATTCCCCGCGATTGATATGTTCACGGTTAACGAGCCACAAAACAAAAGGCATGGCGAGGGGCGTCATATTGACGATGAGTGTGGCGCGGGCTGCTTCGGTCATGCGCGCTCCGAAAGTCCAGGAAATGAAGTGTGCAGCCAGGGCAATTCCGGGGAGAATAGTTCCAAGGAGTGCGTGTCGGCGTTGCTCCGGAGAAGCCTGCTGCCAGGCCTTCCAGGCGAGAGGTGAAAGGATTAGAGTGGAGAGAATCAGCCGCCAACCTGAGAGAAGAAGCGGTGGAACATCGCTAAGGCGTATCCAGATAACAGCGGTGGAACAGGCCCAGATGCCAAGGATGAGTAGAAGATAGACGGTGCTTTTGCGGGGAGTTTCAGCCACGAATGAGTATTAATTGACACGAATGTAGGAGCTTGAGAAGTTTTTTCGATCAAGACTCAATCGCAGTCCTTTTTTTACCCGGAATTCATCGGCTTCTTGCTGTTTGCAGGAAAGATCGTTATGCTCAGCTATAACCACTCAAATGAGTAAACTAGAATCAGACCCCAATCAGCATCATAGTATTACGGATCATCCGGGGATTGTCGGGTTGTCCCCAGTTGCCGGCGGAGAGAAAGTGGAGATCGCCTTTGATCCCGCGAAGCTTTCCGAGGAAGAAATCCGGCACATTGCCTTGGAACACATCAAACCTGTTGCCGTGGGCCTCCAACGTTGTGTGCTTCGTTTGGACGGACAGGCCTGTGAGGCGGCTGCGGCCAAATTGGAAAAACGTATCCAAAAAGTTCCCGGTGTGCGCCGGGCCACCGCCACCTATGTCGGCCGTGTTCTTTGCCTCACTTTTGATTCGGCCATTTCAGACGAAGCAAGCGTCCTGAAAGGAGCCCGTGCCGCAGGTGCCAGGATCGAACCCTTCAAACTTCGTTCCGCTAAGGCCCGGCCCAGCCTTTGGGCGAAAATCCGCTCCGGTGAATTGAATGAAGAACTTTCCTGCACTGTGGGTTTCGTTTTTTTGGTGGCCGCCTGGGTCGCAGAAGCCGCCCATGAAAAAGGGATCATCAGCAACGTGCTATATAGTGGGGCTTACCTCTTTTGCGGCCAATACGGTGTCCGCTCCGCCATCGCCTCCCTTCGCGAAAAGACCCTCGATGTGGACGTGCTCATGGTACTCGCCGCTTTGGGAGCAGGTATTGTGGGAGCTCCGTTCGAAGGCGCTCTACTGCTCTTTCTCTTCAGCTTCTCCAACGTTCTACAGAGCTATGCCCTCGAAAGAACCCAACGCGCCATTGAATCCCTTCTCACTCTCCGGCCTGACCGGGCCTTAAAAAAGACAGGGGACACCACCGAAATGGTTCCGGTAGAGACTTTGCTGCCCGGCGATATCGTGGTCGTGCGACCGGGAGAACTCCTGGCCGTGGACGGTGTGGTGGATGAAGGTTCCAGCAGCGTGGATCAATCCAGCCTGACAGGCGAATCCATGCCGGTGAGCAAGAGCGTCGGCGCTTCCGTTTTTGCCGGAACACTCAATCAATCCGGGGCGCTTGAAATCAAAGTCTCCAAAAAAGCGGAAGATTCCACCCTGGCCCGCATGGTCAAACTGGTGGCCGAGGCTCAGGCGGAAAAATCAGGCACGCAACGGTTCCTGGAAAAAGCGGAACAGAGTTATGCGGCCGGCGTCATCGGATTTACACTGTTGGTTTTATTGATTCCCTGGCTAGGCATGGATGAAAGCTTCGCCACTGCATTTTACCGCGCCATGACCGTGATGGTGGTGGCTTCGCCTTGTGCGTTGATTATCAGCACCCCTGCCACGGTGCTTTCGGCAATCGGCGGTGCGGCCCGACGCGGGGTTTTGATCAAAGGTGGGGCACATCTGGAAGCGGCGGCACGGATTGATATTCTGGCGATTGATAAAACAGGAACACTGACCGTGGGCAAACCCACGGTGACGGACATCGTATTGCCTGGAGGCGCGAGTGCGGTTGGACAGGGTAAATTACCGGAAGAGGCTTCAAAGCTGCTGGCCATTTGTGCAGCGCTTGAATCCAAATCGGAACATCCTTTGGCCACCGCTATTCTGGATTGTGCAAAGAAACTTGGCATCTCTCTTCCGGCATCCACCGCCTTTCAGTCAACCGCGGGAAAAGGTGCGGAGGCGGATGTGGACGGGGTCCGTTATGTAGTAGGTAGTGAACGGTTATTCAAGGAATTGAATGCCAGGGGGAGGGAACATTTTACGGGTTCGGCCGGGCCGCTGCAAAATAATGGGAAAACCTGTGTCTGGATGGGGGAGAGAAGCGGAGGCGGTGATGTGGTGACGGTCCGTGCGGTTTTTGCTCTGGCTGACACCTTAAGACCCGGGGTCCGGGAGGTGATGGCTAAACTTCGCCAACTGGGTATCAAGAAAATCGTCATGTTGACCGGAGATCAGGATGCTGTGGCCAGGGCCATTGCGGCGGAGGCTGGTATTCAGGAATTCCGGGCGGGACTACTGCCTGAAGACAAGGTTGAGGCTATCCGGGAGTTTAAAGCGCAGGGGCGGGTGATGATGCTGGGCGATGGGGTCAATGATGCTCCTGCCCTGGCCACATCGCACTTGGGTGTGGCGATGGGGGCCGTCGGCACGGATGTGGCAATGGAGACAGCGGATGTGGTCTTGATGGGGGACAGTCTGGAGAACATCCCGCTCCTGATCGGTGTGGCGCGCCAGGCCAAACGCGTGTTGATCCAGAATCTGGTTTTTGCCGGAGCTGTGATTGTGGTTTTATTGGTTGCAGCGCTTGGTTTTGAATTGGCTCTTCCCCTGGGGGTCATCGGGCATGAAGGCAGCACGGTGCTGGTGTGTCTGAATGGATTGCGCCTGTTGATTTACAAGCCCTGAGCGTCCTGTTTTTTAGGGCCTGTTAGCGAAAGAGGATTGGAATCACCCTGCGATATCATTCTGGGCCAGCCCTCAGGCGGAGGAAGAACCCACTGGCCCGACCCAGACTTCTTGCTGAATCAGCCTACCATCAAAAACTTTCAGGTAGAGCCTGTGGATTCCTCTTTATACCCAGGATGATTTGGTGAACAGCCCACCTACTAATTTATTATCAGAACACTAGAGCGCTTGTCCTAAAAGTCCGCCTTGCGAAGGCGTCTGAAAAAAAGGAACGTGAAGAGAACGATGTAGGCCAGGGCGGCAATCCAGACTCCTGCCTCGGATAGGCCTTCGAAAATCTTTTGCTGGCCTGTCATCTGAAGGGCCATCTGGGGCACGGGGAAGGGCGCCAGCGCAGAAAGGACTTTGTTGGGAAGTAACAAAAGAATATCCGCCAGAACTGGGAAAACGCTGCTTTTCACCAGGCTCAAATAAAGGATCCAATAGAAAATTCGTTCGATAAACAGGACATAGGCCAGATAAGCGAGCGTGGCCAGAGCAGTCTGTCTGATGTAGAGCCCGCTGAGGGTTCCCATTAGAAGATAGCCCAGACATTGCAGGAAATAACAAACCACAGTTCCGGCTGGCGGTAAAGCCGCAGCCGGATTGTAGTTACTGGATTCAGAAAAACCCGCCAACGCGCCGAAAAAGAGATAACACAGTGTGGCTAAAGCTGAGATCGCAATCAGGCCGGTAAACTTGCAGAGAAAGAGGTCCCATCGGTTCAAGCCCGAGATGATATTTTGCCGCAGAGTGCGGTTGCTCAGTTCCAATGTGACCATGAAAACACCGGTGAATCCGAGCAGGATCATGTTCATCCAGCTTCCCGCGTAGGCCACCAGTTCCCAGGAACGGGGGAAAGTGAAAAGATCCGCCGCCGGCCTGATCATTTCACCGTTGTTATCGATTTCCAAGTTTCGCCCTATCAAAAAAGCCAACCAGACGCCCAAGCCGAAGAATACAACATACAAGACGGACAGAATGCGGAAGGTCGTGTTGGGCGAAAATTTTTGCCATTCCAACTTGAGAAAGTGCATGGGATTCATCAACGGGTGATCTCCAGGAATTCGAGTTCGAGGCTTCGCGCCTTCGTCACAAGATGGTTCAGGGTGATGCCCTGTTCAAAAGCCAGGCGGTTAAGTTCGGCGGCGGAGTGTTCAGGTTTGAGTTCGAGAACGAAGCGGGTGTTCTCGTAGCTGCTTTTTTCGACGAGTCGGCAGGTCGCCAGGAAGGTCCGAAGCTTGTCGAACTCGGGAGGCAAACAGGAAACTTCGACCGTGGGTTGTTTGTTCAGGATGGAACCGACTGCACCGGTGGCGAGGCGTTTGCCGTTTTTAATGATGGCGACGTGGGAACAGATCTTTTCCACTTCATCCAGCATGTGGCTGGCCAGGATGATGGTTTTTCCCTGGGTGGCGATTTTCTTGATGATGTTGCGCACCTCGATCATGCCTTGGGGATCGAGCCCGTTGGTTGGTTCGTCGAGGATGAGAACTTCGGGATCACCGACCAGACAGGCGGCCAGCGCCAGCCGTTGTTTCATCCCCAGGGAGTAGGTGCGGAAAGGCGAACGACGCCGCTCTTTCAACTGCACCAGATCGAGCAGGGCGTCGAGGGGAGGATTTTTGACCTGCTTGATGGAAGCGATGATGGAGAGATTCTGATCGGCGTTGAGGTAGGGATAAAAGTTGGGGGTTTCGAGGAGGGCTCCGATATAGCGTCGCGGATTGGCGGAGGCTTCGGGTCGGCCTTCGAACCAGGTGTAGGTTCCCGCGCTGGCGTGGATCACATCCAGCAGGATGGCCAGCATGGTGGTCTTGCCACTGCCGTTGGGACCGAGAAGGCCGAAGACCTGTCCGGCTTCGATGGAAAGATCCAAGCCATTGAGCGCGGTCAGTGACCCGTAGTTTTTGGTCAATTGTTGGACTGAAAGGATGGAGGGCATGCGGGAGAAATTACGGTAGGCAGCAACGGGTTCGGGTCAACGTCAGAATCTCGACTTTTCGTCATTGCTTCAAAGTCGGTTACAGATGCCCTTTTTCCGGCCAACGCACGATAGTTTGTTTCCAAAAGGGTTTTAAGTTTTACATCGTATGCTCCGGCAATAAGCTTTTTGAGTTCTGTTCGTTTGACGTAACCGTATCGAAACAAGCGCTTCAGATATTCCAAGTCTTTGGTTCTGCCTGCGGCAAGTTTGGAATAGGCTAGATCGAGAGGATGTAAACAGAAGCCTATGGCCTGCCTTGTATTCGCATTTTGCACAGGCACCAGCCTGATTTGCCAGTCCTGGCGTAAAATAGCCGTTTCTGGCCCTATGCCGTGGGCGTAATAACCAAATTCATGGTGAAAGGCTGAAAGTTCTCCGATGCTCCCATCAATCACTTCAGCAAGCTCAGGACGCTTTTTGGGATAAAGATCCACTTCTATCGATTGGCGAAGTAACCTGGGAGCATCCGGAAACTTGCCCAGAATGGCCTGGCTTCCAATAACAATAAACTCGTTTTCGTCCGTAATGGCACTGAAAGCGCGCAGGACGTGTTCAAGCTCGGAGCGATTCATACGACTTAAAAGTCTGCGCACGTTCTTCCTGCGTCAGAATTCCAGTAAAGGGGGAAGATTGTCGAAGCCGACAAGCTTGTTCCTCCGGGGCAGTCAATATTGTTAGAACTTTGGACAGAGGACCGGACAAGAGAATTTCCCATTCCTGAACGGCAACCCGGTTGGAGGCAGAGTACGTTCCAGAAGAAAGCCAGCGCCTCAAATTCTGCCGGGCAATATCCAGCAAGGCCGGGTTTTGTTGAAGTTTTTCAGCAATCATCCTATGCATTTGCAGGCTGCGTTGATCCACGGTCTGATGTGTCACAATGTCAACATACACATTTGGGCTCTTCTGATCAACTCGTCGTTTAATTGCGGGGCGTTTAAAATTTAATCAGCCGCAGATCATCTAAAAGCCGGGACGTTGACTGGAAGCTTGAGAATGGCTCGGACCATAGAAGCTTCAGTTCAGCGACCTGGGCAACGGTATAGGCCCAGGCAATGGGGGATGCAAAAACAGCTTTCAGCGACCGTGGGCACTGAGGCCAACTCTTCCCTTCGCATAAGGTTACGGCCGACAGGTCACTGCGTTCAGGAGGACGCGGCACAGGAAAATTTACTCCGAAGTACTCCCGAGTAGAGTGCGGTGTCCAAGCCAGATCCAGTATATTTTCTGATGGAACGATTGAGGTGTTTCGAAAATGTGTTGCCTGCGGCTCCTTCGTTCGTTGAAGCTCTCCCAGGATGCCAAGGCTCTCAATCACGCTTCGAAAGGACTTCCCGCTCGTAGCTTTTCACCTCGGCCAGCCAGTTGGTCGAAGGCGTGTTATTGCGTTCGCAGAATTCTTCCCAGACCGCGCCAAAGGGTAACGTTTTGCTTTCTTCCATCAAGGCGAGACGTGAGGTGAAATCGCCTGCGTTTTCGGCGTCGCGCAGCTGTTTCTGCGATTCCAGCAGGGCTAACAAGAGGGACTTCTGAGCTGAACGCGTTCCAATGACCCAGGCGGCAATGCGGTTGATGCTGGCATCAAAGAAATCCAGGCCGATGTGGGTTCTACCCAGAAAGCCGCCACGCACAAGTTCTTCCATGATGGCTTTGGTTGGATCATCCAACAAAACAACATGGTCACTGTCCCAACGGACGCCGCGGCTGACATGGAGCAGGAGTTCGGGAACAAATTGCAGGACGGAACTGATCTTATCGGCCAATGATTCTGTCGGATGAAAATGGCCCGCATCCAGGCAAATCAGCTTTTGGTTTTTTATGGCGTATCCCATATAGAATTCATGGGAACCTACCACATAGGACTCGGAACCGATGCCGAAGAGTTTGCACTCGACCGCATCAAGGTTGTATCGGGGATCCAGCTTTTCGGCAAAAACTTCATCGAGTGCTTTTTCCAAACGCAGGCGCGGTGTTTTGCGATCGAAGGGCAGATCCTTGGAGCCATCGGGTATCCAGACATTGGTGACGCAGGTTGAACCCAGTTGCTGGCCGATCTCGGATGCGATGCGGCGGCTGGCGATACAGTGATTGATCCAGAATTTCTGAATGCCGGAATCGGGGTTGCTGAGGGTGAGACCATCTGATGCCTTGGGATGCCCGAAACAGGATGGGTTGAAGTCCATGCCAAGCTTTCGGGCTTTGGCCCAGTCTATCCAGCTTTGAAACTGTTCGATGGTATATGCGTCCCTGTCCGCTTTCTTCCCGTCCAGATCGGCATAGCAGGCATGAAGATTTAGACGATGATTTCCCGGAATGAGCGTGAGTGCTTTTTCAATGTCGCTGCGCAGTTCAGGTATCGTGCGTGCTTTGCCGGGATAATTGCCGGTGACGGCCAGACCGCCCCCCAGCTCCGAACCTGATTTCTCGAAACCTCCGACATCATCCCCTTGCCAGCAATGAAGGGAGATCTGGGTTGAAGCTAAAACCTGAAGAACAGATTCGGTATCGACACCCAGTGAGGCATAACGTTCGCGGGCCAGGGAATAAGCGGGAGTAGTCATTCCAGCAGCCTAAATCATCTGCTTGGATAGTGTTACCTGTTTTTGTGTTTAAAACTTCTCAAATATTGACATCATGTCTCCATGTTATCCCGGGTTTCGCGTCACAAATCTGCTCCTTTGAAGCATGTGGAAGTTTCCTCTCAGGCTTGGTTTTTTATGAACCGCCTGAAAAAGCACGGCGATGCTTCCGCCCACGACCACAATTACCTGGAATTGGCTTTTGTGCTGGATGGGAAGGCACGACACTACACCGTATCGGGCGAATCCCCCTCTTGCCGCGGTGATATCTATATCATTCCGGTGGGGGCCTGGCACGGATATGCCGGGTGCCGGGGCCTGGAAATTGTGAACTGTATGCTGTCCCCCTCCCTGCTGCAGAAGGAGCTGGCCTGGATGGCAGAGGATTCCGGATTTTGTTCTCTCTTGGGCCTGGGGGAACCCCGTGGTTGCGCGGGAATTCGTTCCCTGAAGATGAAGGGGCCTAACCTGGTGAAACTGAAGGGGGCTCTCATCATGATGCAAAATGCCTACTCGCGGCAGGCGGAGCGGGCGGAACTGCTGGGCTATTTGCTTTTGCTCCTGAATCTGATCCGGCAAACAGCGGATGACAAAGGCCTGAACCGGGAAACTATCGGAGTGCATCCCTCCGTCCGACAGGCTCTGAAACGGCTGCATGAAAATCCGGCTTTGGAATGGACCCTCCCGCGGCTCGCTTTGGAACTACACCTCAATCCAAGCTACCTCGTGCGGCTTTTCCGTTCGCAAACCGGTCTTGCCCCGATGAAATATCTCGCCAAACTAAGGGCGGAAAAGGCCGCCACACTTCTGCTTTCCGGGAAAGCCAGTGTGGGGGAAATAGGCCTGCAAAGCGGTTGGCCTGAGCCGAAACATTTCGCCCGAAGTTTCCGCCAGCATTTTGGCATCAGTGCGAGCGCTTACAGAAAAAAAATGCTAAAACCGTTTCTGGGAAAAAACGAAGATGCCGGACTACCCGGACTTCGGGCGGCATGACCTTGTCCGCTGATCCGCAATCCATGGTAAGGGAGCCCTTCACGTAAAAGAAATTTTTATTTGTTTCATGACCGGCGGGAACATCCTGCCCCTAACTCCGGAAATCCGGGCCCACCTGGACCTGGGTCTTCAGCCACGGAAGCGGCTTTCTTTCCCGACCGAAGAGCACACGGTCATAGTCATTGCTGCTGTTGGAGGGCACGGCAAAGAGATTTCCCTGATGCTGGCGTCCATGGCGATATCCACTTGTCAGATCAAAGTCCGGCAGCACCTTGAACCCGATATCCGCTCCGCCGCCGAGATCGTAACGGTCGGTATAGTTCTGCCATCCAGCATCGGCCCCAGTGGCGACACGCCGATCGGTCTGTAGGTCATAGTAAACGAACAAGACAACAGGCCGCAGGAACCAACCACTGCTGTTATAACGAAGTTAAGGATTTAGTTTATCCCGGATCTGGTCGCGCCGCTGGCGATGTTGCTTCTGCCGGTATATTGCGGGGTTTCACGACAGCCTTCCACAATGCCCAGCTTATTGTCTGCCTTGATACTGAACGTGCCCCAGGAGGCTTCCAGGCCGGTCGCTACACGCTGGATGTCATGATTTTCGCATGGTTGGTCATGATAACGGATGATTTCCGGCGAATAAGCCGGATTGAGATGTTTCAGATCGAAATCGGGATCGGATCCCTCCAACAAGAGCGCAAGATCGAGAGCCGGTCGTGGTGAAATACTGGTGACCCAGAACGAGCGGTTTGCCAAATCGCGTCCGGCGGGGCCTGACATGTTGGTCAGGTAGACGTTGCCATCCCGGCTTTCACGGGTTGTCAGGGAAAGTTCCGTCAGCCAGGCGGGACTGGACGATAAAGCATCCGCCTCCGCTGCTGCTGCTGCTGCTGCTGCTGCCGCGGCGGTTACAGCTATCAGGGTTGTCAGAATAAACAGGGCGACTATTTTTAGGATAGCAGAATGATAATCATTTGGGCGCAAAAAATTCGGAGTAACATGGTCAAGGGATAGACGGTGGCGTAGGAGATTGAAGGGGCATCGGATTTGGTGACGGTATTGGCAAAGGCCAGGGCCGGAGGATCGGTCATACTGCCCGCAAGAAGACCGCAAAGGCTCATGTAATTCAGTTTACAGAAGACCCGGCCTATGAAGGCCACCAGCAGAAGAGGTATCAGGGTGATAAGTGCGGCGAGGAGCATCCACTGCAACCCATCCCCCTGAACCAGGGTATCGAAAAAGCCATGGCCGGCTTTCAGACCCACGGCGGTGAGAAAGAGGACGATGCCGAGTTCGCGCAACATGAAGTTGGCACTGATGGGCATGTGCCAGACGAGGGAACCAAAATTGCCCAGACGGGAAAGCAGGATGGCGACGAGAAGTGGGCCACCGGCCAGACCCAGTTTGAAGGGGGCGGGCAGGCCTTCGATGTGAAAGGGGAATGTTCCCACGAGAATTCCCAAAGCGATCCCCACAAAAATCGGAATTACCTGGGGATGATTCATTTGTTTGGCGGAGTTGCCGAGTTCCTTGGCCACCCCTTCAAGATCTTCTTCGCGTCCGACTACCAGAACAGTATCGCCATACATCAGGCGGACATTCAGCGCGGATGAAAATTCCACCTCGGCACGGGCGATACGGGTGATGGTGGAGTTGTAACGCTCTTCGAAGTTAAGTTCCTTGATACGTTTTCCGGTCACGGCTTTTTGGGTTACCAGCATCCGCTTGGTGATGAGCGGTCCGGGCAGGGATTTGAGATCCTGCGAACTGGGCTTGCCGACGATGGATTGAAATTCCTCCAGATCCCGGGGAATGCCGACCACGTGCAGAACATCTCCCATTTTTAAAGCGTAACGGGCTTGCGCAGGACTCAGTTCGCCACCGCGTAAAACCCTGGAAATGACAACGGAAAGATGTGTGGTTCCCGGAAGGTGATGAAGGGTTTTTCCCTCAAGATTCGGATTGGTCACCTCGATGTTGCGGTTGGCAAGCCTGGGCTGCTGGCTTTCACGCTCGGCCGCAAAGGACTGATGCTCTTTTTCCAGGGTGATTTTAAAAACGCGGCGGACGAGGAACATGGTCAGAAGAATGCCAAGGATGCCGAAAGGATAAGCAATGGCGTAAGCCTGACCGGGGAGTTTCATAGCCTCTTCCGTAACGTCAGGCAGACTGCGGAGTGCTTCCATGGCCGAACCCAGGGAAGGAGTGTTGGTGGTGGCGCCGGAGAACAGACCGACAACAACGGAAGGCGAAAGCCCGCCGACATAGTGGATGCCCACCGCCAGGGCAGCACCGCTCAGAACCACGAGGGCAGCAAGGAGGTTTAACTTCAAGCCCTGCTGCTTGAGAGAGGCAAAGAAGCCCGGGCCCACCTGCATCCCGATGGTGTAGACAAACAGGATCAACCCGAACTCGCGGGCGAACTCAAGGATTTGATGGTCAATATCGACCTTGAAATGACCGAAGAGGATCCCGATAAAAAGCACCCCGGAGATCCCCAAGGAAAGGCCGCGAAACTGAAGACTGCCCAAGGCCAGGCCAATGGAAGTAACCAGACTGATGATGAACACCGCATGGGCAATACTGCCGTCGGTTAGTAGTTGTGTGAGCCATTCCATAAAGTTTCCTTTGCTTAATCCATAGAAAGAAGTAAATCTAATTCAATCTTTCAATAACTGTTAGCAGAATTAAAGTATGGGTTGCCTGTTATTTGTCGTAAGCGGATCTGTTTAGCCTTGATTCCCGTGTCCTTATTATTGGT
>JBBSCO010000025.1:0-40209 GCA_038250235.1 Methylacidiphilales bacterium | reverse complement strand
TTGGTAGCCGATCTGGTGCAGGTGGTGCTTTCCCACAGCGGGTGCATACCGGAGATTCAGAAAGAGTTGAATCCGGAGTGGATCATGAATCTGGCCGGTGCCGGACTGTTGCAAAAGATGATGGATCTCTACACCGAGGAAATCTGGAGCGGACAGGAATCCATTTACAGTCATTTGGAAGAGGGTGAACAAAACTATCTGACGGGTCTGGACACCGCCGGTCTGCAAAGCCAGGACAGTGACCGGGTTCTGGCCATCGCCAAACGGGCCTGCGTCCGTCTCCATTTGGATTGGATTCGGAACCGGCTTTTGGTGATCAGCCAGCTTTTGAACCAACCCGGTTTGGAACCGGCTCGAAAAGCCGAATTATTGGGCGAGCAGAGTGGGCTCTATAAACTGAAAAATTCTTTGACAGCAAGCACTTAGGAAACTAGCTTATAAGGCTTTTCCTGTTCCGGGATGGTTCCTGTGGCAGTCGAAAACTAACCGAGGTTTGATGTGTCGAAGAAGCAGCCCGCAAAGAAGTCCAAGGAATCGCCGGTCAAAAAAACCGCCGCCAGTAAAACAAGCCAAACCGCCAAGCCCTCTCTTGCCGCAGCTGTTGTCGAGACTTCCTCCAAAAAAGGAAAAAAGTCCGCCGAAAAGCCGCAGGAAGACAATCCGGATATTTCCAAAAAGCTGAACGACATTTTCAAGGATGCTTCCGGCAAAGAAATTGACGCCAGCAAATTTTCTGAAAAAGACATGATGGCCGCCGTGTGGAGCGGCAATGCCGAGTGGCAGGCCCGCCTCCGTGAAGTGATCAAGCTGGCCCGTGAGCAGGGCTATCTGACCTTTGACGACCTTCACGAAGCCCTTCCAGCCAGTGTCAATAATCCCGATCAGGTTGAAGGTATTCTGGGTTTCCTGCGCACGATGGAAATCGATGTTATTCAGGCTTCCGAAGTCGACAGTTATAAGCAGACCGTTGGAGGCCAGGATGAGCCGGATGAAGAAGAGAAGGCTGAAGCCAAGCTCGATATCCTCGACGATCCCGTCCGCATGTATCTCAAGCAGATGGGCCAGGTTCCCCTTTTGACGCGTGAGCAGGAAGTCGAAATTTCCAAGCGTATCGAAGACGCTGAAATGATGGTTCAAAAATTCCTGCACCGCTTCGGTTTCATTGCCGATGAGTATGTCAACCTGGCAGAGAAACTTGAACAGGGCCGTGAACGTTTTGACCGTGTCATCCAGGACAAGAAGATTGACAGCCGCGAGAAGTACATGAAGACCCTGAAGAAGCTTGTCCGCGAGGTTCTCGTCGCGAACAAAAAGGTTCAGGAAAGTTACGGAAAACTTTTGAAGGCCAAAGGTGAAGCCAACAAGCAGAAGGCCCTCAAGGTTTTCGAAAAAGCCGACCAATCCCTCCAGAAGCTTTACATCAAATTTTTCTTCAAACAGAAAGTCACTGAAGAGTTTGTCGCCATCTGTGACAACTATCACCGCAATCTGGTTGAACTCCGCCGTGAGAAGGATCAGATCGAACGATCCAAGTCCCGCAAGAAACAGGACAAAGACCGTATCGATTTCATCGATCAGCAGATCGAAGATCTTACTGTCAAATTCCGCGTGCCTGTGGAGCAGTTTGAAAGCGATCACCGCCAACTCAAAGACTGGCTGCGCAAGGCCCTCCGGGCCAAAACCGAGATGGTCGAGGCCAATCTGCGCCTCGTTATTTCTATCGCCAAGAAATACACCAACCGCGGCCTCTCTTTCCTCGATTTGATCCAGGAAGGCAACATGGGTCTGATGAAGGCGGTGGAGAAGTTCGAATACCGCCGTGGCTACAAATTTTCAACCTACGCCACCTGGTGGATCCGTCAGGCCATCACCCGTAGTATTGCCGACCAGGCCCGCACCATCCGTATTCCGGTCCACATGATCGAAACGATCAACAAGTTGATGCGTGTGCAGAAGCAATTGGTGCAGGAGTTCGGGCGTGAACCCACACCGGAAGAAGTGGCGGAAGAAACCGCCATGCCGGTGGAACGCGTGCGTGCTGTCCTGA
Source organism: Methylacidiphilales bacterium (assembly GCA_038250235.1). Lineage (GTDB taxonomy): Bacteria > Verrucomicrobiota > Verrucomicrobiia > Methylacidiphilales > JAAUTS01 > JAAUTS01. The sequence continues at coordinate 38,162 of JBBSCO010000025.1, read as the reverse complement.
AAATGGCCCAGCAACCCATTTCCCTGCAGGCCCAGGTAGGCGACAGTGATGACACGACCTTTGGCGATTTCATCGAAGACAAGAGTGCGGAGAACCCCGCCGACATGACGGCCCACGCGCTTCTCAAGGAAAAAATCAAGGATGTCCTGGATTCCCTGACCGAACGCGAACGCGCCGTATTGGAGCAACGTTTTGGACTGGTTGACGGTTATTCCCGCACTTTGGAAGAAGTTGGTCGCCAGTTCAAGGTTACCCGTGAACGCATCCGTCAGATCGAAGCCAAGGCTTTGCGCAAGATGCGTCACCCGACCCGTATCCGCCACCTGCAGGGCTTCCTCGAAACCGAGGTTTGATTCTCTGCCAGGAGTTCCATGGAAATTTCATGGGCATTCGGCATTTTCCCGCTAGAAAGGGAGGATGCAAACGGTGAACGTTGAATTGGGTGAGCGTTCCTATTCCATTCATATTGGTAACGGACTTGTGGCTTCCTCATTGAAGGAGGTCGACTTTAAAGGTGGTATCGCCCTGGTTACCGACACCACAGTTTCCCGACAACCCTGGTTCTCCAAGCTCTTGATGGAACTTTCGGGCCTGAGCTCAAAAGTGGTCTGCCTCGAAGTCGAAGCGGGTGAAAAAGCCAAATCACTTTCTGTCTTTTCCCGTCTTTGCTCACGCCTGGCAGAAGAGCGTTTTTCGCGTTCAGCCACGGTCGTGGCGGTTGGGGGCGGAGTGGTGGGGGATCTGGCCGGTTACCTCGCGGCCAGTTATTTGCGCGGAATAAAATTCATCCAGATTCCAACGACCCTGCTGGCGGCTGTCGATAGTAGCGTTGGGGGTAAAACAGGCGTTAATCTGCCCGAAGGAAAAAATCTGGTCGGAGCTTTTTATCAACCGCAGCGTGTTGTCATTGATCTGGATTTTCTGAAAACACTGCCTGAACGGGAATTGTCGGCAGGGATGGCCGAGGTCATCAAATACGGTTTGATCCGGGATGCCGCGTTTTTTGAAGAGGTGGCCAAAGGACGTCCCACGGATCTCGCTCCCCTCATCAAACGCTGCGTGGAAATCAAAGCGGAAGTTGTAGCCGTTGATGAACGTGAAGAAAGTGGTTTGAGGGCCATTCTTAATTTTGGACACACTCTGGGGCATGCCATTGAACAGTCTGTTGGTTACGGCAAATTGCTCCATGGTGAAGCCATTTCAATTGGCATGGTGGCCGCCACCCTGCTTTCCGAGCGGAATTGCGGACTGTCCGAGGGAACAGTTTCACGGGTTCGGCTTGCATTGGAGGCCAATGGGCTCCCGGTTCATTACCCCGGATTGAGCTTTGAGCAACTGCAACCTGCCCTTTTGAGGGATAAAAAAACTACAGCCTACGGGATTCAGTGGGTGTTGATGCCTGAGATTGGAAGAACCGAATTGTGCAGTGACATCTCCGAGGCGGAGATCCGGCAGGTTCTGCAAAAAATAGTCTGAACAACGCGAACCTTTGCCTCCTGTAAAAACGATTTAAGGTGAGTAGGTGTCAGGCAGAGCTTCATCATGCTTTCCGAAATCCGTGCCCCACATGTCGTCGGGTGCGAGAGTCTGTTCGTATTTCAAAAGCTCCACATGCCCGTCGAAGAACAGGTAGTTGGCTTTGCCGTTGTGCCGGGTTTTGTCGAGAACTCCCGGCTCTATGCTGTCGCGGTCAGCCCGATGGGCACCGGTTCCGGCTGAGCCCAGTGTGCCTGTGGCGAGGATGGTTCGGGAGGCATTTTTCACCAGCAAGACGCTACAATTATCATAATACCAATTCATCCCGTAGGAGGGTTCAAAGGGATAATCGCGTTTTTTATGGGCGGGGCATTGAAAAATGGAGGTGTCCCCGCCGGTGTATGGCAGGAGCAATTCATCATATCCTGTACGCGGAGAGGCCGAGGGATAGAACCTTTGGGGAAGAATGTTGTCGTTGTTCTGCAGGTAAAGCTGGAAGGCCAGGCCGATCTGGCGGAGATTGCTGGAAGATTTGGCGGTATGGGCTCTGTTCAGGCCCATCCTGACTGCCGGAAAAAGAAGGGCAAGAAGCAGTGAAAGAATCAGTAGTGTGGCCAAAAGCTCAATCAGTGTGAAAGCTTGTCTTGTGGTTCTCACCATTTCCACAATACACAAGGAAAACCCTTTGGGGAGTTGAAAGAACTGGTGGCTCTCTTCACCGGAAGGAGATTCGTCATTTCATTCTTTGCGTTTGGGACGGCTTTTGTGTTAAACAATACGAATGACTCGAACGGAATGTTATCTTGTTCTGAACAGCCTGAGGTTGATCGGGCCGATCCGTGTGCGCAAATTAAGGGAAGCGCTTGGATCGGTCGAGGCCGTTTTCAGTGAGCGCGGTTCGACCCTGGCCAGGATCGAAGGAATCGGGCAGGCTGCGGCGGATTCGTTGTCCGCATGGGAAAAGACTTTCGACTTACAGAAAGAACTCGACCAGATCAGGGAGTTGAACCTGCAGGTCGTAGATTGCGAGGATGAAGCCTACCCGGAACAACTGAAGGAAATCTATGATCCTCCGCTTGTGTTATACTATCGGGGGGATCTGGAGGCGGCCCGGAAGCGTTCCATTGCCGTGGTCGGCTCACGTAACACCACTTACTATGGTCTGGAGACCGCGAAAAAACTTTCCTATCAGATGGCTTATGCCGGACTGACCGTTGGCAGCGGGCTGGCCAGGGGTATTGACACGGCGGCCCATCAGGGAGCTCTTGCTGCCAAGGGACGGACTCTGGCGGTCATTGGTTCCTCAATGGATCTGATTTATCCCCCGGAGAACCGTGCCCTCGCTGAAATGATTGCCGAGAAGGGCGGCGTGGTCATGTCGGAGTTCTGTCTGGGAACCCCGCCGGATAAGCAGACTTTTCCCATGCGTAACCGCATCGTCAGTGGCCTGAGCCGCGGGGTTTTGGTGGTGGAGGCCGGGGAAAAAAGCGGAGCATTGATCACTGCCCGCATGGCCTTGGACCAGGGCCGGCAGGTTTTTGCCATTCCGGGCCGGATCAACGATGCCAGCTCCAAGGGATGCCATCGCCTGATCAAGGAGGGGGCCAAGTTGGTCGAGGGGGTGGAGGACATTCTCCAAGAGTTCGAGTTTCTTTTTCCCACCTTGGAAAACGAACCCAGGCAAGCCTGGCCGGACGATTTGTCCGAGGAAGAGCTCCAATTGCTTAACGTCTTGGAGCTGAATGAAATCCATCTGGACGAAATCATCAGAAAATGCGGGTTGCCATCGGCCAAGGTCTCTTCTACCTTGCTTCGCTTGGAGATGCGGAAATTGATCCGGCAACTCCCAGGCAAATATTTTGTAAAGACCGATTAAAATGGGTAAAACGCTTGTCATAGCCGAGAAGCCTAGTGTTGCTGGCGACATCGCCAAAGTGCTGGGTAAGTTTAAGAAAGAGAAGGACTTCTACGAAAATGAGAAGTATGTAATCTCCTCGGCTGTAGGTCATCTTTTGGAAATTAAGGCCGCAGAAGGTTCCGAACCCAAGAAAGGGAAGTGGAACATCGACAATCTCCCTGTCATCCCGCCTCATTTCGATCTGTCCCCTATAGTGCGCAGTGAAGCCCGTTACAAAGTCCTGAAAAAACTCATCGCACGCAAAGACGTTGATGCCCTCATCAACGCTTGTGATGCCGGACGCGAAGGAGAACTGATTTTCCGTTACATCATACAGGCAGTGGGTTCGAAGAAACCGGTCAAACGGCTTTGGCTGCAGTCGATGACTCCCAACGCCATCAAGGAAGGATTTACCCATCTTCGTGATTCGGAGGAGATGCAACCCCTGGCTGATGCCGCCATCTGCCGTTCTGAAAGCGATTGGCTGGTTGGTATCAACGGCACCCGTGCCCTGACTTCATTCAATTCCAAAGGAGGCGGTTTCAACAAGACGACTGTTGGTCGTGTGCAGACCCCGACCCTGGCCATTATGGTCAAGCGTGAGGAACAGATCCGCCAATTCCAGACCCGTCCCTACTGGGAAGTCCATGGCCGTTTTGAGGCCGCTGCGGGTGAGTACACCGGACGTTGGTTTGATGAATCCTTCAAAAAGACCGAAGTCAAAGAAGGTGCTGTCGACGACAAAAAAGATGACAAAGCAGAACGGCTTTGGGATCTGAAGACTGCGGAAAGAATTATCGTCGAATGTGAAGGCAGGCCCGGCATCGTCGAAGAAAAGAGCAAACCCGCGACCCAGCTTTCGCCTCTTCTTTTTGACCTGACATCCCTTCAGCGCGAAGCCAACTCGAAATTCGGTTTTCCGGCAAGAATGACCTTGTCCATTGCCCAGTCCCTTTATGAAAAACACAAGGCACTGACCTATCCCAGGACGGACAGCCGCTATTTGCCGGAAGATTACCTGAGCACCGTTATTGGTGTTCTGAAAAATCTGGGCAGCACCGGATACAAACCTTACGCCAACAAGATTCTGCAGGAAGCCTGGGTCAAGCCGAGCAAGCGTATTTTCAACAACGCCAAAGTATCGGATCACTTTGCCATCACCCCCACCCAGGAAGTGCCCGGCAACCTGAGTGAAACCGAACAGAAAATTTACGACCTGGTCACGAAACGTTTCCTGGCGGTCTTCTATCCGGCGGCGGTATTTGAAGTCACCACCCGTATCACACGCGTGAAGGATCATGCCTTCAAAAGTGAAGGAAAAGTCCTGAAAGATCCGGGCTGGCTCGCGATCTATGGACGCGAAGAACAGAATCCTGATGATGATAGCACGCCGTCTCTGGTGGCCGTGAAGGAAGGCGAAAAAGTCGATACCAAGGAATTGGTGCTCATCGCCGAAATGACCAGGCCTCCTGCCCGCTTTTCTGAAGCAACGCTTCTTTCCGCGATGGAAGGAGCGGGCAAGCTGGTGGAAGATGAAGAACTCCGGGACGCTATGTCCGCCCGAGGTCTGGGCACTCCTGCGACACGCGCCGCCATCATTGAAAATTTAATCGGTGAAAGATACATCGACCGTCTGGGCCGCGAACTCAAACCCACGACCAAGGCCTTTGACCTGATGGAAACCTTGGATGTCATCAAAATTCCTGCCCTGTCCTCTGCGGAGCTTACAGGCGAGTGGGAATACAAGCTGAAGCTGATCGAGCAGAAGAAATTCACCCGTTCCGAATTTATGCGGGAAATCGAGGACATGACCCGTGATGTCATCGAGCGTATCCGCAAAGGCGGCGATCCGGCCGAAGTTTTCCTGCATGAAACCGAGTTAGTCGATCCTTTTTCCCATCAAAGAATGATCAAGACCCTGAAAGATTTCCGCACCCGCGACGGTTCCTTCTCCGTGGCCAAAAACATTGCAGGCCGCGTCATGTCCGTAGAAGAGGTCAAAGAGTTGCTGGAAAAACGTATTGTCGGTCCTCTCGATGATTTCAAAAGCCGTATGGGACGTTCCTTCAGCGCTTTTGTCAAACTCGGTGATGACAAGGATGTCAGTCTCGACTGGGGGAATTCCGAATCGGAAGAAGCCCCGAATTTCGACGGTCAGGAACCCTTGGGAATCTGTCCTGCCACCAAGCGCCGTGTTTTTGAGGCTCCCAACGCCTATGTGACCGAGCCTGAACAGAAAAAAGAAGGCGGAGAAACTATTTCCGAACCAGAAGTAGATGAAAAAGCGGAACAGCCGAAGAAGGGCAAAGGCAAAAAGGGTGAAACTGCCAAGGCTGGGAATCCCGAGAGAAAAAAAGGTTTCCGCATGTCCAAGAAAATTCTGGACCAGGAAATCAGCCGCGAACAGGTCATTAAATTATTGAGCCAGCGCAAAACGGATCTCATGACCGCCTTCGTCAGCAAGAAGACACGTCGTCCTTTCAAGGCTTATCTTATCCTTAAAGACGATGGAACGACCGCGTTTGAATTTCCTCCCCGCGAAGCCAGGGTATCCAAGGAAAAAAGGCCGAAGGGCAAAGCCCAAAAAGCGTTCAAAGCCAAAGCAGATGCGGCAGAGGAAACTGGGGCAGAATAGTTTGTGCCGGGCAGCTGCAGCTGCGGCCTCTGAGGCGCGAGGATGGGGACCGAGGTTCGGAGACCTCGGCTACAACGGGGAATTTGAGATGTAGCCGCGCCTCCGAGTCGCGGGGGATGGGGACCGAGGTTCGGAGACCTCGGCTACAACGGGGAATTTCTTTATTCGCAGGAACTTTTCTAGAAAAAATTACTGGATGTGTTTTTCTGATATGAATAAGGAGCCCAACCGAGGACACTTGAGGAGACTTCCCCGGATTTGGAGGAATTCTCCTCTCTTTTTTGTCACGTCCTGCACCTTTGACCGAAAGCCTATCCTCGCCAATCAGATATGTTTTCAGATTGTTTCAGAATCCCTTAAAAAGTCTGAAGAGCTGTACGGCTGGAAAGTAGGCTGTTATGTGTTGATGCCAAACCATCTTCATTTTTTCTGTGGTCCGTGCCACGCGGCAATGCCCCTTTCAGTCTTTATGGGCTCCTGGAAACGATTCACATCCAATCAAATTTCCGAGAGGCTTGGAATTGATGCTCCTATCTGGCAAAAAGAGTTTTTTGATCATCTTTTACGTTCCGAAGAATCAACGGCTCAGAAATGGGATTATGTGCGCATGAATCCGGTTCGGGCGGGATTGACTGATAAATGGGAAGATTGGCCTTACAGGGGCGAGATCAATTCCCTATAGCGGGCTTTCTGTTGGAGTCGCGGGGGATGGGGACCGAGGTTCGGAGACCTCGGCTACAACGGGGAATTTGAGATGTAGCCGCGACCTCCAAGTCGCGGGGGGTGGGAACCGAGGTTCGGAGACCTCGGCTACAACGGGGAATTTGAGATGTAGCCGCGACCTCCGAGTCGCGGGGGATGGGGACCGAGGTTCGGAGACCTCGGCTACAACGGGGAATTTGAGATGTAGCCGCGACCTCCAAGTCGCGGGGGATGGGGACCGAGGTTCGGAGACCTCGGCTACAACGGGGAATTTGAGATGTAGCCGCGACCTCCGAGTCGCGGGGGATGGGGAATCGAGGTTCGGACAGGAAGAGATTGTACAGATCTGACGATTTCGATAGCCTTCTTCCATGCCCGAACAGAAACATTCCTGGCTTTCTCCGGAAGGATGGGTGCCCGATTTCTTTCGTTATCTGGAACTAGAAAAGGGTTATTCGGACAAAACCACCCGCAACTACAAACAGAGCCTTGTGGAAGTATCCCTGTTTTTTGCCGGTAAATCCTGGACGGATCTGCGTATGCCGGATTTCAGGCGTTACCTCTACCATCTCTCTCAAAAAAACCAGTTCAAGGCAGCCTCCCTTCGTCTCCGTTTCTCCGCCATCCGTTCTTTTTATAAATACCAGATCCGGATCGGCACCCTGAAAGAAAATCCCCTGAGTGAACTGAGACTTCCGGTCAAGGAAAAGCGGCTTCCCCTTTTTCTTAGTGAAGATCAGGTCACTGTTTTTCTGGAGTCCCCATTGAAAATGATGGCAGAAGCCCAAGGGCAGGCAAAGAGAGGCCATTCTCTGGAGCCATGGCAGTATTTGCGTGATGCCGCGATTCTTGAAATTTTTTATAGCACCGGTATCCGTATCCATGAATTGGTGGGACTTCTGGCCTCCGATATCCAGCTACGTAACAAAGCCGTGCGTGTGGTCGGTAAAGGGAAAAAGGAACGTTTGGTGATTCTTGGTCGAAACGCGATGGAGGCCTATGAAAAATACCGCCAGGCTATTCCCCTGAAGGCACGGAGCGATTTTGCCATCGTGGCTCCGGATGGCAGATCACTTTCCGCACGCATGGTGCAGCTCATGTTCAAGAAATATCTCTCCCGATCCGGATTGGACCACAAGATTTCGCCACACAAACTCCGGCACAGCTTTGCCACCCACCTGTTGGATCGTGGAGCCGACCTGCGGAGCGTCCAGGAACTTCTGGGTCATGAAAATCTTTCAACAACCCAGATTTATACCCAGGTAACGGCGGAACGCCTGCGTTCCTCCTACCTGAAATCGCATCCAAGGGCGTGACGTTCTGCCCCCTTACATCCGTCTTTTTGTCAGCCTGATACCGCAACGGTGGTAGAAGAATCCACAGGAGAAACCTCGGGATTCTGCTTTGTATCTTGATCACATCTTTAAAAGCAGGTGTTGAAACTGTAACTACCATAGGTGCGGCTTAAGTATGAACGGACGTGCGTATTAAAGCAGAGTGGTTGTGTGACGGTTACCGCATCAAAACCGCGTGAGGATGTCTACAACCTGATTGATCAGTTGCTGGAGTCGGGGAAGCCAGTAGTCATTGAATGCAAGGGGCACCGGCTCCTTCTCATTCTTGAAAAAACAGAACCCGAATTATTCCGCCTGGTTAAACGCTGTATTCTGCCGGGGGACGCAGAATCTATTGTTCATAGGGACTGGTTGAAGGATTGGAATCGTGATCAACCTTGATACACATGTTGTTGTCTGGCTTTATCAGGGGGATCTGGACCCTTTTCCAAAAAAACTTTGGAACTTTTTGAACGTGAGGAACTCGCCGTTTCGCCAGTTGTTGATCTGGAACTCCAGTTTCTCCATGCCATCGGGCGATTTAAGGTGGCTTCCCACGAAATCATCGATGATGTGAGAGCCCGCATCGGTTTGTCCGTTCTGCAGGATTCATTCGAGGGAGTCGTCCGCTCTTCCGCCGCCTTGAACTGGACGCGCGATCCGATTGATCGCCTGATCCCTGGACATGCGTCTTTTGGCGGCAGGGCTTTGTTGAACAAAGATCGGATAACACGGAAGCACTATGAAAAAGCCCTGTGGTAATTGAGAGATTGCCTGCCATGTCGGGCTTGGCATGATTCTCTTCTCATGTTGAGGTTTGTTTACAATATCGTGTTTACCATGGCTTTTGTCATCAGTTGGCCTTGGTTTGCCATGCATATGTTCCGCAGGGGCAGATTCTGGCCGGGCTTTGGCGAACGCTTCGGCTGTTATTCAGATGAACTCGAACAAAAGCTGAACGCTCTCTGCAATCCTGTCTGGATTCACGCGGTCAGCGTGGGAGAGATGATGCTGGCCCGTGTCCTGATCCGTGAATTGCGGGCTCTGAGGCCGGAGCAACCTATTGTCATCACTTGCACAACCTCCACCGCACGTGTTCTTGGAGAACGTGAAATGGCCGATGCAAAAACCCTGGTTCTCTATTCCCCCGCCGATTTGTTTCCTACGGTCAAAAGGGCTTTTGATCTGATCCGTCCTTGCCTCATTCTCCTGATTGAACAGGAGCTGTGGCCGAATCAACTCTGGGAGGCGGAAAGCCGGAAAATCCCGGTCTGGATCATCAATGCAAGATTGTCTGACAGATCCTGGAGACGCTTCAAAAAATTCCGACGTTGGCTGGCACCCTTGCTGGCCAAGGTGTCCATGGTCGGGCTGCAAAGCGAAAAGGACAGGAAGCGTCTGGAAGAGGCCGGCTTTCCCATTCATGCACTGTTTGCTACAGGAAGCATGAAATACGACGTTGCGGATCTGGCCAGAGCTGACAGCGGTGTTGCAGAAAAACTCAGGAAGGAACTTGCCTGGGCGGATGATGAAGAAGTGTTCCTGGCAGGAAGCACCCATGCGGGTGAGGAAGAACTTCTCTTCGAACTCTATAAGGACTTGGCCAGTGAGCGTCCGCAACTGAAATTTTTATTGGCCCCGCGCCACGCGGAGCGCGGCCCCGGCCTTCTGGAACTCGCCAGATCTAAAGGACTGAAGGCCTGTCTCAGAAGTGAAGCTAAAGAAGGTATGGATGTGATCATCCTGAATACGACGGGCGAACTTCGCTCTCTTTTTGAATTGGCAACCGTTGTCTTCATCGGAAAGACGTTGGTTGCTCCGGAAGGCAAGGGGGGACAGAACTTTCTTGAAGCTGCCAGGGTGGGGGTTCCAGTTATTATGGGACCCCGTACGGAGAATTTTCAAACCTTGGTGGAAGAGTATGACGAGGCCAGCGCCATTCTTCGGATTTCCGACGGGGATGAACTGAAAAGGGAATTAAAACGACTTCTTTCTGATGCCCTGTTACGCCGGACCTATGGTGAAAAAGCGCGTGGCTTGTTTGAAAGCAATCTGGGAGTGGGCGGAAAGGTGGCCCGCATGGTGGAGCTTTACCTGAAGAGTCTTGATTAGGCGAAAGGCTACACCAAACAGCTCTCTCTTGTACGCAGTTGCTAAAGGGGGATGGCGTCTCACAGAGACGCCTTACAGGGGGATTTTTTGGGAAGCAACGGGAATCGCGGCTACGAGGCCACGAGGCTCTAATTACCACTCGATGACGGCCGAAGCCCAGGTCAGGCCTCCACCGAAGGCGACAAGGAGGATTTTATCGCCCGGCTGGAATTTGAATTCCTCATCGGCTTCGCTCATGGCCACCGGTATACAGGCGGCTGAAATGTTCCCGTAGCGTTGCACATTGGAGAAGGTTTTTTCCTTGGGTATTTTCAGCCTGTCGGCCAGCGCGTCAATAATGCGGCTGTTGGCCTGATGTGTGATGACACAGCGCAGATCCGCCACTTCAACTCCCGCCTGCGTCAGGGATTTCCGTGCAGATTTGGCCATTTCGGTCACGGCCTGTTTGAAAACATCCTGCCCGGCCATGACCATGCAGGCACCGTTCGGTCCCAGTTCTTTGCCGTTGGCTTTGGCTGTATTGGAATTCAGAAGGTAAAGAATTTCGTGGAGCGAACCGTTGGAGCCCAGATCGCAGGAGAGGAGCTGGGATTTAGTTCCGTTGGAGTTGACAATAGCCGCACCGGCACCGTCACCAAAAAGCACGCAGGTGCTGCGATCGGTCCAGTCGATGATGGACGAAAGCTTTTCGGAACCGACCACGAGGATGTTTTTATACATGCCGGAACGAAGGAACTGGTCAGCCACCACCAGACCATAAAGAAAACCCGAACAGGCGGCTTGAAGATCGAAGGCCGCAGCTTTGGTTGCCCCCAGATGATTCTGGATGTAACAGGCGGTGGAGGGAAACGTGGCGTCAGGGGTGACCGTGGCCACTATGATCAGATCAATATCAGTGGCGTTGAGTCCGGCTTTGGCCAGGGCCTGCCTGGAGGCTTCGGCACCCATGTAGGAGCTGGTTTCGTGGACGGCCGCGATACGGCGTTCCCGTATGCCTGTGCGTGTAAAAATCCATTCATCGGTCGTATCGACTATTTTTTCGAGATCTGCGTTGCTCAGGACTTTTTCCGGCAGATAACGCCCGGTAGCGATGATTTTCATGGTCGGTGTTAAAGGATAATGGGTTGAACGAAAAAACCATTCTGGGAGAAATCCGGTTTTTGTAAACCGATACTTTTCCCTGCTCAATTTATTTGATGGAAAGGGCGTCCACGATATGTGGATTGATCTGAGTTTCAACGGCTTCACTGGCAACGCGCAAGGAATTGTAGAGGGCCAGGGTGGAAGAAGAGCCGTGGGCTTTCACACAGATGCCGTTGACGCCCAGGATAAGGGCCCCGCCGTATTCATCAGCGTTGGTCTTGGCTTTGATGCTTCTAAATGCACCCTGGGCCAGCATGGCTCCGGCCATCCGGATGGGATTGCTGGTGATTTCTTCCTTCAGCCACTTGAAGGTGGCTTTGGCCAGGCTCTCGGCCGTTTTCAGCACAATGTTCCCGATAAAGCCGTCACAGACGACTACATCGGCCGCGCCTTCAAAAAGACCATGACCTTCGACATTACCGATGAAATGGATCGGGGCGGCTTTCAGGAGTTTAAAGGCTTCTTTGGTCAGTTCGTTGCCTTTGACTTCTTCAGTCCCGTTGCAAAGCAGGCCGACCTTGGGATTGGCGATTTTCAGGATATTCTGGCAATAAACCGATCCCATGATGCCATAGCAGAGGAGATGTTCCGGTTTGGCATCGACGTTGGCACCGGCGTCGAGCAGAAGAAATTTGCCCGCCCGAGTGGGCATGAGTGTGGCAATACCGGCGCGATCCACACCCTTAAGATTTCGGAGTTTGATGGTCGAGGAGGCAACAAGAGCCCCGGTGTGTCCGGCGGATACAGCGGCATCGACGGCACCTTCTTTGAGAAGGTCGATGGCGCGGTTGAGGGAACTGTCTTTTTTACGCCGGACCGCCTCTACTGCACCGTCGGTCATTTCAATGACCTGGGTGGTGTGGAAAAGATGGAGACGCTCAGAGGGTTCCTCCCCGTGTTTGGCCAATTCCGCACGGAGAATGTCTTCGTCTCCGACCAGAATCAACCGCTCGATGGCGGGAAGTTTTTTCAGGGCCTGAACGGCGGCTGCCACCGGATTGACCGGTGCAAAATCGCCTCCCATTGCATCAAGAGCAATTTTCATTCAGATCCGGTGGAAGGAGAATTGTAAAAGTCCCTGAAAAAAACCAATCCCGCAGGAGCGGGATCATTCTTTTTCACACTTTGTGAAAAAGCGGTTCAATCTTCTGCCGAGACCGTCAGAACCTGGCGACCACGGTAGGTGCCTGTTTTGGGGTCGACACAGTGGGCTCGGTGACTGGACTTGGTGGTCTTGTCGGTGCGGAGTTGTAAAGGTTTTTTGCGATGCGAGGCTTTGCGTGTGCGCAGGCGCATCTTCGATGTTTTTCTTTTAGGCGTTCCCATGATCTTCTTTCTTTTTTAGTTTCTCCAAAGGCCCCCATATGTCGTCCCGCCGTTTGTCGGCGAACCCGTGGTCGTCTATTTTAAGAACAACCCCGCTATTGGCACACTTGTTACCAGCCTCAAGTTGACAGCTGGCAGCCATTGGAAAGCTGAGCAGAATATCTTCGCGGATCAAAGGCGTCAAGTTGATTGGCTCCTCGTTTTTGATTTGTATAGTGTGTTGAAAGTCAGGCACTTGTATCTGATAAGGCAAGGGTTCCGCACAACGGGCGCAAATGACCTTCAGTTTTGCGGTCAGTGTGCCTGTCACGAGGCATTCTTCTCCAAGTCGTGCCGCCCGCAGATTGTAGTCAATGCCCAGCCATTTTTCTCCCTGGGCACAATCCAGATCATAGGATGACGGATCCAGTGTGCCGTTGAGCACCAGATCTTCATCCTCCCTGAAATCAGTGGCCAAAATGTTCATGTCTTGAGTTTTATTGCCAGGGCTTGCTGGACTGAGTCGGGAACAAAACCTTCGATCGAGCCACCCAGGCGTGCGACTTCCTTGATGATCCGCGAACTGAGATAAGTATAGTTATCTTTGGGCATAAGGAAAATGGTTTCGATTTCGGAATTCAGCTTTCGGTTCATAAGGGCCAGCTGGAATTCAAACTCAAAATCCGAAACGGCCCGGAGTCCGCGGATGATGGCGGAGGCTTTCAACTCATGGGCATAGTTGACCAGGAGGCTGTCGAAGTAGGTGACTTTAAGCCGCTCATATCCCTGGATACTTTTGATTGAAGATTCGACCAGCGCGACACGCTCTTCCATGCTGAAGAGCGGATGCTTGGCCTCGTTTAAGGCAACGGCAATGATCACTTCATCAAAAAGACGGAGGGCTCTTTCGGCCACGTCAAGATGGCCGTTGGTGACGGGATCAAAACTTCCCGGGTAAATGGCGAGTCGCATGGCAGTATTCAACAGGAATTGGGGAAGAAAACAAAGCTTTGTTCTGGAGCCACGTTGCGGGGGTTGGGAACCGAGGCTCGGAGACTTCGGCTATAACGGAAAATCTGGGATGTAGCCGCGACCTCCGGGTCGAAGGGTATCGTGACCGGGGTTTAAAAATTTCCCTGACGGATTCAGGATGACCTAAAGAGGGAAAACTCAACTCCTCGTGGCAATAACAAAACGTTCGTGATCCAGGAGATCCTTATGCGAGCTGATGGTTTTGAAACCTTTGGCGCCGAGCAGTTGTTTGACCTCGGCGGCCTGGGCAATGCCCAGTTCCAGGTAAACTTGTCCGACGTTTTCCGGTAGTTGGTCGATGAGGGGGCGGATCAGATCAAGCCCGTCCGGACCTCCGTCCAATGCCGTGGTGGGTTCAAACTTTAATTCGGGTTGAAGATTTTGCATTTCCCCGCTGGTGAGATAGGGCAGGTTGGCCACGACAACCTCTACGGTTTCGTTGATCCCTTCCAGCAGGCTGGTGTTCACATAGGTGACATTGGTCAGCCCGCTGTTGAGGAGATTTTTTTGGAAAAGAACCGCAGCTTCAGCCATGGGTTCGATCGCCAAGACTTTCCAGTCTGGCAATGCTTTGGCCAGCGAGAGGGCGATGGCCCCAGTCCCGGTGCCGACATCTGCCAGGGTTGCGGGTGGTTTGCCCTGAAGGTCTTTTTTGATCAGATCGACCAGCAACTCTGTTTCCGGGCGGGGAATGAGAACCCCGGGGGCACAATGGAGCTTGAGTCCATCGAAGCTTACCTGGCCCAGAATGTATTGCATGGGCTCACGATCGGCGCGGCGTTTGACCAGGGGGCGCAACTGTTCCGCTTCGCTTTCCTGCAATTCACGTTCGAATTGCAGATACAGCTGCATGCGGGGAAGCTTTAATACATGGGCCAATAGCAGCTCAATCTGAAGGCGGGGGGATTCCAGACCTTTTTTTTGGAAAAAATCTGCGGTGCGATTGATGATGTCGAGCAGGGTCACGTGGGGACGAGTTTTAAGTTTATGCTTTCAAGTTTCAAGAGGTAAATGGATCGGCTGCCCACCCTTAGCCGCGACCTCCGAGTCGCTGGGATGGGAACCGAGGTTTGGAAACCTCGGTTTTAACAGGGAATCTGGGCTGTAGTTGCGACCTCCGAGTCTCGGAGTAGGGAGGCCGGGGAGACCGAGGTTCGGCCTGCCCAGCCGTAGCCTTCAGCGGAAGAGGAAGACGACGGCTACAACAGACGCAGATTCCATAGATAGACTGTTTTTACATAATCCCTATCAGCCGACAAGTCTTCATCTCTTTGTCCAGCCTGTGGGTCCTTCGTTTGCGCTCAGGATTACGCCGCGCCCATCAAGCCTGGTGGGACGCTTCCATTTCGGCCAACCGCAGTTCGACATCAGCCACCTGCAGTTCGGTCAACAGCTCCTGGATGTCGCCATCCATGAAGGTTGTCAAATTGTAGAGGGTGAAATTGATCCGGTGATCGGTGATGCGGTTCTGGGGATAGTTGTAGGTGCGGATTTTTTCGTTCCGGTCTCCGCTGCCCACCTGCTTTTTCCGGAAGGCGGCATATTTGTCCGCCTCCTCCTTTTGCTTTCGTTCAAGGAGCCGGGTTCGAAGAATATTCAGGGCCTTCTCACGATTTTTGATCTGGGAGCGGCCGTCCTGGCAGCGAACAATCAGGCCGCTGGGGATGTGCAGGATCTGGACGGCAGAGTCCGTGGTGTTGACTCCCTGGCCTCCGGGGCCACCGGCACGGCAGACCTCAATGCGGAGTTCATCAGGCTTGATGACAATATCAACCTCTTTCGCTTCAGGAAGCACGGCGACGGTGGCGGTCGAGGTGTGGATACGGCCCTGGCTTTCGGTGGCCGGGACGCGCTGGACACGGTGCACGCCGCTCTCAAACTGGAGTTTTTTATAAACATCCTCGCCCGTGGCATTGAAGATGATTTCTTTCAGGCCTCCCATCGTGGAGGGGTTAGAGTCCATCACATCGATCTTCAGCCCGTTTCGCTCGCTGTAACGGCTGTACATGCGGAAGAGATCAGCGGCGAAGATCCCTGCCTCATCACCGCCTGTTCCGGCCCGGATTTCGACTATAACATTGCGCTGCTCGTTGTCGTCCGGAGGAAGGATGGAGCCAAGGATATTGCGGCGTGCCTGCGCGACCTGTTTTTCCAGCTCAGGAAGTTCTTCTTTGGCCATTTCCGAAAGTTCGGGATCGGTCTGGGAGGACGCCAGTTCTCTGTTCTCGACCAGGGATTTCTCCAGGTTTTCAAGGTTACTGTGTTCGCTCAGTGCCAGCTTGATCTGGGAATGTTCTTTGAGAAGAGCCTGGGCCTTGGTGGGATTGGCGTATAGATCCGGGGAAGCGATGATATCTTCCAGTTCGGCGAAGCGTTTTTGAAAACGTACGATATGGGGGGCAAGGTTCAAGGGAGTTTACCGATTTTAACGTTAAGAGTTTAAGTCGCGAAGGCGCAAGTTTTTTGCAGGCGTAGGAAATCGGGCCTTCGGTTTTCTAGCGTCTTTGTGTCTTGGCGTGTTTTCGTTAAAAATACGTTTTATGTACATCAGGATCCGGGCAAAGAAAATGGCCGGAATGCAAATGCACTCCGGCCATGATCAAAGTTGGACTGAAAAAAGCTACTTTTTCTTGGTAACCTTGTTTCCGATGGTTTCAGAAGCTTTGACGCTGCCGAAACGTTTCTTGAACTTGTCCACGCGACCGGCGGTGTCCACGAAGGTTTTTTGACCGGTGAAGAAAGGATGGGATGCGGCACTGATACCCAAAGCCAGGACGTAATGCTCTTTACCGTCAACGTTCTCGGTTTCGTCGGAAGTCTTGGTGGAACGGGTGACGTAGCGCACACCGCTCGCGGCATCCACGAACACGACCGGGTGGAGCTTGGGATGAATGTCTGTTTTCATAAAGGACGAGAATTAAACGAATTTCCGGGCGATGATGCAAGCATTATGTCCGCCGAAACCGAAAGAATTGTTCATGACAGAGCTGATTTTACCCTGGCGGGCGGTGTTGGGGACGTAGTCCAGGTCGCAACGGGGATCGGGATTATCCAGGTTGATGGTGGGAGGGACGATCCCGGTTTCGATGGCTTTGGTGCAGATCGCCAATTCGACTGAACCGGCAGCTCCCAAGAGGTGGCCGGTCATGGATTTGCTCGAGCTCACCCAGATGTTTCCCGCGTTGTTCCCAAAAACGGTCTTGATCGCTTCCGTCTCGCAGATGTCGCCCTGTTCGGTAGATGTTCCGTGGGCGTTGACATAATTGATTTCTTCCGGATTCATGCCAGCCACTTTCAGTGCCTGTTTCATGGCCCGGGCTGCCCCAATCCCGTTTTCGGAAGGCGAAGTCATGTGGTAGGCGTCGCAGGTTGCTCCATAGCCGACAATTTCCGCGTAAATCTTGGCACCGCGCTTTTGGGCGTGTTCGAGATCTTCCATGATCACGATGCCGGCACCTTCGCTCAATACGAAACCGTCGCGGTCTTTGTCAAAGGGACGTGAGGCCTTCTCTGGCGCGTCATTCCGCGTGCTGAGCGCCCGCATGGCACCAAAGCCGCTGAGGCCCAGAGGGCAAAGGGCGGCCTCGCTGCCGCCCGCGATGATGACATCGGCCTCGTCCTGCCGGATCAGTTTGAAGGCCTCCCCGATGGAATGGGAGGCGGTGGCGCAGGCGGTGACGATGGCAAAGTTTTGACCTTGAAAATTATATTCGATGGCAATCAGTCCGGAGGCGATGTTGCTGATCATCATGGGGATCATGAAGGGGGACACCCTTTTTGGTCCGCGTTCCCTTAGGATGCTGTGTTGGTCTTCCAGCGTTTTCAGTCCCCCGATTCCAGAGCCGACGAGAACGCCACAACGTTCGGGGTTGAGTCCGGAGGCTTCCAGCCCGGAGTCAGTCCAGGCTTCTTTGGTTGCGGCGATGGCGAATTGGGTATAGCGGTCGCAGCGGCGTGCGTCTTTGGGATTTTTATAATGGAGTGCCGGCTCAAAATCTCTTACCTGGCCGCCAATCTTTGAGTCATAGCCTTCGGTGTCGAAGCTATCAATAAGTCCTATGCCACTTTTGCCTGCGCTCAGGGCTTCCCACATGGCGGGTATGCCATTTCCCACGGGAGTAAGGGCACCCATGCCTGTGATAACGACTCTGCGATAGCTCATGAAAAAAGAGTAAAGGGGATTTTGGAAAAAAAACAAGGGCACCCTTCTTAGGCAGGGTGCCCTTGTTCACGAAAATCCGGGGGGACTATTTGTCCTGTTTTTCTTCGATGTATTTGATGACATCACCGACGCTCATCAGCTTCTCAGCGTCTTCGTCGGGGACTTCCACACCGAACTGTTCTTCAAAAGCCATGACCAGTTCGACAACGTCGAGGGAGTCAGCACCGAGGTCTTCGATGAACTTGGCTTCAGTGGTGACCTGTTCAGGGTTCACACTCAATTGTTCTACAATGATATCCTTAACTTTGTCTTCGATTGATTTTTCGGCCATCTGATCTGTACTCCTAGTAAATAAAGGTTATTCTGTCGTTCCAGCTTGTGGATTTATGGTCACTGTTTGTTCTTTGGCAACAAAATTTTTTAAAAAAGCTTTAGTGGCTTAGATGAAAAGCCCTCCGTCAACGGTCAAGGCTTGACCTGTAATATAGGAACCTGAGCTTGAGCTCAGGAATACAGCCATATTAGCAATGTCTTCGCCCTGACCGAAACGCTTTAACGGTATAGTCTCTAAAAGCTTTGTTTTAAGTTCTTCCGGCAACCCATCGGTCATGTCGGTCTGGATGAAGCCTGGGCAAATTACATTGCAGGTGATGTTGCGTGAGGCCAGCTCTTTGGCGACCGATTTGGTCAGCCCGATCAAGCCGGCCTTGGCCGCGGCGTAATTGGCCTGACCTGCATTACCGTGGAGGCCGATAACCGAGCCTACATTGATAATACGTCCCTGGCGGGCCTTCATCATGATTTTTCCTGTGGCCCGGGCCCAATTGAACGCCCCGGTCAGATTGGTCTGTAGAACGGAATTCCAATCCTCATCGCTCATCCGGATCAAAAGGGTGTCTTTGGTAATGCCGGCGTTGTTGATCAGGATATCGATTCTTCCGAATTCCTTGTGCACCTGCTCGACGCAGGCGTTAACAGCCGCGGATTGGGAGACATCGACCCCGTAGCCGCTGTAGTTGACGCCGAGAGCCCTGATTTCCTCCGCGACAGCATTGGCGGATTCCGGACTGCGTCCGATACCCGCGATGTGACATCCTTCTTTGGCCAGAGCAAGGGCGACTGCTTTTCCGATGCCGCGACTGGCCCCGGTGACGATGGCGACCTGATCAGTTAATTTCATGGAGGATTCCTTTCAGTTCTTCGAGGTTGCCTGCACTGAGGCAGGGGATGTCTTTGTTGATGCGTTTGCACATACCAGCCAGGATTTTACCCGGGCCGAGTTCGAGAAAGCAGGTGGTGCCTGAGGCAATCATCGCGGTGATGCATTGTTCCCAGCGCACAGAACTGGTCACCTGGGCGATCAGGTTCTGGCGGATTTCAACTTCGTTGGAGCAAGTCCGGCCTGTGACATTGCTGTAGACAGGAACGGAAGGCATCGCAAGGGTGGCGGAAAGAATTTGCGGAGCCAGCTGATCTTGGGCGGGCTTCATCAGTTTGGAGTGATAGGCTCCTGCGACGTTCAGGGGGATGGTTCTCTTGAGGCCCATGCCTTTGCCGATTTCCACTGCGGTGGGAATAAGGGCTTTGGGTCCTGAAAGCACGATCTGGCCCGGGCAATTGTAGTTGGCGACTTCCAGTCCGGACTTTTCCGCGAGTTCAACAGCTTGTTGACTCGTAGCACCGATCAACGTCAGCATACCGCCTTCCGATTTTTGACAGGCTTCCTGCATCAAACGTCCGCGTTCGGCCACGAGCTTGAGGCCATCCGCGAACGTGAAGGTTCCGGCAGCGGTTTGGGCCGTGAATTCGCCGAGGGAAAGTCCGGCGGTGGCGGAGGCATGGAAGTCCGGTTTTTCCAGTTTTAGAATGGAGTGGAGAGCTAGTCCATGGACAAAGAGGGCGGGCTGGCAATAGCTCGTATCGGTGAGTTTTTCTTCTGGGCCATCAAAGCAGACCGAACTGAATCCATTTTGGAGAAGGTCGTCTGCCTCGTCATAGAGCTGGCGGACGGAGGGATAAGCCTCGGCCATATCCTTACCCATGCCGACGTGCTGGGCTCCCTGGCCGGAAAAGATCAGTGCGATACTCATAAAGAAGCGATGTGAGAAAAGCAAAAGCGGCTCATGGAGTCAACAAAGGTGTATCTGGAATGGCCGCGAATGTGGGCACTGCCGCGCCAATGCTCCAAGAAAACACCACAGAAAGGCCGCGTTGCCATGGTGAAGAGACCGGGTTATAAAAAAATGGCTTCATTCATCAGATCGCCAAATGGGTGAAAGATCGCTCCGTGAAAGACAAGATAGTAGGGATAAAATCCGGGCCTTTGGAAATCCGTTAGTTTTCACGAGGGTCAGTTTTACGGGGTCAGTCGTCGATTCTTGACGTATTGGCAAGAAGAGCCAGGATAGTCGAATGGCAAGAAAAGTGCGGGTTGAATTTCCAGGAGCAGTATATCACGTCACGGCCCGAGGCAACGAGAGGGTCAGGATATTTTATGGGAAAGCTGATTGTGAACTGTTTTTGAAAACGTTGGAGACCGGGCTGCAGCAGTTTGAAGTGAAACTACGGGCCTATTGCCTGATGCCCAACCATTTTCATCTGGTTGTCGAAACCCCTCTAGCCAATCTTTCCCGCTTCATGGCCTGGCTGCAGACCACCTTTACCGTTCGTTTCAACCGAAGACGCCTGCGTAGCGGACACCTTTTTCATGGGCGATATCGTGCCGAAATCATCGATTCATCCACCTATGGGAAATGCCTGTTGCTTTACGTTCATCTAAATCCAGTCCGGAGCCGCAAACTCAAGGAAGTTTCTTATCATGGCGGTCTGCAGGAGTTGGAGGCGTTTCGATGGTCGAGTCACAGGGTTTATGCGGGCTTGGCAGCTGCGTCCATCCAAGGGCTTGATACTTCATGGTTAGGTGAATGGGGGCGAAGCCAGCGGCTGGCGCAGCAGAGATACCGGAAGGCCATTAAAACAGAACTGGGCGCGCGGGATGCTTTTGATTGGAAAATCCAACTCAGCATGGGGCTGGTGGCGGGAGAGGATGCACTGTTGGCCAAAGTGAAGAGACTACTTTCCGGTAAAGGCAGGGAAGTTGGAGCCAAGGAGATCAAAAAGCTGGAAAAACAAGGCAGACACCAAAGACTTCAACCCCTGCTTGAAAAAGAGGAGGACGAAAGAGTCCGCGTTTGGGCGCGTGTACGTTTACTTGGGGAGCGACCCGTTGACCTGGCCAGAGAGCGGGGATACCGGGATGGAGGGAGCATTTTGCAGATTGTCAAAAGGATGGAAGCACGGATCAAAAGGAACAAGAACCTGAAGGAGAAAGTCTTTCATCTTACAAAGCTGTCAAGAGCCGATGACTGACCCCGCGCACCCCGCGCACAGGTAACAGATAGTTTCTACGGGTTCAGGCTAAAGCGTTGTTTGATTGTCAGGATTTACTCTTTAATGAACTTCCGGGAGGAAGGGCAGAGGCTTTTCAATTCGCAGTGCTGGCAATCCGGGTTTCTGGCTTTGCAACGGCGGCGGCCGTGCCAGATAAGTAGATGGGAAAGCATGGCCCAGTCGGGGCGGGGAAAGAGTTTGCTGAGAGCTTTTTCAATTTTGACCGGATCCTTGTGCCGCGTCAGCCCCAGGCGTATGGAGAGCCGACCCACATGCGTGTCGACGACCACCCCCTCATTAAGTCCGAAGGCATTGCCGAGAACGACATTGGCTGTTTTTCTGCCCACGCCAGGCAGGGCATGCAAGTCCTCCATGGACATGGGCACTTCACCATGATGTTTTTCGACCAGTTGACGGCAGCATTCCCGGATGTTTTTGGCTTTGTTGTGATAAAAGCCGGTGCTATGGATCAAGATCTCGATTTCCGCAAGATCTGCAGTCGCGTAATCGGCAGCCAAGGAAAATCGCCGGAAGAGGGCAGGGGTGACAAGGTTGACACGGACATCGGTGCACTGGGCGGAGAGAATAGTGGCGATGAGAAGCTCCAGAGGATTGGTGAATTTGAGTTCACAGTGGGCATCAGGATAGGTCTGCTTCAGGATGGCAAGGATCGGTGTGGAGCGCTGGGGAGCTGAAGCCTTTTCCATAGGTATAGGTTGGTCAATTTAGGAGAATGGTCTGAGATTGTCACGCGAATGGCTGTCAGCTGTTTGACTGAAGGTCAATTTCAGGGGCAAAAACATGGGCAGGGATCGAATACTACGTCTGGAAGACGAAGGGAAATAGCGCAGCCAGGCCGACTATTTCAACAACGTCTGAACTTTATCCGCCCAATCCGAAGCCGGATATTTTGTGGAAAGATCTGTGGCGTGTTTCCGGGCATCATCTGTGTTCTTTTGTTTGATCACCGGATCCTTCTGATCTTTAGCCTGTTTGGTTTTGAGGGCAACCAGTCGGAAAAGCGCTTCGGCGCAGGCATCTCTTTCGGTGGTAAAGAGTAGAACCACTTTCAGATAATAGCCTTCAATCAGGTCGTTGATATCAAGGGCTGGTTTGCCTTCGCCCTGGTTGGTTTCCTTGGTGGTCAGGCCTTTGTCTCGGATTGTTTCCAGTGCTTTGGCAAACTCGATGAGCGCACGTGCTCTGGTTTGATTGCTGACACCGTCGCTGGTCATGACCTTTTTGAGCACAGTGAAGCCATCGTCATATTTGCCCGACTCAAGATTGAGGATGGCCTGGGAAAACTCGGCTTCCATGAGTTTTCCGGATTTGGGGTACTTCGCCTTTAATTCCGCAAAGAACTGTTGGGCTTTGGCGTTGTCTTTTTTGCCCAAAGAGGCGGTGGCAAGTCCGTAAATGGCTGCTTCCTGCGCGGCATCCGGCTTGGCGAAGTTATCCCTTAATTTCTGGAACTGGTTGAGGGCTTCATCCCACTGTTTTTCCTCCAGAAGGATGGAACCGTAGCGTTCATATTCCTGCCAGGGAACGGCCTGGGGATCTTGTATCTGGCTGAAGGCATCCTTGTAAAAGCGGGTAGCCACCGAAATCTGTCCCAATTGATAAGCCAGACTTGCACGGGCAATCAGAACCTGGGCCTTGGTCTTGTCCTCGTTGATGGTTCCAGCCAACTGGCTCAGATAGGTGAAGGCGGCTTCCTGATCCATCAGTTTATTTCCGAGCATGAGGAGCATGACATCGACTTTGTTTCTCAGCACGGTTCCAAAAATATCACTTCCCGGAAAATCCTGGATGGCTTTATCGAGAGTCTGGTTGGAAGACTGTATCAGTTCTTTCCATTTGGCTTTTTGTGTTTCGTCCACTAAGGCGGGATTACCTATTTTGACGGCGGCCTTATAATCGTTATCCGCCCTCCGCTGCAAAACCCGAACCACGTAAGCTCCCAGTGTCTTTCCGTAGCTCTCCTTCTTTTCCAGCGGGGTCAGCTTCTCAAAGCTATCTATCATCTGTTGGTAGATGGCGTTGGCTTCCTCTGTTTTTTTGGCCTTTTCCAGATATCTGGCCCTCTCCGACAAAGCCACGAGGGAGCGGGGGGAACTGGGGAAAGCCGTGATGAGTTCATCCTGAATTTTCACCATGGCATCGTACTGATCTGCCGCCAGATGGATGCGCCAACTTTTTTCAAGGGAGAAAATCTTGACGGTTGGATCTTCCGTTTTGGAGATGATATCCCGGTAGGTTTCGAGGGCTTCCTCTCTTTTGGAAAGTTTTTCGTAGGTATTGGCAATGGTGACAAGGGCTTTTTCCGCGTTTGGTGAGTCGGGAAAGTTGGTGATGAATGCCCGCATGGCTGTGACCGTTTCCTCGGCTTTGCCCATGATGTTGAGCATTTTTGCCGCTTCGTAGGCGGCGTTCTGTTTGATGGCTGCGTTTTTGGAATTGGCGGCCAGATCCTGTAGCACTTTGATTGCCTCTTCTTTTTTATCGACCTGAAACAGAATGGCGCCACGGAAATATTCCGCGTCATCCAGAACATCGGGGGGAAGTTTGTAATTTCCACTTTTGACTTTGGCGGCAAAATCCTCGATCAGTTTAAGGGCTTCCGCCGGTTTTTTCTGGCCCAGGTAGGAGCGTGCCAATGCCTGCACGGAGAGTGCGGCAAAGCGGCTGTTGGGTTTGTTTTTGATTATGTCCTGCAGCTTGGTTTGGGCTTCATCAAATCGTTCCTGTTTGATCAGGGCGTCGGCGATGAAGTAGGGAACGCCTTCCGCCATGGGGTCGTTGGGATATTTGACCTTGAATTCTTCAAACCCTTTGTCCGCCTTGCCTCCCAGACCCTGCAGTGCCTGGGTCACGATGATCTGGAGATTGATTTCCTTGGCTTTGTTTCCCTCAGCGAATTTGAGGGCCTGGCGGTAGACCGTGCGGGCTTCGTCGTATTTCCGGAGTTGGCGGTAGCAGTCAGCTGTCCGAATAAGTGCATCCAGAGCGGTGTCATTATTGTCTTTGACGGATTTGAGCTTGGATTCTTCCCGCTGGAGCAGACGTTGAAAATTGGCCAATTGTTCCTTGTTGCCACTGGCCTTGGAAAGTTTGCCCCGCAGATCCTTGATGCGTGATTTCTGGGATTCGATGATTTCATCCTTGCTTCGCAGGCTGCGGAACTCGGTGAGGGCCTGCTCGTATTTTCTGTCGGCAAAGGAAAGATTGGCCAGTTGGTAGGCTGCGTCGTTGGCCACCAGGAGATTGTCGCTTTTCTGGAGGCGATTGTAGGTTTCACGGGCCTTTTGTATGGCCTGGGCTGCTTCTTCGGGTTTGAATTCGGACTGCAGATCCTGGGCTTGTTGCGAGAAGACGTAGCCGAGGAGATAATCGGCATCCTCTGCCATCTGTGATCCACCCGGTTTGCTTTTGAGTTCATCGATGGCGGCGACGGCGGCATCGAACTTGCCGGCAATCGCATTGATGCTGGCTTTGGTCATGTAGGCATCGATGAGATTGTCGTCCTGGGGGTATTTGGTAATTAGTTCGTTGATAGAGACCAGCCCGGCTTCGAAGGCGGCGTTTGCTTTGGTTTTATCCGTGGCCTGAAGTTTGCTCCCGCGATCCATCTGGGCCTTGGCAAGGTAGAGGAGGGAGAATGGCGCTATTTCTTTGTTATCAGACTTGGAAGCGCTCTGCAGGGCGGTGATGGCGGCATCGGCGTTTCCCATGAAAAAGTGCGAAGCTCCCAGATGGAAGGCCGCAATGGGTTGGGTATCTTTGAGGAAGTCCTTTGAGTCGGTCAGGTTTTTGACCGCTTCGGCGTAATTTCCCAGGCTGTACTGGGAAATGCCAAGGAGATATCGGGCGTTGGGTGCTTGCCTGTCCGTGGGGAATTTGGCGATCAAATCCTGAAGAATTTTGGAGGATTCCTCGAAATTGCCGTTATTAATAGCCTCCGCAGCCTTGTCCAGGAGATTCTGGGCGTTCTCCTGTCCTACGAGGGGGGAGACCAGACTTGTCAAAAACAGTCCACAAAGAAATAAATACTTAAAGAGAGGCAAATTCAAACACTTCACAAGTTTCACCCTACAGGAAACTTTTTCTGTGCAAAACCCTTTTTATTCAAATAAGGCAAATTCATGTCACTTTTTTCCCTCTGGCTTGAGAAGTTCGATCAGGGCGGTGAAATCCTGATCGCCCAGGCCCTGTTCCAGACCCTGCTGATAAATCGCACGGGTGGCCTGGGTCAGAGGCAGGGGCAGAGAGGTGGAGAGAGCTGATTCCAGCGCCAGATTGAGGTCTTTGTGCATGTGTTTGATGGAAAATTGCGGAGAATAGTCGGAGGCCAGAAGCTTTGGCTTTTTCAGATCGCTTAGTCCGGATCGGCTAACATTGTTTTCCAGGAGTTCGAAATAGAGGATATCGGGAATGCCATAGCTGCGGGCAAGACTAAGGCTTTCCGACAGAGCCTGGGCGATGGAGGCGATCTGTAGATTCATCGCAAGTTTCAAAGCACTGGCCTGCTCGACGCTGCCGACATGACTGATGATTTTGCTCAGGCCTTTAAGGACACGTTGCGCGCGTTGTACGGCATCAGGCCTCCCCCCTAGATAGAACACATTCTGGCGGTTTTCTGCGGCAATTTTACTCCCGGTAAAGGGCGCCTCAACATAGGAAGCCCCTTTCGCTTCGACTTTGGATTGGAAAAGAGAGGCCCAGGAAGGGGAAATGGTGCTGGATTGGATGATCAAGGATTCCGGGCCAAGGACTGGGATGATTTCTTCCAGAACCTTTGCGACGGCGGGAGGGTCGGACACCACGATATGAATGACGTCGGCACCCTCTGCGGCCCGGGCCAGATCTGCTACGAAACCCGGAACGGCTTTTGGGCTGCGATTCCAAGTCCTCAGCTCATATCCATCCGCCAAATAATGGCTGTGCCAGGCTTTCCCGATGATTCCGTAACCGGCCAAACAAAGTTCCATGAGTGCAGCCTAATCCGGCCTGGAGCGTCCGGCAAAAGAAAATCCTGCGTAACCCGGCCATAAATTACTCTTGCCTGTTCGCGGAAATTCTCTTTGTATTAGTGGCATGTCGCTTTCCTCAAGCACCGGAGTTCTTTCCGCCGTCTGCCTCAGCAGCCCGGCTTTCCCTCTTTCGATGGCCTAAATGATTCCTTCCCCCGGCCAGTCAGCATTTCTTCCCGCCGCACTGCTGCTGTGTGCCCGTTTTTAATTCGATAAACCCAACAGGAGACGACTATTCAATTCCAACAGTTACGTGTAAACAACCGCATCAGAGCCCGCGAAATGCTTGTCATAGGTCCCGACGGTCAATCCCTCGGCGTTATCTCGGTCAACGATGCCCTGGCCCACGCCCGCCGTGCTGGATTGGATTTGGTGGAGATCAGCCCCAAGGCCCGCCCCCCTGTTTGTAAGATCCTGGATTACGGGAAGTTCCGCTACGAAATGTCCAAGAAAGACAAGGAGGCCCGCAAGGCCAACAATGCGGCCAAGGTCAAGGAACTCAAATTTCACATCAACATTGACGAGCACGACTACATGACCAAGATGCGGCATGCAGAGGATTTCCTGTTCCGGGGCATGAAAGCCAAGCTCATGATGGTGTTCCGCGGCCGTGAAATGCAGCACCAGAATCTGGGTCGGGAGGTTGTGATCCGTATCCGGAAAGATCTTGAGCATGTGGGGGTGGCGGACGCCGAGCCGAAATTAGTTGGCAGAAACATCAATTTGATGTTAACTCCACTCCCCATTAAAAAGAGGGTTCGTAAATATACGGATGACTCGATTGAATATGAAGGTGTGGACGCGTCGGAAGACGGTGACCAATCTCAGGATTCCGGGGATGAAACAAAAGAGTAACTAGAAAAGACGATTTATGAGAAAAGGACCGACTTCCAAGACGAAAAAGGCTGTATCCAAACGCTTTACGCTGACAGCTTCCGGAAAACTAAAACGCAGCAAAGCGGGCCGCCGCCACTTGGCCGCCAGCAAGAACCGTAAGCAGAAGCGTCATTTGGCCTCGCGCGAAATGGTATCGGATGCCGACACCAAGCGGATGAAGATCTGCTTGCCTTTTTCCTGAATCTCAGGTACTTTCTTCAGCTTTTCCACAACCCAACTGAGATACATTTATGCCAAGAGCAACCAATGCCCCCGCCTCCCGTGAACGCCGTAAACGCGTCGTAGACGCCGCACGAGGCTTCCGCGGAAACCGTAGCAAACTTTTCCGTTACGCCAAAGACGCGACGATGAAGGCCAAAGTCTGGGCTTATCGCGACCGCAAAGTGCGTAAGCGTAACTTCCGTAACCTCTGGACCACCCGTATCAATGCGGCTGTCCGTGAGCACGATATGACTTACAGCAGATTCATCGCGGCCCTTAAAGGTGCCAAGATCGAGATTGATCGTAAGATCCTGGCCGATCTGGCGGTGAACGAACCTGCCGCTTTCCAGCAGGTAATGAAGACCCTTCAGGCTTAAGCCTCGAGAGTCTGAACGCTCCACGTTTTTACAAAACGCCGCCGTCTCCCAACGAAGGGGCTGCGGCGTTTTTTATTGTATGATCGATCAACTGAATCAAATCAAAGAGCAAGCCTTACAGGATCTCGCCGGGGTGCAGGATCCCGCCGGATTGGAAGACTGGCGTATCCGATATTTAAGCCGACAGGGTTCTCTGCCGCTGGCCCTTGAAGGCATGAAAGATCTGCCCAAAGAGCAGCGCCCGACCGTGGGCAAGCTGGCCAACGAGGTCAAAAATGCCGTCAATACCGCCTACGAGGAGAAAAAAGCTTCCTTTGAAAGTTCCGGGAACCAGCTGCCGGATGATCCCACTCTGCCCGGTTATCCAATTGTCACGGCCAGTCCCCATGTGGTGAGCCAGACCTTGGATCGTATAGTCCAGACTTTCCGCCGCATGGGTTTTGCCTTGGCCGATGGTCCCGAAATCGAAACGGAGTATCATAATTTCGATGCGCTCAATACGCCTGCGGATCACCCCGCCCGCAATGAGCAGGACACCTTTTACGCCAAACTATCGCCGCATCCGAAATACGGGAGGCTTCTGCTCCGCACTCAAACCTCGACCGTGCAGATCCGCATCATGGAGTCGGCCAAGCCTCCGTTCAAAATCATCGCTCCTGGCCGTTGCTACCGCCGGGATGAAATTGATGCGACCCATGGCATCTTCTTCCACCAGATTGAAGGTTTGGTCGTGGATGAAAGCGTGACACTCGGGGATCTCAAAGGAACCATGGAATTTTTCTTCAAGGAATTGCTTGGTGCTGAAACCGTTGTTCGTTTTCGACCGCATTTTTTTCCGTTTACCGAGCCGAGTTTTGAAATCGATATGGCCCGTGAGGGCCATTCTGTTCGCGGGAAAAAATGGCTGGAAATCGCCGGTTGCGGCATGGTGGATCCGGCCGTTCTGACCAATGCCGGCATCGATCCTGAAAAATACACGGGTTTTGCCTTTGGCATGGGAGTCGAACGCATCGCGATGATGCTGCATGGAATCCCCGATCTCCGTCTCTTTTACGAGAACGACCAAAGGTTTTTAAAGCAATTTTGACCGGAATCCGAAAGCACTCAATCCGGTGCGGTAAGAGCCTGGGGCGATTTCCCAGACCTTTGCAGTTTAGAGGTTCTTGTTATCAGCCATCGCTGCCGATGGATCCGGTAGGGCAGATATCCAGTGCCCTTTGGGCGGCATCTTCCTCTTCGGGAGTTTCTGGCTGTTTATAAAAAAAGACGTAAGTTTCGTCGTCGTTGTACTTGAGCAACAGGGGGGCTTCTTCCAGGCAGACATGGCAAGGTGTGCAACTGTCATCGACATACCATTTACCGGGAAGATTTTCGGGAACTTTTTGTGTTGCGTCAGCCATAAACGAATTCTCCTTGTTGAGTTGGATACTCAGGTAGAGTTATGTTGATTTCCGTAAGAATGGAAGATAAAAACTTCGAAAAATATCTCAAAATGTTGTAAACGTCCCTGGCATGGAAAGTTTATTTTAAAAACAACCTTTTTTTCTTTAGTGGATTGACGAGTGAAAAAGAAAAACATACGCTTTTCCTTCCTTCGGGCGGATTCCGGAGTGGCCAAACGGGGCAGACTGTAAATCTGCTGGCTTTGCCTTCGATGGTTCGAATCCATCTCCGCCCATTTCGCGACAGCGAATTTCTATCATTGAGTAGAACGAAGTTCGTTTGCCAATCGCGAAGCGAAAAGCTCACAAGACGAAGTCATTTGGCAACAATCCTGAAGGGATTAATCCATCTCCGCCCATTTCGCGACAGCGAATTTCTCTCATTGAGTAGAACGAAGTTCGTTTGCCAATCGCGAAGCGAAAAGCTCACAAGACGAAGTCATTTGGCAACAATTTCGAAGGGATTGATCCATCTCCGAAAATCCGCCGCTATTTGCATGCTGATGGAATCAAGCGCATTGCATTTCGCCTTTTTCACGAAAGAGACAACTTGGTGCCAATTTCTCTAATAATCTGATTATCAATGAATTAGAACGGGATAAAGTTTGTGGCATAGGCTTTGCATCTTGTTTGGTATGAACACGATGAACGCCACGATAAAAGCGTATCCTGATCCTGACCCTAATGCTGATCCTGATGCAGACTCTGGAACCCCTATCCAGGCAGCTTGCTTGGTGAAGAAATCACGCAAGGCGAAAGCCGGGTCCTCCAACGTGAACTGGAAAAAACAATTTACCGGCGGCAAGGAAGACAGTCTAAGCCCTGCACTCGCTTTCGCCGGCCCCGTTTAAGCAAGGTCAAACAATACAGCCAGCCATCCGTAGAAAGTTATTTATGAATACCAAAACAGTCATCGCCATCATCCTGATCGCTCTAGGCATTGTGTCTTTTGCCTACCAGGGCATCAATTATAAATCACGTGAAAAGGTGGTTGATTTCGGGCCCATCCAGGCAACTGCTGAAACTACCAAAACCATTCCATTGCCTCCTATCCTGGGAGCTATTCTGTTGGTTGCGGGAATAGTCGTCTTGATTCAGGCCAAGCGGGCCTGATTGTAAACGGGGAACCCGGTGTCCCTCCTACAAAGCCTGAAACCCAGGATGTCAGGTGTGCCTAAAAAGTGGGCTATTGGAATTTTCGTTGTTGTTTGTTTGCTGATCGCATTGCGTCTGGCACTGCCATCTATTTTACTCAGTTACGTCAACCGCACCCTTGAAAAAATCGAAGGCTACGACGCAAGGATTGCAGATATCGATGTGGCTCTCTGGCGGGGTGGGTATGTTATCCGTGGGCTCGAGATGGTGAAGGTTAAGTCTGGTATCAAAACACCCTTTGTTGAAATTCCTGAAACGGAGCTCTCCATTGAGTGGAATGCTTTGCTTGAAGGCAAAGTGGTGGGAGAAGTGGTGTTGCAGAGTCCCAAAATTAATTTCGTGCGCGTCACAGGAGAATTGGCTTCAGCTCCTGAAGACGGAGGAAAGGAATGGGTGGAACAGGGAAAAAAGCTTTTCCCCTTCGACATCAACCGTCTGACGGTTCACGACGGAACTATCACCTATCGGGAACCCAATGCGAAACCGGCGATTGATCTGCGCCTCACCCGCGTGGAGGCGCAGGCCTTGGGTATCACCAACAAACCGAAAAAAAACGACCCGTTGCCTACGGACTTTAAACTCACTTCCACTGTTTTTGAGACTGGGAAATTAAGTCTCAATGGGCGGGCCCAGATTTTTTCATCTCCCACCGATTTTGAAGCCAAGATTAGGGTGGAGCAAGTCAACCTGACCAAAATCAATGACTTCACCCGCCATTACGCCGCTTTCGATTTCAGCAAAGGGGACTTCTCCCTCTATTCGGAGATCAACGCCAAGAACGGCCAACTGGACGGTTATCTGAAACCTTTTTTCAAAGACGTCGGTATTGTGGATAAACGTGATTTTGGGAATCCATTTGAAGGCTTCTGGGAAACCATTGTTTCGACTGTTTGGCAAATTTTTACCAACCAGCCCAAAGACCAATTTGCCACGGTCATTCCCATTTCCGGCTCCATCAAAAATCCCGATACGGCCCTCCTCACAACTTTGGCTAATGTTTTAAAGAATGCGTTCATCCAAGCTTTCCGACCCGGTCTTGAAACGTCAGAACTGGTAAAAAAAGTGGAGGTCTCGGAAAAGGAAGTGAAAGCAAAAGTCCAAAAAGGTAAAGCCCAGCAGAAGGCTGAAAAAGAAAAAGAGATGGCCGGGGCAGAAGCGGAAAAAGCGGCTGAGTCCGGTAAAAAATAAAGGTATCAGCCTCCCAGCACCGTAAGAGTTCCACTGGTCACGCCGAGCTGATTCTGCACATGCAGCCGGGTAATGAGTTCTTTGGATTCAATTTTTCCATCCATTAGCAACTGGTAGGTTTCCAGGATGGTTCTGGCCTTTGCCATGTCCTCGCTGAGAAATTCCACCCGGAAGCGGCGTAGGCTCGCCTTACGAAAGTCCTGAAAATAATCCGCGCCGCTCTGAGCCTTTTGATGAAAGACCGTGTTGCGGCAGCCTACATCGGCTTTGACCGGATGTTCCGCACCGACACGGTCCCGTAGTTTAATCTGGTGCCGATCGCAGGGTCTTCCGCAATTCGTGTGATCCGTACCTTCCGACATAAATGCGGCAAAAACACAATGCTCCATGTGGAACATGGGCATGTGTTGGTGCAGGGTGAGTTCAAACCACTCCGGCGGTGCCTGTCCGAGCAGGGAAAGCACCTGCTCCACATTGAGATCGTAGGAAATGGTCAGATACTCCAAGTGTTCCTTCATCAGCACCGAAGCTGTGAGAGGATTGGCGACGTTAAGTGAAAAATCACCGACTTTACGCAGGGGGCTGGACTGGAAATAACTCAAGGCCCCCAGGTTACGGATCAAAACCCCGTCCGGCCCGGCATTCTCGATCAATTTAAAGAAACCCTGTTCTCCCGCTTTTTGGATACGGGGTGTAGCAAGGTAGACCGAGGTGTTATTGCTCTGTCGCACCAACTCAACGGCTTCGCGGTAGCGTCGTATATCCTCGAAGTCCACATACACCTTTTGAAGTCCTGCCTCCAGGACGGTTTCCAACTGGGCCATGTTGCGGCACAACGCGCTGAGAGTAGCGCGTGATTCAAGGTTTCTTCCCTTGGGTTCTACAAAGGATTTCTGAACTTCCAACAAAAGTTTTGCCAAACAGGGCTCGATTACCTGGGGGGCGTCCACGGTCGGACTTTTTGCTGCGGAAAGCTGCGTCACCAACTCGCGCCTCAGGCGGTTCAATTCACTGACGGGGAGCATAACCTCGCCTTCCAGAAAATTCTTCACATTGCCCAGGTGAAAAGGGGAACCACCCAGTCTTCCCAGTTGGTCTCGGAGTGTTTCGGAATGGAGGGGGCGCTTGATCGCTTCTTCAAGGAAAACAGAAGACGCGATGGTATAGGAATGCTGGTCGAGGATGACCTTGAGTGTCAGGGGAGTTCCCGCTTTTCCTTCCACTGTGATATCGATGGCGTGGGTGGCCGCTGGGGCATCTGTTTTGAAACTTTTTTGCAATTCCTTCTCGAGCCTGGGATCATCGGTCTTCCAGATGCGGTCGCCTTCCTTCAGGCGGCTGAAGTCAATCTTGTGGTGTTCAAAAAAGATTTTGTCTCCTTTGATTTGATAAAGACGTCCGCCTTGCTCCTGGTTGGTGTCGCCTCCGGTGTCAAAAACCACTCCATCGCCCGGGGCGAGCGGGGTTTCCGGCTGAACTTCCACATAATCCTTCCCAACGGACTGGATTCTGCCGACGAAGGGGCCTCGTTTTTTGCCGTAACGGGCATGAACCAGCTTTTGATGGTTAACTCCATGGAACCAGCCGGAGTAAAGCCCCCGAGAGAACGTCATTTCAAGTTTGTAGGTGTCTTCGGGGCCGGGGGGGGAAGCCGTTTTCTGCCGAAGCGTGTCCCAGCCGGCATCGATAGCTTTCCGGTAGACCTGACAGACCGCCGCCACGTATTCGGGGGACTTTAGGCGACCTTCGATCTTGAAGCTTTCAATGCCCAGTTCGATCAGGCGCGGGATTTCCTCCACGGCGGCCAGATCCTGAGGGGACAACAGGTAGCGACGATCGCCGAGATCCTTCAGGACGTCATCGACCAAGAGTTGGTAGGGAAGGCGGCAGGCCTGGGCGCATTCGCCGCGGTTGGCACTGCGCTGGCCGAGGGCTTCACTTGTCAGACATTGTCCGGAGTAGGCCACGCAGAGGGCTCCGTGGACGAAGACTTCAATCGGTAGAATATTTTCCTTCTGGAATTTTTCCAGTTCGCGCAGGCTGAGCTCCCGGGCCAGCACGGCACGGGTGATGCCGAGTTGGCGGGCGAAGCTGAGACCTTCCGGGGAGGTGAGGGTCATCTGGGTGGAAGCGTGGATGTGGAAGTGCGGCACCACGCGGCGGGCCAGTTCACAAAGTCCCAGATCCTGCACAATCGCGGCATCGACACCGTTCTGGTGCAGCAGAATCAGCATGCGTTCGGCTTCAATTAGTTCTGAGGTAAAGACCAAAGTGTTGAGAGTGACGTAGGCTTTGACTCCGCGTTCATGGACGTAACGAATCAGTTCCGGCAGGTCTTCTTCCGTGAAATTGTCGGCCCGCATACGGGCATTCAGTTTGGGCAACCCGAAGAAAATGGCATCAGCCCCGTTGGAGACGGCGGCGCGCGCGCATTCCCAGGAACCGGCGGGGGCTAGAAGTTCGGGTTTGATCACTAAAGTAAGCCTAAACGAAATCCGGGAGATGCACAAACCCTGTTGTCAAGAGTGGGAGATCCCAAAAGGTCTTCACATGCCGTTACATCTATCAACAAACGATTGGACTGATTTTCGTATTTCCACCAAGAGAATGTTTTCCGCAGCGATTCGTTCGATGCCTTTGATGCGGGTGACGGAGGGGGTCAGGACAAAATCGGCCCGGTAGACATAGGTGCCAGGCTTACCTTCGATTTCCACTGGGATCAGTTGATAAAGAGTGAGAGAAAGATAGTACTGGCTGCTGACGTAATAGGTGACTTCGGCAGCACGCTGTCCGGTATCGAAGGGTTGGGAGAAAAAGGCGCCCAGGCCAATGGTTTGTTCCTTTTGGACATCGGACATTTCCCAATAGAAATGGGGGGCCGGGGCATCGGCGGGCTGTCTTCCCGCCATAACTGGATCCAGAATTTCCGAAAAAGCCTGAAGTACTCTGGGGCGGCATCTGAGGGCCCGCAGGGTTTCCTGGCCGTGCTCAAAACGTTGGCCAGAGTTCTCGTAGGGGGCGCAGCCCATTAGACCGGATGTTTGGAAGTTTTTTGCACGTTGGTTAAGTAATTCCCTCAAGGCTTCTGCTGCCCGTCCAGCCTGGTTCCTTCCTGCATCGGATGCCGGGTTTTGATTCAGGACGGAAGCCAGCTTTTCCTTTTCAGGGTTGCTGAGATTCAGACCAGTCCCGCCGGAGACGTTTTTATAGAGTTGTCTGAGGAACCGTTCGGTGCCCTTGGAGCCGGGATCAAGAGTCAAGCCTGCAAAATCCTGAAGCTCCGCCGGTATCCGGATCGGGTGGCAGGTGGAAGCTGAGGCTGTTTTGCTTTCCTCCCCATCAGGGCTGTTGAGGGCCTTCATTTTTTGCAGGACGAGGTCGGGTGGGAGCCGGACCACATAAAAGAACTCGGCACCAAGGCTCAACTCAGAACCCTCCAGTGAGGTTCGCGTGCCGATGATTTCACCGCGGACCAGTTTTTCGAAGGAAACGGATTTTAGTTCAGAAAAGGCATAGACGCTCTCATAGGCAAGGGAGGCATGAAGGCAAGGTTGGCATACTGCGAGATAACACAATAGGGTAAGTAAAGATCTCATGCCTGGAATGGGTCTAAGGAAAAAGCAGGGGAGAGGCAATCACTATAGGAAGGGGCTTTTGCGCCGCAACCGGGATGGGCTGGGGCCGGAAAGGCTCCCTGCGTTGCTTGAGCCCCGGCCCCTCTCGGGGTTGCCGTTCGGTTGCGGGTGGTGAAATACCTACTTCTTTAAGGACGCCCCGCCCGCAGCCTTCCCGTCTTCCAGCTCGGACGTGCCCACTTTTCATAGCTTCTTACTAAGCTTTGCGCAAAAGGTTGACACAAATATGGGAGAAGACCTTCCGGCAAGATGCCCCCCCTCCTTGGGAAGTGGAAATAAAAAAGGCATCCCGGTTAAGGGATGCCTTTTGGAAGAGAAGGAAAAGCCGATCAGCTTTTCTTTGGCGCTTCTTTTTTGGTTTCTTCTTTTTTGTCTTTGCCGCCTTTGCAACCGCCACATCCGCTGTCTCCAGCATGAAGGGACGTTGCGGAGAAGGCAGTGACCAGAGCTACAGCAAACAGGGGTAACAGGAGTTTTTTCATAGAACTCAAAAATAGCCCATGACCTTGGCTTGGCAAGTCGAGGAAGTGAAAAAATAAAAAACCCGCAGTTTTCTGCGGGTTTTTTGAAGTTTTGAAGTTTTGAAGCTTTAAATTGGAGACGGATCTTATTTCGGGGCAACTGCGTTTTCGTTCCGTTTGATCTGGTATTTTTCCACGATGGCTTGGGCGTCCTTGTCGCTTTGGGCGGCATCCAGGAGGTCTGTTACCAGTTTTTCCAGATCAGTTTGGACTTTTTTGGCCTGTTCAATGGTGGCTTTGCGTTGGGGCAGGGCCGCCTGGGCCTGGAGGTTTTGCTTGGCTTGAACACCAAGAACCAGTTGCCAGATAAGAATTGCGATAAGGCTGATGGCCAGAAGAGTCACGGGCCAGAAAGCGTTGGAGGAAGATGATTGGTCGCTCATAAATTTGTCAATGTCAAGAATGGGAGAACTTATTGTCCGTTGGCTTTGGGGTTCTGATTGACGGTGAAACCGTGCTTGGCCAGAAGGTCCTTGATTTTGCTGTTGTTGACTGAGGCCACAGCCATGTCGCGCAGCAGGGCGGTGCCGATCTGCTGGCTGACTTGGCCTTTATTGATTTCAGTCTGCTGTTTTTGCAGCTCTTGTTGAATGTCCTGATTGGTTTTCCCGGTCACGATCAAGGTAATGGTCAAAAGAAGAGCCACGGCCGAGAGTGCCAACGATACGAAGTATTGCCACTTATACATCAAAATGTTCTGACAGAGCCCGCCCGATACGTCAAGAGAGGTTTTTTGTTCATTTTTTGATTGTCATAGGTACAGGGTCTTCTGTACAAAGAGAATCCAACATGTGCCATTTTTTCAAAAAGAGTTCAGTGACTGGTGCTTCCAGATCCTTTGCCTTGGCTTGTATTGCCTTTCTTTTCTGTGCTCCGTCCCGCGCCCAGGACATACCGGGAATCCAAGCCAAAGCTTTCCTCCTGGTCGATGCCTCCACTGGGGAAGTCCTGTATCAGAGGAATGCCCATCAAGCCTATCCTCCGGCCAGCACGGTCAAGCTCATGACCGCCCTTCTCATTTGGGAACGCACGGGCTTGGTAGGAACGATCAGGGTCGCATCCGAGGATACACGGGTTGAACCCAGCCACATTCCCCTTCGCGTGGGCGAAATCGTTTCTATCCGTGAAATGACCAACGCCCTGCTTATCGGTTCGGACAATGACAGTGCCATGGTGCTTGCGCGAGCTGTCGGAGGCTCCCATGGATCCTTCATTTCCATGATGAATGCCAAGGCCAAGGCTCTGGGTTGCCGGAACACAGTTTTCAAAAATCCGCATGGATTGCCGGCCCCCGGCCAGGTCACCACTGCCTCCGATCTGATGAAAATTTTCCAGAAAGTTCTCAGCATCGCGGAACTGCGTCGTATCTGCACCATGAAAACCTTCCGCCTTTCCACCCAGATAGGCACCCAGAACATCCGCAACCACAATAAGCTTCTTGGTGTTTACGCGGGCATGGGGCCGGCCAAGACAGGCTGGACCCATTCCTCCCGACATACCTACGCCGCCTCTGCCTTTCGAAATGGTCGTGAACTGCACCTGATCATTCTCAACAGCCCCAACAAGTGGGTGGATGCCCGTACGATTTTCGACCGGGGATTTGAAACACCTTCCCGCAAATCCCCCCTGCCCCCGGATGTCATTTTGGCCGGGAACCCGCCTGCACAGCCTGCATCTGCCAAGGTTGCCCCGGCCCCCGTTATTGAAACCGTCGCATCTGCCCCGTTTCCGGCCCGGCTGATTCCAGTTCAGGCTGCTTCTTCGTCAGCGTTGCATGTGCTGGGTGCGCCGGCTGAAAACCGGGCGGCTGTCACCACCCATAAGGTTCGCAAGGGAGAGACACTGTTTTCCATCGGGAAAAACTACGGCATTAATGTTCCCCAACTCCTGCGCTATAATTCCCTGAGCAATCCCGACCAGATACAACCCGGTCTGGTTCTGTTTATCCCTTCCGTTCCAACCTCCTGAACCTGGCAATTCCCTGGAATCCGGATCTGTGACGAAGACCCTAAAGGCCGTGAATAAGTATCATTGATCCGTTTGTCGGTTCAGGTTTATTTTGAGGATCGTCTGGGGAAACCGCTCAAACAGAACAGGAGAATCGGGATCGGTATGCCTTCGATGGAAAAGTGTCCGCCGATATAAAAGCCTGTGATCAATACCGCAAGAGCTGGGCAGCTCATTGTGATTGTCGCAATATTCAGTTTTCTGAGCCTCCAGAATCCTGGTCATCGTTGCTCAGCTTTCCCTGGGATCCAGTTGCGAACGGGAAGGAAGAAAACCAAGAGAATGAATAACTATCCGGATACGGGGAGAAATAACGGGGCGTATTGCAAAGGCGATGATGGCCGGGTTTCGTGGAGCTGGCGTTCTGGATTTACCTAACGTCCCCAGTGTGCCATGCGCGTTCCGCGCGTTGTCTGACTGGCATGGTTAGCTCTTCTTCAGTATCCGACCCCGCTGATAAACATATTTTTATTCCGAACGTCCGTGGTCAACCAGCCCGCGTAGCGGGCTTGGGTGAACCA
>JBBSCO010000024.1:0-40797 GCA_038250235.1 Methylacidiphilales bacterium | reverse complement strand
TGATCCGTTAAGTAAATACGGTTGGATGCCTCAAATTCTCCAGTGCTGAACCAATCATCCCCGACCAGAGATTTTTGCACGTAACGGGCACAGGCTTCAGCTGAATCCACCAGGGTTACCTCGGGCCCCAACAAACGTGAAAGCAGTGGTTTCAACAAAGGATAATGGGTGCAGGCCAACACCAGTGTATCAACATCGGCATCGCGGAAGGGTTTCAGATATTCCTCCAGGATCAGGTGGGTGGCCGGCTGCTCCAGCCAGTCTTCCTCAATCAAGGGCACGAGAAGCGGGGTCGCCTCCGCCACCAGGTGCAGATCCGGTCGCGCAGTGAGGAGGGCCTTCTGGTAAGCGGCGCTGTTGATGGTACCCGTGGTTCCGATAATGCCGATCCTTCCTTGGCGGGTAGCGGTCAGGGCAGCTTGTACACCGGGCTCAATCACGCCGAAAACCGGGATGGAAAGTTCCTGCTTCAGTGATGATAAGGCGTGGGCGGAAGCAGTGTTGCAGGCCACGACGATGGCTTTGACCCCTTTGGAAATAAGGAACTGGCTGATCTCCCTGGAAAAGCGGATCACGGTTTCCTTGGACTTGTTTCCATAGGGAACCCTCGCCGTATCACCCAGATATGTGATGGATTCTTTGGGCAATAGATCATGAAAAGCCCGAACCACGGTCAGGCCTCCGACACCCGAATCAAAAATACCAAACGCTTTATTTCGAATCGTCATGTTTATTCTTTGGGTTTTTCATCCTTTTTCACAGACGGGTCATCCTCCTGCTCCGCCGGACGTGGAGCCAAAACAGGCTTGCTCAGGAGAACTTCGGGAGCTTCTGTGCTGACAGGCGCCGCCGATTTTTTCACGGCTTCGGCAGGCGTCGGAGCCGCTTCGGGGGTCGGTTCAAGAGGTTCGGGTGCTTCTGTTGGCGTGGGGTCAGGAACCGATGTCGGAGTAGGTTCATACTTGGGATTATTTGTTTTGGAAGCAGGTTGAAAACTCAAGGGTGCCCGCTCCA
This sequence comes from Methylacidiphilales bacterium, assembly GCA_038250235.1. GTDB lineage: Bacteria > Verrucomicrobiota > Verrucomicrobiia > Methylacidiphilales > JAAUTS01 > JAAUTS01. The sequence goes on along the minus strand of JBBSCO010000024.1, from coordinate 39,783 downwards.
ATGGACTGTCCATCAATTTGGCGTAGGATTGAACCGCATTGGCCACGGCCTGGGCCATCTTTTGCCGGTAACTGCCGGTGCTGATTAGTTTAGCGTCCAGGCTGTTGCTTAGGAAGCCCCCCTCCACAAGAACCCCCGGTATGGTGACATTTCTCAAGACCACAAAGCGTGCCCGCTTCAGACCGCGATCCCCTTCTCTCGTATGCATTTTGCTGATCTCCTGATGCATATAATCTGCCAGCACCAGGTTGAGGGTATCCTGTGCGTTCCCGGGTTCGGAAATGCGATCCTTGACCGTGGGACGCCCGGAATCCCCGGTGGAAGAAGAGTATTGAGGTGTCAGGGAATAAGTTTCAACCCCGTGCGCATGGGGAGGTCCCGAATTGTAGTGTAAGCTGACAAAAATCCAGCCCGGATATTTGTTGGCAATGGAAGCCCGCTCTTCCAGAAGGATAAATTCGTCCTGGCTTCGGGTCATTTTGTTCGGAATCCCGGAAGTATCCAACAATACTTTCAAACGCTTGGCCGTGTCCAATGTGGCATTTTTTTCCAGAGTTCCCGCACGATTCGAAGCCCCTTTGTCCGTGCCACCGTGGCCGGCGTCGATGATCACACCTTCCAACTTTTTGCGCGGAGCCATCTCGCCCCGCCTCAGGAGCGGGTCAAAGAGTTTGATCACGTCCAACTTGGATACGAAAGCATTCCCTGCTTCGTCCCTGACAAACGCAAAACTCAACCAAACACGCCTGCCATTCCAATACATATCCCGGCTGTTGGGGGTCAGTTGCAATTTCCCGTAAGGGCTGGAAATCTCGAAGGGGTCTTTCTCCGGAACCGCTACCGATTCGAACTGGTAAAAGGCACAGAAGGATTCAAAGGTGACATAGGGCTGCCGTCCAATTTTGACCTCTTCCCATCCCTCGGCATCCAGACGGGCCATGGATGCCGTCAGGACGAAAAAAAGAAAATAGAACCGTATAAATGGCATAGTCCAATTAAGTACAAGGGGATACTCTTCCTTAATCGTGGGGTCTCTTCAAGGGAACATTATCGATGAGACGCGTTTTCCCAACCAGAACCGCTGCACATAGCCTACCCCTGACTGCTTCCACGTACTGAAGCTTCATCCCGGGGACCCGGGCCAAAGCCTGCCGGGCAGCTTTTTCGGCCGAACCCACTGTTTCTTTTCCAGCCGCCTGTTTCAGTATGCGGGGTAAGGCCAATGCCGTTTCATAGTCTCCTGGACTCAGATAACGGTTGCGGGAACTCAGAGCCAGACCCCTGGAATCACGTAAAATAGCTGCCCTGACCACTTTGACCGGAAGGTGCAGGTCCCTCACCACCCGTTCAATCACATCGCATTGCTGGGCATCTTTCTGCCCGAAGACAGCCACGTCCGGCTGCACCAGATTGAGAAGGATGGTGACCACCGAGGCGACCCCGGAAAAATGGCCGGGGCGAAAACTACCGCAGCGTCCAATACTACAGTCATTTTCCAAAACAGAAGTTGAAGCATCCGACGCGTAAAGTCCTGCGGGAACAAAAAGATGCGTCACGCCAGCCTGCCCGGCCAGTTCCTTGTCCCGGGCCAGTGAACGCGGATAGCGGGAAATATCCTCTTCAGGCCCGAACTGCGTCGGGTTGACGTAGATACTCATGACCACGACCGGGCTGTACTTGCGGGCAACCCGCACCAGACTAAGATGCCCCTCATGTAGCGCCCCCATCGTGGGTACAAAAGCGATTTTTTGGCCCTTCCGCCTGATTTGCAAAGCTTCGCGTTGCATTCGGCGGGCAGTCGTAATAAGTTTCATGGCTTTGGGAGAAATACTAAATGTCACAGACCTACATTCAAAACTTATTCGCAGAACGCATCGGTGGCAATCGCTACGGCCTGGATACCGCCATTTATAAATTTGAGAAGATCAAACGCGCCAAGCGCGCCGCCCAAGAGGCGCACCCCGAGGTTGAACTCTTTGATCTGGGTGTGGGTGAACCAGACGAAATGGCGTTCCCCGAAGTCATCGACACCCTGATGTCCGAAGCCAAAAAGCCGGAGAATCGCGGGTACGCCGACAATGGCGGCCCACGTCTGAAAGAAGCGGCTGCGGCGTATATGAAAAAAGTCTGTGGTGTCGAACTGGACGCCGCCAAACATATTCTTCACTCCATCGGCTCCAAAGCTGCCCTCAGCATCCTGCCTGCCGCCTTTATCAATCCCGGCGATGTTGTTCTCATGACCACCCCGGGCTATCCCGTTTTCGGCACTCACGCCAAATACTACGGTGGCATCGTGTACAATCTGCCCTTAACCGAGGCGAACAACTACCTTCCCGATCTGAAGAGCATTCCGGAACCCATTCGTAAACAGGCAAAAGTACTGGTCATCAATTACCCGAACAATCCAACCGGAGCCAGCGCCACATCAGCCTTTTTTGAGGAAGTCGTGGCCTTCGCCAAGGAAAACAACCTCATTGTCATCCACGATGCGGCGTATACGGCACTGGTCTTTGCAGGAAAACCCATGAGCTTTCTCAGCACCCCGGGGGCCATGGATATCGGCATTGAACTCCATTCCACCAGCAAAACCTTCAACATGACCGGATGGCGCTGCGGCTTCGTTGCCGGTAATGAGTTGATTGTCAAAGCCTACGGCGACGTCAAAGACAACACGGATTCCGGGCAGTTCATGGGTATCCAGAATGCCTCGGCCTATTGCTTCGATCATCCGGAAATCACAGAGAAAATAGCTTCCAAATATTCCCGCCGCATGGATCTGCTCGTGCCGGTGTTGCGTAAACTGGGCTTTCCGGCCTCCAAGCCAGGCGGATCTTTCTTCCTTTATGTGAAGGCCCCTGTTTCGGCAACCAAGGGTAATGAAACCATCAGCTTCAAATCCGGCGAGGAATTTTCCCAATGGCTGATCCGTGACCATTCGATTTCCACCGTTCCTTGGGATGATGCCGGTTCCTTTGTGCGTTTCAGCGTTACCTTCCAGACCAAATCGGTCGAGGACGAGAAACGTGTCGTGGCCGCTCTGGAAGAACGCTTATCCAAATACACCTTCGCATTTTGACTCACCATTTTCACTCTTCCCGTTTCTCTGAGCACCCGCAGTTACAGCTGTTAATGTCGATAGGGTTTAAATGAAAGGTGAAGGCCATCGCGACGCAGGGTCGCTCCTGCGCCGAGTTTCTTGCAGGAGCCTGCTGGTCATGCGATGGGTGGAACAACAAACCTACAGCGCCTCGTAGGTTCCCTGATCCCGGCGTTTCAGAACTTTGAATCCAGCGTTTTTGGCGGCTGAGAGCGAAAAAGGTTTTAGCACCTTCGGGGTATTGATCTGACTGATGCATTTGCGCACAGCCTTTTTGCAGACAGGGCAGTTGGTCAGTTCCGGACGATCCAGTGGTCGGCGAAGTTCAAAGCTGCCGCCGCAAAGTTTGCAGTCTCCCCCGCACAGCTCATATTGATAAATGGGCATTTAAACCAGCTGATCCAGAGAACGGATCTGATCCCGTAGTGAAGCCGCTTCCTCAAATCGTTCCGTCTCGACCGCTGTCTCAAGCATGCTTTCCAGTTGTTTCCGACGTGTTCCAACCTGGGACATTGGGATTTTACCGAAATGTTGGGTGCCTTTTTGGCAGTCATTGATCACCTCATCCAGCATGGAACTGAATACCTGGTAACACTCAGGGCAGCCGAGACGTCCGGTCTTGCGGAGATCCTCACTGGTAAATCCACAGCTTTGGCACCGGGCTCCCGTTGTGGATTGGGGGGAAATCATCAGGGACTTGGCCGATATTTCCAGAATTGCCGGACTTTCAATGGAAGCCAAAGGATCCTTCATCCCCTTAATTTTGGCTAATTTGGACACTTCATCCCAGATATCGAAATCAATCAGGTTCGGGTCATTGACCTGGGGAATGCATCTTTCGCACACGTGAACCTCGATCACCTTGCCATCAATAAGTTTGGTCAGGTGACAGGTCGCGGCATGTCCGGGGCAAAAAGTACACTGCATCCTTTATATGTATCACCCTGCTCCGGAAATTGCAAATGGGAGCTCGATAGTTTAGTGCGGTGAACGAACTAGTCATTGACTTCGCAGCCGACTTCGGGCAACTTTTCAAACCTTAAACCGTTCAACAACAAAGATATTACGCCATGAGAGACCAAGTTATTTTAGAGTGCACCGAAGCCAAAGCGGAGGGTAAGCCCGTTTCCCGCTACATCACCACCCGCAACAAGAAGCTCAAAACCGAGCGTATGCAGGTGAAAAAATACAATCCCAACCTGCGCCGGCACACTCTGCACAAAGAAATCAAGTAATCCCTGATTTTTGGAATTTCCCAAAAACCGGACGACTCCCTGTGGGTTGTCCGGTTTTTTCTTTCTGCTTCGCCAAGCTTTCTGTAGCAGCGCTCTATGGGCGCCTAAGAGTCAGGCTGGATAAATTCGGCTATAGGCAGGGCAAGATTCGAGACGCCCTGCAAATCAACTGCGTTGAGTCGCGACCGGCCCGCTGCTCCGGCGTACGATCAATTCTACTGGCAACACTTTACCCCGCAACTGTTCCTCGCCCCGCTTCCACTGGTGCCAAAGGTTGAAAGCCGCTTTGCCCAAGTCCACCTGGGACTGTCGGATAGTGGTCAAGGGCACTTGGCAATGCGCCGCCATCAGCCCGTCACCATACCCCACAACAGATATATCCTCCGGCACTTGGTAGGAATGTTTCCGTAAAATTTCGATCGCCCCCACCGCCACGGCATCGTTCACACAGACCACCGCCGTAAAGGGCACTTTTTCCGCCAGTGCCCGCATCATGGCCAGCTTTCCACCCTCAATATCGAACCCGGCTAAAAACACCGATTCATCATTCATGCTCAAACCGCCGGCAATGAGGGCCTTACGGAACCCGCTCATATGTTCAGCGGAGGAACTGGCATTTGCAGGCCCGCTGAAGTAGAGAATTTTTTGATGGCCCGTATCCAGGAGATATTTTGTGATGGTTTCACATCCTTTTTGCGCATCATTCACCACCCAGCCCGTCTTGGAATACTGGGCCACATCCGCCGGATACTGATGCAGAAAAATCAAGGGAACGCCATGATGGGAGGTGACATCCACAAGGGGGGAACGATGCTGCAGCCGGACCAGCGGCAGCACAAAGATGGCCTCCACTTTCCGCTCCAACATTTTATAGAGAGCCGCCATTTCCATGGCCATACTGTTCTGGGACGATGCCACCAACAACTGAAAATCACGGGCCGAGGCCTCCTGTTCCATTCCAGACAATACATTGGATCCAAAAGGGTCGTTCAACGCCGGAAAAAGCACTCCCAGCAACTGGGTGGCTCCGCCGCGCAGGCTGCGGGCCAGATGATTCGGAACATAACCAACACGCTTGGCCTCCTGCCTTACCCTCTCTTTGGTCGCTGCGCCGATATCCGGCGCATCACGCAGGGCTTTGGAGACCGCCATGACCGACAGATCAAGGCTGGCAGCGATTTGTTTGAGCGTGACCATGGAACTAAACAACCGGTGGAGCGGGCGTCAGACTTTTGTTTCGGCTTCCGTGATGTGAAAGATGAATTCTTCGGAGTTTTTGGAACTGAACAGCTTGTTCCGGAGGTTTTCTTCTTTGAGGAGACGGGCCAGGCCTCCCACTGCCGCCAGATACTCGGTCACCATGCGTTTGGGAGTGCCGATGACAAAAATCAGCTTGACCATCTGGTTCGTCGACTCAAAAAGAATGCCCTCTTTACTAACACCAGCCGCAATAACAAGATTTTTAACCGCATCGGTGCGGGCATGAGGGAATGCCGTTTCCATTCCCAGACAGGTGGATTCCAGCTTCTCACGCTGAAGCAACTCGGCGTAAAATCCGTCGAAGTTGGTCATGCTGGGATGATCCTTCAAGAGCCCTGCCACTTCCTTCAAGGCGTCACTCTGGTTTTTCGATTCCAACTGGATCGTCACCAAATGTGGCCTTAATGTCTCGGATATTGCTTTCGCCATAAGTCAGATAAAAGCAGAAGCATAATTAAATGCTCGCACCACTCCAGCCCAATTTTTGCCTCAACACGGAATAAAAATCACTTTCTTCAGGGTAAGCCAGCTTCACACACTGCGTAGACCTTTTAACCTCAATCAGATCCCCTGAACGCAGACGCGCACAAATCAATCCGTCCGTTTGCAGGAAAAGGGCCGGACTGCGCTTGGGTATTTCCACCTGCAAGACATCCTCCGAAGAAATCACCATCGGCCGGTTTCCAAGCGCATGGGCGCAGATCGGAGTGATAACAAAAGCCTCCGAAGCCGGACTGAGAATAGGTCCTCCAGCCGAGAGCGAATAGGCCGTGGATCCGGTCGCGGTTGCCATGATCAAGCCGTCGCACAAATAGTGGCCCAGGGCCTGTCCATCGATACTGACCCGCACCCGCACCATGTGGGCATGATTGCCGCGGTTGATCACCACTTCGTTCAGGGCCCAGCCGCGGCAGACGCTCTCCCCCTTCCTCTTCAATTCCACAGAAAGTGCCTGGCGTTCGCTGATAAGAAATTTTCCTTTCAGAATTTCTGGCAAATCCACCTGCAGATTCTCCGCCGGCAACGAGGTCAGAAAACCAAGCGATCCGGCGTTGATCCCGAGAATCGGAAGCTGGCAGCCGTGGGTACGTCTGGCCGCATTAAGCAGCGTGCCATCACCGCCCAGAGCGAGGATCATCTGACTGAAACCTGTATCGATATCGCCAAAGTTCAGAGCCAGCTTCCGTTCGCTGGGATACTTGTCGAACCAGGTTGCCGCAACATCTTCCGTCTGGAGAATACGTTTGAGCTGCGGCACCAAACGGCGGGCCTCCGGCTTTTTCCGGTTCAGCACCACGGTCACATGCTGGATTTTTTTGCGCATAAAAGGTATTCCCGATTTCCCGCCTTGCCCTCCACCGGACATTCCATCGTTCCTGAAACATTCCACCCGCTGGCCTGAGAAAGCAAAGACTTTATTCCTTCCAGAGCGGCCTCCCTGGCTTTGTCATCCTTGACGATGCCTCCCTTTCCGATGTTCTCCCGCCCGGCTTCATATTGAGGTTTAACGAGAAGTAATAGCATAGCACCCGGAGCTCCCATAATCAGTAGAGATGGAATGATCAATCGGAGTGAAATAAAAGAAACATCGACACAAATCAGCCCGAAGCTGCCCTCCAGTTCCGGCTCTTTCCAGTCGCGCACATTGACTCCCTCCCGGGACTCCACACGCGGATCGTCCTGCAGTTGTTTGACCAACTGACCATGTCCCACATCCAATGCTAAAACCGAAACCGCGCCCCTTTGCAACAGGCAATCCGTAAACCCGCCCGTGGAAGCGCCCACGTCCAGACAGCGTAACCCCTCAGCCCTCACATCGAAAAAATCTAATGCCGCCTCCAATTTATAACCGCCCCGGCTGACGTAACGTTCCTGCTCCTTCACCACGAGTTCCTGGAAGTCCTTGATCGCCTTTTTTGCCCTGGTCTCCACTTTCCCGTCAACCAGTACTTTTTCCGACTCAATCAGCCTTTGCGCTTTCTCCCTGCTGCTGACCAACCCACGCAGCACCAGTGTGCGGTCCAAACGTTCTTCACCCATCCCCAACTTTAGCCAGCTTCCGTGACACGGCAAGGAAAGGCTCTGCTGCCCGAGACGTACCATCTTGATCGCTGCGGCGACACACCTTGGAAACCTCATCAAACAGTCATCATCCAAACTTTTGCCGTCCTATTTTCTTTTCTCCGGCGTGTCCAGGAATCTGTGAAAGAATTGGCGCAAATATTGCATAATTTTGGCCTAAATAACTTGCGTCACTTATCAAACGATTTACAGTCAAGAAGAATGCATACGAAGAGAAGCTTTGCCCACTACCCTGAAGCCCAAGGGATGTATCGTCCCGACCTGGAACACGACAGCTGCGGCGTCGGTTTTGTCGCCAATATCCATGGCAAAAAATCCTATGACATTCTGGAGAAAGCCCTCGCCTGCGTCTGTAACCTCGTCCACCGCGGCGCGGTCGATGCCGATGCCAAATCCGGCGATGGAGCAGGCATCCTCTCCCAGATTCCCCACAAACTTTTCCGTCGTGAACTCGAGAAAAAAGGCCAGCAGCTTTTCCAGGACTCCGACCTGGGAGTCGGTATGTTTTTCCTCCCCAAGGACGATGTCTACCAGCAGGCACATTGCCGTGCCGTTACCGAGGAAATCCTCGAAGCCAACAACCTCGTACCCGCAGGCTGGCGCACCGTCCCCTCCAACGACAAAGTCATGGGCGACAAAGCAGCTGCCACCGCCCCCCTCATCGAACAAATCTTCGTCATCCGACCTGATGCCAAACTCCTGAACGATGACGCTTTCGAAAGAACACTTTTTTTGTGTCGGAAGCAAATCGAGAACCGGTTGATCCGCGACAAGGTTCATGAGTTCTATATCGCATCCCTCTCCAGCCGCGTAATCATTTACAAAGGAATGTTCACAGCCACCCAGCTTGAACGTTTCTACCTCGATCTCCAGGATCCTCTTTTCGAGACGGCCCTCGCCATTTTCCATCAACGCTACAGCACCAACACCTTTCCAACCTGGGCCTTGTCCCAGCCCTGCCGCATGCTCGCGCACAATGGTGAAATCAACACCATCCGCGGCAATCGCTTCTGGGTCGGTGCCCGTGAAGCAGATCTTGAGTCTGCCTACTGGGGAGCCAAGGTCTCCGACCTCAAACCCGTCATCCAGGCCGGCGGCAGTGATTCAACAAGTCTTGACAATACTCTGGAACTATTAACCCTTTCCGGACGCGATCTCCTCCACACCATGATGATGCTCGTGCCCAGTGCTTTCCGCACGGAAAACCACATCAGCAATGAAGAACGGGCCTTTTACGAATACCATGAAACCCTCGCTGAACCGTGGGACGGCCCCGCCGCCCTGGCCTTCAGTGACGGACGCTTCATTGGTGCCTGCCTCGACCGCAATGGACTCCGCCCCGCCCGCTACAAAATCATGGACGACGGCACCGTGGTCATGAGTTCCGAAGTAGGTGTCGGCAGCATTGCCGAAAAGAAAATCGTGGAAAAAGGCCGCCTCGCCCCCGGCGAAATGATCGCGATCGACACGAAAGAAGGCAAACTTCTGCGCAATCAGGAAATCAAGGAGATGATCAGCAAACGGCAACCCTATGCCGATTGGATCAAGGCAGAATGCCAGACACTCCCCAAAGCCTCCAAACCCGCACAACTAGACGCCAGATCCCTCGATTCGGCTGAACTTCAGGGCGGACTTCTCGCCATGGGCTATCATGACGAGGAAGTCGAGGTCATCCTCAAGCCCATGCTCAAAACCGGTCAGGAACCCATCGGTTCCATGGGCGATGACACCCCTCTGGCAGTTCTTTCCCAACGCCCCCGTTCCCTGTCTCATTATTTTCGCCAACTTTTTGCCCAGGTAACCAATCCCCCGATTGATCCTATCCGCGAACAGCTGGTTATGGACACGCTGGTCTATTGCGGCAAAAAACCGAACTGGCTGGCAGAGACAGCGGAACACGCCCACCAGTTGCGCCTCGACACCCCTGTCCTGACCAATGCCGAACTCGAAACCGTCAAAGGCCTGAAGGATCCCAAACTGCAATCGGCCACCATCTCGATCCTCTTCAACAAGTCGGCCGGGTCCACAGCGTTTGAAAAGACCATTGACTCCATCCAGGTCCAGGCGGAACAAGCCATTATTGAAGGGAAATCCCTTATCATTCTGAGCGACCGTGGTCTTTCCCCGGAAAAAGCCGCCGTCCCCATGCTGCTCGCAGTCGGTGGGCTGCACCATTACCTGATCAAACAGGGAAAGCGCATGGCCGTCAGCATCCTGTGTGAAACCGCCGATGCCCACGATGTACATCAATTTGCGTGTCTTATCGGCTTCGGAGCCTCCGCTATCAACCCCTACCTCGTCTGGGATCTGATTCTGCGCCTCAAAGAGAAACCCGATTTTGCCGAAATCGAAGACGCCATTCTTATCAAAAATTACAAATCCTCCATCGACAAAGGACTACTCAAGATCATGTCCAAAATGGGGATTTCCAAACTCTCCAGCTACCAGGGAGTCCAACTCTTCGAGGCCATCGGTCTGGATGACAGCGTGATCAAACGCTTCTTTTGCGGGACAACCTCCTTTATCGGAGGGCTTCGTCTCAATGATATCGCCGCCGAAACACTCCGCCGCCACGAACAGGGCTTTGCCCAGGCCACCGCGGAAAAACTTCCACAGGAAGGTTTCTACCGCTTCCGCCGTGACGGGGAAATTCATTCCGTCACCCCTCCTGTACTCCAGAGCCTCCACACCTTCACCGGCATGAAGGGTGAAGAAAAAGCAAACAAGCGTGAAGACTATGAAACCTTTGTCAAAGCTCTGGAAGGCAACCGCCCTGTAGCCGTGCGTGACCTGCTCAGATTCAAACCAGGAACCCCGGTCCCTCTTGAAGAAGTGGAAAGCATCGAGGAAATCCGCCAACGCTTCACCACCGCCGGCATGTCCTACGGAGCCCTCTCGCCCGAAGCTCATGAAATGCTCGCCATTGCCATGAACCGCATTGGCGGAAAATCCAATTCCGGAGAAGGAGGCGAAGACCGCTCCCGGTTCAGCCCGATGGAAAATGGCGATTCCAAGAACAGTCGCATCAAGCAGGTGGCCTCAGGGCGTTTCGGCGTTACAGCGGAGTATCTTTCCAGCGCCACGGAAATTGAAATCAAAGTCGCCCAAGGCGCAAAACCCGGAGAAGGCGGCCAGATTCCCGGCCATAAAGTTTCCGCCATCATCGCCAAACTGCGTCACAGCACCCCTGGCGTCATGCTGATCTCCCCACCTCCCCATCATGACATCTACAGCATTGAGGATCTGGCCCAGCTCATCCATGACCTGAAACAGGTCAACCCCAGAGCCAAGGTCTGCGTCAAGCTCGTGGCCGAAGCCGGTGTCGGCACCATCGCGGCTGGTGTGGCCAAGGCCTATGCCGACATCATCCTCGTCAGCGGACACGATGGCGGAACAGGAGCCTCACCCCTCTCTTCCATCAAGTTTGCCGGAAGCCCCTGGGAACTCGGCGTTGCTGAAACCCAACAGATCCTTCTCCTGAATGATCTCCGCAACCGCATCACCCTCCGCACCGACGGCGGCATGCGCACCGGTCGTGACATCGTCATTGCCGCCATTCTCGGAGCGGAAGAATTCAACTTCGGTACGGTCGCCCTTCTGGCTCTGGGTTGTGTCTATGTGCGCCAATGTCACCTCAATACCTGCCCGGTCGGTATCGCCACTCAGGACGAAAAATTGCGGGGCAAATTCAAAGGCACAGCCGAAGGTGTCGTGAACTACCTCAACGCCGTCGCCCAGGAAGTCCGCGAAATCATGGCCTCCCTTGGCGTCAACACCATGAACGACCTGATCGGCCGCACCGAGTATCTGGAACAGATCTCGATACCCGATCATCCCAAGGCCAACTCCCTCAACCTCAAAGCACTTCTGCATGTGCCGGAGATTGATGAACTCAAACCCCGTTACCACACTTGGGACAGCAATGAGAAACGGGAAGACCAGTCCCTCGACGAACGCATCCTGCAGGACGTCAAGAGCACACTCCAGACCAACAAAAAGATTTCGCTCAAATACAAAGTTCAGAACGAAAACCGCAGCATCGGAGCCCAGCTCAGCGGAGAAATTGCCTACCGCAACGGTGATCAACTCATGCCGGAAGGGACCATCAATCTCACCATGACCGGCAGTGCAGGCCAAAGCTACGGAGCCTTCCTCGTCCAAGGCATCAGAATGACCCTGAAAGGCGAAGCCAACGATTACGTCGGAAAAGGTATGAGCGGTGGTGTCATCGCCGTGGTTCCCGCTCCGGAAGCCAAGTTCGATCCCGCCACCAACTCCATCTGCGGCAATACCTGCCTCTATGGTGCCACCGGGGGCAAACTTTTTGCATCAGGAACGGCGGGCGAACGTTTTGCCGTCCGCAACAGCGGTGCTACCGCCGTCGTGGATGCCATCGGCGATCACGGATGCGAATACATGACCAGAGGCGTCATTGTCGTGCTGGGACCCACCGGAAAAAACTTCGGCGCTGGAATGTCCGGCGGCGTGGCGTATGTTCTGGATGAATCAGGCACCTTTGAAAACCTGGTCAACAAAGGCATGGTCACCCTCTCCCGTGTTGAATCTGAAGAAGATAACACCCAGCTCAAAGGCCTCATCTTCGAACACCTCGAAGCCACCGAAAGCAAAAAATCCAAAGCCCTTCTGGCAGACTGGGAAAAAGTTCGCGGAAAATTCTGGAAGATTGCGCCTGAAGCAGCACCTATAACCCCACCCGCTGCCGCAACCAGCAGCCAACCCGCAGCCATACCCGCACATGCGACGATGAAAGTTTAAATGGAAATTGCCAATCAACTTGCGCTATTTCTGGCCAATAAACCCGGAACCCTTTCCAACGTCTGCCGCGTGCTGAGCGAGGCCAAAATCAACATTTACGCCATCAGCACCTCCGACACCATTGACCATTCCGTCGTCAGGCTGATTGTGGACCATCCCAAACGGGCCCTCCAGGTCTTCGAAGAACACGGCGTGCTCGTAGTCGAAAATGATGTCATCATGATCGACGGGGACAACAAGCCCGGCAGTCTGCAAAAGATCGCCCAGGCCCTGACCGATGCAGGCATCAATATCGAATACGCCTATTGCGCCACCAGTCCCAAGTCCAAACGGGGCCTCCTGGTCCTGCGCCCCTCTAACGTGCCCAAAGCCCTGAAGGTCCTCAACACCGCCAAAATCTAGCACCCACACCAGGCCCCAACGGGTGCAAGGTCAACGAGTCGAAAAGTCGTTAACGTGAAGAAAAAGCGCTCCCTGCCACAACGCATTTCCTTATTTCAGCTTTTAATGATTTCTGCCATTGTCGTTCAATGTCCATATCCGAACCCGATACCTCCTTCGAATTGATGACCAACAAAACCCAGGCTGCCCAGGAACTGTCCACCAGGGATGCCGGGGAAAGCCCTTTCAAAACCGTGGTCGACCCGGCCATGCGTTATCGTCTGAAAAAAGCTCTCTTTGAGCTGATCGACAACCACGACACCTCCCTGGAATCCTATGTATCCTCAGGACAACTATCTTTGGAGTCGTATAAAGAATACATCGAACTCTTTGCCCGCTGCCTTCGCGAAACCATGGAAACCAAAGAAGGCGTATCCTATCTCCTGAAATCCTGCGGCTTTGAAGTCGACCCAGCCGAAGTGAACACCCACCCGGAATGGCGCTGGAAAGAATAAAGAAAAGCCAAAGCAGACCCACACAAAAAACGAAAACTGAGACCTGTTTGTTAAACGGGAGCTAGACCAGAGGTGAGGGTAAATCTCCATTACTCGCCGCTTCTTTTGATAAGGGTATTTGGATGGTTTCAGTTTTAGGGAGGATTAACCCTCCGCTATCTCGAAAAAACAGCCTCCGTGCAATATGCAAGATTTCGAAAAGTCATTACTTGCCTTTTGCATGAAACAATTTGATATGAGATTGAGAATAGCATATGTAAAAATCTCCTTCTCATTCTCTTTCAATAACTTGCACGATTTATAATTCCACTGGCACGGGATAAGCCTTATACAAGGAATGAAGCATACAATTCTTAAAGCACCCAGACAATCACACAGCTCAAAATTCCTGCCTTTGGCTTTTGCCGTGCTCGCAGGTTTAACCACACTCGCTTGCAGCAAAAAAACAGAGTCGAGCGCTGACATCACTACAGCAGAAACAGTCAAGGCCCAGACACAGGTCAACAGTTACGCAAACAACAATACGGAAGAGCAAAAAAAGAAAGTGGAAGTCGCCCTTATCGCCCTGGATCAGGAAATTAAAGAACTTGAACTGCGTGTGGAAGCCACGGCGGGAGAAAATAAAGCCGAAGCCGAATACAAACTGGTCGAGCTGAAAAAGCGCCGCTCAGAAATCAAATCTGATTACACCGAAGCCAAGTTCAATGCTTTGGTTGAGGATATCAAAAACGCCGTCCGTTGAATCAAAACCCCATCTGGAAATTTTCATGAACAAACTACAAATCAAGGGAAACTGGAACATCGTTAAAGGAAAACTGAAAAAGGCCTACGCCGATCTTACCGATGACGACCTGGCTTATGTGGAAGGCAAAGAAAATGAACTGAGCGGACGCATCCAGCGCCGACTCGGTAAAACGCAGAGTGATGTTGATCAAATGATCAGCGATTACAGCAGATAAAGTGCCTTCATCGTATCGAACATCAACAGAAGGAGTCCTATGTTAAGTTGGAGTATTACATTTTTGGTCGTAGCCCTCGTAGCGGCCCTCCTGGGTTTCGGGGGGATTGCCGGAACGGCGGTGGGAATCGCAAAAATTTTATTTTTTGTCTTCCTTATCCTGTTCATTATCTCATTCGTTATGAGCCGACGCCCGCGCGTCTGACACCGGCAAAGAATAGCAGGGGTTCTATACCCATGCTATTCCCTGCCTGAAAAAAATTGAGCATAACCCATGTAACTGTAGCGAAGTGGCTGGCAGTTTCTTTCAGGAAGCATTGTTCCCAAGACAACTCTTCTGCCTCTTTTGACGGGAGCAATGATTTTAAAGTGGCCCCCGATTATATACAATTAGGCGGCCGCCCAACTCCTGACCACAGGATTGGCCACCACTCCCGTAAATTTTGCTTTTCCTCGATTCATTCCCTACCAATTTGCCATTTACCTTCTCATCTGTCTGCCCAATATCATTTCTTACCTTATCGCCCCCTACTTTAAACTGACGGTATCTTATCTTCTCATCTATCAATGGAGCTGAGCAAAAACTATGCGTGTATTAATCATTGACGATGAACCCAACATCCGGCGGACAACGCAGGTTGTTTTACAAACCATGCTGTTTGAAACCGCCCAGGCCGCTGACAGCGCGGAGGCTAAAAAATTGCTCGAAACCGAAACGTTCGATGCCGCCCTGCTTGATCTGCGCCTTGGAAAAGAAAACGGCTTGGAAGTTCTCCAGGAACTCAACAAAATCCAGCCAGATCTGGCCGTCGTCGTCTTCACAGCCCATGCTTCCGTCGAAACGGCCGTCGAGGCCATGAAACTGGGGGCCAAGGATTACGTACAAAAACCCTTCACGCCAGACGAACTGCGTCAGGTCTTTTATCGCATTCAAAAAATGCGAAAACTGGAACGCCGGGTCAGCGAGTTGGAGCACCATATCGAGCAGGAAAATCCTGGCATTGAACAGGAAACCAAAGACACCAACGTACGTAGGATCTACGACCTGGCGGACAAAGTGGCCATCTCCCCCGCCAGTGTCCTGATTCTGGGTGAAAGTGGTACAGGTAAAACTGAACTGGCGCGGCGTATCCACAAAAACAGCGACAGGAAAGAACGGCCATTAGTCCTGGTGCATTGTCCCAGCCTTTCGCGGGAACTACTGGAAAGCGAACTGTTTGGACATGTAAAAGGAGCCTTCACCGGTGCCGTTAGTGACACGGTCGGCAAAGTGGCCACTGCGGATGGGGGGACTCTTTTTCTGGACGAAATCGGGGAGTTACCCTTGGAATTGCAGTCCAAACTTCTGCGTTTGATCCAGGAGCGTGAATATGAACGGGTGGGCGACACCAAAGTGCGTAAAGCCAACGTGCGTATCATCGCGGCGACCAATCGCCGTCTGGAGGAATCCATCAAGACGGGACATTTCAGGGAGGATCTCTATTACCGACTGAATGTCATGCCGCTGGAAATGCCCCCTCTTCGCGAAAGGCCGCTGGATCTGGAAGAGATTGCCAAAAGGCTGCTCCAGTTTTTCTCCAGACAAATGAAGAAAAAGATCAAAGGATTCTCACCCGAGGTTCTCCAGGCCATGAAAAGTTATAGTTGGCCTGGAAACATCCGTGAACTGCGGAATGCGATTGAGCATGCTGTCATCCTGGCCTCTGATGACACGATCAAACTGGAAGATCTCTCTGAGCAGCTCCGTCGCCGCAGCCAATCGGAAAACGCTGAAGTCCAGGTTGGTTCGATGGTCTCCATCGAAGAACTTGAGAAGCAACATATCCGGATCGTTGTGAAAAAGGCCGGCAGCCTTGAGCAGGCATCGCTGTGTCTGGGCATAGACCCGGCCACACTTTATCGCAAACGCAAGAAATACGGCCTGGACTAACAATCCCTGGTCTTTGCCTGCGCTAAAGTCAGGTCTGGGCTTATTCAAACAAAGTTCCCGCCGGAATCAGATTTTTGCCTCCGGGGAGCTTGCCGTAGCCACAGGCAGGATCACATAAAATTCCGAGCCTTGGCCTTCCTCGCTGCTGGCGCCAATGGTGCCATGGTTGGCCAGAACAATCTCCCGGGCAATGGAAAGTCCCAAGCCTGTCCCGGTTTTCCGTGTTCCCGGCACCCTGAAAAATTTATCGAAAATCCGATCCACATACTCCCCGGGAATTCCGGCACCATGATCCTTGATGGAAAAACGAACATGGTCCTGACCGGCAGTACCGGCACGCACCTCGATTCCAGATTCAGGAGAGGAATACTTGAGTGCATTGGCCAATAAATTATCGAAAACATAAGCCATTCTCTGGCGGTCAACTGAAACATCGGGAAGGTGGTCTTCGACGAGAAGAGTCAGGCGGTGATTGGAGGCCGATGCGCTTTCCTGCACACGTTCCATCGAATGTTGCAAAAGATCTCTTGGGGACACCACTTCGCAATTCATCTGCGGAGGCCCTTCCTCCAAGCGCGTCAAATCCAGGAGATCATTAAGCGTTTTCAGCAGCCGGTCCGTATCTTCACGTGCTGTACTTAAAAGGTTTTTCTGTTGTTCATTCACGGTGCCAACCGACTGCTCCAACAAGAGGTATAGAACCATCCGTATGCTGGTCAGCGGAGTTTTAAGTTCGTGACTTACAGTGGATACCAGGTTTGTTTTGACCTGATCCAGAAGTAGTGCCTGGGTGATTTCTTCCAGAATAATGGCTACACCAAAAGACTTTTCCTGTTCGTGTCGGAGCAGAATTATCCGGGGCATATAATAATGATCCTGACTTTCAAATTTGAAACAGATGGCGTCCTTCAAGAGTGTGGGCAGATGATCCTGGCCGCTCTTACTCACACGCTCCACCAGTTCCTCTACTTTTTCCGGAAGCCGGGAAACACCGGCAAACATGAGCTGGACGGCCAGCGCATCGGCAGAAGGGTTGCGAAATTCGACTGCCCCTGAAACATCCAGTACGAAGATTGGATCCGGGAAGGAGGCGATAGTCTGCTGGATGGTGCGGTTTAATTGGGTGAGTCGTCCGGTACTTGTTTCCCGCTGGTTTTTGAGCTGTTCCGACATTTGATTGAAAGTGCGCGCCAGCACAGAAATTTCGTCTTTGCCGTTCATGGGCAGCCTGAGATCCAGATTCCCCTCCCCAACCTTCCTGATTGATTGAGTCAAGGCTTCCAAGGGCACCAGAAATCCCTGGGTGATGCGAATGAACATGTAAATGGCAACAATCAACGCTGTGATCATCGCCAGAATCATCAGGCGGAGGGTGGTGTTGATTTCCTCGCCGGTTTTGGCATTACGCTCCCGGATGCTCACCTGATCGTTCTCACGCGCCAAAAGCAGAACCGAGGATGCTGTATTGGTTGTAATCCGCATGCCCTGCATGGAACGGGCCATTTGATCATTTTCGTCCTGAACGACCTGCACCCGTAATCCCAGATCGCGGTAGCGGTCAACGGTGTACAGTCCAACGGCTACCAGGATGACCAGTAGACAAAGCATGCCTAGAACCAACCGCGCGCGCAACATGCGACAATCCTAGTTATTCCCGAAAACTTTCACAACCGTATACCTGATGAAGAACCAGCCGGACGGATTTTTATAGAGGTTTTCACAAACTAGAAGTTCCGGATCAAATCACACCAAAGACCACAAGGAGCAGCAGAATGACCAGCAGAGTTCCCAAACCACCGGCTGGAGCGTAGCCCCAACTTTTGCTATGTGAATAAACCGGTAATGCACCGACAAGCAGAAGGATCAGAATGATGAAGAGAATTGTAGACATAGTTTCCTTAATGTTGAGATTTCGCTACATCTATTACGCAAAAGGCATGCCGCGCCCACTAAAATAGATGTAACTACCTTCTGGAGTGTAACTTACATGGATGAAGCCCTACAGAATTTCTCCAACAATCGTGCAGGCTGCATGCCCCGTCTAAGCCGTTTGCCGCGTCCTGCAATCCGCTTTATTTGCACCAAAGCTTGCGTTCCTTGAACTCGATACCATTCAGCTTTTTGATAACATGTGCCGCATGCTCTTCCAGGACATCAACAAAACTATGCTTTGATTTCATCCGGATGGCGCCCACGGCATCCCTGGGAATTTTAGCAACCCCGATGATGGCACCGACAATATCCCCGATCTCAACGCCATGTTCCTGGCCCGCGCCGAAGGTAATGCGTTTCATACCCGGCTCACGGGAAACGGCATCCGCTGCTGTCTCGGGTGCCTGGATGTCTTTTTTTTCCAAACGTTCGGCCCATGATTCTCCCTGAACTTTGGGTTTGGGAGCCCACTTCGGTCTTTCCTCACGGGAAGATTCTTTACGCGGTTCACGTTCGCGACGCTGTGGCCGCTCTCTCCCGGAAGAACGCTCGCGTGGCTCCCGTTGCTCGCGGCGTTGCGGTTCCTGGCGCTCTTTATCACGGGCAGGTGCTGCATCTGCGGGACTGGACTGGGCTTTATCGCCCCCGGTTAATAAATGAATGAGAGCCGAGGCAATGTCCGTTGCGGCATAATTCTGGTCGAGGAGACGTTCGATCAAGGCGTCCTGCTTCTTGAATTTTCCTTTTTGCAACGTTTCCTGCAGGGACTCAAAAAAGACGTTGGCACGTTTTTCTTCCACCTCATCGAGCGAAGGGATTTTTTCGCGCCGGATCCGGGCCTTGGTGAAGCGGATGATATTTTGCATCTTATAAATTTCACGTCCGGACACGAAGGTGATGGCACGCCCGGTTCGCCCGGCCCTTCCGGTGCGGCCGATACGATGAATATAGTCCTCTCCGTCATGGGGTAAATCGTAGTTGAAAACAACCTCAATATCATCCACGTCCAGTCCGCGCGCTGCCACATCCGTCGCCACCAAAAATTCCAGACCACGACGGCGAAATTTACCGATGACTTTTTCCCTGGCCACCTGTGTCATGTCACCATGCATCTTGTCGGCGGAATAACCTCTCGCCATCATATGTTCCACCAGTTCGTCCACCATCATTTTGGTCGAACAAAAAATGATCCCGAATTTGATGTCCTGGATATCGATCAAACGGCAAAGCACATCCAGCTTGGAGCGACGATCCACTTCATAGTAGACCTGGTCAATATTGGGAATGGTCATGGCCTGGGCCTCTATCGCTACATTGACCGGTTTACGGGTGAAGGTTTTGATCAGATCCAGAATGGGTTTCGGTAGCGTAGCTGAAAAGAAAACCGTCTGCCGCTCAGCCGGAGCTTTTTTCAGGATGATGCGGATGTCGTCGACAAACCCCATGTCCAACATGCGGTCTGCTTCATCAAGGATCACCATTTTGAGGTTGTCCAAATTCAAGGATTTTCGTTCCAAGTGATCCATAACACGCCCTGGCGTCCCAATGATAATCTGGGCACCGTTTTGCAAACCACGGAACTGGCGCTCGTAGGATTGTCCGCCGTAAATGGGCAGCTCACGAACACCACGTTTGAAAAAAGCCAGCTTGGCCACTTCTTCCGCCACCTGCACGGCAAGTTCGCGGGTGGGACAGAGGATCAAAACCTGGGGAGCACGCAGGGATGCGTCGACTTTTTCAATGGCGGGGATGGCGAAAGCTGCGGTTTTTCCCGAACCCGTCTGGGATTGACCAACCACATCGACCCCGGACATCAGAACCGGAATCGAGGCAGTCTGGATCGGCGAGGCCTGCTCATACCCTATTTTCGCGATGGCTTTGAGCACTTCAGAGGAGAGTCCGAGTTCGGTAAATAATTTCTTTTCCATAAACGGTACTACACCGTATTGGAAAACCGCCCATCAAAAAAATACCGGCAGGGAGAGTGCTCTCCCTGCCGGTATATTAAAGAGTGGATCAGAAGGAATTTAATCTCTGGCTGGCCTGCTGATTTCGTAAATGTGGATGGCCCGCATGCTGCCGCCTTTGGCATAACCACGTGTCTGACCATAGACCTGCACACGGAGGCCGACCCGACGGTAGGAGTTCTGTAGATTCAGGGGATAATAATTCCTACCACGATCTGACACGATATAGTAGAAACGTCCTTCGTTGCTATATTCGATCCGTCCTTTGAATTTGTAGGTTTTTTCCGCAACCCTTGCGACCCCTTTATTGCCCATAGTGTCGGAGCGGTCACTTCCACGGGTGGAACAAGCCGTCATAAGACTTCCTGTGAGTAAAGCAAGAGCGCCTACTAATGCCATTTTTTTGAACTGTTGTCTGAGATGTGTAGTCATACGGCCTTAAAGGCATTCACCATGCCAATTAAGCAACCCCTAATCTATACGACTGGGTGGCAACCTGTTAGAAGTGTTGGAAAGAAGCCCATGGTTATTTCCATCAGGCACGCTGCACGATCCCGACCTGATAGAACGGTATTTTGCAGGATCAGGTGCTTGGGATACGGTAATTGTGGACCTGCGCCGTTTTGACGGACAGGTGGCATATTAAAATGGATCTAGCCCACTGCACTTCCTGTCCGCTGACCTTGAAGCAAACAACCAATGAATCAATTCACCATTTAAGACTTCCCATTAATTCCACGTTTTATCAGGCGCCTCCTTATAGGAATTAGGGCCTGTTAGCGAATAAAATATAATCAAAGCTTCGTCTGGACTTCGCCGTGTTTGGCGACAAAATAAAAAAGATGCTCGAAGTAAGTGCCGCCACCTTAAATGATTTACCGCAACTCAGCCAGTTGTTGTCCGACCTTTTCAGCATGGAGCCGGAGTTCAAACCAGACACAGAAAAACAATCCAGGGCTTTGCGGCAGATTTTGAACAATCCGGCTAGCGGACACATTCTTGTCCTGAAAAACGATGGAGCCACTGTCGGCATGGTCAGTCTCCTCTTCACCGTGAGCACAGCCTCCGGGGGCTCTGCCATTCTTCTGGAGGACATGATCATTCAAAAAGAATTCCGCAGCAAAGGCGCCGGCTCCCTCCTCCTAGGCCACGCCATGGCCTACGCCCGCAAACAGGGTTATCTGCGCATCACCCTTCTCACCGACCGGGTGGCCAACGCTGTCGGTTTTTATGAGAAGCATGGCTTCACCCAGTCGGCCATGGTGCCAATGCGTCTGCATTTCTAAAAAAAAAAAAATCATTTCTTCCGGGCCAAAGCGACGACGCAGGACTTCGCCACACTTTTTCCCGTTGACGGGCTGGTGCGCTTTTCTAAGGTACCTATTCCCTTGCCCTCTCCAATGAGTCAACCTCAAAGGTCCGAACAGGGGAATTAACCAGCATCTTTAACTTATTCACTCGGAGTATTATGATCAAAGTCGGTATTAACGGTTTCGGAAGAATTGGACGTCTTGTATTTCGCGCCATATGCGCCCAGGGACTGCTCGGAAAAGAAATTGAAGTCGTTGCGGTCAATGACCTCGTTTCCGCCGATAACCTGGCCTACCTGGTCAAATACGATTCCACTCAGGGCCGTTTCGATGGTACTGTCACCAGTGAAAAATCATCCCCCTCCCTCGCCGAAGATGACACTCTTGTGGTCAACGGCCACAAGATCAAATGTCTCGCTGTCAGACAAGGCCCCGCCGCCCTACCTTGGAAAGAACTCGGCGTCGATTACGTGATTGAATCCACCGGTCTTTTCACCGAAGCCGAAAAAGCCCGCGGCCATCTCGAAGCCGGAGCCAAAAAGGTCATCATCTCTGCCCCCGGCAAAGGCGAAGACATCACCATCGTCATGGGTGTGAACAATGAAAAGTATGACGCTTCCAAGCACCACATCATTTCCAACGCCAGTTGTACAACCAATTGCCTGGCGCCTGTCGTTCATGTACTCCTGAAAGAAGGTTTTGGTATTGAAGAAGGTCTGATGACCACGGTACACAGCTACACCGCCACCCAAAAAACCGTGGACGGCCCCTCCGCCAAGGACTGGAAAGGTGGACGCAGTGCCGCCATCAATATTATCCCCTCCACCACCGGTGCCGCCAAGGCCGTCGGTTTGGCCATCCCCGAAGTCGCAGGCAAGCTCACCGGCATGTCCTTCCGCGTGCCGACTCCGACCGTCAGCGTGGTTGATCTGACGGTCAAAACCACCAAGGAAACCAGCTACAAGGAAATCTCCGCTGCCATGAAAAAGGCCAGCGAAACCTACCTTAAGGGCATCCTGGCCTACACCGAAGACGAAGTCTGCTCCAGCGACTTCATCCATGATTCCCACTCCAGTATTTTTGACGCAGGATCCGGCATCCAGTTGAACAGCAAGTTTTTCAAGCTTATCAGCTGGTATGACAACGAATGGGGCTACTCCAACCGTTGTGTGGATCTCCTGAAACAGATCGCCAAAAGCTGATTTTCAACGCAAAGACGCCAAGAGGCAAAGACGCAAGAAATTTAAAAAACTTGCGCCTTCAACTTTTGGCGTCTTTGCGTTATTAACCTCCACACTTTCCATCTTCATGAAAAAATCGATCAAAGATATCCCTCTTAAAAACAAGCGCGTTCTTATCCGCGTGGATTTCAACGTACCCCAGGACAAGAAAACCGGTGAAATCACCAATCCCCAGCGCGTCGTGGCTGCCTTACCTACGATCCAATACGCTCTGGAACAGGGAGCCTCCGTTGTTTTGATGAGTCATCTGGGCCGTCCGGACGGAAAAGTCACCGCCAAGTTTTCTCTCAAACCCGTCGCAGAAAAACTCCAGGAACTGCTGGGTAAACCCGTCACCTTCCTGAACGACTGCGTCGGAGCCGATGTGGAAAAAGCCTGTGCATCCCTGAAACCCGGTGATGTCGTCCTGCTCGAAAACCTGCGTTTCCATATTGAAGAAGAAGGCAAAGCCAAAAACGAGGACGGAACCTCGACCAAGGCCGATCCGGCCAAGGTTGCCGCGTTCCGCGCCAGTCTGACCAAACTCGGCGACATCTACGTGAACGATGCCTTCGGCACCGCCCACCGCGCCCACTCCTCCGTTGTTGGTGTGGATCTTCCCGATAAAGTCGCTGGCTTCCTCATGCAGAAAGAACTCGACGCTTTTGCCACCGTTCTCAACAACCCCAAGCGCCCCTTCCTCGCTATTCTCGGTGGCGCCAAAATCGCGGACAAAATACCCCTGATCAAAAACCTTATCGATACCGCAGATGAAATCATCATCGGCGGCGGGATGGCCTACACTTTCAAGAAGGTCCTGCAAGGCATGGAGATCGGCAACAGCCTCTTCGACAGCGAAGGAGCCAAGATTGTCCAGGAACTCGCCGACAAAGCCAAAGAACGTGGCGTGAAGTTGATTTTTCCTGTGGATTACATCTGCGCGGACAAGTTTGATCCCAATGCCAATACCCAACCCGCCGATGACAGCACCGGTATTCCCGCCGGTTGGGAAGGTCTCGATGCCGGTCCCAAATCCATTGCGCTGTATCGCGAATCCATTTTGAAATCCAAAACCATCATCTGGAACGGACCCGCCGGTGTTTTCGAGTTTGAGAAATTTGCCGGAGCCACCAAGGCCATGGCCGAAGCCATGGCGGAAGTAACCGCGTCCGGAGCCATCACAGTCGTAGGTGGAGGTGATACCGCCACGGCGGCCAAGAAATTCAAAGTGGCCGACAAAGTCACCCATTGTTCCACCGGCGGCGGCGCCTCCCTCGAACTTTTAGAAGGCAAATCCCTCCCCGGTGTTGCCGCTCTCGACGAAGCCTGAACCCCTGATCACCTATTTACCAAGCTTTTAGCAAGCCTTTGGAACTTGTAATTTTTACCTTTTAAAAACTTATGCCCATACGTCGCAAAATCATCGCCGGTAACTGGAAAATGAACAAAACCGCCACCGAGTCCAAAATACTCGTGACGGACATTCTGGAGCAACTCGGCAAGTTCGACGAAGCCGAAGTCGTCATCTGCCCGCCCTTTACGGCACTCGTTTCCGCCCAGGAAGCCCTCGGCAGCCGCACCGAAGTCGATCTCGGTGCCCAGAACATGCACTTCGAAACCTCTGGGGCCTACACCGGGGAAATATCAGCCGCCATGCTCAAGGATCTCTTTGTGCGCTTTGTGATACTGGGACACTCTGAACGCCGCCAGTATTTCGATGAAACCGACGAAAGCGTGAACAAAAAAGCCAAAGCCGCCATTGCCGCCCGCCTTCGCCCGATCATTTGTGTGGGAGAGACCCTGGCCGAACGTGAAGCCGGTAAAATGGCTGCCGTTGTCACCAAACAGATCAAAGCCTCCTTTGCCGGTTTCAGCGATGAGGACTGGGCCATTACCGTCGTTGCCTACGAACCCGTCTGGGCCATCGGAACCGGTAAAACCGCCAGCCCTGAACAGGCCCAGGAAGTACATGCCCTGATCCGTGCCACCGTTGAATCCATAGGAGGCAAAGCCGTGGCCGATAAAATCCGTATCCAATACGGCGGAAGCGTCAAACCTGACAATGCCCAGCTTCTCCTGAACCAACCTGATATCGACGGGGCTTTGGTCGGGGGGGCCAGCCTGGATGCCGAGTCCTTTGTGGCCATCATCAAAAACGCTTGTCAAAAAAGCTGATTTCCATAGGTTGCTAAGTCCGCATGAGCATTTTTATCTATCTGGTTACCGCAGTCTTTATCATAATCAGCGTTCTGTTGACCTTGGTGGTTTTGGTTCAAAAACCCCGTTCGGAAGGACTCGGCTCCGCTTTTGGCGGCGGGATGACTGATTCTCTCTTCGGTGCCCAGACCACCGATGTCCTGACCAAAGCGACCATTTGGCTTGCCGGACTGTTTTTTGCCTGCACTTTGGGACTGGCTATTCTGTATGCGCACCGCTCTCCTGCTAAAAGCTTTACGGAAGAACTTTCCAAGCCTTCCGTTCCTCTGGAACAGACATTTCCTGCTGCTCCTGAAAAGGCCCCGGCTCCTGTTCCAACACCTGCTCAATAAGCCTCCTATCTCAAACCGTATTTTCTGCGGGTTGATGCTCGGACTGGTTTTTCTGTCCGGTTGTAATTCACGTTCCAGCGACGCCGATATTGTCTTCGTGAACGGAGCCGAACCCCAGACGCTCGATCCCTCCAAAATCAGCGGACAGTTGGAAGGCAGACTGGCCAGCAGTCTCTTCGAGGGCCTGACCACACGCGATGCCAGAGGTGATGTCCGCCCCGGTGTGGCCGAATCCTGGGTAGTTTCTCCTGACGCACTAACCTACACCTTTCGTCTCCGAGAAAACGCCGCATGGAGCAATGGTGACCCCTTGACCGCCCATGATTTCCTTTATTCCTGGAAACGGGTACTGGAACCGGAGAACGCTGCGGTTTACGCGGAGATTTTGTTTTTTATTGTGAACGCCGAGGCCTATCAGTCCGGAAAATTCAAAGACTTTGACCAGGTCGGCATCAAGGTGCTCGATGACCGCACCTTGCAGGTCCGCCTGAACGCCCCGACTCCCTTCTTTCCCGGAGTAATCACCTTTGTCACCTATCTTCCGGTTCACAAGGCCAGTGTGGAAAAATTCGGGGATGCCTGGATCAAGCCCGCCAACATGGTTAACAACGGCCCCTACCGCTTGATGGACTGGAAAATCAACGACCGCATACAGCTTGTCCGTAACGAAACCTATTGGGACAAAGAAAACGTCAAACTGAAACGTGTCGATGCCCTAGCCACCTCCCAGGGAACCACGGCCATTAATCTCTATCTGACGGGCCAGGCCGATATCCTTTTGGATAAAGGCCTCATCCCCCCTCAAATCCTAAGCGAACTCCGGCAGCGCCCGGACTTCCACACCTTCACTTTTCTTGGAACCTACTTCTATCGTTTCAATACCACCCGCCCACCTCTGAACAACCCCCTTGTTCGCAGAGCACTTGCCGCCTCCATTGACCGGCAACTCATAGTCGAAAAAAGCACCCGCGGAGGCGAATCCGTGGCGCCCACATTCGTCCCTCCCGGCATTCCGGGCTACAGGCAACCCGTCGGGCTTCCCTACAACCCAGAACAGGCCCGGAAATGGCTGGCTGAAGCCGGATACCCGGAAGGCAAAGGATTTCCCCGCCTTTCCATCCTCTACAACTCATCCACCTCCCATGCCTCCATCGCTGTGGAAATCCAGGCCATGTGGAAACGGGAACTCGGCATCAACATCGACCTCCGTCAACAGGAATGGGCCACCTATTTGAAGGCTCTCGACAACCTTGACTACGACATCGCCCGTTCAAGCTGGGTCGGGGATTATTTGGATCCGAACACTTTCCTCGATTGTTTTGTTACTGGCCGGGGCAACAACCGCACCGGCTGGAGCAACAAGCCCTATGACACACTGATGAACAACGCCAACCTCCAGACCGATCAGGCCAAAAGGATGGATCTGATGCAGAAGGCCGAAAAGATTCTGACCGAAGAAGAATCCCCCATCGCACCGCTCTATTTTTATGTTGGTATGCTTTGCTTTGATGCCGACAAAATCGGAGGACTCGAAGGCAACCTGCTGGACGAACACCCGATCCGTGATTGGTATTTGAAGAAGGATCAGAAATCAGTAATCAGTAATCAAAAATAATTTTTTCATGCTTTCCTTTCTCTTCAACCGTCTGGCCCAGGCCCTCCTGGTGATCTTTCTCGTGGTGTCCGTCACTTTCTGCCTGGCACGCCTGATGCCCGGCAATCCTTTCAACGCCGGAGACAAAAAACTCGATGCCCGCGTCGTGGAAAAACTACAGGAAAAATACAATCTCCAGGGGACATTGCCCGAGCAGCTTGGGCGTTACTGGTGGAATCTGGTCACGGAGGGTTATCTAGGCGAA
This sequence comes from Methylacidiphilales bacterium, assembly GCA_038250235.1. Taxonomy (GTDB): domain Bacteria; phylum Verrucomicrobiota; class Verrucomicrobiia; order Methylacidiphilales; family JAAUTS01; genus JAAUTS01. The sequence continues at coordinate 12,712 of JBBSCO010000024.1, read as the reverse complement.
TCTTTCCACTTCAAAAACCGTAGTGTGAAGGAAATCATCGCCGAAACCCTGCCCAGATCGTTGGCACTGGGTGCCTGTGCGCTCTTTATCGCCCTCTCTGTCGGCATAGTGGCCGGGAGCATCGCAGCCACCCGCCATAATCAGACCGTGGATCGCCTGACCATGATGGCCGCTTTGTTAGGAATCTGTCTGCCCGGCTTTCTGATGGCACCTTTGGCCGTCCTTTTTTTCTGTATCATTCTGCCTGTCTTTCCCGTGGCCGGATTCGGTTCCCCCGCCCACCTGATTCTTCCCTCACTTTGCCTGGCTGCACCCTTCGCTGCCTACGCCAGCCGTCTCATGCGCACCAGCATGCTCGACGTGCTGCAACAGGATTTCATCCGGACCGCGCGGGCCAAAGGACTGAAGGAACAACGTATCATCTATCGCCACGCCCTGAAAATAGCCATCCTCCCGCTGGTCAGTTACACCGGCCCCCTGGCCGCCCATATCCTCACCGGCAGTCTGGTTATCGAAGAAGTGTTTAAGATTCCGGGCCTGGGCCCCTTTTTCGTCAACAGCATCCTGAACCGCGACTACTTCCTCATCTGCGGAACGGTCATCGTTTACTCCGCGCTGCTGCTTTTCATGAATATTCTGGTCGATATGGTCCACGCCCACCTGGACAAAAGGATCAAGGCTTCATGAAAGGTTTTCTGAACAACCGCAGGGTCATCATGATCAGCAGTGGTCTGCTAATCCTTCTGGTACTTCTTGCCGTTGCCGGTCCCATTATCAGCCCTTACCGTTACGACGATACCAATCATCCTTCCCTCCTGGCTCCCTGCGCTGAACACTGGTTCGGCACCGACATCAACGGACGCGATGTCCTGACCCGCACCCTCTACGGGGCCCGGATCTCCATGCTGGTCGGCCTGGTTGGAGCCCTTGTCAGCCTGAGTGTTGGTGTTGTTTACGGAATCATCAGTGGTTACTGCGGGGGACGAATCGATGCCCTGATGATGCGCTTTGTCGATATTCTCTACTCCCTACCCCGGCTCATCCTGGTTATTTTTGTCATCGCGGTTTTTGACGGTTACGCCAAGGATTTCATGGCCGATCTGGGGCTGGCCCAATGGAGTTCCTGGTCGCGGCTCCTTCTTCTTTTCATGTGCCTGGGTCTGGTCGAATGGCTGACCATGGCACGTATCGTCCGTGGCCAGGTTCTGAGCCTGAGGGAACGACAATTCGTCCAGGCCGCCCACGTGCTTGGTCAAAGCAATCTGCGCATCATGTTCCGACATCTGCTACCCAACCTGAGCGGTATCATCCTGGTCTATCTGACACTGACTATTCCCTCCGTCATTCTGGAAGAGTCGTTCCTGAGTTTCCTGGGACTGGGCGTGCAGGATCCTCAGGCCAGTTGGGGCACGCTCCTGTCCGAAGGAGCCAAATTCATCAACCCCATCAAAATTTCCTGGTGGATGCTGGCGGGACCAGGAATTTTCATGGCAGTGACACTTCTCTCGCTCAATTTTCTGGGCGACGCCTTGCGTGACCGTTTTGACCCAAGATTCCGTAAAGATTAGGGCCTGTTAGAAGAGTTGCAGCCCACGAAACCATTTATAACTTGAAACGCTGGGCAATGGGCATGCGGCGACCGACTCCAAAGGCCTTGCTTGTGACTTTTAAACCGGGGGCGGCCTGGCGTCTCTTGTATTCGCTGAGATCCACTTTACGAAGAATATCCCTGACCAGCACTTCTTCAAAGCCCAGCGCGACTATCTCCTGCACACCTTCCCCTTTCACCACGTAGGCCTCCAGGATGGCATCCAGCACCTCGTAAGGCGGCAGCGAATCCTGATCACTCTGGTTCTCTCTCAATTCAGCGCTGGGCACCTTTGTGATGGAAGCTTCGGGAATGATTTCGTCATGCCGATTAATCCAGCGTGCAAGTTCGTACACTTTCATTTTCGGCAGATCGTTGATCACCGCCAGAGCCCCGCACATGTCCCCGTAGAGGGTGCAGTAACCGACCGCCAATTCCGACTTGTTACCTGTGGTCAGCACCAGCCGCCCGGTTTTGTTTGAAATCGCCATGAGGGTCAGACCACGGATGCGGGCCTGGAGATTTTCTTCGGTCAGACCCGGCTTGGTTCCGGCAAGAAATAGCTCCAGATGCTGCAGCATGGCCTGATAAGCCGATTCGATCGGAACCGTTTGACGATTGATCTCCAGCTTGTCCGCCAATTTTTCCGCATCGCTGATACTGCCTGCACTGGAATAGTGGCTCGGCATAAGAACGCCCATCACATTGTCCAGTCCCAGGGCATCAACGGCAATGACTGCAGTCAGGGCCGAGTCAATACCTCCGCTCAAACCCAGCACAACCTGTTTGAAACCGCACTTGGCCACATAATCTTTCAACCCAAGTGAAAGGGCCGAAAAAAGCTGTGAATTTTCACAGGGCCAGTTGATGGCGTGCTCTTCATGGCTGTCCGTCTCCACCAGGATCAGATCTTCCTCAAAGGCCCTTCCCACAGCCAGCAATCCGCCCCGGCTATTGAAAGCCATGCTTTGGCCATCGAAAATCAATTCATCATTTCCACCAACCGCGTTGACCTGGATCACAGGAATTTTTTCGGAAGAAGCCACTTTGGACAATATATCGCGCCGGAGTTGTCCTTTGCCGGTGTGCCAGGGAGAAGCAGACAAATTCAGCAACAGATCACATCCCTGCGCAACCAGATCTTTCACCGGATCGCGGCGATAGAGTTGCTCCGGCCAGAAATCTTCGTCATTCCAAATATCTTCGCAAATGGTCAAGCCGATACGTTTCCCCTGCCATACCCAGATTTTATTTTCCGTGGCTGGCTCAAAATGCCGGTATTCGTCAAAAACATCGTAGGTGGGCAGAAGCGATTTCCCGACATGATGAATTTCCTTTCCATTATGATAAACCGCAGCGGAATTGAAGAGTGCCTTGCCTGTGCCCGTAGTGTTACGGGACACGATGCCGATGACCAGAGGAATCTGCCCTGCAAAGGATGCCGCCTCGAGATTTGCCCGGTCATTGGCCCGCAGAAAATCAGCCTGGGCCAGAAGATCTCGGGGAGGATACCCCACGAGATAAAGTTCCGCAGCCAACACCAATTCCGCTCCTTTGGCGACGGCCTTGGTGTAAGCGGTCTTCAGTTTGGACAGATTTCCACTGAAATCCCCCACGGTGGGGTTCAACTGCAGGCAGGCCATTTTCATGTAAAATTGAAACAGAAAAGAATGCAGCCAACGAAGATGTATTATCTCAAGGGTAGCAGCACATTCGCTCCGCCTTGACCGATCACCACGGTCTGAGGACTTTTTCCGTCCCATTTCTTGGCGATTTCGAGATCAATAACGCGGGGTGAAGTGGCCAAAGCGTCGCCTTTGATTTTTACAGCCTCAGCTTCGGCCTTGGCGTTGACCAAAGTGATTTCGGCTTCTTTTTGGGCTTTCTGCAGTTCGTACTCCTTGGCCAAAGCCTGTTGTTCGGTGACCTGCTTGAGTTCGATGGCTTTTTCCAGTTCATCGGAAAAATCGATGTTGGTGATCGGGATATCGCGCACATCAATAAGTCCAGCGAGTTCTCGTCGGACCTTATCCAGCACGGCCAGTTTGATTTTTTCTCGATTCTTAACCAGTTCCTCGGCCTTATAAAGGGCAGTCACTTGTTTGAGGCTTTCCTGCACACGTGGCTCCACCAATGTACTGTAGGGATTACCGGCAAATTGCTGAAATAGTTCAACGACCTTACTTTCCGGGATGCGGTAGAGCACGGAATAGGCAACATCCACGGTCTGTAGGTCGGAACTAAAGCTGGTAGTTTTACTGGCCACCGTGATTTGTTGCACGGGCATTTTGATGATCTGTTCCACAAATGGCATTTTGAAAGTCAAGCCCTCCCCCTTGGCCACAGGATCAACTTTGCCAAGGGTAACAGAAACCCCACGATGTCCTGGGGGCACAATACTCCAGCAGCCAAAGGCCAGGAACAAAACGACCAACAGTATAAGTCCTCCACCAATCAATCCCGCAAGTCCACGTCCGTCATTCATTATTTTTAGTCTTTCTTTTCGTTGTTTATCAAAATCAATACTGGTTCTGCCACATTTTATCCTTGGGCCCTTCCAGCTTTCCCTCATCAAACTGGACATCCGATCCACTGACAAAACCACGTTTACCGCGAACAGTCTCCACCAGCACATAGCCGCTGCCTGCTCCCTCTATGACCCGCACCCTCGTTCCACGGCGCAAAGTCATTTCCTTGGGTGTCGTCTGATTGGGTCCCTGTTCAAAAAGTGGAGTGTCGTTTTTAACGTAAAAATTATAGGCCAAGTCACTGCTGCCACCCATTCCGGCACAACCTACCAGCAGGAAACATAACATGGAAAGAAAGATAGGAAAGGCACGAAATATCATTTTGACAATTTAGATTCCCCATTGAACTTCCGCAACTGAATTGGTGATGAGGTAGTACAGCCGCCGGTGGAGCCCGCTGGTATGAAAAAATCTTCGCTTCCCCCGGATCTCCCGCTAAATTCTTTCTGTGTCATCCTTTCGACTACTGATCCACCCGGCGCAAGACCGTTTTCTCAATATGGCAATCGATGAGGCCCTGCTCCGCCAGGTCTCCGCTCCGGTCTTACGTTTTTATCGCTGGTCGGAACCCGACGCCATCTCCATCGGCTACTTCGACCAATACGCCGATGTCCCTCCGGGCCGGCCTTTTGTGCGCCGGTACACGGGCGGAGGATTGGTGGATCACCGGGCCGATTTTACTTACTCGATCATTGTGCCGCGGGATCATCCCCTGGCCCTACAGGGAACCAGTGGCAGTTATCAGGCCATTCATGAGGCGGTGACACAGGCCTTGAAGCAACAGGGATTCGAAGCAGAATTGGCTCCATGCTGCCTCGTAGCCCAAAGCAAGGCCTGTTTCCAGAAACCGGTCAAATACGACGTGGTCGCCGGAAATTCCAAGCTGGCCGGTGCCGCCCAACGCCGCACCCGGGAAGGCTGTCTCCACCAGGGAAGCGTGCTGGTCAAAAACTTCGATTATGACTCTTTACGGAAAAGCATGCTGCATTTCATGACGCCGCTGCTGGGTGAACTGGGTAGAGAGGGTGGGAGTGAGTTGACTACTGGGGAATCAAGCCTGGCTTCGAAACTTGAAAGCACGCGTTACAGCAGCGAAGACTGGAACAGATCACGTTGAAACTGAGCCTGTCGCTCTGCCCTGCCTCATCTGAAATAAATCCAACCCACCAGCGCCAGTATAGGTAGAAGAATTGGTAAAGAATATTTGATGAGGTAGGCAAAGAAACCCGGGGTATGAACCTTGGACTGGTCGGCAATTGATTTCACCATGAAATTCGGACCGTTCCCGATATAGGTCATGGCACCGAAGAAAACCGCCCCGAGAGAAATCGCCATCAACTCGGTTCCGTGCAGTTTCGTATAGGCTTCCAAGTCCCGGAGATTGTCCAGGGAGAGTGTGTGACCGTCCACCGCCGTGTGCTGACTGATTGAGGCGGTAAGGAACGTCAGGTAAGTGGGTGCGTTATCAAGGACTCCGGACAAAGAACCTGTGAGAAAATAAAATTTCAGTGCCGTGTCCACTCCCAAGTCCCGTGCGTGCAGTGCCAGATAATCTAAAGCCGGAACCATTGTGGCAAAAATTCCGAGAAACAACCAGGCAACTTCCTTGATCGGAGCGAAGTTGAATTCATTGGCTCCGTGCACCTGTGCCGCTGTGGTAAAATAGGAGCCTGCCGCTGCCGCGACCATGATAATTTCGCGCCAGGGAGAAGCCAGAAACACAGACCCCAGAATGACAGCCAGGAAAATCAGATTATGCATGCCAAGGAACTTCCAGGAATCTTCCTCGCCGGCCTGGGCCCGGATTTTTTCCGGGGCTTTCATATAACTCCGCCGGTCAAAAGCATAGAAAACAGTCACCAGAAGGACGATGGTCAGGAGCCATGGCTGCCATAAATTTTGCAGTTCCCACCAAAAGGGAACACCTTTCAGATAACCCAAAAACAGAGGAGGATCTCCTATGGGCGTGAGCGCTCCGCCGACATTGCTAACAATGAAAATGAAGAAAACGATGTGAAAGGCACTGATCCGGTATTTGTTCATCCGGATCCATGGGCGGATCAACAGCATGGAGGCCCCTGTCGTTCCAATGACATTGGAAAGCACAGCCGCCGCCGTGAGGAATGCCGCGTTCTGCCAGGGTGTGGATTCACCTCGAAAACGTATATGCACACCACCCGCCACGACAAAAAGGGAGCCGATCAGGGTAATGAAACTCAAGTACTCATACCCGACATGGATCATCCGCTCTCCCGCATGAAGCCCCAGCACATAGTAAAAAAGCACCAAAGCCCCCAGGACTGCTGAGACATGATGGTAATGATGCTCCCACCAATGTTTATTGATGAATGGCATCAGGGCGATAGCAGCCAGAAGAATTCCAAAGGGCAGGATCATCCAGACACTCGGCCCGCTGTTTCCATTCAGCACGAGAAGCAGTAGCGGTGGCTGAAAGGTATTCATAGCTGGATCTTCCGCAAAAACGATGCGCTTGCGCTTTCGCTTGGCCAGAAAATTCTGTCCGACATGACTTGCAATCCCGGAGCTATTGGCTTTAGTTGTGCAGTCTTTTTAAAAAAGTGAACGTTTCATGCTGACCGCTCTGATTATTACCATTTTTTTGCCGCTGGTTGCAGCCTTCGTGCTGCCGTTCGGCGATTCAGCGTGGCGCAAAAAAGCCGGCTGGCTTCTGCCTCTGCTTCCCTTCACCTGTTTTTGTCTGATCGCCTGGCTGGCCTTTCAAACCGCCGGTACATCACGGGTCATTCTGGAAGCCTCCTGGGTGCCATCCCTTTCTATCAACCTGTCCTTTCTCGTCGACGGACTTTCACTTTTTTTTGGCCTGATTATTACAGGGATCGGCACACTGATTTTTCATTATGCCCGGGCTTATTTTGAAGGTGCCGGGCAGGAAGTGCGCGTCGGAAGATTCTATGGCTGCCTGGCCTTGTTCATGGCGGCGATGCTTGGGACCGTTTTTTCCAACAATCTGATTTCCCTATTCGTTTTCTGGGAACTGACCGGCATTGCGTCTTTCCTACTGATCGGTTTTTCCAACGAGAAAAAGGAATCCCGACATGGTGCCCGTATGGCCCTTTTGATAACGGGACTCACAGGCCTCTTCATGTTGGTGGGCTTTATCCTTTTGGGGCAGGCAGGCGGCACCTGGCAGATCGATCAGCTCCTTGATAAAATTCCAACCACGCTTATCTCACCGGCCTACCTCAATGCCGCAATGATTTTGATTCTATTGGGTGCCCTGGGAAAATCTGCCCAATTCCCGTTCCACTTCTGGTTGCCCAATGCCATGGCAGCCCCCACTCCGGTGAGTGCCTACCTCCACTCGGCCACCATGGTAAAACTCGGCATTTTTCTCTGTGCCAGAATGTTCCCCGCACTCAACCAGGCAGAACTCTGGCTACCGATTCTTACCTTCATCTGCTTCGGCACCATGCTGCTCTGCGCGGTGTTGGCTCTCTGCTCCCATGATCTCAAAGCCATCCTGGCTTACTCAACCGTGAGTCAACTGGGTTTCCTGATGGGACTTTACGGAATCGGCTCTGTCATCGGTGTGCGCCTTGACTTTCTGCACATTGCCAGTCACGCCTGCTACAAGGCCTGCCTGTTCATGATTGTCGGCATCATTGACCACTCCTGCCACATCCGCGATATACGACGCCTGGGAGGCCTTTGGCAGGGAAACCGGGCACTCGCCATCGCTTGCCTGATCGCCGCTGCTTCCATGGCAGGAATTCCCGGAACCCTCGGCTTCATCAGCAAAGAACTGGTGATGGCTGATCTTCTTCGAATCTGGGACGCCCAGATCCCCTATGCACCTATCCTCCTGTCCTTTATTCTTCTGGCTTCCGCCATCAAGGTCGCCTTTTCGGCACGACTCTTTTTTCATCTTTTCACGGGCAAACGCCCCAGCGAGTTGGGCCATCGCTGGCACGCACCGTCAACTGCCATTCTGCTTGCCCCCTGCCTGCTGGCGGCCCTGATAGTCATCACCGGTTGTGTTCCTTTCTTGTTGGAGGCTCCATTAAACGCACTTCTGGTCAAGGGAGTCCATTACGGCGTCATCGATAATCTGCATATCTGGCACGGATTCACTGCCGAACTGGGAATCAGCCTGTTAGTCGTTCTGGCCGGCGCAGGCATTTATTTTGCAGCGGAGAAACTTGGCTGGAGATTGAGTATTCCGCTCTGGTTCCGCTTTGATCTTGGCTTCGAATATCTTATACTCGCCTTCAACAAAGGAGCCAAGAAGCTGACGGCCGCCCTGGGTTCTGACCGCCCGATGGACTACCTCCCCATTATCCTGGGATTTTTTATTCTGATTGTTGGCTGGTTCCTGCAGCCGCTTGCGGCAGGAGTCTTGGAAAAGGCTTCCCGCAACCCGGAAATAGATATTTTACGGGCCTTGACGGCTGTCCTGATCGCTGTTTTTGCCTGCGGCCCTCTCTGTCTGAAAAGCTGGGTATCCCAACTACTTTCGCTTTCCGCAGCCGGCTTCCTTATCACGTTTTACTTTCTTCTCTACCGGGCCCCCGATCTGGCCATGACCCAGATTCTTGTCGAGTCCGCCATGCTGATCATGATTCTGCTTTTACTTTCCCGCTTCCCCAAATCTGCCCAGTCCGGCGAGCGCGACGACCATCTCCGCGGCCCCCGCAAACTGATCTGTGCCGCCATTGCATGCGCAAGTGGGTTCGGCATCACCCTTTTCATCCTGGCTTCACAAAACTTCAAAAATAAAATCAACATCGGAGATGCGTTCCTCGAACAAACCCTGCCTCTGGCCAAGGGAACAAATGCCGTGAATACCATCCTGGTCGACTTCCGTGGCTTTGACACTTTGGGGGAAATTGCCGTGTTATTGATTGCCGTTCTGGGCGCTATCGGTCTGGTCATGCGCTACAAAAGGAATGGTGGGCAAACCTCTGAGAGATCTCTGCGGCCTTCATCCGTAGGACTCGTACATAAAAATGGAGAAGGCCTGTGAAATCCAGTGTCTCCTTCCTCCTCAAGGCCAGCACGCCCTTCTTCTTCTTTGTGGTGTTGATCCTGGCTATTTATCTACTTTTACGCGGCCACAATCTTCCCGGTGGTGGCTTCATTGGTGGATTGGCTTTGTCCATGGCCATGTTGTTGCACGGCCTGGCCCATGGCTTCGACAATATGGAGTTTCAGATGCGGATAGACTCCATACGTTTGGCAACCTATGGTCTGGCGCTATCACTTGGAACTGCGCTGGCCCCTGTTTTTTTCGGGCGCCCATTCTTTGAGCATTTCCAAACCTACGTCCAATTGCCTTACCTGGGTAAAACGGCTTTCGGTACGCCAATGCTCTTTGATATCGGCGTGTTCATGGTCGTTGTTGGAATAGCCACGAAAGTTATCTTCATCATGGCGCGCTCCACTTCGGGGCGTTGCGGACTTTTGGACAGTGAAGTCGATGATTACGCCAGCCCTTCGGAAACCCCCATCGAAACAGAGGAGAACCGCGATGCAAATTGAGACAGCCATCCTTGTTGGGTTTCTGTTCGGCGTCTCCGTTTATCTGGTGCTGATGAAAAGTTTTGTCCGGATTCTTTTCGGATTTGTACTACTTTCCAATGCCGCAAACCTGTTTTTGCTTTCGATGTCCGGCGATCCCAGCGGCAAAAACGCCCCAATCATCCGTGAAGGCGGACTGCCTGTTGATCCCCTGCCCCAGGCACTGATCCTGACCGCTATTGTCATCAGTTTTGGCGTGACTGCCTATCTGGTCGTTCTTCTTTACCGTCTGTTCCTCGATCAAAAAACCACCAGTGCGGCAGAGCTTTTCCGCGAAGAGACGGAATCGGAAAATGGAGGAAAACGGTGAATCTTCCCATTCTCTTTGTCGTCTTGCCGATGGCCAGCGCTATACTGTTGCTTCTCTGGAGAAAACCTTCCAAGTCCAGACGCATCCTGGGAATAGTCGTAACAGGATTTTTAACGTTGGCAGCTGTCTTCACGGCCATTGATCTCGCAGCCAATGCAACCCGCATGGTTCTGAATCTGGGTGCCTGGTCCGCCCCCTTGGGGATCGTCCTCGTAATAGACCCTCTCGCTGCCATCATGATGTCACTCTCAGGCTTCACCGCCCTGACCTGTCTGATCTATGCCGTTTTTGAGGGCACTCCCAAGGCGGAGCATCCGTTGCGGTTACCCTTGTTCTTTTTCCTTCTGACCGGAATCAACCTGTCATTCATCACCGGCGATTTATTCAATCTGTTTGTCGCATTTGAAATCATGCTCATCTCTTCCTATTCCCTGCTCACATTGGAAGCGGATGATCGGAATGTGAAACATGCCTTTCCCTACCTGGCAATCAATCTGGTAGGCAGCACGCTGTTCCTGATCGCTTGTGGTATTGCCTACAGCGTCTTCGGATCCCTCAACTTTGCCCATATGGCATCGCAATCCTCCCAGGTCCTGGAAAATCCCCTGCTTCCGGCACTGGCAGGCTTATTGATGCTGGTTTTCTGTGTGAAAGCCGGATTGTTCCCCCTCTATTTTTGGCTGCCCAACAGTTACCCGATCCTTGCCACGCCCCTGGGTGCTTTTTACGGGGGAATGCTGACCAAAGTCGGGGTTTACGTCCTGCTCCGCCTGTTGACCACCGTGATGCCGCACGAACTCAGCTACCTTCACCAACTCCTGGCCTGGATGGGTGGAGCCACCATGGTCTTCGGGGTCATCGGTGCCGTGTCCCGTAATTGTGTGCGGGGCCTCCTCTCCTTCCACATTCTAAGCCAGATCGGCTACATGGCACTGGCCATAGGACTGTTTACCCCGCTGGCACTCACCGCATGTGTTCTTTACATCATTCACAACATCATCGTAAAATCCTCACTGTTCCTGGTCGGCGGGACTATCACCTGTTTAAACGGGACTGATGACCTGAACCGGACCGGCGGGTTATGGAAGGCCACACCCATCCTCGGAATTTGTTTCCTCCTGCAGGCGCTCTCACTTGCAGGCATCCCTCCCTTGAGCGGATTTTGGGGTAAATTCCTGATCTTCAGCGAAGGTCTTGCGGCTGGAGAATATGTTCTGGTGGCTGCGGCATTAATTGCCGGTATTCTCACTCTCTACAGCATGTTAAAAATATGGCTTGGTGCTTTCTGGGCTCCTGCACCTGAAAGCGGAGTGCGCTTGGACGACCCGCGCTGGAAACCGCTTACTGCGCTGATCTCCTCCATGGCCCTTGTTTCTCTGGCCATCGGCCTGGGTATTGAGTGGGTTTTCCGTATCACCAACACCGCCGCCCTCATGGCGATGGACCAGGCCGGATACATCCGGGCTGTTTACGAAGTTCTCGGCAAAGGAGGTTTGTGATGGCCCGAAGTCTGGCGTCTAATACTTTCCTGGCATTGCTCTGGCTTTTCCTGACGGATGGAGGAATGCCTGAATTTGTGGAAGGCTTTCTGTTCGGCTTTCTGGCCCTCAGCCTCTTTCCAAATATGTTGTCCAGCCATGATTACGTCCGGCGCACCCTGGCCTTGCTGAAATTTTTACTGATCTTTTTTAAAGAATTTGCCGTCGCCAATTGGACCATCGCCAAAGCTGTTCTTATCCGCAAAAACGACGATATCCACCCCAACATCATTACCTACGATGTCGCAGGTCTGGACGCATTCGAAATATACCTTCTCTCCCAAACCATCACCCTGACCCCCGGCACCACCACACTGGATTTGGTAAATGACGGAAAAACACTTCTCATCCATGCCTTTGATGCGGATGATGTGGCAGCGGTCAGAACTTCGATTGATAACTCGCTCCGACGGGGCATTCTGGCATTTACACGATGAACGTCATTCTGCACATCTGCCAGGTCATCATTGCCCTGTCCATTCTCGCCGGAGTTTACCGTCTGGCTAAAGGGCCCACCGTTTTGGATCGGATCATGGGCTTTGATATGGTGGCCATTTGTGCGGTGGCCTTCATGGTGTTGCTTTCCATTCAATGGAAAACTGACGACTACCTTGAATTGATCCTGATTTTCTCCTTGCTGGGCTTTTCCGGGACTGTCGCCTTTGTCTGTTATCTCGGAAAGAATTATCATTCAGATTATGATCGGGAGAAACCTCCGGAAGGCCCCAATGATCGTTGATATTTTGATGGCCACACTTCTGCTGGGCGGATCCCTGCTGATTTTAGTGGCCGCAATCGGTCTGCAACGGCTCCCGGACATCTTTTGCCGTTCACATGCCCTTGGAAAAGCCATGACCCTAGGAATCACTCTGATGCTGCTGGCTTTGGGACTGGAACTGGGACTGGACACGGCAGGGATCAAAATCGTCCTTATTATCACTTTCCAATTTGTGACAATCCCGATCGCAAGCCACCTTCTCAGCCTAATTGCCTGGGAAAAGAAATTGCCCCGTTGGAAAGAGAAGCCCGTTGATTTTTCAGACAAAAAATCGGAGTGACAGGATTTGAATGCGCCACAGGCGCACCTTTGGCCTGCGACCTATCGCCTCAGGCGATCGCTCAGCACGATATGCTATCCAGAAATTCCCTTCCCTTTCCTGACTTTAAAAAGCGTTCGCGTTTCATCGCT
>JBBSCO010000023.1:0-41578 GCA_038250235.1 Methylacidiphilales bacterium | reverse complement strand
CGCGAAGGCTCCCCCGATGATCACCCCTACCGCGAGGTCGAAGGCGTTGCCTTTGGCGATGAACTCTTTGAACTCGTTGATGATTTTCATGGGTGTTGTTTGTTGGGTTTTTTAGATGGTTTGTTTTCCGAGTTGGATGGCGATGCTGCTTTTCCCGGGTTTCCAACTGGCGGGGCAGGCCTGGCCGGGGTTGGCCCTGACAAAAGCGGCGGCGTCAATCTTGCAGATGAGTTCATCCACGTTGCGCCCGAAACTGTTGTTGGTAATCTCCATGCTTACGAGAATGCCATCTGGATCGATGATGAAGGTGCCGCGTTTGCTCATCTTTTCTTTGTCGCAGTAGGTGCCGAAGGTGCGTGAAAGGTCTCCGCCATTGTCGGAAATCATGGGGAATCTGATATCCTTAAGCCTGTTGTCGCTGTTGACCCAGGCTTTGTGGACATAAACTGAATCCATGCTGACACTGGCGAGTTGAACGTTGTGTTTTTCGAAGTCGGAGAGATTAAAGAGTTCGACTTCCCCGTTGGCGTAGGCCACGACTTCAAAGTCGGGAATGACGAAGCCGACCCGGACGGCGGGGATGGAGGCCAGGGATTCAGGCATGACCGTAGTTAACACAGGGAGAGAAAAATACTAAAGTATTTTTAACAGGAAGATCGCGAAGCAACGCTAAGTTTTTTTTGTAGGGACGGGAGACTATTTACAAAAACAGCATGGAGTTCGTTAAGGTCTTTTCATAAAAACCCTTTTGTTTCTAAGTTCCCTTCGCCTCAGAATCTGGGAAAGTCTGAACTCGTTGTTAAACTTCAGGGTTTCCAGGCGGTTTCGAGGGCTTTCAGGTTTTCCCGCATCAGAACCAGGTAGGCATCAGCCGAGGGTTCGCCGACTTCGAGGGTGTTGAGGGAGGCGACGATTGCTCCGCTTTGTTGGGCAATGGACTCGAGGAGCTTGGGAGAGTAACCGCTTTCGGCAAAAAGAACTTTGACCTTGTTGCTTTTGATGGCTTTGACCAGGGCGGCGAGCTGGTTAGGTTTGGGATCTTTTTCGGGAAACTGTTCGATGAAACCGATGTAGTTCAGGCCGTAACGCTGGGCCATGTAGGGAAAGGCGTCATGGAAGGTGATGAGGTTCTTATTGGGCAGTAGATTCAGCCGCTTGGCAAAGTCTGCATCCAATTGTTTGAGTTTGGCGAGGTAAGCCTGGGCATTCTTTTCATAGGCGGCGGCATTTTTGGGGTCGGCTTTGCAGAGCGCGGCGGTAATGGTTTGAACCTGTTGCTGCGCAATGACCGGATCCAGCCAGATGTGGGGGTTTCTGCCTTCACCATGACCCTGGCAGCTCTGGTCGTGAACATGATTGGGATGATCATGGTCGTGCGCTGTGTGGGGGATGGAGGGGAGTTCGACCGGATTGGGGCTGTCGAGAAGGGTCACTCCGCTGCTGGAATCCACCAGGACCAGTCTGGGGTTGGCGGCCTTTTCCAAGAGACCTGCGAGCCAGTCTTCCAAACCCAGGCCGTTGATGATGAAAAGATCGGCTTTGGCCATTTTCAGGATATCGCTGGGTTTGAGTTCGTAATTATGCGGTCCGGTTTCTTTGCCCAGGAGCACACTAACATCGGCCAGATCGCCTGTGATGCTCTGGGTGTGAGCATAGAGTGGGAGAAAAGTGGTGATGACCCGGAGTTTTTTATCCTGGGCCTGGAGGTTCAAGGCGGAAAAGGCCAGGATGTAAAATAAAAGTTTCTGCGCTAGGTGGTTTTTTTTCATGTGGCGATCAAGACGAGTAAATGAATGTAGTGAAAGGTGGTGGAAAGTCACGCCTGAGCGGAAATTCCCCAGTCCGGCAAAGGATCGGGTAAACGGCTCCAAAGAAATTCACCCAATTCCATTTCTTCTTCGCTCAACAAAGCGGAATCCATCAGGCGGGTGATGGCCGCTTGATTCATGTGCTGACCGATGAAGACGATTTCCTGGCGGCGGTCGCCGTAGGGTTTTTTCCAATTTTTGAGGATGGCATCAACCTGTTCTTTTTCCAGGGGCCATTCCGTTTTGGGCATAGCCGCCCACCACTGGCCGCCTGGTTCGATTGATCTCATGCGGCCGGCTTGGGAGTAAACCCCGGCCCAGTCCATCCGGGTGGCCAGCCAGAAGAAGCCTTTGGCGCGGATGATGCCGGTAACTTTCTGTTGTAGGATTTGGTGGAACCTGGCCGGGTGGAAGGGACGCCGCGCACGGTAAACAAAACTGTTGATACCGTATTCCAGCGTTTCAGGTTTGTGTTCTCCGCGCAATTCTTTGAGCCAAAGCGGGGATTGCGAAGCCTTGTCAAAATCGAAGCGCCTGGTGCCAAGGATCTCATTTAAATCCACTTGTCCACGAACGGATTCCAGTAACACGGCGGAGGGATTGAGGGCATGGAGGTGGGCTTTGACTGCGGACAGATCTTCTGCCGTGACAAGGTCGGTTTTGTTTAATACCACCACGTCGGCAAATTCCACTTGGTCGATCAAGAGGTCGACGATACTGCGTTCGTCCCCTTCGTCCCGCGCCTGTTTGCGGTCTTTCAGATGGTCACGGCTCTGATAGTCTTCGAGAAAATGGGGGGCATCGACGACGGTAACCATGGTGTCGAGCCGGGCGATGTCGGAAAGACTGCGGCCCTGCTCGTCTGTGAAGGTGAAAGTTTCGGCCACGGGAAGTGGCTCGGAAATGCCGGTTGATTCGATCAGGAGATAGTCGAAACGGCCCTCGGCTGCGAGACGTTGGATTTCCAGAAGGAGATCTTCGCGCAGGGTGCAGCAGATGCAACCGTTCGTCATCTCAATGAGCTTTTCTTCCTGCCGACTGAGTCCGGCACCACCCTGTTTCACGAGTGCGGCATCGATATTAACCTCGCTCATATCGTTGACGATAACGGCGACGCGCAGACCCTGGCGGTTGGCCAAGACGTGGTTGAGCAGGGTGGTTTTACCCGCGCCGAGAAAACCAGATAGAACTGTGACGGGGAGTTTGGGGATCATGTAGAAGCCTTTTTATTTCGACGCCGCAGTAAGATAATGGCTGCCAATCCCAGACCAAGTAGCGCATAAGTGGAAGGCTCAGGAATAACGGATGTGGAAAAAGTGAATATGTCCTGTTGATTGACTTCATCTCCTGCAATGAATCCACGAACCTGGAAGGTGACATCGTAGGTTCCCAGGGAGGTGAATCCCCAGTTGTAGTGGGAATGCCCACCCTCCTGGACAAACAGGCGGTTGCCGCCTGTGAGGGTCTCCGCGGTGGAGATATAGGCGATAGGCGCACCAAATCCATTGGTCTGCCACACCGAGAAAGCACCCGGACCCGATACACTAACCAGGCTCAGCTCGAGCCAGCGGGCCGAAGTGTTGGCCCCACGGGCATCACCGGGATTCCACACGTCAAAGGTGCCCGCATCTGCCTCTTCTGCTCCCACCCCGAGAAAAAGGAGATTGGGATTTTGGGTTTGGGGTAGAATCCAAATATTGCCGCCAACGGTGCCACCCAGAAAATTCCACTGGCTTCCTGCGGGGCGGGTATTCAAGGCCAGCACGGGGTCGATGAAGGCATAGGCCCCATCTGGTTCGTATTCGAGGTTGTTATCTTCATCGTGCCAGTGGATTCCCAGGCCGGGGCCTTCGGCCAGTCCGATATCGACATGTTCGATGGTGAGTGCGACTTGCGCCTGGAGGGAGCAGGTTCCGGCCAGCAGGAGGGAGAGGAGGATTTTTTTCATAAGTTTATGTAGTTAGAGGTTAGAGGGGAGGACGGGCGGGGTTGATGCCGCTGTCCACTTGTTGTTTGAGTTTGGCGGCGAGGATGTTTTCCACGCGGCCATCGGCAAAAAGATAATTGGCTGAGCCTTTGGTATGGTCGGTGGTGGCACCCCCACTGCGGTGTCGGTCCGGCTGAATATCCGCAAGCACCGATTTCCAGCCTTTGGACCAATTCCGGCTGTGGGTGTGGTCGTTTACAGCGGAAACTCCGACCCGGTCGGAAACCGTGAACAGAACAATGGTTTGGGAGGGCCGGGCCATGCGTAGCAGATTGCGGTGAGAAGCTTCGATGAGGTTACCAAAGGGATCGGTGACATCGAGCGAGGTGAATTCATTGAGGACATAACTGGAGCCGCGCGCTTGTTTCCGCTGCTCGCGTTTTGGGTCGGAAGGACAAAGACGTGCGTTATCGAAACTGCCGCCCATGTAATCCTGCAATTGAAAAATCCAGGACTGGGAGGCGGATGTATGACTGCTGGTGGGTAGCCAGCCCTCGTTCTCATTGGCGTAAAGCGTCATGGCCATGCCGATCTGGCGCATGTTTGAGGCACAAGCCGTCCGCTTGCTAAGCATCAAAGCCTGGCTGATGGCCGGTATGGAAAGTCCGATAAGAAGTGCGATGACCACCACGACCACGAGGAGTTCGATCAAGGTAAAACCCATGGCGTTCCGCCGAATTTGAAACTGAGAAATCATTATCAAATTGAATTGATACTTGATTATCGATTTCTGTCAAGCACAGTGTTTTAATGGTTTATGTTACGCGTCAACGCGATGCTGTCCGGGAGATTTTGAGTGCTTCAACCCGTCCCCTGACCGCCCAGGAAATCTGGAAAGCGGCGAAGCGTCGCAAACCCGGGCTTGGGATTGCCACGGTCTATCGCACTTTAAAAGTCATGGTGGAGAACAAGGAGGCAAAGCTGGTGGAAATTCCTGGATCTGCCCCGCACTACGAATGGCACCGGGAGCACCATCACCACCATTTTCTCTGCGAGAGTTGTCACAAAGTTTTTGAGCTGGAAGGTTGCGTGCACGAGGTGGTGGATCTCGCGCCCAAAAAGTTCAAAGTAAAACGGCATGAGATCATTCTTTACGGATCCTGCGATACGTGTGGAGCGAAGTGAGGATACTGCGGGCAGAGTCAAAATTTCATGTTCCTTGACGACTTTCCTGATAAAGTTATCAGGATGTCCGACAAAAAACTTTTCCTCCTCGACGGCATGGCCCTGATTTACCGGGCCCACTTCGCGCTTTCTGCCGTCAAGCCGATCATCAACTCCAAAGGCGTCAATACCTCCGCCGCTTTCGGATTCGCCAACACCCTGATCGATCTTCTCAAAACCCGGGAGCCATCCCACATGGCCGTGGTTTTTGACACCTCCGCCCCGACCGAACGGCATATCCTATATCCTGAGTACAAGGCCCAGCGTGAGGAGATGCCGGAAGATCTCTCGCTGGCCATTCCGGTGATCAAGTCCTTGATCGGCGCCTTCAACATCCCTGTCATCACGTTGGACGGTTATGAGGCCGATGACATCATCGGGACACTTTCGCGTCAGGCGGAGAAAGAAGGTTATGACACCTATATGGTGACACCGGACAAGGACTTTGCCCAGTTGGTGGACGAGCACACGTTCATCTACAAACCGGGCCGCCAGGGGGGTGATGTTGAAATCCTGGGAGTGCCCGAAGTCAAAGCCAAGTGGGGCATTGAAAAGCCGGAGCAGGTGATTGATATTCTTGGTCTTTGGGGGGACGCCTCCGACAATATTCCGGGAGTGCCGGGCATTGGCGAAAAAACGGCGCAGAAACTTATTGCCGAATTCGGGTCCATGGAAGAACTTCTGGAAAACACGGAAAAGCTGAAGGGCAAACAGAAGGAGAATCTCGAGACCTTCCGGGATCAGGCGCTCTTGTCCAAAAAACTGGCCACCATCAACTGTCAGGTTCCCCTCGGCACAACACCCAAGGATCTGCTCCGGGGAGAGATAAACGAGTCGGCCTTGAAGGCGCTCTTTATCGACCTGGAGTTTAATGCCATGGGCAAACGGATATTCGGAGCTGAGTTTACTGCGGGTTATGGGGCGAAGGCGAAGGAACAGAAGTCAGACGTCAGAGTTCAGAAATCGGAAGAAAACTTCAGCCTCAGCAATGAGGATCCGGCTGCGGAAGAAGGGTCAGAAGTCAGCGCAGAGAAGTCAGAAACGGCTGACGAAATCGTCGCTGATTTGAAGACAATCTCTGACATCCCCCACAGCTACCGTCATTTGACCACGAATGATGAAATCAAAGCATTGATCAGGGAAATGGCGGGGCTGGATTGTTTTTGCTTCGATACGGAGACCTCCTCGCTGGACGCCAAAGAAACCCAGCTTCTCGGCATGTCTTTTTCCTGGAAGATGCGTGAGGGTGTTTTTGTCAGCTTTTCGCGTGAAGCGTTAGAGGCGAAAGCGCAGATCGATCTTTTCAGTCCGCTGTTTGAGGATGCGGGACGGATCCTTATCGGGCATAATCTGAAATTTGATCTGGCGGTCTTGAGTGCCCAGGGCATCGGAGTGAAGGGCAAACTGTTTGATACCATGATCGCCCATGCCCTGATCGAGCCGGACAAAAGGCACGGCATGGATTTTTTGTCGCAGGTTTATCTGGGTTACAGACCTGTTTCCATCACAACCCTGATTGGGAGCAAAGAGGAGGGCAATCAGAGATCCATGCTGGAAGCCGATCCGGAAGCCATGGCGGAGTATGCGGCTGAAGACGCCGATGTTACCTGGCAGCTTTATGGAATCCTGCTGCCTTTGCTGAAAGAACACGGTCAGGAAAAAGTATTCTTCGATGTGGAAATGCCGCTCATCCCGGCACTGGTCGCCATGGAACAGGAGGGCATCAGTATCGACCTCTTTGCTCTGGAGGAATTTTCCGGTCAGCTTGCCATAGAAATGGAGAAGGCAGAGGCGGAAGTTTACCAATTGGCCGGGCACGAATTCAACCTCAAGTCGCCCAAACAACTGGGCGTTGTTCTTTTTGACGAATTAAAATTAGTGGAGAAGCCGAAGAAGACCAAGACAGGCCAGTATGCCACCGACGAACAAATGCTGGCCACCCTGGCACCGCAGCACAAGATCGTGGAGCGTCTTCTTGACCATCGTGAAGCCAGCAAATTGAAGAGCACCTATGTCGATGCCCTGCCCAATTCGGTCAGCAAAAAGACCGGACGCATCCACACCAGCTTTGCCCAGGCCGCCACCAGCACAGGGCGGCTGGCCTCGGCCAATCCAAACCTGCAGAACATTCCCATCCGCACTGAACTTGGAAAAGAGATCCGAAAAGCCTTTGTTGCCCGTGACGACAGGCATCTCCTTCTCTCCGCCGACTATTCCCAGATCGAGCTCCGTGTTCTGGCCGCTGTCAGCAAGGATGAAGGGATGATTGACGCGTTCAAAAAGGGCATCGACATCCACCGTGCCACGGCGGCACGTGTTTTCGGAGTGGAGGTGGAAGAGGTGACGGATGACATGAGGCGCAAGGCCAAGATGGTGAACTTCGGGATTTCCTACGGTATCTCCGCCTTTGGCCTGTCGCAGCGGCTGAACATCCCGCGCGGCGAGGCGGCGGAAATTATTAACAACTATTTCGCGCAGTTCTCCGGTATCCGCAGCTATATGGACAATACCATCGCGTTCTGTAAGAAACACGGCTACGTCGAGACCTTGACGGGCCGCAGGCGTTATCTTCGGGACATCAATTCGGCCAACAGGAATGTCCAGATGGGTGCCGAGCGCAACGCCATCAACATGCCGATACAGGGAACCTCGGCCGACATGATCAAAATTGCCATGGGTCGCATTGAACTTGCCATCCGCAACCAGCGCCTGAAAAGCAGGATGCTGTTACAGGTTCATGATGAACTTGTATTTGAGCTGCTGAAGGAAGAAGAGGGGGAGTTACGTAAACTCGTCGAAGACGAAATGAAGAACGCCTTGCCCGAGTTGAACAAAGCAGTGCCGATCGAAGTAGAAAGCGGTGTCGGCAGAAACTGGCTGCTGGCCCACTGAGATCTTACTTTTTCGGAGCGGCGGCGGGTTTGGCCTTTTTCGGCTTTTTGACTTCTTTACGTTGACTGTTGTTTCCTTTACCCATGGCTGGAGCATGCGCTTACGGAGAGGAGTGACAAGCAAAAGATGGGAAGGATGGAAGGTGGGCCAATCCCAACAAGCCTTCTTTCGGCCCTCCACGAACCAAAAGGATCAGGGTGATAGGGGCAGAAGGCTGTGACTTCCAATGACTACAATTCGAATTTGACGACCCGATCGTAGGGATTGGGCAGACCGGGCGGGGGTGGGTTTCCCAGCTTCCTGACCGATTGCACTGCATTAACAACGGACTGATCCATGGCGGTGTTGCCGGAAGGTTTGGTGATTCGCATAAACTGCACGGTGCCATCGGCCAGAATGCGGACCGAGACCGAGGTGACGAGGGCTCCTTCGGCAACGGGCTGGGCCCAGTTCTTTTTCAGCTGGATGCCGATATACGTGTCATACCATGGGGCATTTTCAACACCATTGGGGGAACCTGGGGAACCTTCGCCTTGGCCACTCTTGATGCCACGCTCGCCAGAGCTGTTGCCGCTGCCTATGCCCGTTCCCGAACCGAACTTGCCCAGGAGTTTCTTTTCCACATCCGACGCTGTCAGTCCGCTCGAGGAGCTGGCCGTGCCTGTGGATGGGGAACTCTGGGGATTATTGCCGGCTTTAGGAGCAGTGGATTTGTTGACGACCTTGGTCAGATCCACTTTAACTTTTGGTTTGGGTATTTCTTTCGGTGTGCTCTCTGTTGCCAGAGACGGTGTCGGCTTCAGAGTCTTGATTGATGGTTCTGCTTTTTTTAAGACGGGTTTGAGTGGAATCTCGTCGGCTACCGGCTTGACTGCTTCAACGGGTTTAACCCGGGCGGCAGGTTCCAAGGGTGTTTCGATACGTGAGGGAGCCGGCGGTTGTGGTGCGGGTGGAGTAAAGGCCTTGATGCCGCTGGCTGTGGGGGAACCTCCCGAACTGTTGTCTGGTGAATCCGGACGTCCTTCGCCCGGGTTTTCCGTTCCGAGGGGGATCAGGGTGATGTATTGCTCCTGCGGTTTGGGCCGCATGAGACTTGGAACCAGAAAAGCGATCAGCAGCACCAGAATGTGGGCTCCCCCCACCCAGGCGAGGGTTTTGCTGTCAGGCCGGGTTTGTTCCAGAAGCTTCATTGGTTGGGGGTGGTGGCCAGGCCGAGTTTGGCCCCCGATTTTTTGATCAGATCCAACACATCCACCAGTTGTTGGTATTGCAGTTTGGAATCGGCACGCAGGGCCACGGCGGAATTCGGGTCGTCCTCCATCTGCTTGGCAATGGCGATCTCCAGTTCACGCAGTCTGACTTTTTTGTTGGAAAGATAAATGGTTCCTGTGGCGTCGATGTTGACGTTCAGCACCGACTTGGGATTGACCGGGGTCTGGGGCGTGGCTGCGGCCTTGGGCAGGCTCAGAGCGATCTGTTGTTCGATCAGCGGGGTGGTGATCATAAAAATGATCAACAACACGAAAACAAGATCCATGAGCGGAGTGATGTTCAGCTCCGTTATGACATGGCTCTGGAACCGTGAGGAATGACGCTTCATTTTTTAAAATTCGAATAATTAATATAAAAAATATGAAACAATCTAAAAATCCAAACGGGATACCCCACTCAGGCAATGGCTGGTTTTAATCATAAAATTGTTTCGATATTCGGTTTTCGTTTTTTGGATTTACCCAGTTCATAACCTGGATTTCAGGTAGCGGTGTTCGAAGTCGGAACCGCACTCGGCAGCGAAGTTTTCCATCTCGACAATCATGGCGCGGATGGTGGTGATGAGAAAGTTGTGTCCGAACATGGCCGGGATGGCGACGACCAAACCGGTGACGGTCGTGATGAGCGCGCCGGAAACTCCGGGGGCGAGGGCATCGAGGGTGGCGGAACCCTGGATGGCGATGCCGCTGAAAGCTTCCATAACACCCCAGACCGTTCCGAGCAGGCCGAGGAAGGGGCCGCCGCTGGCGGCCGTGGCCAGGAGGATCAACTGGGATTCCATCACGAGAGCCTGTTCCCCCACGGCACGGTCCATGGCAGAACGTATCGAGGCCATGGAAACAGAGTCCACCTTGTTGGCATCCACCAGGCGGGAAGTGTAGGTTTCGTCAACTTCGCCCGAGCCTAACATATGAAAAGAGAGTTCGCGGGCTCCGGCCTGGTAGACGTAGGAGAGGGGGGAACTATCGTATTGTTTTCTCTCCGCGTAGAGCTCGAGCGGGGTGCGGTCGCTGCGGTAACGTTTCAGGAAAAACTTATTTTCCTTTTTGGCCTGACTGATGAGGCTGTATTTGGTCCAGATGACCGACCAGCTGAAAACAGAAACGATCAGCAGGATGAAGATGATGACCTTCCCGGCGAAGTCGGCGTTTTGAAAGGCATAGGAAACGCCGCCGGAGGCGAAGGTCAGGGGCAGAAAAACGGTCAGCATGATGGACAACTATCGTGGGTCAAAGGTCTTTCGTCAATTAGGAGTCGCGGAGAGGGCCGGGGCTCCGGGGTTATTTACCCCGGACCTCTTTCAGAGCGGCGATGGCTTCTTTTCTCGGAATGCCATCGGGATCGGCATAGAGGACATTCTGGAAAGAGGTCAGGGCCAGTTCTTTTTCGCCGGCTTCCTTCAGGCGGAGGCCTTCCAAATAGAATTCCGTGGTTTTTAGTTTAGAGGACCAAGAACCGGCGCTGCAGGAAGGATTCAGGGCGTTCAAGACTTTGTAACATTGCAGAACCTGGATCCAGTTACCCGCAGTTGCAGCAGCCTTGGCGTTTTCGTGGAGAGCGGTGTTGAGGTTGCTTCCTTTTTTAAGGCTGACTTTCAGCCCGAAAAATTGTTCCACGCCTTTGAGAACGAGGATATCACGCAGCGACTGACTGGTGGCGAACCAGGGGTTGTCTTCGGAGAGTTGCTGGCGGGCGTCTGAGAAGAAATCGGTCGGCCGGTTGTTGGCAAGATGTTGCTGCAGTCTGGATGTGCGTTCGAGTTCATTTCTCAATTGGCTGAGCTGGTTACGTATTCGGTTATTGGAGGAATAATAGTTCTGCAATTGATCCAGAGTGTCGAGAGCGGCGGCGGGTTTGTTTTCTTTCTGTGCCCTGGCCAGGACGGCGTCAATATGGGGACGGATTGAAGCAAGTTTTTTGTCGTAGTCTCCGCCGGCATTGGTCATGGCAGCAACACGTTTGCTGTCGAGCAACTCCTGGGTAATCAGGTTGTTCTGCTGGTTGTAGCTGTTGCTTTCGAAACTGTTGAGGTTGTTGAGAAGTTGCTGGCTGTTGCCGGAGCTTTCCGAGGCCAGGACGTTGAGCCAGTTGTTCAGGGTGTTCAGGATGCGTTCTGTTGTTCTGCGGGCTCCTGTATTGTAGGCGAGGGAATTTTGCAGCTCAGAAATTTCATCAACAATGGGTTGCAGGTCTTCAGGGGTCTTGGCCGCCGCAATGCGGGGTTTTAGACTGGTGGTCAGAGAGGCCACCTTGTCGATCTGGGTTTTGAGCAGAGTTTTGCGAACCTCGACCAGCTTGGTTTTGTCAATGAGGCGATAGGATGAACGGTTCTGGATCAAATCGTTCAAGATTTCGATCTGGCGGGAGGCGGTTTCACTTTCGACTGCCTCGAGATAATTTTGCCAGCGATTGATGAAGTTGTTGGCCTGACTGACCCGGTTGCGCAGACGTGAGACAAAAGGTGTGCTGCTGTTGCTGACTTCGACGTTCTGAAAGTCATTGAGATCGTCGATGAGGGGATCGAGGTCTTCAACTTTTTTGGCTTTCAGAATGGCGGTGGCGGCAGTGGTCAGTTTTTCATCCACTTTCTTTTTCAAAGCAGCGTGGTGTCTGGCCTGTTCGTTTTCCAGATCTGCCAGAAGGGTTTGCCAGAGTTTTTTGTTGGCCCCGTTGCCGGTTTTGGCCATGGCTTGCTTCACTGTGCGGATAGCATTGGAGTAGTCGTCATTCGATACATAGCTTTCGAGCTGTTGCAGGGCGGAGAGTTCATCCCTGGCCTGGGAGAGTCGGGAATCGGTTTTTCCTTCGGCTGACTCGGTGGAGCCGATATTTTCGCGGAGGGATTTCATCTGCTTTTGCAGATACTGGGCCTGCGTGATGCCGGGTTGCAGAAAGACCACAGTGCCGAGGAGGAGGGGAAGGATGATATGGGGGTGTTTCATAAGTGGTGGATAGAGACTGCCGATTTTTAAGTATCAACTGTTAGAAAGGAATTAAAAAATTGTAAAAAGAATGTGAGAACCCGGCGGCAAAAAGGAGCTGGGTTTACGCGCGGCAAGGACTACAATTCCGTAATGAACAAACGTGTGCTTCAGGCTGTCTTACCACTGTTTTTTTTAAGTTCCTTTTCTCATGCGGAGGAAGGGGGGAAACCGGTCTGGAAGGAGGTCTGGACCCTGGCAGTGTTTGACCGGGTGGATCTTGATGATGACGGTTTTATCACCAGGGCCGAAGCGCAGAGATCCAAAGGTGTGGGCACGCGGACTGATATCGTGGTTCCGTTTACGGGGGTGGATGGGAATGCGGATGGCAAGATCAGCCGGAAGGAATTTGTGGAGGCAGTGAAAAAGAGCAAGACCATGGAGTTGATTGCGGAGGACCGGGACTCCGATCTGGGCCTGGCCTACCGCCCCAAGCCAGGCCGCGAAACGACACAGGATGTGGGGCTGAGGTTCAAGTTTTGAGAGTTTTGACTACCTTCCGGAAAACTTTTTCTTATGGCCTTATCAGTGGCGCTCATTCTTTTTTGCATAAGACAAACTTGTATTGAAACCAATATAATTATTAGTATATTTAATTCATGAAATGGAAATGGCATGGTTCGGCCAGACGGTTTCTTCACCCTGCGGATGAATTAGTGGCAGTGATGGAGCGGATCTACCGTTACAATATGACCACGACGTCGGGGGGGAATCTTTCCATCCGGGATGAGGATGGTTCGATCTGGATCACCCCGGCCCGGGTGGACAAGGGACGTCTGAGTCGGGATGATATCGTGCATGTTTTGGAGGACGGAACCGTGCAGGGGCGTCATCCCGCATCTTCTGAGTTTCCATTTCACCAGCGCATATATAAAAGTCGTCCGGATTTGTCCGCTATCGTCCATGCCCATCCGGTGGCCCTGGTTGCGTTCAGCATCAGCGCGAGTCTTCCGAACACGCGGCTTCTGGCCAAAGCACGTGCGGTCTGCGGCGTGATTGGATTTGCTCCCTACGCTTTGCCTGGTAGCACCAGACTGGGAGAAAACATCGCCACCGTGTTCGCTGACGGCTTCAACTGTGTTCTTCTGGAAAATCACGGTGTGGTGGTGGGGGGCGTCACCTTGCAGGAGGCATTTGAACGGTTTGAGACAATGGAGTTCGCCTGTCGCACAGACCTGAAAGCGCGCACTCTCGGGGCTGCGCCTCATTATCTGACGGACGAAGAACTGGCTGTTTGCGGACAACGCGGCCGGTTCAGGATGGAAACCTTTTCGTCCGGTGGTGCCCCATCGACACGGGAGCGTGCCATCCGCAGGGAATTGTGCGAGTTTGTCCGGCGCGGTTACCGCCAGCGGCTGCTGATCAGTACTGAGGGAAGTTTTTCCGCGCGGGTGGAAGCGGACAGCTTTGTGATTACGGGTCATGAAATTGACCGGGCTTTTGTCGAGAGTCTGGATCTGGTTCTGATCCGCAACGGATGTCAGGAAGCGGGCTATCAGCCAAGTGAAGCTGTGAGGCTGCATGAAGCAATATACCGGAAATATCCGCAAATCCATTCGGTTGTGATTGCCACGCCGGTCAATGCCACAGCGTTCAGTGTGACGCATCAGAAATTGAACGTGCGCACCATCCCGGAGAGTTATATTTTCCTGCGGGACGTCCAGGCGCTGCCTTTTGCCTGGGCCTACGGTGATGGCAGGGATGTGGCGGAAGCCGTGACCCCGGAGTATCCGGTGGCTTTGCTGGAAGACGGGGGTGCCTTGGTCATCGGGAAAAGTATTCTGGATGCCTTTGATCGCCTGGAGGTTCTGGAAACGACCGCGGAGGCGGTCATCAATGCAGGGTTACTCGGCGCAGTCAATCCGATGGATGACGCGGTAATTGAGGAATTGGTAGAGGCATTTTTGAAGTAGGTTTTTTCCACAGAACCCATTACGTTAGTATGCAGTTGATGGCCCGTAAACCTTTGAAAGGACGCCAAAAGGCGGGCCGGGTCGAGGAGTTAGAATATCAGGCAAAAATGGAGCTACTTGTCAGTGGGCCTGCCCAAAGGCGTTCCCCGAAAAGATTTCTCTTTGTTTCGCGGGCAGAACTTGGAATGGTTCCCGGTAAGGCAGGTTTAAAACGCGGGTCTAAAGGTTCCTGGATTTTTGGAGGGATCACCACCGGGTTTCGGAAGGGGCCTCAGCCTGTTTTTCGGAAGCATGGCTTCAAAACGTTTGGGTGCTTCGCTCCAGAGCTGGCTTGTGTATAGGCTTTCCTGAAAAACGATTTTTGCAGCAGTGAATTCCACACGGATCAATTCGGATTGTCCGTCGAAGATCCAGAGTAGATTGTCCGTGTCGGAATACATCTTCCAGCCCAGGGCAACCTTGATTGAAAGGCCGTCTT
Organism: Methylacidiphilales bacterium; assembly: GCA_038250235.1. Lineage (GTDB taxonomy): Bacteria > Verrucomicrobiota > Verrucomicrobiia > Methylacidiphilales > JAAUTS01 > JAAUTS01. Next base: position 27,083 of record JBBSCO010000023.1, on the reverse strand, counting down.
TGTTGCTCAGGCGTGTCAGTTTCACGATACCCTCTTTTTCCTCGAGACTGATTTTTTCGTTTTCGCTGAGGGAATAGACTCCTGTGCTCTGGATGAGCTGGGGTGCCGCCGCCAATGGGCAGAGGCCCAGCAGAAGGAAAAGAACCGCGAAAGGTTTCATTTGTTTCACAATGGTGGGTCAGTTCTTTAAAATCAAGAGGGAAGAGAAAAAACGGATACTTGCGCCAGGGATTTATTGGAAGTTAAAATGCAGAAAGAAGTCTTTATTCCTGTAGAAGTTGTTTGAGGGCGTTCCAGGATAAGGTGGCACATTTAACGCGCTGGGGGAACTTCCTTACACCGGCCAGGGCGATGAGATCACCAAAGTTTCCCGGTAGGTCTTCGGATGTTTTGCCGGTCAGATGATCGTGGAAGGTATATAACATTCCCAGGGCCTCTTCCTTGGTCTTACCTTTCAGCTTTACGGTCATGAGGGAAGCAGAGGCCTGGCTGATAGCGCAGCCCTGGCCGTCAAATTTCAGGCCTTCGATTTTGCCCTCGGAATCCACATGCAGGTAAACGGTGACTTCATCGCCGCAGGTGGGGTTGTCACCGCGCGCTTTTTGGCAGGGTTCGGGCAGAGGTCCGTGGTTGCGGGGGCGGCGGGCGTGGTCGAGGATGACCGTCTGGTAAAGTTCTTCCAAGTCCATAGAAGCATTTTAACGCAAAGACGCAAAGGAGCCAAGGCGTTAGGGGGCGAAGAAGTTTTTAATTTTCTTCAGGGTATCGGCGAGGACGTCGATCTCTTCCTCGGTGTTGTAGAAATAGAAACTCGCGCGGGTGCTGGAAGGGGCTCCGAGTTTTCGCATGAGGGGCTGGTTGCAATGATGGCCGCCCCGTAGAGCCACCCCGGATTGATTCGCCATTTCGGTGATGTCGTGAGCGTGAACACCTTCCATGGTGAAGGTCAGGAGTCCGGCGCGTTCTGACTGCCCGGGCCGGGGGCCGAGGATGCGGAGGAAGCCCAGGGCGCTTAATTTTTCAAAAGCGATCATGGCCAGGTGATGGTCGTAAGAGGCGATTTTTTCCCGGCCAATGCCGTCCAGATAATCGACGGCGGCGGCAAAGGCGATGGTGTCGGCAATGTTGGGGGTGCCCGCCTCAAAGCGTGCCGGGGCAGGTTTCCACTCACTGCCCTCGTAGGTGACGCGCGATATCATTTCGCCACCACCCTGCCAGGGAGGCATGGCGTTGAGCAGTTCCTCCCGCCCGTAAAGCACGCCCATGCCAGTGGGCCCGGCCATCTTGTGGCTGGAGCAGGCCAGGAAATCACAGCCAATGGCTTGGACGTCCACCAGGTCGTGTCCGGCGCTCTGGGCGGCATCGATGAGTGTGAGTGCCCCGGCCGTTTTGGCTTTCCGGCAGAGCTCCCTCACGGGATTGATGACGCCCAGGGTGTTGGAGATGTGGGTGAAGGCGAAGAGTTTGACCTCTGGAGTGAGGAATTCGTCCAGACGTGAAAGATCAAGGGAGGCTCCATTTTCCGTGACCGGAAGATAACGGAGATTTGCCCCGGTTGCCTTGGCCACAAGCTGCCAGGGAACCATATTGGAGTGGTGTTCCATTTCGGTCAGGAGAATGATATCGCCCGATTTAAGATTTTGCCGGCCCCAGCTATTGGCCACGAGGTTGATGCCTTCGGTGGTGCCGCGGGTGAAGATGATCTCGTTTTCAGAACGGGCATTGAAATAGCGGGCCAAAGTGGAGCGGGCTTTTTCGTAGGCGGCGGTGGCGCGGTTGCTCAAGTCATGCAGGCCGCGGTGGACGTTGCTGTGATCGTGTTCGTAGTAGTGGGTCAGAGCGTCGGTGACGCGGCGGGGTTTCTGGGTGGAGGCACCATTGTCAAGATAGACGAGGGGACGGCCGTTAACCTCTTGATTAAGGATGGGAAAGTCGCTGCGGAATTGGTGGGGGTCGAACATGGATTCAGGTTGTTCGGGAAAAATGCGAAAAGGACCCAAAAGTTTCTTTATTTAGCAAATTGGGCGTCTTTGGCGGGCCAATGCAGTATCAGCGGTTCCATGGCATTTTGGCAAGCAGCAGGCCCATACCGCAGAAATCACTGACGCCGGCAAAGACCAGGCCTGCGCCGACAAAGCCGGGCAGCAGATAGAAGGCGGGATTGAAAAAATGTCCCAAAACAATGCCGAAGAACACGAGAGCACCGGCGGCGATGCGAACCTGTCTTTCGATGGAGATGCTTCCTTTACCTTTGACCGTGGGGAGTTGGGCCGCGATCCATGCGTTTGTACCGCCTTCCACATTGATCAGATTTTTCACTCCTTCGGCTTCCAGTTTTTGGACGGCTTTACTCGAACGTCCGCCGGCCTGACAGATGACGTAGATGGGTTGATCGCCAGCGGTCAGTTTAGCCTGGTCAAGAGCCTTTTTTGAAATGACATCCAGAGGGACGTTGATGGCCTCGTTGGCGTGTTCCGCCTTGAATTCGCCCGGGCTACGGACGTCGATGAGGTGGACAAAGGAGCTTTCGCGGAACTTGTGATGCAGATCAGTGACGGAGATAGTGTTCATGGTTTATATATGAGGCGAGGATTCAACTTACACGAATCGGCGCGGATGGAAAGAGCGGGAAATGGGGTGAAGGGCTTATTGTCGTAAGCGGGATTTTCTGTGGTCAAATGCCGTCGCCTCTATTAGCTTGGCAGCCATGAAGCTTCATACGCTGTGGGCGTTGTTGGATGAAGACCTGGCCAATGAAATCCTGGGCCTGGTTCAGAAGAGCAACAAAAAACTCTACACAACAGCCGTGGATCTTTTGTGCCGCCCGATGAAAATGCGTGCGGTCAAGGTGCTGGAGATGCCCCGCAAGGAGCGGCATAGGACTTGGGCGGGATTGCTGGGTGACCCCGCACTCGAGCCGCTCAGTTTGAATCTTTTTGGAGAATGGTTGATGGGCAGTCAGCGGGAGATGTTGGTGGAATGGACAGAAGCGTTAGGGATGGAGCATGATGGCAAAGGGTTTGTGAAGAAATTTCCACCCAGCCCGCCCAGGGAGAAACTGGAGCAGGCCTTGGGCCGGATGCTGAATTCCTTTCCCCCGGCTAACGTTTTGATCCATCTAGTGGTGTTCAACAAGGATGCCGTATGGCCGGATCTGGAAGCAGTGATCACGGCTGATGCACGGCTGACCGTGATGAAGATGCGGGAATTGTCCTAAGACTCGGTTGGTAAAATTGCTGAGAAGGAATTGTGGTCTGGGTTAGGGGGATCAGCGTGGAGGCGTGAAGCACTGTGGCAGTAATTCCCTGCCTACAGGGGCTGTTTGCCCTCAAGGCGATTTTCTATCGGCTGATAATGCCTTCTTTTGCCGCCAAACTTTCGGCGTCAGGCCGGTATGGGCGCGGAAGACGCGGATGAAGTAGGACGGGCTGGTAAAGCCGCAGGCCCATCCGATTTCCGAGATGTTGTGACCGGGGCGCGCCAGCAGCTCCGTGGCGAGTTGGATTCGTTCGCGGGTGATCCAGACGTTCATTGTTAAGCCGCGTTCAGCCCGGAAACGGCGGGTAAGGTGGTCCGGGCTGCAGCCGAGCCGTGCGGAGATGGATGCCACCGTAATGTCAGAACGTGAGATTTCCACCAGCACCATTTTTTCGGCTTCGGCTACCAGAGGCGTGCTTTCCGGCGTTTTGTCCGCTCCGGGATGTTTCAGTTCGCTAAGGATGGAAACCAGAAAGGCCTCGATCAGGTTCTGGACAAAACGCTGTCTGAGGGCGGAGTCGATGTTGACATGGTGGACGGCATAATCCAGGCAGCGGAAAGCATGTCCGGAACCGGGAAAGCGGAGCACATCCTCGCTAAGGATCCGTCTTTTGGCGTCGGCCTCGCCTCGCAGAAGAATGCAGCCTTCTTTGTTTTGCATGAGGACCAGGATGCCGTAGGGGGTCTGCAAATCCACCGGCGATTCGGCATGGGGAACCCCGGCGGGCATGATGCATACATCCCCGGTATTGAGCCGGAATTGGGAACCCGGGCAGGAGAAGTCGCTGGCACCGCCGGTTTGCAGAAAAAATTCCGATGTGGAATGGAAATGGGCTCCGGGTTGCCGGCGATGTAGTCCGACCGGTTCGGGGATGTGTACCGTTACCTTTTTATGCATAAACCGTTTGTGGGTTTGTTCAAGATTGCGGGCATAACTTTGGAGCGGGCCGGGTGACATTGATCGGATTTATGCCATCATTTCCGGAAAAGTGCAATCATGAGAGATTGTTTAAAAAGCAGTATTGGTCAATCATCAAAGGTGGTTAACCCACACCATGATGTTTGGGCCCAAGTCAATCCATCGGAAATCTACTATGTCATCCAAAATTCAAACTCTCGTCTGGGGCGAATTCCGCCACGAAAAAAAGAATCCAAAAGTTGCCGCCCTTTATCCCAAGGGCATGCATGAAACCATTGCCGACGCCCTGCGCAATGACAGCGAACTCTCTGTCGGCACGGCCTGGCTGGACCAACCCGAGCACGGGTTGACCCAGGAGGTTTTGGATAAAACAGACGTTCTCATCTGGTGGGGGCACATGGCTCATGGCGATGTGCAGGATGAAATAGTGGCCCGAGTGAGAAAGCGGGTTCTGGAGGGCATGGGCCTGATTGTTTTGCATTCGGGCCATTACGCCAAAATTTTCAAAACTCTACTGGGCACCACCTGCTCTTTGAAGTGGAGGGAGTCGACGGACAAGGAACGCATCTGGAACGTGGCCCCGCATCACCCGATCACGCAGGGGATTGGCGATCATTTTGTCATTCCGGCGGAAGAAATGTATGGGGAGCCCTTTGGTATCCCGACACCGGACGAATTGATCTTCATCTCATGGTTTACCGGTGGTGAAGTGTTCCGCAGTGGGGCAACCTGGCAGCGTGGTAACGGAAAGGTGTTCTACTTTCGTCCCGGCCATGAAACCTATCCCACTTACCACCAGGCGGAAGTTCAGAAAGTGATCAACAACGCCGTCCATTGGGCCAAGCCGACGGTGTGTATTCCCGACAATTGCCCGAATTCACCAGCCTTGGAGCCCCTGCCCGAGGACCACGAAGCGGAGGCGCGTCCTACCGTGGGGCATGTTTGACCCTAATTACAGGTCATCACCATGGATAGTGAAAAGTAGGTGATGGTGTTGCGTGATAGACAACGGCCTGTGGATTATTTCCCGCTTCAGTCATTTCAGAATGACAAATGAAAAATAAATCTATGACAAAGAAAGTATTGAAGAATAGTCCGGTGGTCCGCGTAGCCATCATCGGAACCGGAGGGATGGCCAATCGCCATGCCGAAGAGTATGCCAAGATCAAAGGCTGCAAGGTGGTGGCCGCCTGTGACGTGGATCTTGCCCGGGCCCGTGCGTTTGCAGAAAAGCACAAGATCCCGCAGGCTTTTGCTTCGGTGGACGAACTTCTGAAAAAAGGCGAGTTTGATGCTGTCAGCATTGTGACCCCGGACGCCTTCCATGCCCCGGTGGCCCTGGCCTGTCTCAAAGCAGGAAAACACGTCCTGTGCGAAAAGCCACTGGCCTTAAACCATAAGGATGCACAAAAAATGGTCGCAGCCGCCAAGAGGGCCGGTGTCATCCACATGGTAAATTTTTCCTATCGCGACTGGCCTTGCATCCAGGCCGCCGCGGGCGCGGTCAAACGCGGAGAAATCGGGGACATCATACACGTTGAAGCGAATTACCTGCAGTCCTGGATTCCTTCCAAGATCTGGGGTGACTGGAAGACAACGCCAGCATGGCTATGGCGTTTGTCCTCGCGCCACGGCAGCAAGGGTGTGCTTGGGGATATCGGTGTTCACATTGTGGATTACGCCACGTATCCGGTGGGCCCTATCAAGGAAGTGTTCAGCCGCCTGAAAGCTTTCCCCAAGGCTCCGAAAAATCGTGTGGGCGAATACGTATTGGATGCAAATGATTCCGCCGTGTTGAATGTGGAGTTTGCCAATGGAGCTCTGGGGGTGATCCACACCACCCGTTGGGCCGGCGGCCATGCCAACCGTTTGTTTCTCAAGATTTCAGGAACGAAGGGAAGCATCTCCATGGATTCGGAAATTTCCACGGGGGTTTATCGCATCTCGAAAGGTGCTGACCTGGACAAAGCGCAGTGGATCGATGTGGTTTGCAAGCCGGTGCCGAACAATTACCAGCGATTTATCAAAGCCGTCCGCAGCGGCAGGGCCGAGCAGCCGGATTTTGTGCGCGGCGCAGAAATCCAAAAGGTGCTGGATGCCTGCATCGAGTCGGACAGGAAGCGTCGTCCTGTCAAAGTCTGATCAAGGGCCAAAAGCGTAACGCTTATTTCTGCTGCCAGGAACGCAGTTTGCCCTCCCTGTCAAAGAGCAGGGTGAGTTTGCGCGTCTTGAAGCCGATGACGCCGGTCTGGGTGTCGGGCTTGGTCTGGCCGAACTTGTCAACGGTCACGGTCTGCGGAGCGCTCTTGCTGCTGTCATAGAGCTCGTTCTGTTCCCAAACCCTTTCCATCAGGCCGCTTCCGACGTCTTTGCTGGATTTTGGCTGACCGTATTCACTGAGGGCCTGGCCATAGGTGTAATTGCCGATCCGGTTGTTCCAGAGGGAGTCGGTGGGCTTTTTGGATCGGGCGCTTCCGGTCGTCCCGCAGGCCTGGAACAAAAAAGAAACGGGCAGGGCGATCAGGAATAAAGGCAGGAAAAATTTCATAACAAAAGCCTACCACAAGGAGAAAAGGAGACAACCGATAAACAGGAATGCCGTCATATGGAAGGCAGGCTATTGCCCAAGGCTTCCGTTTGTGGAATACTGTTGCATGGATACTCTGTTCTTGCGGGTGCTGTTTTACGTGTTACTGGCAGCACCTGCGCTTTTATCCCAAGAGGGTAATCCTCCCTTCACCCCGCCTCTGGCGGAGGAAGTCCCCGTGCAAAGTCCACCAGTCCCGGCCCCTGAACCGGCTCCGGAGCCTGTGGTTCTGCCGTCGGCCAGTGAAGTAACCCCGGCAATACCGACCCCCTTACCGACATCGACGCCAACACCGACACCGGTTTCCTTGATCGAAAAAATCAAAGAGGCATTGACGCCGGAGAGCCAGCCCTCTGTTGTCCTGAAAGAGTTCGCCACGCTTCCGCCCCGGATCCAGGAACTGATTCTGGCGGCCCTTCGACTTGAAAAGCAGAACCTGTCCTACAAATTCGGCGCGGCGGATCCGTCCAAAGGAGGCATGGATTGTTCCGGGACGGTCTATTATCTGCTGCGTGAATTGGGTTGGAAGAATGTGCCCCGACAATCTGACGCGTTCTATCGTTGGGTCTGGGAAGCGGAGCAGTTTGTGGCAGTGAATGGCACCACGTTCAGCAGTTATGAATGGAAAAAACTCAAGCCGGGCGATCTGTTGTTTTGGACTGGAACCTATACGGTCAGCAAAGACCGGGACCCTGCCATCTCCCATGTCATGATCTATCTTGGTGTGGATGAAAAAACGGGACGGCGCCTCATGTTCGGAGCCAGCGAGGGACGACGATATCAGGACAAGACCCGTTCCGGGGTCGGCCTGTTTGATTTTTCCCTGCCGGTGATGGGAAAGACCACCAATGGACGGCAACCCCGTTTTATCGGGTATGGCCGTATTCCGAACCCCTCGGAGCCGAAGATTTCCCAGGCCACAAACCCCTGACAATTCAGCTTCATTGCAAACCTTGGCAATCAGGAATTCTTGGCGTGTTTATTCGTTAATAGGCCCCGATACAAAGTGACCGGAGACTTCACTCCTCTGGGTGTAGCCAAGCCGCTCGCGCTCGAAGTGACGGGGACGGAGCTGGTGGATGGCATGAAGGGTGAAAAACGCCGCGGCAGTGAAACCTCTTTCAAGATCAAGCGGAGTGATTTTTGAGTGACCTCAAACATCGGACCGTTCGGTGATAAAATTCAGGTCACCCTGGCCTTCCCGGGAATCAAAAAATAAACTAACCCAAACTATTTTTTTGCCAGGGAACTTTCGTCAGTTTTTTGACAGTATTTGAGCAACAGTTCCTGAAGAGGCTTTTCAATGTTGAGTTCGTATTGCAGCGGGGCGTTGAAAAGCCTGATGGTGGGGCTGCGGAAACTGAGAATTTCGAACAGTGCATCTTCCCCTTGTAGGGCTGTGGTTTCGGCACGGAGCAGTTCGCCGCTTTGGAAAAGCAGGGTGCCGTTTTTCCCGTGATCCTCCAGATCAACCCGGCAGCTTTTGTTTTCCAACTGGATGACCTGAAGCAGGCTGATGGGCCGGAACCCATGGATGACCGATTCTGGTTCAATGCAGGCAATACGCTCCAGCAATTCCCTCAGATCTTGGAACATGAAAGGTTTGGGCAGGAAATGAACTGTTTCAAAATGGTAGGCGTGGGCCTTGAATTCTTCCAGATTAGATCCGGCGGAAATCACAATGATCGGGACGTAGGGATTGATCCCCACCGCCGCCGTCATGACTTCGAGTCCGCCGCATCCGGGCATGCGCAGATCCGTTATGAGGATATCGGGGGAATTTTCTTGCAGCCATTCGACGGCCTCCTTCCCTTCGGTGAAGCCGGTCACCTTTGCTCCAGGGTAATGGAGCGTCAGGGATTTGATCAGAAAGCCCGTAATATCTTCCTGATCATCGACAACCATGATGCCAGCTGATGGATTCACCCCGTTATATCTCCAGATAGTTTATTCTTAATCTTAATACAAAACGATAAAGGCTCAAAAAAATAAATTGCCCTTTTATTTACAGAAAGCCCACCTAGGGAAGGTAGCGGCTTGGCCTTTATAAAGGCCTTGCTCATCCACAAGATTCCATACCGTGGCCCCTTCAATTTTAAACCGTTTGCCCCGGCTCGAAATCCTGATCCCTTCGTAATTTTCAATGTATCCATTGGTCCGCACCTGTTTCATAAAGATGGCCCGGGTGTCCCGGTGTTCAGTCTCTGCTGTTTGACGGGACGGCGTTCGGCATAGGACATCCCATTCCATCTCCCAAAGGTTTAGAGCAGTTTTATTGCCATAATTCAAAATTGCGTCTGGGTCAGGGCCGGATGACAACACAACGAAAGGCGCGTTGAAAAGGCTTTTGGCATTTTGCACGATATCTTGACTCATTTGTAGCAAATCGCAATGCAACCAATGTTGGTAGCTTCTCAGGATCAGGTGACTCTGGGAGACAATGTAGGCTTGATGTGATTTAAAAACAGCGTTCATGATTTTATTGGAAAGGATTGAATCAGAGACTTGCCTTCTTCGTCAAAAAAATATGAAAAATAAAACCTTTCTTCTCATAATTCTTGGAGCGGGATCGATGCTGGCAGGCCCGTTATTATCCCAGGCCCATGCTGGCGACCGCCACCACCGCCAACGTTACCATTATGACCACGGTTGTCATCGCAGCACGGGAATCGTCCTGTCTTTCAATTTCGCCCCTTCACCCGTCTATCGTTCGTCTCCCCGCGCCTCCTATGTCAATTCGCGCAACCTGGTGGCCCGCGTCCAGAGAGCCTTGAATCGCCGCGGCTATCCAGCCGGATATGTGGACGGGCGCTTTGGTGGTCGGACCCGTTCCGCCATCCGCGAATACCAATATGATCGCGGACTGCGTGCGACCGGAACAATCAACGAGTCCTTGCTCCGTTCGCTGGGATTATAAACATCATTTTGGGCGAATTATTAAATCGAAACTGGTCACAGGCACCCTTTGTGCTAGTCAGTAAGGTATGACTGTTAAAAAACGCTCCTCAAATTCCGTGAAAAAAGCTGTGAAAAAAGTGGCCCGTAAAGCCGTAAAAACCGCCAAGGCCGCCAATAAAGAAGTCAAGCGATCGGCCAGGACCATCAACCGCGCAGCTGTTGGCACCAAAAAGAAATCATCCAAAAATCCGGCCAAGAAAAAGACGATCGCCCCAAAAGCTTCCGTTAAAAAGATTTTTCCAAAAAAGCGTCCGGCCAAGCGCAGCGTCAAAAAGAACGTCACCCCTGTAATCAACCTTATCAACTCCGGGGCGAATCTCCTGAAGAAAGCCGTGGTCAAGACGGAAGAAAAAACAGCCGAGGGCCGCAGTATGGTGAAAACAGAAGGCCTGGGCCTGGTGGATTCTACCAGCAAGGTTCTTCATTCCATCATCACAGGAACATCGGATACCTTCAGCGACGGCTTGAAGAAGCTTTAGGCTTCTTGTCGTGCTCCCGGTCCAGCCCGCTCCGTCGCCAGATGGCGACAGAAAGGCGCATGGTCATATAGACTCCCAGGATAAGTCCTATCAATCCAATAGCGGGAATATCATAAATTGCGGGAGGTATGCCCGAAAGAATCAGGATGCTTGAGCAGATCAGCACCGCTGCGGTCAGAATCGCTTCAGCCAGGCGGTTGGCAATCTGATCCAGCGTGGCCCGCATCGGTTCAAACCCTTCCGGATTTACTTTATGCTCGATCGGGATGCTGATGTTGCCGCTGCGGATCCTTGAATAGAGTTCCTTAAAGTCGCCCGGAATGTTTTCCGCGAATCGGATCCCTTCGATAGCCAGCTTGGAAAGGCTGCTCTTGATGCGGCCGAAGCTCATCTTGTCGGTGAACATTTTCCGCGCGTAGGGTTTGCCCAGCTCGATGAAATTCAGATCGGGGTTCAGGGCCATACCGATGTCCTCGACCTGGGAAAGGGCTTTGACCCCAAGGTAAAAATTGGATTTCATCCGCAGTTTATACTTCATCAGAAGGTCGAGTAGACGATTGAGGACATGGCCCACCTTGATGTCCTTGAGCGGTTTGTTCAGATGATTCTCACTGAAGGATTCCAGATCCTCCTCGAACTGCAGGGGATCGTCCACAAAACTCTGCTCTGACATCCCGATAACAGCAAACATCAGCGTGCGCGCATCCCGATCGGTCAGCGACGTAACCAGGTCGGCGATATCTTCGCGAAAAGAGGGGGTCAGTTTACCCATCATGCCGAAGTCGTAGAGGATGACGGTTCCGTCGTCCTGCACCGACATGTTGCCTGGATGAGGATCGGCGTGGAAGAATCCATGATCCAGGACCTGCTTGTAAATCAGTTTGCTGATGTTTTCAGAAAGCTTGATGGGATCAATGCCGTGGCTTTCCAGAGTGACGGGCTTGTCGATGGGGTGGCCCTTCAGGTATTCCATTGTAAGGACCTTGGACGTGCTGAATTCCTCATACCATTCGGGAACGCGCAGGCTGGGATCATCTTCGAACTCCTCCCGCATCTGCTTCATGTTCTTGGCCTCGTTGAGGTAGTCGAGTTCCTTGAGCAGGGTTTTGGAAAAATCCCGGACAACCGCTACGGGGTTCAGGACCGCAAGGCTTTCCACGTATTTGTCCAAGAGACGGGCAATCTCCGCCATGATGGCCAGGTCTTTGTCAATAGTCTCGCGGATGTCAGGTCTTTGGATTTTGACCACGACCTGGGCACCGTCCTGCAAGGTGGCTTGATGAACCTGGCCGATGGATGCAGCGGCCAAGGGTTTCATCTTGAACGTTTTGAAGATCCGGGCGGGATCAACGCCCAGTTCCGCCGTCAGAACTTCCCAAGCCACCTCGCCGGAGATGGGAGCCACATGGGCCTGGAGCTTGCGGAGTTCCTTGTGGAAGGTTTCATCCATCAGGTCGCGACGGGAACTGAGTATCTGCCCCATTTTGACAAAGGTGGGACCGAGTTCTTCCAAAGCCATGCGGAAGCGCACGGCCGTTGGCTTTTCCTGAAGCTTTCTTTCCTCTTCGGTCAGGGGCAGGGCCAACACGTCGGAAAGCGCCTGTAGATGCAGGAATTGCAGGAAGTCGGAAAAGCCAAACTTGTAGAATACCTTGAAAATTTCACGGTAACGCGGAACCTGGGACCAGGTATCAGCGGCAGATTTGAGGGGGTCAGTGAACATCAGCCCAGTCTAGCCAAGCGCAGAGGGAAGGCGAATCCAAAACTTACTATTGCCCCCATTTGAAATCTTTGGAGGGTGTTTCGGCCCGTCCGCCGTAGCTTTAGCCAAGGTGGATGAAACGCGGCGGCGGCAGGCTGTGCTGCCCTGCTATCACGACGAAATGAAAATACTTCCAAAACATTTGGACATCGGGTGCCCTTACTCTTGAATAAAGCAATGATTTCCCAGAGCACATCGTTCATGGTCAAAACCCGGGGCAAGGGCACCTATGAAATTACGGATCAGGTGAGGGAGGCGGTGACGGAGTCCGGAGTCAAGCAGGGGACGGTCACGGTTTTCATCGCTCATACGAGTGCTAGTCTGATTATCTTTGAGAATGCGGACCCTTCGGCCCGCACGGATCTACACAAGTACTTCGAGGATCTGGTGCCGGAAGACAAGCCGGGGTTTGTGCACACGATGGAAGGACCGGATGACATGACCAGCCATATCCGGATGGTGCTGACCCGGACCAGTGAGGTGGTTCCGATTGCCAACGGAAACTTGTGTCTGGGAACCTGGCAGGGGATTTTCGTTTTTGAACACCGTCGGGCCCCGCATCAACGGACGGTCTGGGTGAATGTGATGGGAGACTGACGTTTACGTTTCCAGGTTCAAAGTTTTAAGTAGCTGGGTAGTGTATCAAATCAGTCAGCATTTTTTCTGAGCGCATCGAAAGCTTTTTCTGCGCCCTCGCGCTTGGCTTCCAGGACGATCCGCAGCAAGCGGCCCAGATCCCCCTCCGGCCAGCCTTTCTGCTCGAACCAGCAGAGGTATTCCGCTGGAATATCGTAGAGGTAACGTCCGGAAAATTTTCCGAAAGGCATTTTCCAAGTCCGTAGCTTTTCCCAGTCTTGAATGGCCGCTTCTTTAAACTCTTCATCCATAAATAACTCGAAGAAGGTGATAGGTCGCCAATGGCACTAAAAATCGCCAATTAAGAAAACAACAAGGTTAAGCGGAGTTTAGGGTGTTTCTGGGGGACTTAATTAATCCAAAACCATTGCCACAGGACAATGATCCGAACCGGTGATGTGGGGCATGATCCAACCTTTTTTCAGGCCGGGTCTGTGTTTGGGTGAGATGCACCAGTAATCGATTCTCCAGCCCACGTTCCGCTCGCGGGCCCCAGCCCGGTAGCTCCACCAAGTATAGTGGCCATGGCCCTTTTCAAATTCTCTGAAGGTGTCAATGAATCCGGCTTTGACGATATTTGAAAAGCCTTCCCGCTCTTCGTTGGTGAAGCCGGCGGAAAATCGGTTTTCCTTGGGCCTGGCCAGATCAATTTCGTTGTGGGCCACGTTCAGGTCGCCGCAGAAAATCACCGGCTTCTGTTTTTCCAGCTTCAACAGGTGCTGTAGAAAGAGGATGTCCCACTCCTTGTGACGGTAGGGAAGACGTTGCAGTTCGTCTTTGGAGTTGGGGGTGTAAACATTGACCAGATATGAGTCGTTGAATTCCAGTGTTATGACACGGCCCTCCCTGTCGTGATCGGGAAGCCCCAGACCGTAGCAGACGGAGATGGGTTCCCTTTTGCTCAGAATAGCGGTGCCGGAGTAGCCCTTTTTTTCGGCATGATGCCAGAAGATCCGGTAGGCGGGATCGATGTCGAGTTTGACCTGATGCGGCTCCGCTTTGACTTCCTGCAGGCAGAGGATGTCGGGATTTTCGTTGCGGACAAACGCTTCAAAGCCTTTGCCCTGGCAGGAGCGGATACCGTTGACGTTCCAGGAGATATACTTCATCCCGGTCAAATTAACGGGTAAATATCATTAGCCCATAAAAAAGAGGGCTGTATTCCTGAGGCTCAGCCCGCCACTGGGACATAGCCGAAGCGCTGGAAATACCAGGCATGGTTTTTTTCCACATACTGGACGGCGTCGCGGCCGAGAACCTCCATGAAATCATTTTTCAGGGGCGCCACGTTGGGGCGGATCTCATGTAGGCCGGGCATGCCATAAACAATATCATCTTCCTGGGTGGCCTGTTCCACCTTGCTGAAGTCATGTTTGTATACGGAAAGCCCGAGGTAGCTGTAAATCTGCTGGAGGGATTTGGCCGGATCTGCGGTGAGATCCTCGAAACGGAGGAAAAGCATCTTCGCGGCATGGCCTCGTTGATGGATTTCAAGGACGCGATCCATTGCCAATCCGACCGGAGGGGATTGCAGAGAGCTGACGACACGCTTGAAGGTGGTATTTCCCGTCATCTTGCTGTGGTTTTCAACGGCCTGATGTTTGTCCGGGTTCTGGCGGAACTTCTTTTCCATGGAGGAAAGGATCTGGCGCAGATCCCGCACCATGCAGATGATTTTGGGTTCGGATCCGAAAATGTTGGTCAGAAGATCGAAGTGGACGCCCCAGCCGCGTGATTTGTCCATGACACAGGGTTTGTCCGTGATGGCCTGGTAATAACCGTTCATCCCGTCACGGCAGAAGCGGTAGAAGCCCTTGCGCATGAGGTCGGGATCCTGGGCCTTGAACTCGGGGCAGTTGCTGTAATTGCTGCGGGCGCCGAAAATCAGCTCCAGCAAGCCGGAGGTGGGGGTGACATAAAAATCCGGGTTTTGGGCCAGGATATTTTGTAGCAGTGTGGAGCCGGAGCGGGGTAGCGAGCTTTGATAAAAAATGCGGGGAGGCATGGGCTGAGGGTGGCAGTTCCGCCGACTATCTGACAAGACTGGAATCCAGTAAGCCTTCAGGATAAGGGGGATTATCGGCAGGATTCAGGGACTTCAGTTTTACCCAGGAGGCACAAGACAGGCAGTTTCAGCAGAACCTGCTGCGCCTAAGTTGGAACAATTGACAGAGGGGACTCCCTATCCTTGCCAAACCCTCCCAAACTTCCACTTCAGGCGAGACGTTTCAGAAGCCATCGCCGACAATCGTCAATCCATGGGTGGCCGTCTTTCATCCCCAGGCCGTGTGCTCCTTCCTGATAAATATGCAGTTCGAAAGGCACTGCCGCTTTGCGCAGGGCCTGGCTGAAGAGCAGGGCGTTTTCGACCGGAACCAGTTCGTCTTCAACGGTGTGCCAGACAAAGCAGGGAGGTGTAAGGGCTGTCACCTGTTTTTCTGCTGAGAGCCTATCAAGCAGATCCAAGTCGGGCTTTTCCCCTAGAAGATTGTTTCTGGAACCTTCATGGGTGAATTTCCCCATGGTGATCACCGGATAGCAAAGAACCCCGAGGTCAGGGCGTGAACTGATCCGCTCCACGGGGTCGGGATCATCGGGGCGGCCGTGCGTCCAGTGGGTGAGAAGAGTTGCCGCCAGATGACCGCCCGCAGAGGAGCCGATAACGACGATCTTTTGCGGGCTGAAGCCGAACTCGGAAGCTTTGGAGCGAACGGTTCTAAGGGCACGGGCGGCATCGTTAAGCATGACGGGATGGCGGTAGCCCTTGGAACCGAGACGATATTGGAGGACAAATGTCTTGAAGCCCCAGAGCTGGAACATCCCGGCAAAGCCTTCACCTTCCTGGCCGGAAAGAGACTCGTAACCACCACCCGGGAGGACAAGGACGGCGCAGTCTTTAAATGTCGTTCCGAAAGGTTCGTAGATTTCGAGGGAGGGCTGGTCGTGGGATTCAGTGCCTAATGCATAGGGGGTCGGTTCAGGCCAGAGCGGGATTGAAATCATGGATCCAGTAAAAAGGATCAGGCCAGACCGGACAACTTTAAACAGTCCCGTCCTTCAACCAGGAGCGAAAGCGTTCGGCTCCGCTGTCACTGGTCAGAACCAGAAGTTCGTCATCGGCCAGGAGGACATCCTTACCGCTAGGATTCAGGAACTCTTGTTTCCCTCTGCGGATGCCAAGGATCTGGGCATTGAGTGTCTCGGTGAGGCCGAGATCTCTCAGGAAGCTTCCGAGCCGGGGGCTGCCTTCCGGGACCCGCAGGGTTTGCAGGCCGATGGCATCGAAATCCTTTTCCGATTCCGTCTCCTCTTTTTCATCCAGCAGAAAACGGCGGGCCGAGGTGGTCTGTTCCTCCGTGCCGAAAAGCAGGAGTGTGTCGCCGGGGAAGAGTAGGGTGTCAGGTCGCGGGTTGGTGATGCGAACGCCTTGCCGCTCGATTTCCACCAGGGCGCAGCCAAAGCGGGCGCGGAGGCCGATCATGGCCGGACTCTGGCCCCGCACGGAGGCGAGTTCGGGCAGGATACATTCGATGACTTCCACGTTCCAATCTTTGGGTTGCACGACGAGGGCACTGGCGCCGGAAGAGCCTGACGAGGTGATGGCGGTATTGAGCGAGTGTTGCACGGCGCTCTGCCAGCGGACGAGACGGCGCCAGAGCACGACGATGAACACAGTTACGAGGAGGATGAAAAGTATGGAAAGCCAGGATTCAGTTATTTTCCCGGGCATGGAAACGACAAAGACCCAGGCCAGGAAAACTGTTCCAGCAAGTTGTTGAGCATTTTGCAGTAACTTGCGTTTCAGGCGGTCCTTGCCAGCCAGGGCTTCCGCATAAATCATGCTGATGGCCGACCAATTCCGCCATGCGGCGATCAGCAGGGTGGCACAGATCAACGCGACGACGCCCATGTAGAGATAAAGGAGGCCGGGCACAGTGATCCCCGCTTCGGCCAACAGCTTGACTAGGTCCGGATACAATTTTCTGGAATAATTCAGGGTTCCGGCCAGCAGCAAAATTTCGACGGCCACCTGCCCCAGGCGTGCGCGGGTCAGTTTCCACCAGGGCATTTTTTCACGCTTTTCCAGAGTGGATTCCAGCCAGAGGCCATAATCCTCCACGGCGCGCAGAAGCTTTTTCGGGATTCGGCTTTGCACAAAACCCGCGATGCTTTCCGAGTGTCTGAGCAGGATGGGTGCGGTGATGGCACTGGCGAGGGATGCCGCCACGGCCAGGGCATAAAAATAATCGGGCACATTACCCGAACTGACACCGAGTTGGGCGATGACGTAGGAAAATTCACCAATGGGGATGAGGATCAGCGCGGCGCGGATGGAACTTTCCCAGCTGTTGCCGGTGATAAGGCAGGCCACCGTGGCGGCCAGGACGCGGGAGCAGAGGGCGAAGAGCGTCAGGCCCAAAATGAGAAAGCCGTTTTCCCAAACAATTCTCAGGTCGATGAGCATGCCGATGGAGACAAAAAAGACCGCGCCGAAGATATCCTGTGTTCCTCCCAGGGATTTTTCCACCCGGCTTTTCAACGGTGTCTCCGAAACGATGACGCCGAACAAAAAAGCTCCCAAAGCCACGGAAAAGCCGGCCAACAAGGCGGCCAGGGCGGAGGCAAAGAGCATGCCGCTGACAAAAACGACTTTCAGGTCGCTATCTGCTGATTTGGCGAAACGGGAGAGCATCCTGGGGAGAAAGAGCAGACCGACAACCATGACCAGAACGACAAAACTTCCCAGCATGGCCAGCGTTTTACCGACCTGGCCGGGCTCCGCTGCACTGAATTGGATCTGGGAAGAAAGCAGAGTGATCATGATTATGGCAACCAAGTCCTCCAACACGGTGACTCCCTGGGCCCGGAGGGCGAAGCGCTCGTGTGTTTCCCCGCTTTCGGAAAGCATCTTCACGATTATGGCGGAACTGGACACCATGAAGATGGCGGCAAAGAACAGCACCTGGATCGTTTCCCAGCCCATAGCCAGCGAAAGCAGATAGCAGAGATTGAACACCATCCACGCAGTGATGGCCGTGGCCAGAACAGTGGCCGCACCGAGCTTCCGGATGCGGTCGAGACTCAGGCCCATGCCGACAAAGAACATCAGGAAGACAAGTCCAATCTGGGAGAGTTGGTTGATGCGGTCGACGTCATCGACGAGGGAGAAAGGAGGGGTGTAAGGTCCAATGATCAGTCCTGCAAACAGATAACCAACAACAGCAGAGAGTCCCAAGCGGCGGAAGATCAGGCCTGTCACGCCGGCGACGGCGAGCACCACAGCAAAATCTTTGATCAAAGAATCCCCGGACATGGGTAGGAGGCTATCGACACATGTGCAAGGAGGCAACCGTTCTGGAAAACCAGGCTCTAATAAAGGATTTCCCCAAAAACACCCCCGCCCAAGAGGATTTCCCCGTCATAGAGCGCACAGATCTGTCCGGGGGCCAGGGCACGTTGGGCTTCGTCAAAGATCACTTCCACCCTCCCTTCCCCCAAGGGAGTGAGCAGGATGGGATGACGCTGGGCCCGGTAGCGGGGTTTTGCTTCCAGGCGTGTGGCTTGATCCATTGTGCCGAAACATAAGGACAATGAATGGAGCGTGCAACGCCGCGCGTAAAGTTTCGCCGTTTCCGGTTGGTCAAAGCCGACGACCAACTCGTTGCTGGTTTGGCGTTTTTCAACCACGACAAAAGCCTGGCCTTCGGTGTTGGAAGGGACGCGGATTCCTTTACGCTGGCCGAGGGTGTAGAGGTGCAGACCCTGGTGTTCGCCCAGCCTTTTGCCGCTCAGATCGACAATATTCCCCGGCTTGTCGGGAATGAAGTTTTTCAGGAAGTCAAACATCTTGACTTCGCCTATGAAACAGATGCCTTGGCTGTCCTTTTTGGTCGCCGTGGCCAGACCGAGTTCTCCTGCGATATGCCGCACTTCAGGTTTCAGTATTTCGCCCACTGGAAAAAGGGCGCGTCGAATCTGCTCTTGTTGCAGCAGGGCCAGAAAATAAGACTGATCTTTGTTCTTGTCCGAGCCTTCAAGGATTTTGGCAATACCGTTTTGGTCAAAGCGCCGTGCGTAATGGCCGGTGGCCACGACATCGAAGCCGTTCTTCAGTGCGTAGTCCAAAAAGACACCGAACTTCATTTCGCGGTTGCACAAGACATCGGGATTCGGAGTAATGCCCTCCTCGTAACCTGCCAGCAAAGTGTTGACGATGCGTTCGCGGTAGTCCTTCATCAGGTTGACCACCCGGAATTCGATGCCGAGTTTGTCTGCCACGGCGCGTGCGTCTTCGATGTCCTGCATCCAGGGGCAATGGCCCGCGATGTTTTCCTCGTTGATCCAGTTCTTCATGTAGGCACCGGACACGCGATGGCCTTGGCGAAGCAGCAGAGCCGCCGCCACGCTGCTGTCCACGCCACCGGACAGTCCTACGAGAACATTCATTGAGAAAATTTAGTGGAAAATAGAAAGGAATCCACACGAATCCATAAGAACAACAAAACAAAGGCTGTTCACTGAACTGTTGTCTTATGGGGGTTTCACCTCATAGCGGCCCTTTAGAATTCCGCTTAGGGTTTGCTGATGTCACTTATCTCACTCGTCATTACCTTGATCGTCATCGGGGTCCTTCTCTGGCTGGTAAACAACTACATTCCGATGGATGGAAAGATCAAACAGATCCTCAATGTGGTTGTCGTTATCTGCGTCATCATCTGGTTGCTCTATGCCTTTGGCATCATCAGCAATTCTGGAAATGTGGGTGTTCCTCAGATCCGGTAGAAAAACCCCGCGGCGTTATTTTTAACAGCGAAATAAATAAACCTTAAAGAAAACAAAAAACGACAAACTTATGAAAATCAAACAACAACTCCTTCTCGGCTTGGCCGGGATTTCACTCATCGCACTTGGTGCCTGTGCCCATAAGCGTGACCACAAAAGCAGTCATGTTTCCCACAACAGCCAGGAGCGTTACTCGAAATACGAGGCCACTCCTTTCGATCAGGGAACCAGCCGTTCGGATCTCAACACGACAGCGGAAATCCGCAGGCAAATCGTCAGTGGTAAATATCTCTCCACTAATGCGAAGAACATCAAAGTAATCACCAATAGAGACCGGATTGTTTTGCGGGGCCGGGTGAAGAACTCGGATGAACGAAATCATATCAATCGGATCGCCGTCCGTGAAGCCGGATCGCGCCAAGTGGATAATCAACTTGTTATCAAAAACTGAACAGGAATCCCTGAGTTAATCATCAACCGTTCTTCCATTTAAAAAAGAAATTCAACTTTATGTCTAAAAAATCAGTATTTTGTATCGCAACCACCCACGCACAGGCTGAGCGTATTGTGGACGCCCTGAAAAACAGCAAGTTCTCCAACAACGATATTTCCGTCTTGTTTCCTGATAAGGGAACAACGCACGACTTTGCCCATGAAAAACACACGAAAGCGCCTGAGGGGATCGTGGCCGGTGCCGGAACGGGCACTGTGATCGGCGGAACACTGGGTTGGATTGTGGGAATTGGAGCCTTGGTTATTCCGGGAGTCGGACCCTTCATCGCGGCCGGCCCCATCCTCGCTGCCATCAGCGGTGCAGCCATCGGAGCAACGGTGGGAGGCATTACCGGGGGATTGATCGGACTGGGTATTCCAGAAATCCAAGCCAAACGCTATGAAGGTAAAATCAATGAAGGAAATATCCTTTTATCCGTTCATACGGAAAATGGGGAAGAAATCAAGCGGGCCAAGGTCATTTTTGAACAGGCCGGCGCCCAGGACATCTGCACAACCGGTGACGAGTCTGTCCCCACAGCCCACAAGCACCATGAGCCCGTTTCCAGTCATTCCTGACATGCCGTCAGGAGTAAAAAAAGGAATCCAAATCAAATGAACAAACCAATGAGTGAAGGAAAGTCCGCAACCAGTCTTCCAACCGGAGATCGTGCCGAATGGGGGTCTTCTGTTTCAAAAGAAACAGAGGATCGCATCCACATGGCGCGTGAACGAATCGAGGATGTGTTGCAAAAGAGCAAGGAAGTTTATGGCCAGGTTCGTGAAAAGACTGTGGCCGGCGTGAAGATTGCTGACAATGCCGTGCATGATAAACCTTATCATGCAATCCTGATCGCTATCGGTCTGGGAGCGATTCTGGGTAGCATGTTAACTAAACGGTGTCAGGAAAAAATCCTGTAACCCGGGCCTTGTTTTCAAGGTTTTCTTAACAGCCTGGGCAAACAAATTCAGTATAGTGGGCTCAGGCAAGGCCGGGGCGAAGAAGTCGACCTGGGAAATTTGTACAGGCAAAGGCCCGGAACGTGGCGTTGTGCAGGGGAGCGTGTGACGGTGACGCCCAACCGGAAACACAACGAAGGTTCCGGCCTTTCTGTGCGGCCCTTCGGGATCGTAGCTTTTCTACTTTGGGAACTTCGTTACTCGTTTGCCTTGTATGATTCAGATAGAAGGCTGTTCTCCTACCCTGCCTGAGAACAAAACCCGTACGAACTAAGTGACGTCATTGCGGCTTGTGGACATAAGCCCAAAACTCAGGGCTCGGTCCGGTATGGCCATGCCCGCGTCCGGCTTGGTCCTTCGGCTAAAGGCCTAAAAGGCAGCCGTCTTTGTGTTAAGCGCTTCAACTATATTGCCAGGGTTAAGCATTCATTGGGATTCGGGCAACTCGGTGGGACAACCGCTGGAAAGACTTTCGGCAAGATGCCGGAAGGAGCAGGCCGCAAGCCTGCGTTCCTCAAGATAGGAGATAAAACTTTACCACGCGTAGCTCCATAAAGCAGTAGTACACCCCATAGGCCTGATTCTCCCGGCTGGTAATCTGGCTTAAGTTTATGAACATAAAAATAAAAAAATCGTGGTTGTTAGTTATACGTTTAAGTATCGGAGTCGCGGCTCTCATGAGTTTGGCAACAGTTGCCTCTGGTGACATAATGGAACGTCCCCCGTCACAGCCTGAAAAGGTAATCGTGGATGACAGGAGCGATAAAATAATCCTGGACGAACCGGCTGATTTATTGCTTTTCAATGAAAAGGAATGGTCGGTGGATCTTTTTGGAATGTATGCTTTTGAAGAACAAAAAGGAACCTATGATGACGGGTTTGGCGCGGGTGTCGGGGTGAACTATTTCTTCAACCGCTTTGTTGGCCTGGGTCTGGAAGGTTATGGCTGGAAAGGTGACGGGCTCATCAGTAGCGTGGGTGGAAATCTGATGCTCCGTTATCCCATTGAAAGATGGAGACTGGCCCCTTACCTCATTGCCGGGATCGGCGGAAACTTTGATGCCGACAATACAAAAGACCAGGTGAACGCCAGTGGCGGCCTTGGGATGGAATATCGTTTGTATAAAAACTGGGGTGTTTTCACCGACAGTCGCTATGTCATGACCGATGTTTCTAATGACTATGTCATCACCCGGTTGGGTGTGCGTTTTTCTTTCTGATCCAAAAATAGAATTGGGCTCAGGGCCCAAAATAAAAGGGAACGGTGTTGAATTGGTTCAACCCGTTCCCTTTTTTCGTCACGCTGAATGGATGAAAGGAAAGATTCAAAGAAAAGGAGCCGGTTGATTGCGAAACTCGGATTTTATAGCAGCACGGTGTTGCGGGAACTAAGCAGCATGGTGTGGATGGGGAGGGACACGGTTTCCGAAATCGTGGACAGGTTGACCTTGCGTCTGCCGCCTTTCCGTTTGGAACATTTTTTCTACCAGGCAAACCGGGTAGGGGTTGGATCAGTGCCAATGCTGGTTCTGCTGTCCGTTTTTGTCGGGCTGACCATGGCACTGCTGACTGGTTATCAACTCAAAGGTTTCGGCATGGTTACGCTGGTGCCAGCAGTGGTTTCGGTTTCGTTCACGCGCGAAATGGGTTCGCTTTTCACGGGAATTGTTTTGGCGTCGCGTATCGGTGCGGCTTACACGGCTGAGTTGGGTGCCATGACGGCTGGGGGAGAGGTGGATGCGATTGAAGGAATGGGGATTGGAGCCCGGCGCTATCTGGTGACGCCGCGATTTCTGGCCATTTTTTTTCTTACTCCCTGTCTGACGGTTATTGCTGTGATTTCCGGCATCCTGGGTGCGGCTTTTATTTCCAACCTCATGTTGCAGTTAAGTTACAGCTATTTCTTTGATCAGGTCATGACCAACTTCCTGGTCAAGGATGCCATGGCGGGCATTGTGAAAAGTTTTTTGTTCGGGGCCATTATCGGTGTCATTTCCTGCTATAAAGGATTGTCCGTCAAAGGCGGGGCGATGGGAGTGGGTGCTGCAACCACTTCCAGTGTGGTTCTTTCTATCAGTTCGGTCATTGCCTGTGATTCCCTCTGCAATATCTTTATCGTTACTTTTTTCCCATGAGTGCACAAGGGAACGTATTGGTTAGAATGCAGGGGGTTAAATTTCAATTTGACGACAAAGTTGTGTTAAAGGGCGTGGACTTTTCGGTCAGTGCGGGGGAGGTGCTGGTCATCATGGGACTGAGTGGCTGCGGCAAGAGCACGCTGCTGGGAATTTTATTGGGTCTTTTAAAGGCAGACGGCGGCTCCGTCTGTTTCGGGGACAAAGAAGTGACCCAACTGACGCGACGTGAGCTGAATGAGGTCCGGACCCATATCGGAATGGTCTATCAAGACGCGGCCCTGGTGAGCTCGATGAGTGTAAAAGAGAATATTGCACTGCCCTTGTCCGAGCTTTCGCACAAAACCGCAGAAGAGATCGACGACATAGTGAATCAAAAACTGGAATTGGTGGGTCTGAAGGATGTCATTGATAAACTGCCATCGGAACTCAGTGGGGGCATGCAAAAACGTGTCGGTCTGGCGAGAGCACTGGCTCTGGAGCCAAAGTTGGTTCTGTTTGATGAGCCCACAGCAGGACTGGACCCGATCAACAGCAGGCTGATTGATGATTTGATCATTGGATTGCGGGACAGGCAGAAGATTACTTCGGTTGTTGTGACCCATGAAATGGGTAGTGCCTTTGCAGTGGCGACAAGGATGGCCTTTCTTCACGAAGGAAAAATTATTTTGGAAGGAAGTCCTGATGATTTCCGCAGCTCCGAAAATCCGATCGTGCGCGACTTTTTGTCCGATTATTCCAAAAAAAGAAAAAATGAGCTTACTTGAATACCAAAACAACCCAAAAAAACCGGTTCTGCACAGGATGACTTTGTGCATTAGCTGTTAGGAAGACGTTCATGCAAATACATAAAAATGAAGTGACGACCGGTGTTCTGGTATTACTGACCTTCAGCATATTACTTGTGGTTTTAGTTGTTGTCGGCATGCCAGGCCTGATCAAGCCCCTGCACACACACCGGATCTACTACGACAATGCCCAGGGCATCCGTCCGGGAGCTCCGGTCTTTTTGGCGGGACGTGAGATTGGCAAGGTGAAGTCCCTGCAATCGCCGGTTCCCTTGAAGGAGCGTCCGGAAGGCCATCCGGATTATGAGGTATCGATCGATGTGCAGGTGGCGAGGGAAGCTGCGATTTACCGAACCGTGACTGTGCGTCTGGCCCAGCAAGGCCTCATGGGGCAACAGGTGATCGACTTTGTCCAAGGAGATGCGGAGTCCGGCCTGGCCGATGACAAATCTGAGTTCACTGGAAAACGAGTTCCGGATCTCACAGAATCGGTTTCGGATCATTTGGAACGTCTGACCGGCCCGGGTTCGGACGTTGCCAAGGCATTGGAGAACATCAAAAATTTAAGCGCTTCGGATGCGGATCTGGCGATCACCATTCAGAACACGAAAGAGTTTATGCAGACATTGAATGATTCCAAAATGACCAGGGTGATAAGCAATGCGGAGGAATTCACGGACACCGTGAAGCGGGAGCCGTGGCGTTTGATCTGGCCTTCCACAAAAAAATATGGAGATAAGAAAAAAGAGGAGTCGGCGAAGAACAAGAAAAAATAGGGTTAGACCCCATAGCCTCCAGGGTAGGAGCCAGGCTAAAGTTTACGTGTGAGTTACCACATATACAATGACTACGGTTCCAAGGGCGCAGCACCGTTGACGGTTTTGTGGCTCTTCGTTTGCGGCCTACTAAACACTTTTCGTCATCAAGACGTAAATAAACCAAAGAAAGTATAAAAATGAATACACTGGAAATCAAAGGCGAATGGAATGTAGTCAAGGGCAAGCTCAAGCAGAAATGGGCCAAACTGACGGACGATGACCTTCAATACGTTGAGGGT
The DNA here is from genome assembly GCA_038250235.1 of Methylacidiphilales bacterium. Taxonomy (GTDB): domain Bacteria; phylum Verrucomicrobiota; class Verrucomicrobiia; order Methylacidiphilales; family JAAUTS01; genus JAAUTS01. Next base: position 2,269 of record JBBSCO010000023.1, on the reverse strand, counting down.
AAAAACGATGAATTAGTCGGTCGAATCCAGAAGCGCACCGGGGAAACCCGCGAAGCGGTCGAAAAAGCCGTGAAAGAAGCCACTTCATCCTGTTGCTGTAAATAAAGTAAACTCTATGAGCGTAGCTACACTGGAGTCGAAAAGAGAGATGAAGGATCATGTCTATAAACAGGTCGAACTCACAGGCACCTCAACCATTTCGGTTGAGGATGCAGTGACGAAGGCCATAAGGCAGGCCAGAAAAACCATCAGGCATCTGAGCTGGTTCAACGTGGTGGAAACGCGTGGCAGCATCAGCAAGGGCAAGATCCTGCACTGGCAGGTGACAATCAAAGTCGGCTTCGATATGGAGAACGTGGCCTGACCAAGGTGGAAACGGATTCTGATTCCTTCAGCAAGTAGGAACTTATCATTCTTCTATCCCGCTGACTTGGAGAGATTCGGAAGAAGGTCTTGACTAACTATAAATTGCACAGCAAGCGTGGGGGAGAGAACCTTCCAAATCCAGAAAGTAAGGAAGCAGAAGCCTTTCTTTTATTGGAAACGGATCAAAGGGGTTCCATCCAGGCGTTTGGAAAGATCGATGGGTTGGCCGATTGAAACCTCGGAAGCGTTCACTTGATAGGCCCAGACTTCGAACCAGGTCAGAACCGCTTCGCCATAAATGGTGGCGGAGGCGGCATCGACCGCATCCAAACCCTGTGCAACTTTGATACGACCGATGCGTGGTGTGTTGTAACGTGCATCAAAGGTGCACCAGGTCTGGCCCAGATAGACTTCAAAATAGGCATGAAAATCCATAGGCGCTCCCGGATCGGTGTGGCCGATGTCTGGAAGATGACCCACGACATAGCGGGTTGGGAGATTGAAGGCCCGGCAAAGTGCAATGGCGACGTGGGCAAAATCGCGGCAGACCCCGAAGCGCTGGTTGACCACTTCGGAGGCGGAACTATCTGAACGGGCGCATCCGTAGCGATATTCAATATGGGTGTGAACCCAATTGCAGATGGCGTAAATCCGGTCAAGAGTGTTATTGATGGAACCAAACTGCTGCCAGGCAAAACCCAGAAGTTTATCGGAGTCGCAGTAACGGCTGGGAAGAATATAGCGAAGAATCCAGGGGGGAAGCTGGTTAACGGGAGTGGCATGGGCCTGTTGATCGTGATTATCCGGCTCGGATGAAACGGCCACCAGAGCATCATGATGGATTACGTTCTGCCCCGGCTGAAGCATGGAGCGATAGGTGGTGTTTCCATGGGCATCGGTGTATTCATCGGAAGGCAGCCATGGGGTGAGGGTGAGTTGTTCCTGCCGAACGAGTTGTTTTCCGTCCAGGCGGGGGCGCAGCATCAATAGGATCGGCGTGGGACGCGGGGTTTCATACACGAGATGGCAACCAATCCGTACGGTCATGTTGAGAAAGCCATGATTCATAATTGTAGGCCTTTCACCTCATCAACAAAGGCGTCGAAAAGAGCTTGATAGAGTGGATCACGTTCCGGGTGGTATTGAACTCCCAAAGCCCAGGGATAATGGGAAAGTTTCGCCTGTTCCACCACTCCATCTTCGGCTGCCCAGGCTTCCGGTAACAGACCGTAACCCATGTCGTTTAGTGCCTGGTGATGGGAGCTGTTTACTTTTTCAAAATTATATTCAGCGCCTGGGGAATAACGTAGTCTCTGGATATTTTCGAATTTGGCACTGTCATGATTGGGGATGTGGAGATGGAGGGTTCCGCCGAGATGGACATTGAGGACCTGTAGTCCGCGGCAGATGGCCAGGATGGGGAGCTTTTGTTGCAGAGCTTTGGGCAATACGTCAAATTCCCATGCATCCCGGACGGGATCGGCATCTTCGATCAGGGCCGGGTTAGGAACAGGCTGCTTTAAATACTCCATGGAAATATCGGAACCGCCGGAAAGAAGGAGGCCCTTTATTTGGTTCCAGGGAACGTCTTGGCGGCGGGCATTGAGAAGGCAGACTTCCGGATAGTGTTGGAAGACCCGTTCAAAGGGAGCTTCGTCGCACTCGCGAATCCATGTAGCGATAGACTTCACTTTAAGCAGGCTACTCCCCCAAAGAAGAAAGAACTAGGGGTAATATGTACGTTTTCCACGGGTTTGGGTTCCATTGCCTTTTAAGCCACAATCGCCATTTACACTGTAATCCCTTTGTTAAAAAACTCTGCACCCTTCGCGCATTTTCGGTAAACTCAAGGGATGCTTAAGGCTTACGAATACAGGAAATGCAGCGCCTGCCGGGATGCTTT
>JBBSCO010000022.1:0-43641 GCA_038250235.1 Methylacidiphilales bacterium | reverse complement strand
GTTAATCTTGTCCAAATTGCTTGGAGAACGACTTCCGCCAATTTTGCCCTGAGCCCTGCCGGGGTCTATCTGAGCGGAGACAAGCCCGTGCGGATCAAAATCAAGAGCTTGCAAGGCAGGCCTGTACAGGTTAGAGACATTGAGCTGCCTGTTGACGCTCCGATTCAGGTTCGAGCCATGGAAGAATCCGGCCAAACCTGGCTGGAGTTCAAAAGCAAAGAAATTTTCCCAACCAAAGGCAAACCCAACAATCAAGTCCCATGGTCAGGGAAAATCCAACTGGCTTTTACAGATGGCTATGTAAAAGAGTGGTGGGATTTCTCAATAATCGGAAATACTAACTAAATCTATGAAAAAAATAAAAACTCTACAACTGCTGGTGATAACAACTGCGGTTCTCAGCAGCTCGGTGTATGCAGGTGGAACTCGGACTGCTATGGCTTGTTCCTACGACTACCCACATGCTTCTGGTACGGTCTTTAAGTGTAGAGGCACAAACTCTGTCGCTGCAATTGTGAACGGCGGGGAAAAAGATTCCAAGCCGGGCTCCTCCCAATGCGATACGGTGACCCAGCAAGTCAACGGGGTGACCGTCATTGTTCAATGCGGAGCCGTGGCAGTTGCCGCTCCCGAATAAAATTGTCTTCATGGGGAATCCGGAGATCCTGTTTTAATCGGTTCTCCGGGTTCTTTTTTATTTCATGAAAAATCATTTATTTTACGCATTTTTCCTTGTCCCGGCTGTCCTCTATGCCTCATCCGCCGAGTTGCCATCCCACGAAGCCAAAACCTTGGCGACTGCCCTCTATCAAAACTGGCAAAATGTTAGGATTTTGGAAGGAACAATGCAAACGACCGGAGTAAGCGGCTTTTCCGAAGATAAGGAGGCTGGGCCTGCAACCATCCAATTGGAGATTGATCCAATAAAGAAAATCCCTGTTGCGCGATTACCCGAAAAGATCCTAGCTCCGGTTACGACAGCAAGCTGGAAGCTCTGTGACGACGGATCGTTTTTCATGAAATGGGCTCAAAGCTATCCTCAAAATACCAGAATAGACAGACAAGTGACTCCTATTCTTGAGATTACAACAACTTGGGACAGGGAGGTTTTCAATGAGATGCGTTCAAGTAACGGGGATGGTGCAATCCTGTCGATCAAAAGTAGCCTTCCGGCAAGGATCAATGCCTTCGTTTCCGAGGATTTTTTGGCCATGCCTTTCCGATTCATGATTCCAACGTCCTACGAGACGGCAATGTCGCAGTTTCCATCCCTAGAATTTCTCAAAAATCCTACCTCCTATGAACAATTGCTCCAATCTTGCAAGTACATGGGAAAAGAAGATGTGCTAGGTGCCAAATGTGAAGTATTTGAATTGGATGGAGGCGTTGGCATCTGGGACAATAAGCCAGTTAAATATAAGATCTATCTGAATGTTTCCGAGGATCTATTTCCCATTGGCTGGGATGAGATCAGCAGTAGGGACTCTGTCTTGCGCCGCGAATATCGAGTCAACGAGATAGGCAAACTGCCCTTGGATGGCGGTATTTTCCGGTACTCTAAAAATGCGTCCCTCACTTATTTCAAGCCGGCAAAGGGTGGAGAAAAGCCGGAGGTAAATGTCGCTTACCAAACAGTTGTTGATTTCATCAAATTGAACGGAACAGAAGCTTTTGATTATACGTTAGATCCGGCCTCAGCATCCATCATTTACGATTTGGACAAGAAGCAAGCTATCACAGTTCCACGATAAGCGTTTTTCACGGGCATTGCTGTCCAAAATAAGTTTTAAAAAGAGGTGAAGAACTCCGGATCGGGAGCAAGATGATCGGTGACAAAACCAAAACTCACCTATAACCCAAACCCGGAGGTTCTTCATGGACAGTGTGCGCAGTGGAAGCTTATTTGGCCAGATTCTTTCTATTATTGATTGGAAACGTTTCGAGCGGCTGGTTCTGGAGCATAAGAATGAGCGAGGAGCCAAGGGCTTGCGTAGTTGGGACCAGATGGTGGCGATGCTGTTTTACCATCTGGCCCATCCTCATGGGGTCAGTCGTTAACAATTAACACAATCTAACAATTCTATCCATGTCCTCTTGAATGGATTTTAAAATGGGTTATTCTGGATGAAAGGCAAGGATTGTGCATCGGGGTCCATCGGGGTCAGTCTTTAACAATTAACACATCTCTAACAATATAAGATCCATCCACCTCAGCCAAGGCTATGGCTGACAAGCCTGCGCCGCACTCGTCCGCCTGAGGCGGATTCATACGTCTGCGCTCCTTTAAAACCAGTTCCATCCCCTCCTCACCCCTTTCACCTACGATGTGGACGGCAACCGGGCCAGCGTGAGCTATCAAGACAGCTAGGTGCATTTAGGTTCACGTCTCAACATTCAACATTTAGCGAGGTCATCCCACCTTCCTTTCAAGCTCCAAATGGTCTCTAGCCTTGTTCCAAAGCATTTCAATATCTTGCTGCCCCTGTTTAGATTTCCCGCAACTTTAGGCCTCGTGTGAGAACCAGGCGAAACGCTCCAGTCCGATCAATCCCAAAAGGTCGCGTTAATGCTCATGATGAGACGCTCTCAACTGATTTATAAATGTTGAATGTTGAGATGCGGACCCAATAGCTCCACAAACCGCCGCCCTCCAGGGAGCAAAAGTCATCGACATGTTCCGCGCGCTCTTCCGTTCCTCTCCCAATCACGCCCAAGACGTTATTTTCGCCAGCCAGCCAGAGCCGAAACTATCGGTCTAAACTGTTACCCTACCTGATAATACACGTCCTTCCCGTAGAATCGACCTGGCGCTGCGTTAAATGTTGATTACCGCCACGGATGGGTGCCGTCCCCATCGCCCTTCGATGATTATCAACGCGGCCTCGCCGCCACTTCTTTTTCGTTGGTAGTGCGCATGCGTGATTTCCTGTCCTTCGCGGAAGACAGTCCATGCTCGACAGTCCTGGCGGCGGGTGTAAGGTCGCATTAAGCATGAAATTCGAAGACTGGCCGGAGGAGTGGCAGGAGTGGGCGAAGCTCACGCCGTTGGAGCGCTTCCGGGAGAGTGAAAAAATTTTTGCGCAATATTTAGCCATGGGAGGCAGCCTTGATCCCGACCCCGATCCGACAAGTCCTTTCTACGATCCAAGCGAGTGGAACCCGAGCCTTGCTCATGGGCGGGCAGGCTTGCGTATTTTACGGCGCGGCGCAAGTTAGCAAGGATGTCGATTTCCTGATCCATGCAGAAGAGGACAACTTCACCCGGATTCTGTCGGCGCTCGAAAAGCTTGATGCCAGGCGCATTGCTGTTCCTCCCTTTGACCCTTCGGTGCTGGCACGCGGACATGGGGTGCATTTCCGCTGCCGGGCCCCCGGGGTGGACGGGCTTCGGGTTGATATCATGACCAAACTCCGTGATCTGCCGGATTTCGAGAGCCTGTGGGAGCGTCGAACAGTTTTGGCAGACGACTTCGGCACTGAGTTCCATCTTCTGAGCGTTCCCGATCTCGTGAGGGCCAAGAAAACCCAGCGCAGCAAGGATTGGCCGGTCATCGAAGCCCTTGTCGCAATCCATCACCGGGAGAATGCCCAATCACCAACCGCCGAATGGACAAGCTTTTGGCTGACAGAGGCCCGCTCACCTGAACTGCTGAATGAACTGACCACCCGGTTTCCTGCCGAGGCGGCGCGACTGAGAGCGGCACGTCCGCTCCTCTCCCTGGCGAATGCCGCCGATTTGCCCGCTTTGCGCGAGGCGCTGGATGCCGAGGTTCGGGCCGAACAGGAAAAAGACCGCATTTATTGGGCGCCTCTTAAGCGGGAGCTGGAGATCTTCCGCGGCGAGGAACGCGAAGGCAGCAAATATTCACCATAAAGATCATGAAGAGCACGAAGGATTTCGAGCCAGCGCCGTAACGCTACTCTGTCAGTAAACGTCGAAACGGGGTCAGTCCTGAATGGCACTAAGATAAGGCTGTTTTGGGATGCCTTTCATTGCCTAAGTCATACAAAATTAGGAAGACAGCAGGCTTATCTTAAAGCCATTCTAGACTGACCACATCAGAAATCAACGTCATCAGGCGATTCTCGAAATCATAACTGTAGGTATCGGTGCTGCCGCCTTGAACCCGGGTGACACGGTTACCGTTGAGGTCATAGGTGAAGGTTGTCACCGTGGTGCTGTCATCAGCTACGGTGAGCTGGTTGCGGCTGTTATAGGTGTAATTGGTGGTCACACCGCCGGACACTTTTTGTATCCGGTTGTGTGCATCATCAAAGGTGTAGGCTGTGGTGGTGGTTGTTCCCCCACTGACGGCAATGACTTCCTTAGTCAGACGGTTGATTTCGTCGTAGGTATTGATGATGGCTCGATCACTCAGCCCCCCGCTGGAGCAATTCCCCTCGACTTCGTTTACGTTTCCGGCCAAGTCATAGCTCTGGGCGTAGCTGGAGAGCAAAGTGGTTCCGCCTGTTTTGGTTTCTATGAGGGAAACACGGTTGAGGGCATCCAAAGTCTTGGAGGTGACATCGCCGTTGGGCAGGATTCTGATCCTGCACGGCCTTCCGTAAAGGCACAGAAACCATTGCTTTTTTAAAAGTGCTGCGTTTTACTCGCTTTATGTCAGCCCAGCTCATTGACGGAAAAGCCATCGCCAAGGAACTCCACTCGGAAACCCTCACCCGCGTAGCCATTCTCAAGGCCCGGGGCCTGCAACCCTGCATCCTTTTCATGCGGATCGGCGAAGATCCTGCTTCCCTCGCCTACGTAGGCATGAAGGACAAGAAAGCGGCCGAACTGGGCATCAAAGCCCTGACCAAGGTCTTCTCAGAAGGAACATCCCAGGATGAGCTGCTCTCAGCCATCCGGGAAGCCAACGCTGACAAAAGCATCAATGGCATCCTGGTGCAGGCTCCCATTCCCGGCATCCCGCAGGAAACCGTGTTCTCGACCATCTCCCCGGAAAAAGACGTGGATGGCTTCCATCCCATCAATTTCGGAAAGCTTCTCCTCGGAGATCCCACCGGCTTCAAACCCTGCACTCCAGCTGGTGTCCAGGAGCTTCTCAGCCGCAGCAAAATCCCTACCCAGGGCCGGAATGTGCTGATCCTGGGCCGGGGTAACATTGTCGGAAAACCCCTGGCCGCGATGCTTTGCCAGAAAGGTGCAGGGGCCGATGCCACGGTGACGCTGGTTCATTCCCGCAGCCGAAACATTCCGGAGCTCTGCCGCCAGGCGGATATTCTGGTCGGCGCCATGGGCCAGGCCGAATTCGTCAAAAAAGACATGGTCAAGCCGGGGGCGACGGTGATAGATGTCGGCGTCAACCGGGTGGAAGATCCGGGCTCGGCCAAGGGCTACCGTCTGGTCGGTGACATCGCCTTTGCCGAAATCTGTGAAGTGGCCGGTCACGTCACCCCCAACCCCGGTGGGGTGGGCCCGATGACGATTGCCATGCTGATGGCGAACACGGTACAGGCTGCGGAAAACCAGACCCGTTGAAGATTATTTTGATCGGGAAATCCTCTCTTTAAAAAGAGAAAACCGTTTTTTTCAGGGGACAACCCGCAGACCGCCGATATTCCCGCTCTCATCTTCCGCCCGGAAGGTCAGGGACTTTTTACCGTCCCATGGAGCGCGGAAGCTTTCGTTGTTGGAATCAAGGATGCCATCGACAGGTTGCAGAAGTTTGAACGTGCGGCCGTCGGTGGAGAACTCCACTTTTCTTAACAACGAGATGGCATCGCGCACATCGATTTCCACCCGACCGGAATTTTTCTTGGAAAGGGAGAGAACGGGTGCCGTGTTGTCAATTTTCCAGGCTTCGCTCACACGCAGTCCGGTCAGGGCCCTGCCCTCTTCATTGTCAGGAGTGTCAGTGGCTGTGACTTTCAGATAATAGACCCCGTCCACCCATCCGTTGGTGTCCCATGAATAAACAGGACGTTCCAACTGATCCGAAAGCAGATCCCAGGAGTTGTCATCTTCTTTTTTGATTTCAAGTTTAAAGCTGAGACGGTCTTTGTTGGCATCGGAAGCCTGCCACACTGCTGCCCTAAGTCCTTTTTGTTGAACGGGCTGAAAACGGTCCTGCTGAAGCACGGGGGTCTGAGCCGGCCGCAGGAGTTGATCGTAGGTCTGGGCCTGAAGCGGCAGGGGCGGCTGGGACAAGAGTTCATAACCAAGGCCGGGATCCAGAATTTTGATGGATGCGACGGAGGGCGGCTGGTTTTCCGGGAGATAGGTGAATTCGACCCGATCCACGGTTCCCGAGCCCAGGTTGATTTCAAACTGGAGATAGCGGGCCGCCGGGCTTTGCACCTTTCCCTTGTTCAGATATTTCCAGGGATACCAGGACTTGTCAGGATCCGACGTGTTTCCGGAGCGTGTCCTGACCGTCCATTTCCCCTGCCCTTGCACTTCAAGCCTTCCCCATTGGGAAAACAAGGTGCTGTCGATGACGTTGGAAAAATAAAGACTTTCCGTAGTCCGGTTGCTGTTGACATCAAAAACCTGCCCCATGTTGCTGGTCACGGCATAGACACGTCCGGCCTCTGGAGATGCGACCAGAGCGGTCACATCCCCGGCCTCCACTTTTCCCAGACGTTTCATGCTGCGGTTGCCGGTGTATTGATAAAGAAGCCCTTCGCCGGCTGTGCCGATCCAGAGTTTTTCAGCGTCGACCAGAAGGGACAAAATAGGCTGGGAACCGCGCCAGACCTGTTCGGGATAAAAGGAACCGGAGAGGCGATAGAGCAGGGAGCCATCTCCTTTGATCGTGGCACGCTGGATGGTGGGAGCCTTGACTACAACACCCTCTTTCGGTGCCACTGCTTCCGAGGCAAAGGAGGTGGAAGGCTGGGGCGGGCTGGACTTAGCGGGTTCGGGCTTGGGTGTTTCCACCGTTTTGACCGGCATTGTTCTCTTGCCAATGGCGGAAGCAAAAACCGTCCCGTCCGGCTGCACGGCAATGGCAGAAATTTCTTCTTTTTCCGAATCCAACAAGACGACAGCGTTTCCTGCTTCCGTGATACGGAAGAGATAACCGTTATCGGCGGAGCCGGCCAGAAGCGAGCCGTCTTTATCGAGCGCAAGCACTTTGATGTGGGACTCGTCACTGTCATAATAAACGGAGCCGTTTTTTTTGCCCGTAACGCGGTAGATCCTGCCGGAGGGGCCGGTGGCGACGAAGAGTTCCCCCTTTTTATTGGCGACGATGGACCAGATGAACTGCTCGTTGGGGTTGAAATATTCCTCCACCTTACCGGAAGCATCGATCCGGAAAATTTTCCCATGGGGCGACGAGGCCACATAAAGCTCACCTTTGGGACCCTGGGTCAGGGCGTACACGTCGCTTTCAATGAAAGCGCTCAATCTCATGACTTTGCCATTGGAACGGATACGGTAAACTTCGCCTTCCGGGCCTGTGCCCAGGATAAAATCCCCGGTTTTGAAATCACGGATGGCTGCCCAGATATTGAGATCTTTCAGGTCGGCCAGCCGGGAGATGGCAGGTCCGGTGCTGAGTATCCCCGGTTCATCGATGGATACCGTGGCACCTTTCCCCTCCAGAAACTGCTCCGTGCTGTCCAGAATGACACGTTCCGGTTGTGCCGCCGGGCACAGGTTGATGAACCAACAGGCCAAGAGAGTGGTTGTGTATATCGTTTTTTTCATTCTATCTCCATTGCTGATTCCCTGAAGCCGGACACAATCCCCGAAAGCCTGACTTTCCGTTGGCTCCAGACTTTGGCACCAGAGAAAGGCCGTAGGGCTTCTCGTTCCGAGTCCTTGACCACTTCTCCCACAGAGTAGGGAAGACCCAGTTGCGGACTGTTGCGGCTGAGAACCCCCTGCTCCAGGGTGATGGCCTGAAGGTAAAGGGCGTCAGGCTCGTAGAGTCTGTTCACCGCCCTGAGATAATCGGAAGCATTGGCAATTCCGGCCATACCCCGCATGTTGGCATCGGCGGCCTGTAGATAACTGCCGCTGGCCACGCGAAGGCGGAACGCGGTTTTTTTCAATTCCTCGGGAACATCAAGGCTTAGTTCCTCCAGGCGTTTTCCGCCAAGGCCGTTCTTCAGCCGGACCAGAACCTGGATTTTTTCGCCTTGCCTAAGCTTCCTGTTGCGGACATTGACCGTCTCCACTTCCCATTGGGCGGACCGTTCAAAACTCTCGACGGAAAGTGTCAGGGATTCCACATCGATTTGTCTGGGAAAGGCCTGATAGAGGTTCATGAGGGGGGCCATCTGGTCGAAAATGGCCGCAAGCCGCTGGTCAGATCCTCCGCTATAAAGGCCTTTGATGCTGAGGGGCGGCAATCCTTTAAAACGGAGTTCCCCCTCTAATTTTAAAGTGGCCTCCCTGGAAAAATCCTGCTGGTCCATCAGCGAGCGTGCCATGAGGAGCATGATGACCTGGGGAGCCAGCCACTCTTCCTTGACAAAAGTCCCCTTCCAGGCCGGTCGGGGTTCGTTCTCATGTTTGCGGCGAATCTCGTAGGTCGCCATTACCGGAAGGCGTCCGGTTTCACCGGAAATCGCAGAGAGGCGATCCTGCCAGATTGTGCCGGCCGCAGGGCCAATGTTGGAGATTTTATGAGGCACGGCATAGCTGGGCATGGTGGTGATGATTTCCGCGCCGGCCAAGGGAAGTTCGGTCGGGCCGATGCCCATCATGGGATGACCGAAAGCCGTGACTTTATTCCCATCGACCGTTGTGGCGGTGCCCGTTCCTCCCGCGCGGATATCTCCGTCAATGAATAGGACGGACAGGGCGGAACCCGGACGGATGGGGGTGATTGGAAGTGAAGCCGGGCCTGCGGAGCCGGAGGCAACAGGAAGAAAACCGGTCATGCGGGAAAAAAGAGGGCGCAGGGAGGAGATCATGGATTCGGAAAAACCGCTGAGATTCAAAGGAACGGCCAGCCATTGGCCGTTGTCAGGTTTGATTTGCAGGGCCAGATCCGCCGAAGCGTTCAATGCGCCCCTGCCCCAGAAAGCAAGAAAGGGGGAAGGCCCTTTATCGAAATCTTTTTTCTCCCGGCCCCGATTCTGTACGTCGAGCATGTCACGGATCGGAGTGAATCCACAGTGGCCATCTTTTTCAAATTGCATCAGGCGGCGTGACAGGGCCCCGACGAGTTTTCCATCAATGTAAAGAGGGCTGCCGCTCATCCCATGGACGGCGCCGGTTAAACTGGATTTTTCATCAATCAGCTTTCCGATGATGAGATCCTTGCCCGGACCGAGACCGTTTTTCAGCACACCGAGAATTTCCGTCTCCAGGGTTATAATTTCGGTCCCCTGCATGACCGTGTGGGTCTTGCCACGGAGGCCGGGCCGGAGATCTTCAACGGGAAAGAGTTCGGGCGAGGCGGCGTACAGGGTCTGGCCTGATCCTGTAAAAACCAGAAGCGTCATAACCGCGCTGAATAAAAATTTCATGCAAATCAACCGGCAAATGCCTTGGCCAAAGCTTCGGACGTCGTCTGAAGCTCCCGTTCTCCGTGCGAGAGTGACAAAAAGCATGTCTCAAACTGGGAAGGTGGAACATACACATTATTTTCCAGCAGAACATGAAAATAGTTGCGGAAGGCTTCGAGGTCAGCCGTTTTCACATCGTCCAGGTTCCGGATCGGTTGTTGAGTAAAATACAGACAGAACATCGAACCGATGCGGGAAAAGGTCCAGGGTCTGCCGCTTTTTTCCAGAACTTCTCGGTAAACGGTCTCCAATTGCACGCCGATTTTTTCAAGCCTGGCAAAGCCGTCCTCGCCAAAAAGTACATCCAACTGGGCGATTCCGGCGGCCATGGCCAGAGGATTTCCCGAAAGCGTTCCGGCCTGGTAAACCGGTCCCAGCGGAGCCAGGCAGTTCATGATGTCTGCCCTGCCCCCGAAAGCACCCACGGGAAGTCCACCTCCTATGACTTTGCCGAAAGCACTGAGATCGGGATGGATACCGAGGATTTCCTGCGCGCCGCCCTTGGCCAAACGAAATCCGGTCATCACCTCATCAAAAATCAAGACGATGCCGTGCCGCTGGGTTTCAGATCTGAGGAGTTGTAAAAAGGCCGGATTGGGTAAAATCAAGCCGGCATTGGCGGGAATGGGTTCAAGAATGACAGCGGCGATGCTATCGCCCAGTTCCGACATCACTTTTTGAAAAGCCTCCAGGTCGTTGAAGGGAAGACAAATGGTGTCAGCTGCCACGGCCCGGGGAATGCCTGCCGAGTCCGGGTAGCCGAAAGTCAGAGCACCCGAACCGGCCTTCACCAGCAGGGCATCGACGTGACCGTGGTAGCAGCCATCGAACTTGATGATCCGATCCCGTTTGGTGTAACCACGGGCAAGCCGGATACTGGACATGGTCGCCTCAGTTCCGCTATTGCACATGCGGACTTTTTCCACAGAAGGGACAGCTGAGCAGACCCGCTTGGCCATTTCCACTTCGAGAGCTCCCGGAACTCCAAAACTGGTGCCGTTTTCAATGGCTTCCCTCAAGGCAACCAGAACGGGTTCGGAGGCATGCCCCAGAATGGATGGACCCCAGGTGCAGACATAATCCACGTAAGCATTGTCATCGACATCATGGAGGTAAGCTCCCTTGGCCGACTTGGCGAAAAAAGGATTGCCACCCACCGCGCGGAAAGCACGCACCGGGGAATTGACACCACCCGGGATATTTTTTAAGGCTTGTTCGAAAAGTTCAAGGGATCGCGTGTGATGCATAAGGAAGAAAGAACTAAAAAGTTACCCTTGAATTTCTCCGTTGCCAACAGCGTTCCATGAAATACGATGCCCTTTCAACCAACACACTTTATATGTCAAACACCCTCTATCATTCAAGCATTGAAGGCGCCCAGCATGGAGCCAAAAGTCTCGACGAATTTCTTGCGTTTGCGAAAAATTCCGGAGCCGCCGGCGCTCAGCCTTCCAATTTTATGGTGGAAGGAAAAAGTGCCTCCGTGATCAAAAAAACGTTTGAAAAATACGGACTGAAACTGGATGGTATCTCTGCCCATTGCCCTTTCTGGGTTCACACCTCCGCCTGGACCGGAAGTCCGACCATCAAGCCTTTCCTGCCTGCCGATGTTGCCACGCAATCCGTGGAAAAAATCGAGCAGTGGGCGGAAGACTACCTACTCAAACTGATGGATCTGGCGGCGGAACTCGGCGTCAAAATCATGCCCATGTTTTGGGGTGTCGCCTATGGATGGGAGATCGCCGGTGGTTATCCCTGGGGATTCTGGGCCGGGCCGGGTTATGACCTGATCAAGGAAGGCAACGAACGTTTTGCCAAAAAGACCTCCAAAATCCGCGCCAAAGCCAGCAGTCTGGGACTTTATCTAGCGCACGAAATCCATCCCGGCACGGCGGCCATGACCGGTGACGATTTCAATACCCTCGTCACAGCCTGCGACGGCGATAAGGTTCTGACCGTGAACGCCGATCCCTCCCACTGCTGGGAAGGCGAATCCTGGGAAACCCGTTTTCGCGCGGTGGGATCACGCATCGTGGCCGCCCACGTCAAAAACTTCAGTATCCGACCCGGCATCGCACTTAGAAAAATGGCTCCGAAATGGCAGGATCGTGCCATGCAGTTTGTCGACCTGCCCTCCGGCGATTTGAACATGGTCCGTTATGTGGAGATGTTATTGGATGTCGGTTATCCCCAGCGTTATTGCGCAATCATGAAAACAGCCAGTGCCCCGCTGGTAGTGGAAGCCGAAAGTGCCTATCGCGACCTGGATGCATGTTCTGCCAACGGAATAGCCTACGCCCGCGACCATCTCTGCTTCCCGGCAGCCCAAGGTTCCTTCGAAGACGGCATGGGAGCATGAGTCTGGTTCCACCACCAATACGGGCAAAGTGATGGGGACACACTCGTTGCCCGTAAATTATTCGTGATTTTTCGAAATCATACAGACTAAGCGAAAAGCTGAAGTCTTCCCAACACGATGTCGCTCCTACGGGGAGTTTTTTTCCGGTGCGTGCTGCTCACGTGAAGGCAGGATCTGACTGGCTAACACTTCGAAGGAGAAAGTCTGGCAGGTCTCCAGAGATGACTCATGAGAATCAGGATTTCCGCAACGGCGGGGCGGTAGGAGACGACTGGGCGATGATCCGGTCAATATCAACATTGGCTTCGATCAGTGTCTGGATAAGTTGAATTTTCTCACTGTCGCCCGGTTCTGTCTTGACAGACATCTGACTGATCTTAGTGGCCACAGCAAAACTGTCGTGCTTCACACTGATAAAAGGAACCTGCTTGCTCTTCATGATTTTCAAAAGACCCTGCTGCGGCAAATAACCTTCCGTTAAAACCACGCCGGCTATCTTAGCTTCACTTCCCTCCCCTGCGCCGCCGAGAATGGCCAGGATCATGTCCTCGCGATCCCCTGCCGTGATCAGAACGGTCTGCGATTCAAAATAGACTTCGGCATTTCTGGACGAAGATGTGGCAATGGTGAAGCGTCCGACCCTGCGGCGCTTGAACCGGTCACCGGCGACAAACTCCCCACCCAAAGCATGGGAAATCTGGTTTAAAGTCGGCTTACGCAATTCCAGATGAAGCGGAACAATGCCCAACAGAGGCAAACCCATCCGGGCGAGGCCTTTTTCAGCGTAAGGCCACAGCTCGCCAATTTTTTCCGGGATCACCTTGTTCAGAATGATTCCGATCACCTCAACCTTGTGTTTATCAAAGAGGGCCAGGTTGAGGGCGATTTCATCGATTGGTTTTCCCACCCCGCCCTGGCTGACAATAATGGCTTTGCTGCACAGCAGACTGGCCGCCCGTGCGTTGGACATGTCGAAAACGCTGCCGACACCCGCATGGCCCGAACCTTCGATCACCACAAAATCCTGTTCCCAGGCCGCACGGTTAAACGCTTCCTCCACGGTGTTTTCCAATTTGGAGGGATCCGCATCATCAAGATAATCACGGGTGAAATGGGCATCCACGGCAATCGGACTCATGGCATCCAGGGGCAGGCCCGGATTGTAGGTGTCATTGATCAGAACCGAGTCTTCGTCAATCTTGAGTCCGTCCACATCCACATAACGCTGGCCTATCGGCTTGATATAACCAACTCTTTGGAAACGTTTTCGCAGAACCGCAGTTATTCCGAGGGAAGTTGTGGTCTTGCCATCATCCTGGCGTGTGGCCGCGATAAAAATACGCGGGGTGGTAAGATTTTTCAACATGCAGGAAGGCTTCCAAAAAACGTCTCAATAACTTACTATCTGCGCAGGGCCTGGGGATCCCACTCATCCGTGGATTCCTGCTCCGGGTAGAGCTTGCGGTATTCGATGGCCTGCAATGCCACCAGTGCGGCCACACCCAGAATGTCCTGCACGGCGGAACCGCGTGAGAGTTCCGCTGCGGGCTTGGAAAGTCCGATCAGGATCTGTCCGTAGGCGGTGGCTTTGGCCAGACGCTGCACCAGCTTGGTCGCGATGTTTCCTGAATTTAAATCAGGGAAAATTAAGACATCGGCTTTGCCTCCCACCATGCTGCCCGGGGCTTTGATCGCTGCAACTTCAGGCAACAACGCGGCATCCACCTGCATCTCCCC
The DNA here is from genome assembly GCA_038250235.1 of Methylacidiphilales bacterium. Lineage (GTDB taxonomy): Bacteria > Verrucomicrobiota > Verrucomicrobiia > Methylacidiphilales > JAAUTS01 > JAAUTS01. Next base: position 30,059 of record JBBSCO010000022.1, on the reverse strand, counting down.
GTCCAGTTCGACTTTGATATCCAGTTCCTTGAGCTTTTGCTTGGCCAGGGCTGTGGCGGCGATGATTTTTTCCGTGTGTTTGTTCTGGGCACTGCCCTTGGTAGAGTAGGAAAGCATGGCCACTTTGGGCACTTTTCCGGTCAACTGACGGCGAAGGCGGGCGGTCTCCACCGCGATGTCCGCCAATTGTTCAACGGTCGGATCGGGAATGACACCACCGTCGGCAAAGAAAAACACTCCATCATCTCCGTAGGGACAATCCGGAACCACCATGACCATGCAGCTCGAGATGCTTTTAATGCCTGGCAGGGGTTTGATCAGCTGAAAGAGCGGTCTCAGGATATTGCCGGAAAATTCATTGGCTCCCGCGACCAGACCGTCGCATTGGCCGTTTTGCAGCATCATGGCGGCAAAATAATTCCGATTCTGCAGAATTTTCAGCGCGTCCGCATCCTTGATTCCACGATAGCGGTGCAGGGATTCCAAGCGACGGACAAAGAGGGGGAGATCGGCGGCTTTTTCCGGGTCGATAACCAGGATATGATGTAAGGAAACTCCGTGTTGGGCGGCAAGTTTTTCAATTTCGTTTTTGTTCCCCAGAACGATGGTCGGCCCAAGACCGAGCCTGACATACTCGGCAGCCGCCTGCAAAACACGGGGATCATTGCCTTCCGGGAAAACAATACGCTTCGGGTGGCGCTGTAATTTTTCGTAAACTGTCTCAATAAAAGATGCCATAAATGTCCGTCTGATCTTAGTAGCGTTTTACGGAAGAGTCCACTTCCAAGGACCACGCCTCAATCCCTCCTGACAAATGGGAAACCCGGCTGAAACCGTTTTTCAAAAGAAAGTGACCAGCGTGTTCAGAGCGGACCCCGTGATGACAATAGAGAACAATCTCGTCGTCTTTCTTAAGCTCTGCCAGGGAACGACTTGGGAATTCTGAAAGAGGAAATAATTCGGCTCCTTCGAGTCGGCAAAAATCCCACTCGTCCTTTTCACGAACATCGATCAACCGGAAAAGCCGGGGTCGTTCTTTCATGCGCCCGGCCAACTCTCCTGTAGTCAAACTATCCATGACAAATTTTCAAAACGGCGGTTTCCAACATTTTTTGGCGATCGCTGCCTGAAGAGACCAGGGCCAGATTGGTTTGGTAAATGGTGTCCAAAGCCCGGAACCAACGGTGGGAAGGCTGTCTTCTCGCTTTATCCACCACACGGGCCAGGCGGAATAGGTTCGGTTTTTCGCCCTTCTTGTTTTGCGGAAGCAGATCCTCAGCGCCATCGGACAAATTCGCATTAAGAAAGGTTCCGGTTTTGCGGAGCGTCAATTTTTTTGTTTCCAGCAGGTGCGTTCCCAGAGCGGCCAAACGGATCTGCCCGGCCAGAAGGATCAGGATGCCCACTTCAGATTCTCCCTGGGCCAGAAGCTGGCGGAGGATGTGGAGCGAATCATTGGTGTTGCTCTCAGTCACCGCGTCGCAGAGATCCCAGACCAGTAATTCCCGGGTGCTGGAAACAATCAGGCGAAGGTCGTCCTCGCTGACCTGGCCACCCGGCATGGTATAAAGAGCCAGCTTTTCAATCTCATTATGCAGAGCCCGGGTGTCGTTTCCTATCAGTTCGACCAAACGCTCGACCACTCCAGGTTCGGGTTTGAGACCCTTCTCCTGCAAGAGGCGTTCCACCTCGCGCATCCAGACCTGCATAGCCTGTCCGCCCCTGAGATCCGGTAGGTCAAACTGCTCGCAATATCCGAGCTTTTCAAACTGCTTGTAAAAACTGCGGCGGCGATCAACGCCCACGGCGGAGATCAACAATTGGGCGGAGTCAGGACCGACCTTGGCCAGGATATCCGTGATTTGGGCAAGTTTTCCCAGAACGGTTTCGCTTTTACCCATGACATTATCGGCCAGGAAATTACAGTTTTTAAAAAAGACCAATTTGCCACCGCCGAAAAAAGGCAGGGTCAGGAGAGCTTCTTTTACCCGGTCGATCCGATCCAGGGCATCCGCCACCGAGTCTGCCTGGGCTTCAATCACCTCAAGATTCATGGGATCTTCCGGTGCCAACTGGGCGGCCAGTTCCACGGCACGGGCTTTGACCTGATACTCGTCAGTGCCATTAATCAGGAGATGCTTCTGTTTCAGCTTGATCGGTGCGTCAGCCATAGGTCTAATCCTTTCTATGGAACACCTTTGGGCTCCCTGGCGCAATAGTTATGTCGGAACCATGGAAAAAGACCGTGGTTCCAACGAAAATCTTTTTTTTGAAATTGGCCTCTCCTCCGAGGATGCCGCCAATCACGTGGTGTACCGTTCCAAGTCCTGTTACGCGCTCTTGAACCGCTTTCCTTACAATACCGCCCACCACCTGGTGGTTCCCTATCGTAAGGTAACCGAATTGGATCAGCTGTCAGCCGACGAGCAGTCGGATCTTTGGGCAACGGTGCAGACCATCATCGCTGCAGTTCGAAAACTTTATCATCCACATGGTTTCAATATCGGGCTCAATATCGGGGCAGCCGCCGGGGCGGGACTGCCGGATCATCTTCATGTACACCTTGTGCCCCGCTGGAACGGGGATGCCAATTTTATGACGGCAACCGCCGGCACCCGGGTTCATCCGAGTGATCTCGACACGGTTTACCGTGATCTCAAGTCGGTTCTCTAAATTAAGCCCAGTCTACCGGAGCCTACGCTGTACCATTGATGAGTTGTCAGGAAAAGACCTTCTATTTTTGTCATCCTGAGCCAAGAAAAGGATCGGGAGGTCTCTAAATCGGATTGTCCCGCTTTTACTTCTTTACAAGAATCCCCACGCCTTTCAGTCTTTCAAACCCATGAAAGTCAAAAAGGTTCTCCGACTGGGTCTGCCAAAGGGCAGTCTTCAGGATGCCACGCTGGAATTGTTCCGGCGCGCGGGCTTTCGTATCAATCTCTCCAGCCGATCCTACAAGCCCACCATTGACGATCCGGAATTGGAAGTCCGCCTGCTTCGGGCCCAGGAAATAGCCAGATATGTCGAAGACGGCTTCCTCGATTTCGGGATTACAGGCAAAGATTGGGTCGCTGAAAACCGCTCCAAAGTGGAAGTCATCCAGAATCTATCCTTCAGCAAAACCACCAAAGACCCTGCCCGCTGGGTTTTGGTCGTGCCGGAAGATTCCAAGATCACCAAACCGGCCCACCTACAGGGTAAACGGATCGCGACCGAAGCGGTCAATATCACCAAGGATTACCTGAGAAAGCACAAGATCAAAGCCCATGTGGAGTTTTCCTGGGGTGCCACCGAAGTCAAAGTTCCGGAGTTGGTCGATGCCATTGTCGATATCACGGAAACCGGCTCTTCCCTCCGTGCCAACAAACTCCGCATCGTGGACACGCTGATGGAGTCCTATCCCCAGTTGATTGCCAATAAAGAAGTCTTTCAGAACCCCCTCAGCCGGAAAAAAATCCAAACCCTGGCCTTGCTTCTGGAAGGTGCCCTCAACGCCCGGGACAAAGTCGGGCTGAAGATGAATGTGCCCGCCGCCAGCCTAAAAAAGCTTCTGTCGCAGCTCCCTTCGCTGCGCCGCCCCACCGTCTCGCCCCTGGCGGACGGCAGTTGGGTCGCCATAGAAACCATTATCGATGAAGTAGTCGTTCGGGAAATAATCCCCCAGCTAAAAGAGCTGGGGGCCGAAGGAATCATCGAGTATCCGCTAAATAAAGTTGTCTATTAAGCAGTTTCCGCTTTAATGCAACGCTTCACTTATGGGTTCGATTAAGAAAAAGAGAAAAGAAAAGATTGCCAAGCACAAACGCCGCAAACGCCGCCGCCTAAACAGGCACAAGAAGCGTTTGCGCTATAAGTCTTAAGGCACTAGAGTATCCGGGTGTTGACCCGAAGGACATTTGCATTCCCGCACAACGTGGCAGGTCTGATTTGCCTTGCGATAACGCTCGGATACACTGCTTCATCGGTGCCGGCTCACGCAGCCGACACCGCGAAGCCCCTGAATAACCCTGTCATTTCCTCAGAGGAGGAACTCCTTCAGGATTTCGAGAAAACCCCGATGCCATCCGCATCCGGCGTGGACCGAAAGCTTCGTGCCCTCTCCGCCACGGCCTTTGCCGAGGGGCAGCGTCTGAGCCAATCGGGTAAATTCCAAGAAGCACTTGTTCATTACTTCGAAGCGGCGGAAGCCGATCCCTCCTACTCGCCAATCATCGCCCAGATTGCCCTCACCCTGCTGCGGCTGGACAGGAAAGAGGAAGCCATCGACCTGCTGACCCGCCAAGTCAGGCTACAACCGGGAGCGTCCCGTCTCCATTCCCTTCTGGCGTTCTGTCTTTTCGATCCCAAAGATCCCGCAAAATACAGCCTCGCTCTGCAACATGCACGTACCGCCCTGAAGCAGGATCCTACCCTGATCAGCAATTACCGAATCCTGGCCCAGGGGGCTGATATTAAAAAAAATCCAGCCAAGCTGAGGGAGCTACTAAATCAGGCCAGAGAAACACCGAGCAATGAAGCCGCCTTTTATATTCGAATGGCCGAGACCTGGACCCGCATCCTAATGGAATCCAACACTCCCCCCTCCAGTATCAGCCTCCAGGTGTTGCCCTTCTACGAAAAGGCCCTTCAGGCGGAGCCTTCCAACCCGGAATATGCGTTTCAGCTCGGCCAGGTACATTTTGACGCGGGTAACTATCCGCAGGCCCTGCAGCATTACGAGTCCGCCTACGCGCGGAACAGAAAAATATCCGGACTGCGGGAACGGTTGGCCCTAAGCTACATGTCCTGCGGACGGGAAAGTGAGGCCATTGTTGTGCTGGAAGACCTTCTGGAGGAATTTCCCGAGCGTAAAAACCTCTATACCTCTATCGGGGAGTTATACGAGCGCGCGGGCAAGTGGCAGGAAGCCTGCGCCTATTACGAGCGTTACATCAGTATCCATGATCCCAATGCCGAAGACTATATCCGGCTTGCCCAGGCCCAGATGATGTTGAAAAAACCGGAAGCTGCGCTGACCACCATGGAAGCAGCCGAAAAGAATTTCCCCTCCATGACCCCAATTCTTCTTCTGAAGTCCATCACTCTCCATTCCTTGAAACGTTTTGATGAGGCTCTTACGCTCCTCACCAATATAGAAAAGCTGGCACGGGGTGACGAAAAAATACTGAACACTTTTTTTTACTTTCGTTATGGTGCCACCTATGAGGAAGCCGGACGGTTTGCCGAAGCGGAAAAAATGCTGCGGAAATCCATCGATCTGGATCCCCGTCATCACCAGGCACTCAACTATCTCGGTTACATGTTCGCCGAAGAGAACAGGAACTTGAAGGAGGCGGAAAAACTAATTTCCACAGCCCTGGCCCTCAGCCCGGATAATCCCGGTTACCAGGACAGCCTTGGCTGGGTTTATCACCGCCAGGGTCGCTATGAACAGGCCAAAACTCTTTTTCTCAAGGCACTGGCCAAGATTCCTGACAATCCGGAAATACTTGAACATCTGGGTCACGCGCACTATCAACTGGGAGAAACCCAGGAGGCCCTCTTGACTTGGAGGCAGGCAATGCGGCATTCAGAAAATCCCGATAAATTACAGGCCCATATCCACCAGATCACAGGCAATAGGGTTGAAATGAAAAGCAACCCTTAAACCACATGCAAAAAAAGCGCATACACGTAGTTCTCCACGATCTCTGGCCAGGATAGGGATTAGCTCCAACGTATACTTGATACCTGTAGAGTAAAAAGGGCATCCCATTCTTTCAGGTCTCAGCCTCAGCCGCCAGATGGGCCAACATATGCCACAGGGCTTTATCTCCTTGGCACGGGAAGACGTCGCCTCCCGTTTCCAGCAAATCGTTACTATTGTCATCCTAATGAGCGGCTCCATCATCGGAACGCTCTTCATCCTTTTTTTATCGGGCAATAAAACGACTTCCTCATGCTTCTCCCCCTCATGCCTGACAAGGAACTCTTTACCCTCGGCGTTGGGCTGATTTATCTCGACGGTGAATACATCAAGCAATAGGGTAAAATCATGGCAGCCTTCCTTGTTGCCAACATCCCACTGATCCTGATGTTCCTTTTCGCCATGAAACTCTTTGTCAAAGGCCTGAGTGCAGGCGCGGTGAAAGGCTGATGCGCATCCGATGACTTCACCGGCTCCCAGAGATCCTCTGCACGGCATCACCCTGGAAAAAATTCTTACCGACCTGGTCTCCTGGATAGGCTGGGATGAAATGGGACAGGCGGTCAATATCCGCTGCTTCCAGAACAACCCCAGCATCAAATCCAGTCTCCAGTTTCTACGCCGCACTCCCTGGGCTAGAAAAAAAGTAGAGGAAATTTACCTCTATCACCTGAACGAAAATAAATCGAATTTCAACTAATATTCAGCATTTTCCCCAACTCCTCTAGCCGGGCCTGCCAAGCCACCTCGGGATTTCTAGTGTCCCGCTAGGAAATGTGTCCCTCTCTGCGCTCAGGGCGAACGGTAAAAGAAGTATCGGTCAGCAGATGTGGTATTTCATTCGTTCTTCCTCTCTGCATACTGCACCAATCTTTCATGCCGACCACTCGCAACATCCAAGCTGCCTTCGCCGGCAAATGTTATCCGTCCAGTGCAAAGGACATTCTTCAAAACTTTCAAGCTGCCCTGCAATCCGCGCCCAAAGCGGGCAGGAAAGCCTCAAAGGCCCCGGCTTACATCGTGCCTCACATCGATTTCCGTGTGAACCTCAATATCTACGCCGAAGTGTATCGCATGCTGGCAGAACGCCGGACATTTCCGGAACTCTTTGTCATCCTGGGTGTCGGCCACCGCTGCCCCCACGAGTTCAGTGCGTGTTCCTTCAGGTTCAATACACCTTTGGGTGCTGTGGAAACGGACGAAACACTTCTGCGCTCGCTTCAAGGGGATTGTCCTTTCCCCCTCAGCCTTTCGCCTACGACCTTTACCGCTGAGCATTCCCTGGAATTTGTAATCATCTGGTTGCAGGCGGTTCGCGATCTCTATTTTCCAGGAAAAAATTTCCAAGTTCTACCGGTTCTGATGGGAGGTCTGCATGAATCCCTTAAGACAGGCCATCTTCCCGGATCGGAATCTGAATTTTATCATTTCGGTCATGCCCTAAAAAAACATCTGTACCAAAAAAAGACCGTCACTATAGCCAGCATTGACGGCTGCCATGTGGGCCCCCGCTTTGATCATGACTTCGACGGGAATCTGCGCGCGCAAAAGATCGTTAAGAAATGGGAAAAAAAACTCTGGGCCTGCTGCAGTTCACGGGACAAGGAGAACTTTTTTCGCCATGCCTCCGAAATCCGGAACGCCTTCTTTTTTGATGGCATCGGCGTGTTGAGTCTTTTGTTACAACATTTTGGACTGAAAGCTAATCTGACAACACAAGATTTGTGGTATGAATCCTCCGACCAATCCTTTGTGACATTCAGTGGCGGTTGGTTTGACAAGATCGCACCCAGCGGGACACAATAGCCAAACTCTGATATTTCCCATGACCTCCATTCAAGACAACATCATTCCCGGACAGTATTTCAACCGCGAGTTAAGCTGGCTGGAGTTCAACCAGCGTGTTTTGGAAGAGGCCCAGGATCCCACCACACCCCTTTTGGAAAGGGTCAAATTCCTTTGCATCACCTGCTCCAATCTGGACGAATTTTTTGAAATCCGCGTCGCCGGCATCAAACAGCAGATCGAAAACAAAACCAGCGATCCCGGACCCGATGGCTTGAGCGCACAGGAAACATTCAAGGCCATCCATGAACGGGTCAGCAGAATGGTTGAGGATCAGTATACGCTTTGGCGTGAGCAGCTTGTCCCTGCCCTCAGTCTTAACAATATCCGTTTCAACCGGATCGATGACCTCCCTCCCAGCGAACAAAAATGGACCGAAGACTATTTTCTTAATGAAGTCTATCCCGTCCTGACACCTCTCGCCATCGATCCCAGCCACCCCTTCCCCCAGCTTCTCAACAAAAGTCTCAACGTCATCGTGGCCCTGGAAAGAACCGACGCCCCGGGAGAGCACCGCTACACCATCGTTCAGGTTCCCCGCGTTCTTAACCGCCTGATCGAGCTGCCGGACCGCCCGGACAAAGTACACGACTTCGTTTTTCTTAGCCAGTTGATAGAATCCTACACTCATCTGCTCTTTCCCTCGGTCAAAGTCACCGGCACCTACGCTTTCCGAGTAACCCGCAACAGCGACCTGTACATTGACGACGAAGAAGCACTCAACCTTCTCCGCACCATTGAGGAAGAACTCCGCAAACGCAACCGAGGCAATGCTGTGCGCCTGGAGATCGAAAGCCGCACCCCCGCGACCGTGATCCAATTCCTGCTGGAGAAGTTCAAACTCAGCCGCCAGGACGTTTATCTTGTGGACGAACCCCTGAATCTCCTCCGGCTGCTTGCGCTGACTGAATTGGATACCCTGTCAACGCTCCGGCACAAGCCTTTCAGCCCCGTAACTGTTCCCCTGTTCCAAGGCGAATCCAGTACCTTCGAGCTCATGCGCAATCAGGACATCCTGCTGCACCATCCCTATGAAAACTTCAGCAGCGTGATTGAATTCTTGGAAACTGCCGCGCTGGATCCACGTGTCCTGGCTATTAAAATGACCCTATACCGGACCAGCGGAGACTCCCCCATCGTCAAAGGACTCATCGCAGCCGCCGGAGCGGGTAAACAGGTCACCGTCCTGGTGGAGTTAAAAGCCCGTTTTGATGAGGCCAACAACATCGCCTGGGCCCGTCGCATGGAAGATGCCGGCATCCATGTGGTCTATGGCCTGGTTGGGCTGAAAACCCACTGCAAAGTCATGTTCATCGTCCGCCGCGACAAAGATCGCATCCGTCATTACGTTCATCTGGGAACGGGAAACTACCATCCCAGCACCGCCAGGTTCTACACGGATTTCGGCCTCTTCACGACCAGGCAGTCCATTACGGATGAAATTGCCACCCTCTTCAATGCCCTGACTGGAATGTCCGATTACCATGGCTCGAAAAAGTTACTCGTCGCCCCTTTCGACATGACCGAAAAGTTCCTGCAGATGATCGCACGTGAAGCAGGGAACGCCCGTGTCGGAAAACCTGCCGGAATTTTCGCCAAGATGAATGCGCTCGTGGACATGGAGATCATCCAGTCTCTTTACGCCGCTTCCTCCGCAGGAGTAAACATCTTCCTCCTTGTCCGGGGCACCTGCTGCCTGCGCCCCGGAATTCCTGGACTAAGCGACAACATCGAAGTCGTTAGCATCGTGGATCAGTTCCTGGAACATAGCCGGATTTTCCAGTTCGATAACGACGGCCAGCCAGAAATTTACCTGGGGAGTGCCGATTGGATGCCCCGAAATCTCAAACGGCGGGTGGAAGTCACCTTCCCCGTGGAAGATCCCAAACTTAAACAACACCTTCTCGACAACGTCATCGCCTGCTACCGCAAAGACAATGTCAAAGCCCGCCGCCTCCTGCCCGATGGCAGATATGAGCGACGGCGCCTCGCGGAAGGGGAATCGCCTTTCCGCTCTCAGGCCCACTTTATGGCCAGAGCCGAACGTGAGAGCCAAAGTGCGGCCCAAGCTGCATCTGCCCGCCACAAAGATGTCGAATTAACAAACCTCAGCCAGGCTCCGGAAGACTTATAGATCAAAGTGGCGCTATCACATATAAGTCCCTCTTATTCAGGTTATTGCAAAGTATGAGTTAATGACGTAAAGCATCGGTTCATTGACAAGCCACCCTTTCACGTTATTCTTTCGAATTAAATTATGCCTGTTCCTATTTCCCAAGCCTACACGGTAGCCAGCTATGTCATTTCCCAGAAACTTCGGGGAAACAAGCATTACCCTCTGGTTCTGATGCTAGAGCCCCTCTTCCGCTGCAACCTCGCCTGCGCCGGCTGCGGTAAAATCCAGTATCCCGAACACATTCTCAACAAACGTCTTTCCCCCCAGCAAATCTTTGACGCCGTGGAGGAATGCGGTGCCCCGATGGTCAGCATTCCCGGCGGAGAGCCCCTCATCCACCCTGAAATTGGCGAAATTGTGGAAGGACTTGTGGCCCGCAAGAAGTATATCTACCTTTGCACTAATGCTCTTCTTTTGAAAAAGAAGATTGATCTCTTTAAACCCAGCAAATTTCTCAGCTTCAGCATCCACATGGACGGCCTGAAGGAAGATCACGATGTCGCCGTCTGTCGTGACGGCACCTATGACACTGCGGTTGAGGGCATCAAAGAAGCCGTCAAACGAGGCTTCCGGGTTACCACCAACACCACCCTTTTCGCCCATGCCAAACCGGAAAACGTTCGTAAATTCTTCGACGATATGATGGATCTGGGCGTGGAAGGCATGATGCTCTCCCCCGGCTACAGCTATCAAAAAGCTCCCGACCAGGATAGCTTCCTCGGTCGCGAAGCCACCACCAAACTCTTTGGCAAAATTCTCCAAAACCGTAAAAAGAACTGGAAATTCAATCTTTCGCCCAACTTCCTCGAATTCCTCCAAGGCAACGTGGATTACGAGTGCACTCCCTGGGGCAATCCGACCTACAACATCTTCGGTTGGCAGAAACCCTGCTACCTTCTCCAGGACGGCTACGTTTCCACGTTCAAAGAATTGATCGAAACCACTGAATGGTCCAAGTACGGACACAAGAGCGAAGAAGTCCGTTGCAAAGACTGTATGGTCCACTGCGGTTATGAAGCCACTTCCGTTGACGATACCTTTGGTTCCCTGAGCGGGTTCATCCGCACCGTCAAAGGCACCATTGCCTACGGCATCTGAGCCGACTGACTGACTACTTCATCTATAACCCTTACCCTTTGCCCAGCCATGCCCCAGCAAGACAAATCCCACACCACCATCGGACGCAGCGACTACGAGGGAAAAGAAATCATCCCTAACAGTCAGGATGAGCTCAAAGAAGCTATCCGTCTGGCCTTTGACTACCGTGGCGATGTGACCCTCCGTTTCAAAGATGGCGGTTCCCAGGAAGGTTTTGTCTATAATTTTGATCATCTCAGCCGAGTGATCCAGCTTTTCATCAAAGAAGGCGGCCCCCGGGAATCCGTTCCCACCACCGCCAGCTACGATCAGGTGGCCTCGGTTTTTTTTAGCGGTGCCGACACCGCCTTTGGAAAGTCATGGGACACTTGGCAGACCAAAAGTGCCAAACAGCGCGCCGAAGAAACAGCCAAACACGACGAAAAGGCCCAGAACCTGGGCATTCTTTGATCGAAAGAAAAACGGGCATTCTCGTCCGCTTTCGCAGTCGCGGCCTCCAGACAAGTCCTACTCCTACACCTGGTAAGTCTGTGGGATCTACCAGCGGTTGAAACCGCTTCCGTGCTTTACTTGAACTGGCTCAACAACGAAGACGCCAATTCACGGGCCGTGCTTCCGGAATCGCCCAGCATCCGGGCCAGTTCTTTAACCCGCTCCTCCGGGTCGAGATTTGCCAGTTGGGTCAGGGTTCTGCCTTTCACCACTTTTTTCTCCACCCGGAAATGCACGTGGCCCGCCGCCGCCACCTGCGGTAAATGGGTGATGCAAAGCACCTGATGCTTCTTCGCCAATTTCCGCAGCCTCTTACCCACAGCCAGGGCAGTTTCCCCTCCGACATTCGCGTCCACTTCGTCAAAAATCAAAACCGGAATCTTATCCTTCTCCGCCAATACGGATTTCAGCGCCAACATGACACGTGCCATTTCACCACTGGAGGCAATCGCCCTCAGCGCGCGGGCCGACTCCCCGGGATTCGGGGCAAACTGAAATTCCACTTTGTTAAAACCACGGGATCCGGCCTGCTCCAAGGTTTCCAACTGAACATTGAATTCGGATTGTTTGAAGCCCAGTTCCCTCAACTGCTGGGATACGTCCTTACCAAGCTGGGGTGCCGCTTTTTTGCGGGCCGCACTCAGGATGTCACCTGTTTTTTGCCGCTCCTGTAATGTTTTTGTCAACTGGGCTTTGAGTTTGACTAACGACTCCTCGCGCCCAGTCAGGGATTCGCGACGCAGCTTCAACTCGCCGCCCTTGGCCAACACTGCTTCCAGCGTGGAGCCGTATTTTTTCTTGAGGTGCTGGATCAGGTTGAGGCGCTCTTCCAGAACAGACAGTTGGACAGAATCCAGATCAATTCGCTCCACCCGATCCTGCACTTCACGGGCCATGTCCTGAAGTTGCGTGATTACAGTTTCGTTCTGGGAGGAAAGATCCTCCATCGAGACGTCAATCTGTTGCCACTCCCGATACTGGCGCTGGACACGAGCCAGAAGATTGAGGACGCTTTCTTCCGATTCCGAAAGCAAGCCGTTCACCACATTGCCCATTTCCGTCAGGCGCTGGGCATTGGAGGCAATCTTGTAATTCTGCAGTACCACGGTTTCCTCTACCGGATTAAGTTTGGCTGCTTCGATTTCGCGGATCTGATGGTCAAGGAAATCGAGTTCTTCCTGTAAATTCCGGCTGTCGAGGGATTCCAATTCCTGGATCTCGGTTTCCAGTTTCAGCACATCCTTGTGATGGGACTGATACCGGTTCAAGTCCTGTTCCAGATCAGCGCAGGCATCGAGAGAATCAAGTTGATTGTCGGTCGACAAAAGGGACTGGTGGTCGTGGGGACCGTGCATGTCCACCAGGACGTCGCCCAGCTTCTTTAAAACCTGCAGGGTGGCAGGACTGCCGTTGATGAACTGACGGTTTTGCTTCTGGGTATTAAAGGCCCGCTTCAGGAGCAGTTCTCCATCCTGGCAGCGTTCAAGCCCTGCTTCCTCCAGAATGGAGTCCATCTCCTTGCCGACGGACAACAGGCCCTCAACCACGCATTCTACAGCACCGTCCCGGATCAGGGATTGTTCCGCACGTCCGCCCAGTAAAAGATTGAAGGCGTCGATGAGGATGGATTTACCCGCACCGGTTTCCCCGGAAAGGATATTTAAACCTTCGTCCAACTCCCAAGTCAGATCTTCGATCAGTGCCAAATTTTTGATGCGTAAGCTGCGCAGCATGGCGAAAGATTAAAGCACTGTTTTTCCCGATGCAAGGCTGCCCGAAGAACCCGATACTGTTTTCTTAAATCCCCTTGCCTCCCAACCTCCAGCTTTTAGCCTGTGGCATGCGCTTGACTTTCCTCGGAACCGGAACGTCCCAGGGAGTCCCTATGATCGGGTGCTCCTGTAAGGTCTGCTTATCCTCCGATCCCAGGGACAAACGATTCCGTTCCTCGGTCTGGCTTCAGGAAGGTGATTTTTCCTGCCTGATCGATACCACCCCGGATCTCAGGCTTCAGGCCCTGAGGGCCGGAATGCATCGGCTGGATGCCGTGGTCTGCACCCACTCCCACAACGACCACCTCATCGGTTTCGATGATCTTCGCCGATTTTGCGACGGGCGAATCGAGCCCCTTCCCATCCATTGTTCTCCTCACACCTACGACAGACTTTTGACCGTCTTTCCTTACGCTTTTGACAAAAATCCGGTCTTTCAGGGCTACGTACGGGCCAAGGCGCATCTCTTTGAAGGACCTTTTAATCTGGGCCCTTTCCGTATCGTCCCGGTTCTGGTTCCTCACGGCAATACACCAACCTATGGTTTCGTCATTGAAAAACTGGGCCGGCGTCTGGCCGCTTACATCCCTGATTGCGCCAAGGTGACGGAGGAAGTGGCCTCGCAGCTCCAGAATCTGCCCGTCCTGATCCTGGATGGGCTCCGAGACAAACCCCACTCGACCCATCTGACCGTGGCTGAAGCCGTCGAGGCCGGGCAGAGAGTCAAGGCAGGAAGCACTTACCTCACGCACCTGACCCATGACATCTCCCATGCCCAACGGGAGCGTGAAATACCTGAAAACGTGTTCTTGGCCTACGACGGACTTGAGTTAGATTTGGGTTGAAGTGAAAACCCTTCATCAATCATGGCCGCCCCAGATTTTCATTCTGGCCCTGTCCTTGCTCCCCCTTTTTTCCTGCTCCCTGGCTGCGGAAGCTTCCCCCTTGGCCGATAAACTTCTTGTTGTCTATAACAGTTCCCTGCCTGTTTCCAAAACCCTGGCTGACCATTATGCCAAAGTCCGGCACATCCCGCCCGAACGGGTTCTGGGCATTCCCTGCTCCACCCAGGAAACCATCACCCGCAGCGTCTACATCAACAGCATCCGGGACCCTATCGATTCCTATATCCAGAGCCGTGACTGGATGAAGCGCGAATCCCGTAAAATCCGCATTTCCGGACAGGAGTTGACCATCAGGCAGGCCGTAAGGAATGAGATCTGGGTCATCGTTCTTATACACGGCATCCCCTTGCGCATTGAGGAAGAACCGTCTCTCGCCCCGGAAATCCAGGTCTCCGAACCTCTCCGCTACAATCGAGCTTCCGTCGACTCCGAACTATGCACCCTCCCGGTCGAAGGACTGCCCAGCATCGGCCTCGTTCCCAATCCTTACTTCTCAGACACCCAACTCCACGCCTTCCGCCAGAACGACGCTAACCAAATGATCATGGTTTGCCGCCTCGACGGACCTGATCCGGAAACCGTCAGGCGCATGATCGACGATGCCGTGGAGACAGAAAAACTGGAGCTGACCGGCCGGGCTTATCTCGATTCGCGGGGCATCAAAGACTTCAACTCCGGATATCGCCTCGGGGACCAATGGATTGAAGCAGCTGGGATGATTTGTCAGGCCAGCGGGCTCGAGACCGAAATTGATTCCTTGGAAGCGACGGTGCCAGACTCGGCCGTATGGGATCAGGCCGCACTTTACTTTGGCTGGTATGCCGGGGGAATGAATGGCCCCTTTCTCCAACCCGGTTTTCACTTTCGCAAGGGAGCCATCGCCTACCACATTCATTCCTTCAGTGCGGAAACCATCAGGAGCCGTGAAAAAAACTGGGCCGGCCCCCTGTTAGCCAAAGGTGCTGCCGCAACCATGGGTTCCGTTTATGAACCCTATCTTCGTTACACTCCCGATATCAGCGTTTTCCTTCGCAGCCTGATCTCGGGTTACACTTTTGCCGAGTCCGCATATCAGTCGCAACTGGCCTTGTCCTGGACCATGACCATGCTGGGCGATCCTCTTTACCGCCCCTATCCCCGGCATTTTCTCGACAACCTGAAAATGGCCGAGGCCAGCAATGATCCGGCCAAAGACTGGCTGCTGCTCCGCGCGGCACGCATGATTTCTACCAACCAGGATCCGGTTGATGTCAAATTAGGAAAAATAAACAGCATGGGACTCTATGCCGGGAATTCCGGGGTATTCGACGAGGGTCACGCAGATATCCTACGACAGTTGAAAGCGGATCCCGCACGGGTGATCGCCTCTTACCAGAAAGCTATCCGTTCAACCCAGGGAGCGCCCAACATCATCCGCAACACCCTGAAACTGGCGGACTTTTACGCATCCCAGAACCAGAACGAAACAGCCATCCAGCTCTACGAAAATCTCCTCGCCCAAATGCCCTCCGAAGCCAAATCCTACGGTGTCCCAAGGATCGCCTATAACTACGCCGCTAAAGTCGGCTGGCAAAAGCTTTCGCCCGGAATGCAGCAGCAGATGAGTCCGGTCAACCAACCCCAGCCCAAACCGGAACCGAAAGCTCTGGAGCCCTCTCCCGCCACCACTCCCAACCCGCAATCAGAACCACTTAAACCCGCCGTCAGCGGTGGCGGCTTCAGTCCATCGGTGAAATAAAGAGCAGCAGGCCCCGGGCCTACTGAACGTGAATCTGCAGGGAAACGGCGCTCAAAGACCGTTGCTACGAAAGAATCTCAAAGCTTCGCGATACCCTCATCGAGCCAGCCTAGCAGTTCGGAGATAGTGTCAGGTGTTTCATCGCCCATGTGGGAGATGCGGAAGGTTATGCCTTTGATCTTACCATATCCACCGTCGATGATGGCGTGATGCGTCTGCTTCAACCATTTATTCAACGCAGGCACATCGATGTTCCTGACATTCTTGACGCAGGTCAGGGAAATGGATTCGTACCCCGGTTTGGCGAACAATTCAAAGCCGTTCCTGAGAGCCCAGGCTCTGGTCATTTGAGCCATTTCCAGGTGACGGGCGAAACGCTTCTCAAAACTCTCAGCCAGGATCTCTTCCAACTTGCTTTCCAAGGCATAGAAATGGGAAATGCTGGGAGTGCAGGGAGTCATATCGGATTCGTGGTTCTTTTTAAACTCCAGGAAATCCAGGTAATATCCGCGATCCTTGATCGTTGCAGCCTTGGCCAGGGCTTTTTCCGATACGGCAAACACCGCCGCACCAGGAGGCAGGGCCAAAGCTTTCTGGGTCCCAGCCAACATCACATCCACGCCCAGTTCATCAAACGGGATCTTCTTCACGCTCAATGAGGAAACAACATCCGCGATGAAAAGTACATCGGGATATTTTTTGAGAACCTTGGCAATTTCCTCAATCGGACTCATGGTGCCGGTGGAGGTTTCATTATGAATCAGGGTGACGGCATCAAACTCCCCCGTGGCCAGCCTGACATCGATCTCTTCCGCCGAAATGGGTTGTCCCCATTCGACTTGGAGTTTTTCCGCCTGCTTACCGCACTTAAGGGCCACATCATACCACTTGTCAGAGAAGGCACCTTTCATACAGGTCAGGACTTTTCTGGTGACAAGATTACGGATGGAAGCCTCCATGACGGACCAGGCGGAACCTGTATTAACGAAGCAGGGCTGCGTTGTGCCGAAGAGCTGCCTCAGGCCGGGTTGCACCCGGGCATAGAGTTCCTGGAATTCCTTACTGCGATGTCCCATCATGGGCCGGCAGAACGCAGCGTAGGTTTTTGCCGATACTTCAATCGGCCCCGGAATAAAAAGCTTGGTGTGTGACATAGATAAAGACGGTTGAAAGAGTCCCGCCTTCAACACGGGACTCTCAGGTTAACGTTGATCAATGGGAACAAATTTACGTCCGTAGGGCTGGCCAGTGTATTCGCTCAGGGGGCGGAAGAGTCGATTGTTGGCAGACTGCTCCAGAACATGCGCCGTCCATCCGCTCATGCGGGCGATGGCGAAAATCGGGGTAAACAAATCCGTGGGTATGCCCAGGCTGTAGTAAACCGTGGCCGAGTAAAAATCGACGTTGGCATTCAGCTTCTTCTCGGCCTTCATGATTTCAGCAATCCGCTCGGACATCTGGATCCATTTGGGTTCGCCCAGTTTCAGACTGAGTTTGACGGCCATCTCCTTTAGGTGCGGGGCGCGTGGATCGAGGACTTTGTATACGCGATGTCCAATGCCCATGATCTTTTTCTTCTGGGCCAAGGCGTCGGCTACCCAGGCATCCACGGCTTCGACGGAACCGATTTCGTGGAGCATCTGGATCACACCTTCGTTGGCACCGCCGTGTAGGGGACCTTTGAGGGCACCGATGGCGGCACTGATGGCGGAATACATGTCAGATTCAGTCGACGCCACGACACGGGCGGTAAAGGTGGAGGCATTGAAGCCGTGTTCAGCATGCAGCACGTAGGCCACGTCCAAGGTCTGGACGGCTTCAGCCACAGGCTCTTCCCCTGTCATGAGCCAAAGGAAATGGGCGGCTTCGCCGAGATCTTTCCGAATTTCTGGAAGGGCTTTGCCTTGACGGGCACGGTGGAAATAGGCGGCCAGGATGCCGATCTGGGAAACGAGCTTGATGGCGATGGCATGGTCTTCAGACATGGCCAGGTTCGGACGATTGGTGGGATAACAACCCAACATGCTGACGGCAGTGCGAAGCACGTCCATGGGAGAAGCACCCTTTGGCACGGTCTTCAGGAAATCGATAACACCCTGGGGCACCTCACGTTCGGCACGCAGAGCCTGAGTGATTTGGGCCAGTTCTGTCTTGTTTGGCAGGCGGTCATTGAATAGGAGATAGACAACTTCCTCGTACGAGACTTTTCCTGCGAGTTCGTTGATGTCGTATCCGCAATAGAGAAGAATCCCTTCCTCACCACGCACGTCTCCGATGCGGGTTTCAGCAGCTACAATTCCTTCAAGTCCACGTACGGTGACTGGCATAACTATCTCCTCGGTTCGAGCCCCCTTTTCAAAGGCGGCATGTTTCTAAAATTCTATCTCCGGATTATTTTTTCCAATGCCTGATCAGGGTGTCCGCCATCTCGGCCGGGGTGGGCGAAACAGCAATGTTGGCATCCTTCAAGGCTTCAATCTTGGCTGCAGCAGTTCCCTTGCCACCACTGACAATAGCACCGGCATGGCCCATGCGGCGACCCGGAGGTGCTGTCGTACCCGCTATAAAAGCGGCAATCGGCTTCTTGCAGTTGGCTTTGGCCCAAGCGGCGGCTTCTTCTTCACCTGTGCCTCCGATTTCGCCAATCATGATAATGGCTTCGGTTTCCGGGTCGTCATTGAACATCTTGAGAATGTCCGTATGGGAGGTCCCGTTGATCGGGTCTCCCCCGATGCCGACACAGGTGCTCTGGCCGTAACCTCGAGTGGTCAACTGCCAGACCGCTTCGTAGGTCAGGGTTCCAGAGCGGGAAACCACGCCGACATTGCCCTTTTTGTGGATGTAGCCGGGGGCGATCCCAATGCGACAGCCGCCATGGGAATCTTTGCCTGTGCCGGGAGTGACGAGGCCGGGGCAGTTAGGTCCGATCAGACGGGTCTTGGAGCCGCGCATGGCCTCTTTAACCTTCATCATGTCAGTGACGGGAATTCCTTCGGTAATGGCCACAACCAGGTCAAGCCCGGCGGCGACGCCTTCGAGAATGGCATCAGCCGCGAAGGGAGGCGGGACAAAGACCACGGAAACAGTTGCACCCGTTTGTTTGGCAGCATCTTCGACCGTATCAAAAATAGGAACGACATCGGCGAATGTTTGCGCTCCTTTGCCCGGCGTAACCCCGGCCACCACTTTAGTTCCGTAGTCGAGACTGAGCTGCGCATGACGGCCGCCAAAGCTGCCGGTGATGCCCTGGATGAGAATCTTGGTTTCGGGGGTAACGAGAATGGCCATAAGTGTCTTTTGGTAAATCAGGCGGCTTTTTTAACCTCGGCGACGATTTTTTTCGCCGCATCGAGAATATCGTTTCCGGTGATGAGTTTGAGTCCGCTCTCAGCGAGTGTTTTCTTACCGGCCTCCACGTTGTTACCTTCCAAACGGACAACAAGAGGAATAGTCAGCCCGGTTTCGCGGGCCGCCTCAACAATGCCGGCAGCGATGATGTTACAATCCATGATGCCTCCGAAGATGTTGACCAGAATGCCCTTCACGTTTTTGTCGCTCAGGATGATTTTGAAAGCCGCCGTCACCTGTTCTTTGCTCGCACCACCACCAACGTCGAGGAAATTGGCGGGGCTGCCGCCAGCATACTGGATGATGTCCATGGTGGCCATGGCCAAACCGGCACCATTGACCAGACAGGCAATGTTACCATCCAAGCCGATGTAATTCAGGCTGAACTTGCTGGCTTCTACTTCACGGGGATCTTCCTCGTCCGTATCACGCCAGGCGACGATCTCGGGATGACGATACATCGCGTTGTCGTCGAAATTAAATTTGGCATCGAGCGCCATGACTTTGTCATCTTTGGTCACCACCAGAGGATTGATTTCCACCAAGGAGCAATCGGATTCGATGAAACAACGAAAAAGGTTTTTGAAAAGCTTGGCGGCCTCTCCAAGAAGCTTGCCTTCCAGGCCGAGAAGTTTCGCCAGCTTGCGGGCCTGGTAATCGTGGAGTCCGAGCAAGGGATGAACAGATTCGTGGAAGATGGCTTCTGGAGTGTCGTGGGCGACCGCTTCAATATCCATCCCGCCACGCTGGCTGGCAATGATGACCGGGCCGCAGGTGGCACGATCCATGACGATGGCAAAATACAGTTCTCGTTTGATGTCTTTGGCTTCGACGATCAGAACCTTCTTCACCAACCGCCCTGCCCCGCCGGTCTGCGCTGTCACCAAAGTGTTGTTCAACATCTTACCTGCAAACATTTTTGCCTCGGCAGGCGTTTTGGCAAGCTGCACGCCCCCTTTGAACCCATCTTTGAAAGTGCCTCTGCCGCGTCCACCGGCATGAATCTGGGCCTTGACCACCAGATTGTCAGTCCCGAGAGCCTGGGCAATTGTTTCAGCTTCTTCGGGAGTGGATGCCACTTTGCCCTGTGGAGTTGCCACCCCGAACTTCAGCATAAGTTCTTTGGCTTGGTATTCATGAATATTCATAAGAGAGAGGGTAAAAGTCACAGTCCCAGATGAACTGAAGCCCGTCAAAAGCTTTTTTATTAAAAGGAAATAGTTGGAAAAAAGTTAATAGGCCGATTATTACGTCTAATAGATCAGGGTTCTGGAAGCGGGCATCATCCACTGGAAGATTCAGACTCGCCGTTTTTACGGATCATGCTTTAGTGATCTCCTCATGGCCAAGGCTCTTTACCTCGATTGTTTTTCCGGCATCAGCGGCGATATGTTTCTGGGTGCGCTCATTGACCTGGGAGTTCCAGCCGCAGAGATCCAGACCGTCATTAATACCCTTAACCTCCCCGAACAGGTTCATCTTCACAAAGAGCATCAGGTGCGGGGCTCGGTTTATGGTATCAAAGTCGATATCCACACTCACAGCCACTCCTCTCACGACCATGATCATCCCCACGATCAGTCGCACAATCATCCCCACAATCAGGAACATCATACCCACGGGCATCATGGACGTTCTTACACCGAGATCCGTGAATTAATCAATAAAGCAGCAATTGATCCGTGGATTAAAAAGCGGGCCGTGTCCGTTTTCCGTCGTATCGGAGAAGTGGAAGCCAAAATTCACGGCAAGACACTGGACGAGATCCATTTTCATGAAGTCGGAGCTCTGGATTCCATCGCAGACATCGTCGGAGCCTGTGCGGCACTTCACTATCTGGGTTTGGATCATGTTTTGGCCTCCAACCTGGTGGAAGGAACCGGGACCCTGCATTGTGATCATGGAGATTTCCCTATTCCGGCACCGGCAACCCTGGCTCTACTTCAAGGCACGGGAGCCTCTCTCAAACAAATCGATTTGCCTTTCGAATTGATCACTCCGACCGGAGCTGCCCTGCTGGCCGAGTTCGCCCGTTCTTTTGGCCCCATGGAGGATTTTCAGATAGAGAAAATCGGTTGGGGTCTGGGTTCACGAGAAATCCCCGGACGCCCGAACGCGCTGCGCGCCGTGTTAGGCCAAACCCAGAGCCCGGTCAGCCGCTTTGAAACGGATGTCGTAACGGTGCTGGAAACCAATCTGGATGACTGCACCGGCGAAGCCTTGGGACACTTGGGCGAACTTCTTTTTCAAGCGGGAGCCTACGATGTGGTTTACAGCCCGATCACCATGAAGAAGTCCCGCCCGGCCTGGCAGTTGCAGGTCATTGGCCCCATCAATCTTCGGGAAACGTTGGCCTTGGTGATTGTGCGCAACTCCAGTGCCTTCGGGATGCGCACCTTTGAAACAAGCCGGCTCAAGCTAAGCAGAAAACACGTTTCCGTGGTGACGCCGTATGGTGCCGTCCGGATCAAGTTGGGCTTGCTCAACGAGGAAGTGATCAAGGCCGCACCAGAGTATGAGGATTGCAAGAAACTGGCGGACGATCACAAAGTCAGCTTGGAAGCAGTTTACCGCGCTGCCCTGCAAAAGTTTGAGCAACTCTGATAATCAAGCGCAATTTATTCAACTTCAATGAAAAGGTCGCCGAAGTCGGGACATGTTATCCAATCTCCTCTAGAACGGAGGGTTTAGACGCACGGTTTCCGCCTCATAAACCGGCTCAATCAATAATGATTGACTGAGCCCTAAAGAATACCCAAAAAAAACTTCCATTTCTTGGTTCCCCGTGGGAATAAAGGACCGGAGCAACACTCTTAGTGCTTGCCCGGTTATTTGCGGGCACAACTTCCACCCAACCATGAACACAATTCTAACTGAAGCCCGTCGAAGATCACTGGAGACCCATGACCTGGCCCGCAAACACCTGAATCCCGCGCTGGTGGATGTTTTGCAGATCCTTGGTTTCGATGTTTGTTATGAGCGGGCCTGTGGCTCGTGTCTTTACACAACAGAGGGCGTAGAAGTGCTCGATATGCACGCTGGAGAGGGATTTGCCACTCTAGGCCACAACCATCCCCAGGTCAAAGCTGTGTTGCAAGAGGTTTTGGAACAGGATCTCCCAGGAGGCGTACAGATTCAGTTTCACGTACTTTCAGGAATGTTGGCGGAGGCACTTTGTCGGCGGATGCCCGGATCTCTGGATGCCGTCTATTTTTGTAGTTCGGGTGCGGAGGCGGTGGACGCGGCCATGAAGTTTGCACGTGTCTCTACCGGCCGCCCACGCTTTCTTTCCTGTCATGGGGGGTATCATGGAGTGCACTTGGGTCCGCTTTCAATCTGTGGGGAGCCGATGTTCCAAGAGCGCTTTGGCCCACTTTTACCGGGCTGTGTTCAGGTGCCGCATGGTGATCTCACCCGGCTGGAGGAGGAATTGAGGCGGCGTGATGTCGCTGCCTTTATTCTTGAACCCATTTTGGGACTGGGCGTGTCTGTGCCCAGCAGTGATTACTTGCCGGAAGTTCAGCGTCTATGTCGAAAGTATGGCACACTCTTCGTTATGGATGAAATCCAGACAGGACTCGGGCGGACAGGTAAATGGCTCGCTCTTGAACATTGGAATCTGGAACCGGACATGGTTCTACTCTCAAAATGCCTCAGCGGTGGTTATGTTCCGCTCGCTGCCATGGTGACGCGCCGTGAGATCTATAATCGTTTAACCAATAGGCTGGAACGTTGTTATGTGCATGAATCCACCTTTGGCCGAAACACTATGGCCATGGCAGCAGGTTTAGCCACACTGAATGCCATCGAGGAAGAAGGACTGGTTGCAAATGCTGAGTTGCGTGGGATGCAGTTGCGCGCTGGGTTGCTCAGCATAGCCGGGCGGCATCCCTGGATTGTAAATGTGCGGGGTCTTGGACTGATGACAGCCTTTGATTTGGGAGAACCGGCCTCATTCAAACGAAGAATGCAGTGTCGGGCCATCCGGGCGGCCAGCCCTGGGTTACTCGCGCAATTACTGGTAATTCCTCTTTTCCGGGATCATCATATCCTAACGATGGTTTCCAGTAAAAATGACTGCATTAAACTCTTGCCGCCGCTGGGCATCAGTGAAGCGCAGGTGCAGCAGTTCCTTTCCGGCTTGGAGGCGGTCTTGGAAGCATGTGAGACCGAAGGCAGCGGGCATTGGATCATGCTTTTTGAGATTTTGCAAAAGGTCGGTGTACAGACCCTGAGAAAAGCAGCCCTTCCCCTGCGTTCAGCCCAAAGCAATGGAAAGGTGACAGCCGAAATCGCGTGAGCACGCGTGTGCTGGTGACCGGAGGAACCGGTTTTATCGGTAGCCACTTGGTTGATCGGTTGCTGACTGCCGGCTATGAAGTGACGGCTCTGGTGCGATCTCTGGAAAGGGCAAGGGCGCTGGAATTGTCAGGTGGGGAACGAGTTCGTTGGGTTTGCGGTCATCTTCATGATTCTGCGGCTTTGCAGAAAGCCTGTCTTGGGCAGGATGCGCTAATTCACAGCGCTGCGATGGCCAGCGATTGGGGCACAATCCGCGAAATCCTACACCACAATGTCACGGGCACGGAGCAGTTGGCCCGTGCCGCAGTGGCCGCCGGGGTTAAGCGATGGATACAAATCAGCAGCACAGACATCTACGGATACCCCAACCAAATCAACGTGACCGAAAGTTATCAGGGTCGGGGCCAGTTCACCAACTGGTATGCAGAAAGTAAACTGCGTGCTGAACAGGTTCTTAAGTTGACACTTGATGCTGCACACCTTCCCTACGTCATTCTCCGTCCGGCCACCGTCTATGGACCACGCAGTACCGCCCTTGTCGGTGGAATTGGGCGGGCACTCAGGAGTAGGCAGATGTTTTATATCAATGGCGGCGGATCAGTTGCAGGGCTTTGCCATATTTTCGACCTGGCCGATGGCGTCATAGCTTCACTAACCACTGAGGCAACGGGAGAGGCTTTCAACCTGGCAGATGGAGGCCAAATCACCTGGAAAGAATTCCTCGAAGGCATGGCAGAAGGTCTCGGGGTAAAAGCTCCTCAGTGGAATCTTTCTTACCCCATAGCTCGATCCCTTGGAACGACCCTGGAAGGAGGTTACCGTTGGATACGCGTTTTTAGCGGCTTAAGCGGAGACGCTCTCTTGAGCCGACAGGCGGTGGACATTATGGGAACCCACCAATCCTTTTCCATTCAGAAAGCTCGGGAACACCTGAAGTTCAATCCACAGATTGATTGGTCTAAAGGTCGGGAGACATCTCTGCATTGGTTTCGCACCAAGTATCTTTGACTCGGACCCGAATGCGTCTTCATTCCGGCCAATTCCAGTAGAGGATTATAATTCCCCAGCATTTTATCTTAAAACTTGAACAGCCACTAACCCTTTGGTCATTTTTTAAATCCCCCCTCTTAGATTGCAATCTTGCCTCGTTGAACTAAAATAACTTATGAATTCATCCAAAATTATCACTACAACTTCACTGGCCCTTTATATGGTGGCTTCCCTTTCTGCGGAAACCCTTAGTTCTCAGTTGAGTGCACAACAGAAGGAATTTCTCAGCAAGGCTCCGCCGGAAAAGGTGGCGTCCTACCAGGCCGGTATTGATGCTGTGGCTCAAAGCGGGATCTATGACCGGGCCAAGAAGGCCGGAGACCGGGCGCTGGATTTCACGCTGAAAAATGCGGCTGGCAAGGAAGTTTCCCTTTCCAGCCTGCTGAAGAAAGGTCCGGTGGTGCTGACGTGGTATCGCGGTGGATGGTGTCCGTATTGTAATCTAACGCTTGCGGCCCTGCAGGAAAAGCTTCCGGAATTTCAAGCTGCGGGGGCGACGTTGGTTGCGCTTACCCCCGAGTTGCCTGCCTTTGCCGAAGACACGACCAAAAAGGGAAAAATCGCTTTCGAAGTGCTTTCCGATGTGGGGAATAATGTGGCAAGGAAGTATGGCATTGTATTCAAAATGACCCCCGATGTCGCCGAGGCCATGCACAAGTATGCGAAAACCATGGAGCGTAATGGCGACAAATCGGACGAACTGCCAATGGCGGCCGCGTATGTGATCGCACCGGATGGCGAGATTACCTACGCCTTTCTTGACGCCGACTACCGACTCCGCGCCGAACCCTCCCGGCTGGTGGATGAAGTCAAGGCGCAGGCTAACAGAACAAGCACACTACAAAAGCCAAAGGCAGTAAAAAAATAAATCAAATCACTCAAGAATGATTGACTGACCACACAAGCTGCATGGAGGCTCAGCCTGCTAATCGATTAACAAAACACATTCTGTACCGCGCGCAAGTAAGCGTAACCCCAGCGCATGTCCGGCAAAAGATAACTCCCCTCTGTCCACTCGTTCCAGCTGTTCAACGTGAGTAGAGGGGTTTGCTCTGGGTGCTTGTCCAAATACTGCTTCGCCCTCCACAGGCAGGCTTCAAAGGCCGCCGGGGTGGCGTTCTCCACAACAGATTCCCTCCCAAAGGAAGGATTGCGATGGGTGTTATCCCATCCAAGGGAAACGTGGGGATAGAAGGTTCCGTAAATGTTGGCGTAGTCCTGCCAACGTGAGATCGCTTTATCCGACCAAACGACATAATCTCCCTTTTGACCGGAATCCATGCAATATTGGTAGGAGGTGGCGCTGTCAAAGCCAAGGACACGTGCGGTGTGCGCTGCCGTGCCCGGTTCTAACTTGGCTCCAGCTTCCGTCCCGACGCCAGTTCTGGCAATGGCCTGGATATCGAGTCCGGGCAGGCCTTTTGCCTCGCAGCGACGGCGCATCCAGGAAAAAGCGTCGACGGTCGACTCGGATCCTCCCAGCCCGGCCACCAGATTGGCCATGTCGAAGATGGAAAAGACCGGTTTGCCTGCGATACGGTAGTACGAGTCCAAGCCCATGTATTTCTCGATGATGCGTTCGAACATCGGTTCAAGGGAATCGCGCTTGGCCTGACCGGTCCACCGGATTTCTCGCGGCTGGTCCCAGCGGGTGTCTTCATGCATGTTCCATAAGGAATCCACGTCGTGGTTCGCCCACATCAGGTAGAACTTGCTATCGGTTCCTTCGAGTGCCGGGATGAGGCCCTCATTCAACTGCCGCTCGAAACAGGGAGCGTCCTGATACCAATACCAATCCATGATGAACACATTGATACCGTGCTCGCGGGCAAGATCAATGTGTTGCCGCATGACGAGAGGATCGGCTTCGTCCTGGTGACCTAGCAGGGGAATACGGGGCATGCCATGACCGGGAAAACGCGCTGTTCCCCGCCGCACCGTGTACCATTCACCGTCTTTTTCGGGCCAGAAATGTTCAGTCCTGGGTTCAAAATGGTAGGAAGGCCAAATATACGCCGCTACATCATATTTTCGTTTCATAGGATGTTTTGTTCACATGCCCCGTCCAGGGAATCAGTCGTCGACTTTTGACAACTTTCAAAGAGACCAGATTTTTTACTCCGAGCTCCTATTCTTTTTTAGACGAGCTTCCATTCTTTTGACTATCAGAAAAAGGCTTCTTCCACCTTAATATACCCAATCTCTGGCGGAGTACACTGAATGCTCTCATTTCCTTGATCCATCATTTGATACACTGCTCCAGGAAAGTCAACCTGCACAATCCTTGCCGTTCATCCAGAATAATCCACCTTAAAATCCATTCAAGGAACCAGGGTTAAACTTGTTAGATCGTGTTCTTTTTTTCTGTGATGATAAAAAAAAGCGCTCCAGGATGACTGCTAGAGTGAAGATGGAGAGGATGAGGATGGGCCACATGATGGGGCCTCCTTCTATAAAAAGTTGGATCATTGTTTGGGTCTGGGTTTAGAGTTTTGAGTTGTAAAAGAAGAGACTAGAATAACTTTAGGTAGAATGGTCTAGTCGGTTTAGAAGGAGACACGGACGCCTACGTAATAGTTGCGACGCGCGGCAGGTTCGATCCCGTCCGTTCGGACGCGGGCGAAGTAATCTTCATCGAAGATGTTGTTGATACCGCCGAGAAGTTTTACATAATCTTTGTAGATGGCGACTTCAGCGGTTAGATCCCAGACTCCGTAGGCGGGGATTTCATCAACACCGTTGGCTGGGACGTTGTTGTCGCGCCAGTCGTGATTGCCGAACATAGTGCCGATGAATGAAATTTTCACTTTATCTGAGTAACGGTAGATGGTGCCTGTTTTAAAAACATACCCAGGAGCGTAACCTGGTTCGCGGCCTTCGTTGATGCCGGAGACGAACTTGGCAGATAGTAGGCTGACGTTGGAGTAGGCGCTCAGGGTGCCGAAACGTTTTGCTACGTCGGACTTGTTGGCGGCATCGTAAAGCCCGACGAAGTCGATTTCAGCGGCAGCTTCCCAACCCATGAATTTAGCTCGACCAGAATTGGTGATAACGGGGTTGGCCACAGGGCCAGTGGTTTCAAAATAGTTATCATAATCAGTGTAGAAGACGGAAGTGTCGTAATTAAACCACGGAGTGGGTTGACCCCGGAAGCCGATTTCGTACGTCCATGTTTTTGCTTCGTTGAGAGTGCTGCTGGGTTGGGCTGAGCTGCCTGGATTTAGGACGCTGTCATAGCTGGCGGGACGATAGCCTTGGGAGATATTGGCATAGGTAGTGTTTTGATTACCCAGTTTATATTCTAATCCTAAGCCGAGGAGGGGCACGACGCGGAGGTAGTCTCCTTCTTGAGGGCCGCGAGCTTGCTGGATTTGTTGGGTCTCCTTGACGTTAACAGCAGTGTTTTCGATGCGGATGGCGGGGACGATGCTAAAGCTGCCAAAGGTAAATTTATTTTCAATAAAGTAGGCGCCATAGTTAGTGGTGTTTTCTAAAGTGAACTGGCGGGTTCCAGTGGTGGCGAGTGGATCGCCTACGGCTAGGTCGCGTTTGCGGGGGTTGTCCGCAGAGTAAACCATGAAACCGCCTGTTAGGGTGTGCTTATTGTTGAACATGTAATAGTTGTGGAGGATGCGGGCATCTGCGCCGCCAAATTGAAATTCGCGGGTATCGATGGTGGCGTTAAGCGTGCTGTCAGGACGGCGGCTTTGGCGTTCTTGATAGCCCACCCAAGCCTTCGCCACCAGCATGGTGTCTGGGGAAATATCATGCTCCACGCTGATGGCACCGGTGTGGCGCTCTATGAAGATCCGGTCGTTAGGAGTTCTTGTAAAATCACGATTTAGGGAATATTGGCCAGCACTCAAACGGCCAGGCTCGCCACTTTCTGAAACATAAGTATTAATGTCTAAGAGCCAGCGGGTGGATTTATCTGCATCAAGGGCGATCTGGACGTTGCCGCCATTAACCACGCTATCGGCATTATTGCGACTGCCGTCTTGTTGCTTGTGAAAATAGGTCAGAGAATATCCAATCCGATCCACTGTCCCGCCCACCGTGCTGTAATTGGTGTAAAGGCCATCTGAGCCGATAATGTGCTGGGTGCTGCCCGTGATTTTTTTATCTGTAGGCGGGCCTTTGCTGATGAAGTTAATCACGGGGCCGGGCTGTGGTCCATAAAGCAAGGAAGAACCACCGCGGACGAATTCGACTCGTTCGATTCCTTCCATGGGAGGTAAGGCGTATAATGTGGAGTAACCGAAGAGGTCTTGGCTCTGGGGGATGCCATCTTTTAAGGTCAGCAGGAATTCTGTTTCGTGGGGGTCGCCGATGCCACGGTAATTCATGTTGATGAAGCCAGCGTTAGTATGTTCCGAAACGAGAAGACCCGGAGTTTGGGAAAATACTTGGCGATAGTTGTTGTTTTGGATTTGGGGGATGGCAGAGAGTTCTGTCACCGTAGTTTTTTTGCCAGAGTAAATTTTAGCTGCTGCTGTTTCAGGCATAAAAGTGGAAGCTGGCATCGTCCCGGTAGCGGTAACGATGACTTCGGGTAACTCAGCCGTTAAAACGGGTAGGTTTAACTTATCCTTGGCTTTAGTCGCATCATTCTTCTCAACTTCTTCAGCCTGTATATTTAGGCTAGTTAAGGCGGTTAAAACTGTGGTGAAGATTAGTGTAGGTAATGTTTTTCGACTTAATAAATGTGGCAAAAATAATTTCATTCGTTGAAAATAAGACGCATTCTCATTCTGTCAAACTATTTATGAGACGCGTTCTCGTTAAGCGAGCGAACAACGTGCCGAGCGGTTTTCACTTCGAGGGCACTAAGATATGCCTGAAGGAAGGTAAAGGAAGGGGTCAGCCATTTAATATTGACATCCTTGTAATGCTTTCCATGCTCTTTTGCAGTTTGCGGTCACTTTCGAGGCTTCGCCGCATTTCACTCGCAATCCGACATGTTCCCGACCGCGTTCCCGTGCTCAACTGTTCGCTGATCCAATCCAGCCTCATTGTTGTTTCGCCCTGGATCATGGCCGCAAGGAGACCTTTCCTCCAATCCCCCTTGCGGACTCTTTTCAACTCTTCTGCATCCATCGCAAAATGTTCTAACCCTGCCCTGATCAGCGCACGGGCCCGCTTTTCTCCGTAGTCGTGCAATTGCGGCCCATGATATCCATGGGCCTTCTCGATCCTTGCGTCCCTTTTCTTCAACAGCTTAAGAAGCTTCTCCCGGAATTTTTGGGAACCGAAGAACCATCCCCTCCTTAACGCCGAATGAACGGCCAGTTCCGGTTTTCTTGATCGTGGGTTGAGGATACATCTCTCACGGATGTTAGATTAAGAGAAAATCAGGATTACATCAATGAAGATTCACAAAATACAGTCCTTAGAAAAAATATAGAACACAAGAATTATGTGCAATGTGGTAGACTGACCCCATTATACTGCCTAGGCATCAGGCCGACTATCATGAGCCTATTTCGTTATGTCAATATTAAATGGCTGACCCCTCTCCCGACCCCTCTCCCATACTCACCGTCCTGATGCGAAGGCTCCTCATCCTGGCCAATAAATTATTGCAAAACCCTCAATTTTCCCGTGTAGCATATTCGCTGTGGCGAACAACCTAAGACACGCCCGCCCC
>JBBSCO010000021.1:0-44957 GCA_038250235.1 Methylacidiphilales bacterium | reverse complement strand
GCCAGCGGTGGCGATGCCCGGCGCCTCATCCAGCAGGGCGGCGTCAAACTGAACGAGGAAAAAATCACCGACGTCTCGGTCAAACTCGACATCAAAGGCGGCGAGATCCTGCAGGCGGGTAAAAAGACGTTTGTGAAGTTGCAGCCTTAAGTTGAAACGTTATTCACCTTAAGCACGACTAACCTCCAGGCTTTCACTGCGCGTAAAATGGTAAGTGATCTTCATGAGGAGAAGATAAAATCCGCTTTGGGTAAAAGAAGCGATTCTCCGGTTATGGTTGACGGCTTCTTGAAGATAGGAAGACGCTACGCTGCACACCATATCCAAACGCACGATGGCTCCAGAGGTAAAACCGGGTAAATGTGGGACATAAAGCAGTTCGCTGATTCGATTGTGCCGGATATCCCGTTCGTGATTCGCCAGCGAACTGGCATCAAGCTTACCTGCCTTCGATTGAAGATATTTTTCCAAATCCAAAAGAGGTGCCACGCTGACCATGGAAGATCTGCCCAAAGGCAGATCACATGTATTATTTAACACCATGACCGAACGGCGTTTGGAAGCTACAGTTCCGTCTGGTTTGAGAAAAAGTGCAGGGAAATCACTGAAAAAATCTCCCTGCAAGCGATCCAAGTGGGAATTGGGCTGGCCGACAAGCCACGAAAATTCTGGAATTTTACTTAAACACGCTAAAAGGACATCTTTGTGATCCCCTCGAACTACAGGGGAATTATGAACCACCTCTTGAAAGTTCACGCCTCAAATTCCGCCCAAGTGAATTCATCGAGAGATTGGCGTTCCCAGTCCTGCAAGGGACGCGAGCCCGCCAAAACTGTTTGCGCCAAAGAGATCCAACCCAGCGATGCGTCCATTTCCTTGGAAAGAGGTGCTGGTGCCTTAGCCTGTAGTTCCATAACGTCCAAAAATGAAACGCTGCCAGTTGGTGACGATGTGGTAGCCGACCAGGTGATGGAAGCTGCTGTAGAATGATCCCAGCGCCTGCGAAAACCGACTTGGGGGGCTGTAATCATTTGAATACCGAGAGCCATAAGTATAAGGGGTTCAGGCACAACCACACTATACAACTTCAAAAACGCCAAGCAATGCTTTAGTTTTGTCTGTTAACATTTGGTCAAATAGCTTGGGGTGCGGAGCATGAACCTTTTCCAGAATGGCTTCGCATTCACTCACCGAAGAGGAACCCTGCCAGGAGACAATGGTATCAAAAAGGATCGAGGTCTGTTCAGCGTTTTCTTGCGGCAAGGTAACCAAATTGGTCAGAACCCCGATTCCCGGCTCCAATTCCTGTTGGTAGTGCGATTGAAAATGTCCCCCGGTGGCGGGAATACTTGACGGAATAGGCAACCCTACAGCAAGCCAAGCAGCCCAGACAATGGGCCTTTGGGGAAAATCAAGACGGTCAATGTAGCGCAGGTTGACCGCGCGGATTCTATCGAATTTGAACAAATTCACGGATTCCGTAAGCCGGGCCGAAATATCCGCGCGGAAAGATTCCGACCAACCTTGATAGGGCTTGAGTTGGTTGATCGCCATGAATGTGGCGCTGTGCTGGGCTATCCGAGTCTCGTCTTCGGACCGGGCAATCAATTTTTTGCCCATCATTTGTGTTTTGACATCTGCAGATTCAAGGTTGATTTGTAATTGAAAATTTTTTTCCTCGATGATCTGCTGATTCGGATAAGCCTGCTTCCAGATGGGGCCCATACTGAGGACTTGCTCCGGCGACAAAGGCGATGCGCATTCAAAATGAATTTCACAAACGGCTTCAAGAATAGGTGGATTTTTATACTTGAATTTCATGAGGTCCTAAATCTCGGATAAACTATATCCGCTCATTCAACGGCGGCAAGGATTTGACGATCTTCATGGTTTCCAGGCTGACGCGGGTGACGCGTTTGAAGAGGTCGAGGATGTAGCGGGGTTGGTCGTGCTCGCGGCACCAGTCGTTGGGGTCGTTGCGGATGCCGCTGTCTTTGTCCACGGGGATACGAGCTTCTTAGGCCGCGCGAAAATCGGCAAGGATGGGATCGGTGATGGCGGAACGGCGGCGATAGCCATCGATCAATTTCCTTTCATGCTCCCGGCCAATGAGAGATCTATGCCGACGTCGCCAACATTACCTTTGCGCGGCCATTCGTTCCACATCCAGACGTTGGAAAAGCGATCGGAGTAAAGGGGATCAAGTTCGAGGTAGCGGCAAATGAGGCGCTCGAAGCGATCTCCGAGGTCGCGGTTTGACCGGGCTTCCTCGCGGAACTGGTTTAGAATGGTGTGGATCGTGATTTTTATACCTGCGGAGTCCCCCATAAAACCGAGGCTATCAGAGAGATACGGCATCAAGCCAACGAAAATTGGCCATAAAAATCAAATTGGAGCATACCACCTAGCTTTCGCTCTAAGGTCAAAGAATCAAGAGAAGCAGAATAAAAATTTTATCGGGCTGCCGGCATTTGAATTCGCCACGGCGAATCTTAGACCCGGGGCCTTCCCGACACCCGCCTAAGCGGCGTGGTCGGGACACACTATTCAGAAAAAATTTCCCCAAGCTGAATTCCATAATCCTGCGACTACTTTTAGCACTTTTTTAGTATTTTTAATTTAACCCGCCACGCTTCGGGCCTTGTATTCTCCTGCCTAAAAGCTTCTCGATCTTCAACCCTGGAAATTCCTGTTGGAATCGGATATTTTGCGTGCAGGCCCTGAACCAGCCCTAGGTAACGGTCAGCGTGATGGGAAACTTGGGTGAATACCTTGCGGTGGCCCTTATATCGGGGAGGATGCCCGATCCCGATTTCTGAATATCCATTCCGAACCAGAGGCTGCACCGGCAGATATGGCCGGAAACTTAATGCAAATGCACGCCATCCATGTCTGTGCCGTTCCCCCCGCCTATCTGCAAGAAACCGCGAAAAAGCAGTTGATTGCCTCTGAAATACCCGTCGGGAGAATGAAGCTTGTTCCGAAGATCGAGGTCGTCCGGCCCGGAAGCATGATGAATGCGCTCTCCGAGGAGGAAGCCCTTCTTTTGAAGAAGGTCCTTCCCCCCTCCATTTCCATACTGGAAAAAATACAGAAGAAAGAGATTCTTCATTTCGCCGGGACGGAACTTTGGATTCTTCGGGAAACTACCAACGGTGACTGGAAGAGTGACCGGGAGGAAATAAGCGACGACATGTTCCAGATTGCCAAGCCTCCGGCCGGTGCGAAAGTTGTGACAGGAGCCTTGGAATGGCTGGGTTTGGAACGGATATCCAACAAAATCGAAATCGGCTATTTCCGTCTTGAGGGGGGAATCGCCAATCCGTCCGGTGGCGTTGATTTCATTCATGTCTTCATCATGATGGATGTCGAAGAAGATCTGATTCTTTTTCAAGAAATTTTTTCGGCAGCACCCGATCCCCGATTGATTCAGAAGGATCTTATTCAATCCGTGTGCAGATTTTTCAAATCACAGCAGATCCTGCCAGCACAACTTTTTCTGGACGATCCGCAACTCGAAACCGCATTGGGCCCCCTCTTTGGCGATACGGGTATCAAACCCTGCCGGGTGAAATCCGTTTCTCATCTCAAAAAGGCCGTTCGTGGCCTAAATGAGTTTTTGAAACATCGCTCAGATTGAAGCGGGTATCCTTGGTTGGGGGGGCGTGTTCGTCATCGACCACTTTCCGCAGGAATCAGGCTGCAAACAGGCTTGCCGCCTCAGGCGGACGCACAGGAAGCAAAAATCAGAAAATTTCGTGTGAAAATTTTTATCGCACCTCCTGAGAGATATTCGAACTTGGTTTGAGCATGGTGACGTGAAAGTGGTTCTTATACTTGGGGGATGATGTTCAAACCTCGGAGGCCGAAGTGTGGTGCGGCGGCGAGGAGGTGGCGGTCGTTGGAGTAAATTTCGGCGAACCCATGCTCGACGGCACAGGCCAGGTGGAGCGCGTCGGAGGCGCGGAGGAAGCAATCACCGCTCCCTTCCAGATAAAACCGTTCGGCTCTTTCCATGACGGCAGCATCAAGTCCCAGCCACTGAATAGCACCGGCCCTCGCGTCATCGCACAGTTGGGCATAAACCTCGCGGATAATCGCCGTGTTGGCCGCTTTCTCCCGCAACTTGCGGTAGCCAACGGCGACAAACTCCAAGCGTCCATGTCGGCAGCAGGCAATGTTTTGAAAATTTACGCTCAGGGCGGCCACTTCCAAGGAGCCCGCTTCGTTCCAATGAAGCTTGGCCAAGTAAGAGGTGTCAAAATAAGCGCGGGAGATCATCGCGCATCCCGATCCTCGGAAATGATCTGGGTTGAATCGGTGCCTCCGGAAAGGGCCCCCGATTCCCAGAAGGCCTTGAACTCGGGGCGCAGTTGGCGATTGGCCCAGTAGGAGGTGTTGCTTTCTGTTGGTGGCTCGGATTTTGTTTCCAGTTCATGTTTTAAGCCCCGCAACAGAATCTCTTTGAGGGTGGAACCTTCCTCAACGGCACGGATTTTAGCTTTTTTGTAGAGCGGCTCCGGAATGTCCAGCGTGGTTCTCATAAATACATATTTCCATAAAGGTGCATTTGCGTCAAGTTGTGGAATCATGACAGCCTCCGTTGCCTAGAGCGTGGAGTGATCTGGATTCACCGAGGAATCTGCGACTCCAAACCCTGCTTTGAGTATGAAGCACGTCGACGAATTACGTATAGGGTGAAAATTTATCGGGCTGCCGGGATCCCGACGCCTTCTGGCCGGGATACGGGCATTTGAATTCGCCACGGCGAATCTTCGACCCGGGGCCTTCCCGACACCCGCCTAAGCGACGTGGTCGGGACGCATCACAAAATTTCCAGGCCTGAATATTGGAGACGGATGATTCTTCGAATACTTTTGCTACCCTTTTTAGCTTTGATCTTAATTTCACGCCATGTGGCTTTTGATCTGTTAGGAAAAACTTCAAAATATGGCATCCAACAAGGACCACGATTACGGGTTGATGTATTCAAACCCTCCCGGTGTTGTTAAAAACGTCGCAAAAGATCGTCAGAAATTCCGACGTAAAATTTACGGGAACTTTGACTTTGCAGAATATAGATAAAATACATAAGAAAATTTTATCGGGCTGCCGGGATTTGAACCCGGGGCCTCTTGAACCCCATTCAAGCGCACTACCAAGCTGTGCTACAGCCCGTAAAATTTTCTTTTAGCCTTGAAGCTGTGCTACAGCCCTCCAAAACGAATCAAAATAATGGCCCAGACAAAAGCGTTCGCAAAGCTAAAAATTCGCAGGTTTTTATGTCTGTCCACTGGAAGGCCCGGCTCCATCCGGGCCATTTACCCCAGAGAAGAAGGACGACACGGAGGTCGTCCCTCCGTTAAAATGAAATCAGGTCCGGCCCCTTCGCGAACCTTAGCGATCTCTTTGGGAAAATCTCCGGATCAATTCCTGGTCATTCAGGATCTTGGGGGTTCGTTCTGCGGCAAAATGACTTACCGTAAAAACGTTCGATAAATGCCGCCCGACGGGCGTTCTCTCCCAGTTCCACGGGAAGTGATGCCCATACGGGAGCCTTGGCTGTCGCTGTCATTTCAAAACCCATACGTAAACGCTCACCAGCTGAGCGTTCCATCATCCTTTGAAACAGGAGGTCGTTGATCTCCGGGCTGGTGTCGTCTATCGAGAAACCCGTGTCAGCATATCTGTCAGGTTCAATGTTACTGACCATTCCTTTAGATAGCCCGTGTCGCAGCCGGTAGCAATGCGGTTCTGCAAGTCCGCCAATTGACGTTCGGAGTGTGATTCCCGGACCCAGTACATTCATGATACGATCAACGTCCTGAAGAACAAAGACAACGACCAGATCAATATCGCGCGTCATCCGCGGCTGGGCCTAGCAATTTAACGCCACCGATCCTGTCAGCATATAATCCATCCCTGCCGATTCCAACCGGTTGGTAATATCGCGAAGGATCTGTAGTTCTTTGGTCATTGCTCCTACATCATTCTGAATACCGCTCAGGTCAATTCCTGATCATTGAGGGCATTGAGAACCTTGAATTCCTCATAATGGAAATTATGGTCGGTCTTGAAGGTCAGTTTCGCAGCGAAACGGCGTTCCAGATTGACCAGTAATTCCTCGTCCTCGGTCCGCAGACGATCCAAAACTCTCGGATGCACAAACACTTTGATCTCATGGATGTTGGGATTCTTACCTAACAATCTTGTCACCTGGCGTTGCACCTCCACGCTCATGGTTTCCGGGGTCTTGACCATGCCACGGCCTTTACAAGCGGGGCATTCATGATAGAGCGAACGACTGATGCTCTCCGCCACGCGCTGGCGGGTCATTTCCAGCAATCCTAGCTGGGAGATCGGCAGGACGTGGGTCTTGGCCTTGTCCCGGCGAAGATGGTCTTTGAAATGCTTGAGAACCTGGGCCTGATCCTTGCGCGATTTCATGTCGATGAAGTCGACAATGATCAAACCTCCGATATTCCGCAACCGCAACTGGCGCGCCACTTCCTCGGCCGCTTCCAGGTTGGTGTTGAGGATGGTGTTTTCCGTGTCACCGCCGCCCTTGTTCCGGCCGGTGTTGACGTCGATTGCAACCAAGGCTTCGGTTTCATCCACAACAAGGTAGGCCCCGGAGCGCAACCAGACCATGCGCCGGAAAGCGTTGTCAATCTGCTTGTCCACATTGTATTTTTCAAAGACGGGAATCGGCTCACTATGGAAAATAACTTTCCGCTCGGATCGTTTGGAAATGGCCCCGACCAGTTTCTTGATGTTTTCCGCCTGATCAATGTTGTCCACCACGACGCGGTCAATCTCATCGGTCAGGAAGTCCCGCACGGTGCGCTCAACGATGTCAGGTTCTTCCAACAGAAGCGCGGGGGCCTTCTTATTTTTCAGACCATCCTCTATGCCCTGCCAGCGCTCCAGTAAGAGGGCCAGATCACGGACAAAGAAACGCGCTTTAAGGCCTTCCCCGGCCGTGCGGAGAATAATGCCCATGGTTTCGGGCACATCCAGTTCCTGCAGGATCTTACGAAGCCGCTGGCGTTCTTTCGGATCCTCGATCTTCCGGGAAATCCCGAACTGATCTGAGAAGGGCATCAGAACCATGTAACGTCCGGCCAGACTGATATTGGTGGTGATACGGGCTCCCTTGGTGCCTATGGGCCCCTTGGTTACCTGCACAATGATATCTGCGCCGGGGGGGTAAAGTTTGGGAATATCGTTGGAGGTCAGTTTCTTCCCACGATTCCGGCCACCACGGTCAATCTGTTCCACCCCGGAATCCAGAGCGGCAGGCATGGCGTCCCAGTAATGAAGAAAGGCATTTTTATCGACGCTGATGTCAACAAAGAGAGCCTTAAGAGCGGGTTCGATGTTGTGGACTCGTCCTTTGTAGATGTTGCCCGAGATGCTGCGGTCGCTGTCACGCTCGATGGAAAATTCCTCCAGGACGCCACCTTCCAGAAGTGCCA
The DNA here is from genome assembly GCA_038250235.1 of Methylacidiphilales bacterium. GTDB lineage: Bacteria > Verrucomicrobiota > Verrucomicrobiia > Methylacidiphilales > JAAUTS01 > JAAUTS01. The sequence goes on along the minus strand of JBBSCO010000021.1, from coordinate 37,479 downwards.
CGCGTTTTTCGAGCGGCTCGATGTTAATGATGAGTTCCTTGACGTCGCCTTTTTTCTTGATGCCGAAAAATTCTTTTATTTTTTCAATGATCATATATTTGTTCCTTGTTGGTTGAAGCCTGTGCTTTGTTATAGATTAGTAATCACGTTTATGGATCCAGACGCTCTGCAGTATCCCGAGGCCTGCCATACAGGCCACGAGAAAGGTTCCGCCATAACTGGTAAAAGGAAGGGGGATCCCGGTGATCGGCACAACCTGGATGGTCATACCGATGTTGACAAAAAAGTGTGCAAAAAACATCCCGGTCAGCCCGGCCGCAATCAGGGCTCCGCCCATTTCCTTGGCCCGGCCCGCAATGGAAATCATACAGAGAATGAGCAGGCCCTGGGAAATGATCAGGATACTCCCTCCAACAAAGCCCCATTCTTCTGCAATGACGGAAAAGATGAAATCGTTATAGGCGATGTTCTTGGGCAGAAAGCCATAGACGTTCTGGTCGCCCTTCAAATAGCCCTTGCCCTTGAGCCCACCGGAGCCGACGGCAATAAGGGACTGACGGATGGTCCATCCGTCACCAAGGGGATCGAGATCCGGATTGAAAAAAGTCCGGATACGCCCCAATTGAAAGGGTTTCAGGATGACCGTCTTCTTCTCTTTTACTTTTTCCAGGCTGAGCGCATCCTCGACTTTTCCTGCGGTCGCCGGGGCAACGGCGGGGGCACGAACCTCTTCCTCTTCCTCACGGGACATGCCGGGGATGGTCTGTGCGATACCGTCTTTGATACCCCTTGGAAAGTCCTGGAGCGTCCCATCCCACTTTGCCTGGTAAATAACATAAAACGCAAACCAACACGCCCCGACAGCCCCGATAACCGGAACCATGAGATAACGCTTTCGGACGCCAGCCACAAACATCATGATAAAGGTGATGGGGAGGAACACAGCGGCGGAGCCGAGGTCGGGCTGTTTCAGAATCAGGCCCATGGGGATGATCATGGTCAACAAAACCACGCCGATAACCCAGAGCTGCCTGACCTGTTCCTGAAGTTGCAGCAAAACCCAACTCAGCCCGATAATAAATCCTATCTTGGCAAATTCCGCCGGCTGCAGCTGGATCCCGCCAAAACGTAACCAACTTTTGGCCCCGTTGACTTCCGTCCCGAAAATCAAAACCCCAATTAAAACCAAAACGATTCCCCCGTAAATGATCGGGGCACAGCGGATAATGAATTCATAGTTTGTCAGAGCCAGCACCAAATACACACCCATTCCGATCAACATCCAGATCAGTTGTTGCCGCGGGGCGTTGGCCAGATCTGGCATCTCACTGAGATGCGTGGCGCTCTTGATGAAATAGTAGCCGGCGACACCCATTCCCAACATCACCACGAAGGAAAGCCAGTGCAAGCGGAGGATTTTTTGCAATAGATTCATGCGTAACCTATCTCCTTCTCCTATCCATGAGTTGCTGAATGCTCCGCGAGGCACCGGCTCCGGTTGCGTTGTCGGATTCATCCTCCGGAACCAAGGGGGCTGCCGGATCGAGCACTTCCTGGCTCAGGGGCGCGGAGGGATCACCGGTCGTAGCGAGCTGGATGACACCGTTGTAGTGGCCGATGGCCGGGTTTAGGTAAACCATATCGACCGGGGTGCCTTTTTCCATTTCACGGATTCCTTTATAAATCTCGTGGGTCAAAGGCGCACAAGTGGAACCGCCGCTGACCCCTCCTTCCACCATGACCACCAGAACATAGCGTGGTTTGTCAAAAGGGGCATAACTGGTGAACCATGTTTTGAGATCTTTCACTAGGGAGCCATGGATTCTGGCCGTAAACTGGGCAGTGCCGGTCTTGCCAGCGATGGCAAATTCAGGATCCCCAATGCTGGCCTTCTTACCCGTGCCGGCTTCCACCACGGCTCTCATTCCCAGCTGCAATCCCCTCAGATGCTCCGGTTTGATTCCGAGCTCACCCCGCTTGCGAACCGGAAACTCTTTGAGAAGTTTGGTCTCCGTTCCTTCCATCCGCGTGATGGCGCGAACCAGCCGCGGAGCCAGAACATTTCCTCCATTGGCCACGGCTGCCACCATGACGGCCATCTGTAAGGGGGTCACTTCCACATAACCCTGACCGATGGAAGTATTGGCCGAGTGGCCATCACTCCAGCGCTCTTTCCAGGTGCGCGGAATTTTGAAGGTGGGATCTTTCTTTTTCTTGGCCTTCCATCCCTCAACGAAGCGGCTTTCCCTTTCTTCCATCCATTTCGGCCCCGGCATCTGACCGGCCATCTCACCGGGAACAAGCGGCTTGCCATCATCATCCACAAGAAGCTTTGTCCCGAATCCGACCTTGGCTCCCATTTCAGCCATGGAATCCCCTCCAGTTCTCACACCCAGTTGATAAAAAAACGTATTGGTTGACCATTGCATGGCGGTGATAAGGTTGATATCTCCCTGGCCGGCCACGTTACCGGGCCAATCGGGCCACCAACGGTTGGCAATAAACACCGCGCTAGGGGAATAGATCCTCGTGTTGGGTGTGAAATTGGCCTTGGGATTGGCCATGGCCGCCAAGGCGACCAGCGTTTTAAAGGTGGAACCTCCTGGATAACCGGAGAGTGCCCGGTTAGTCAGAGGCTTTGTTGAATCAGTCGTCAAACGTTTCCACTCCTTGGGATCCAAGGATGGGGTGAAACTGTTCGGATCGAAACTTGGCACCGACACCATGGCCAGGATATCGCCGGTATTGGGATCCAGCACTACGGCGGCACCACGTCCGACCTGACGCATGGCCTGCTCCGTGATATGTTGGATGCGGGCGTCGATACTAAGATAAACCGTGCCGCCCACCGTTGGTTGTTGGATCGCCTCGGCCCCGAGGATGTAGCCCACGTTGTTTTTTCTGAGCATCTTGTAGCCGGGCTTCCCCTGCAGGTATTCATCAAACGTTTTCTCCAGCCCGTCTTTACCGATCGATTCCGGAACGAAATCAGACTGGGTGATTTCTTCGATTTTCCCAACATATCCCAGGAGATGTGGTGCCAGTGCCCCGAAATTGTAGGTTCGAACCGGACGTGCTGATTCCTGGATGCCGGGAATATTGATACTATGCTCGGAAAATTTGGAGAGTTCGGAAAAATCAAGATCCCGCACCAATTGGAAAGGCACATTCGGACTTTGATAGTAATGCCGAAGAAGCTCCTTGTCAGTGTAATCCCTCTGCATGGCCAGCTCGCTGAAGACATCTCCGGCACTTTCTTCCAGAATCAAGGCCACGTCGGGCATATTCACATTTTTACCGGGAACTTTGGTCTTGGGAACCTTCCCCTTTTTGCTGCGGGTGTAATATCCAACCAACTCACGCAGATATACGTCCACATCGATACTGGCCTTATTTTCCGCCAGCCCCACACCATTGCAATCGACAATGCTGCCGCGGGCGGGCGAGAGAATGACCGGAACAGTTGTCTGGTTTCGAAGAGTGGCCGCGTAAAGCTCTCCTTCTTTGACCTGGATTTTATGGAGGGAAAAAATCAGAACGCCGACAGCCAGAACCACCCCAAGACTAAGAAGTCTGAGACGTGCGTCAACATGTCCAACGGGATTATCGATGAGCATGGGCGTAATACGCTCCGCGTTCACCTCTGGATGGGCGGCCCAGAAGGCGGTCCAACAGCAGGAATGCCGGCAGGCAAAGCAGAGCGTTCACTGTTGAAAGTTTCAGAATTTCAAAACTTAATTTCAGGTTCCATGACCAGAACCCTTCCGAGATCAAGAAGAAAAGCCTATCCAGGGAAAGATAGGCAAAGGACGCAACAAAGGTTATCATGACCAGAAACAACCAATTGCCACCCTCCACCCATGATTTCTGGCTGCGCACAATGAATGCCACCAATCCCCAGAGCAATGGCCCCATGCCCACATAATTCATCAGCAACAGATCATGCAGAAGACCTCCGAGAATGAGGAACAGCATCAGGGAAAACTCGCGCGCGCGGAGGGCCGTGTAAGTCACCAGGATGGGCGTCAGATTCAGCAGCCAGTTTTCGTGACCCCATAACATGGGAGCAAAGGGCTGGGAGTAAAGCAGCACGCAAAAAATCAACAGCATCAGCGACGCGCAAAGCATGACGGATTACCCCTCAATTCTTGACTCCCAGAATAATGAAAACTTCCTGCAGGCTGTTCAGATCGGCCGTAGGCTGCACCACGCCCTCGCGATAAAGTCCGAAATTTCTGTCGGCGGCCAAAGGCGGAGCCTCCGAGACCACTCCGATCAGAAGATTGGCCGGGAAAATACCTCCCAGTCCGGAAGTGAAAACCCGTTCCCCGACCGCGAACTCCGTTTCACGCGGCACAAAGGAAAAACGGCAGGCGGCACCAGGAGTGTTGTTCATGGCGGCCCCCCCGGAAATAATACCCTGGGCCCGGCTGCTTTCTGTCACAGCCGACACCTTGCAGTTCTCATCCACCAGCAGGATCACACGGGTTGTGTAAGGCCCGACTTCGGTCGTCTTACCCACGACACCGCGCGGACTGATGACCGGCTGATCTGCAGCAAGTTCCAGGTCGTCTTTGTAACCCCTGTTGATAATGACCGCATCCCACCAGTTAGAGGGGTCACGCTGAATCACGCGTCCAGCCAGAAGCTTGAACCCGGAATCATTCCGGAAAGCCAACAGCTCTTTCAGACGTCCGTTTTCTTTCTGTAACCCGGACAAGATCAGGTTTTCTGACGCCAGTTTGGCGTTTATTTCTTTGAGATATTGGTTTTCCTTGCGCAGATCCTCGACATTCTTCAGACCTCCGCGAGCTCCGAAAAAACGTTGCTGCACCCAGCCAAGGGAACGTTGCACGGGAGAGGAAACAACAATGGAGCCGTGGGCGATCTTTTCCTTCAAGCCGCCCGGAAGGAAGTAACCCAGAATGGCCAAAGCCACTATGACCAGAGCTCCGATGTAATAGATCGGTCTAGACATGACAAACGCCCGATTGTTTTCCCTTAAACCAAAAGTTAAAGTTTTAGAAGTGGATAAGAGGATCAGCGCAGGTCGGCAGAAGTAAACTTGGTCAGGAAATCCAGTTCCTGTAAAACTTTGCCCGTGCCTTCGGCCACAGCGCTGAGAGGATCTTCCGCCACATAAACCGGTAAACCGGTTTCCTCGGCAATCAATCGATCCATTCCGCGCAGCAACGCCCCCCCACCGGCAAGAACAATACCCCGCTCGACCAGGTCGGCAGAGAGTTCCGGCGGGCAACGCTCGAGACTGATACGGACCGATTCCACAATGGTGGAGATCGGATCCAGCAAAGCCTCACGAATTTCCTGCGATGTTACAGTTAAAGTCTTGGGCAGACCTGCCACGAGGTCGCGTCCGCGCACTTCCATGCTTGTTTCCTTTTCCATGGGATAGGCCGAGCCGATCTTGATCTTGATATCCTCGGACGTGCGCTCCCCGATGACCAGATTATAGGCACGCTTCATGTAATTGACAATGGCTTCGTCAAGCTCGTCTCCGGCCACACGGATACTGCGGCTGAAAACAATACCTGCCAATGAAATAATAGCCACTTCCGTGGTGCCTCCCCCGATGTCCACAATCATGTTGCCAGCGGCTTCCTGCACGGGTAGACCCACGCCGATCGCAGCCGCCATGGGTTCCTCGATCAAAGTAACGAGACGGGCTCCGGCATGGTAAGCGGACTCACGCACCGCGCGTTTCTCCACTTCGGTAATCCCGGAGGGAACGGCGATGACCACGCGGGGGCGCGGAGCGAAAAATCCACGCCCTTTGTGGACTTTCCGAATGAATTGCTTGAGCATTTCCTCCGTGATCTCGAAGTCAGAGATGACGCCATCTTTCAATGGCCGGATGGCAATGATGTTACCGGGCGTTCTGCCGAGCATCCGTTTGGCCTCGTCGCCGACAGCCAAAACATGTTTCGTTCCTTGTTGCACCGCGACGACGGAAGGTTCACGCAAAACAATGCCCCGATCCTTGACGTAAACCAAGGTATTGGCTGTTCCGAGATCAATTCCGATGTCGCTTGAAAAGAGTCCTAAAAATCTATTAATCACGATGTTATGAAAGTTTCTTTACTATAGTCAGTCATTGTTCGAGTCAACCCTCAAATACCTTTCGAGGGAGACAACTGTCCGGACTGCCTGCAAAAGACTATCGCAAGAAAAAGGGCGGCTCTGACAGGAAATTTTTTACTTTATTCGTAACTCGTTTGCTCTGGCACGTTCTTTGGGTAAGTTAAAGACATGACGTTGCCAGAGGAACTTGGGATTATGGTTCTGCCTGATGTTGTCTTTTTTCCCCACAACCTGGTTCCTTTGCATATTTTTGAACCCCGGTATCGCCTGATGTTGAGCAAAGCTCTGGAAGGTGATCGGATGTTTGCCTTGACCCAACCCCGAAAAAAGGGGAGAGAGATTCTTCCCCGTGAAGTTTGCGGAATCGGCCTGATCCGGGCCTGTGTCGAAAATCAGGACGGCACCTCCAACCTCATCCTCCAGGGTGTTTGCCGCGCACGTTTTGAGGAATTCACCCTAAAAAATCCATACTTTATCGGTAAACCGATTCAAATTGAGGAGCTCGAAGAAGAGGTGGATACCGTCGAAAATGAAGCCTTGGCCACCAAGATCTTGGAGCAGGTCGACCATATTCAGGATCTCACAGAGACCCTTCCCCAGGAATTGCGGCAATTCTTGTCCGAAATCAAAGATTTCAATATGCTCGTTGATATCATCGCCGGCAGCTTCATCAAACATCCCGAGCGGAAGCAGCAGCTTCTGGAAACCCCCAGTTTGAGCCAAAGATTACACATTCTGGCCATCAGTCTGTGCCAGGAATATCCGCAGTAGGTTGCTCTTTTTTCGTCGCAGGAAGTCACGTCGCCCTGTTCCCCACTTCTGAGGATCGGGCTCATCACCCTTCCAACCAACAACTTTCCTTATTCACATTACCTTAAATTCGCCCTAGACGACCTCAACGCTGATCTTTACGTTCTGATGTTTATGTTAAAGCGAATCAAATGGTCCAAGCCCTGCCTGTTTATCGGAACCCTCATCACCCCGGAAGGCCTTCGCCTTCTGGCCCAGCCCCAGCCGAATACCGATCTCATTGAAGTCCGCTATGATGCCCTCTATCATGCGGGTGTCACAGCAGAGCAGTTGATTGTTCACCTGGCCAAACGCAAAAACCGCGTTCTCCTAACGCTCCGCACCACCCGCGAAGGCGGCATGCACCCCTGGAAATCAACTGAACGCGTCAATCTTTTCATGCAGTTGATCCCCCACGTTGATGCGATTGATCTGGAGGTGCAGAACCTCGACTTGGTCGGCGACGTCCTCCAGGCTGCTCGCAACCAAAAGAAAGGCGTCATTCTTTCAGCACATTCTGTCACCCGGAAAATCACTTACGGCCGTGCTCTGCGCTGGCTGGAAAATTTACGGGAATACCGGGTTCAGGCCTATAAAATCGCATCTCTGGCCCGCACCCGCGACGATCTAGGGGTTCTCGTCCGCCTGCTTCTGGATCATCCCAAGCTACGGATCGGCCTCATGGCATTGGGGCCCCAGGCCGAAATCTCACGCATCGTTCTTCCAAGCCTCGGATCGAAAATGGTTTACGGTTACCTGGATGCCCCGGCAGCCAAGGCACAACCTTCTATCAAAGAAGTCGCCGCCAAACTTCCCTGGCTGGTTTAAAGCACCTTCTTTTTTAGCACATTCTGAGGTGTCTCAGGCCTCACCTTTTCAGGCAGGCGGGAATCAGGACCGCGCACCGTATTCCGATCCACACGCAACACGCCGTTAGAAGACCTCAATGCCCTGTCTGAACTTCCACGGCGAACATTCAATACGCCGGATGGCGATCTCTCGAGTTTTGACGTGTCTTTGTTTATGGGTGGTTGATTGGTGGGCGAAAGGGATGGTCCGGAATTGGTGTCTTTGGTCAGAACCTGGGCTTGAAGATCTGTCGTCCCGGTAATAGCCAACCCCGAGGTCAAAATCCCTATCCATAAGAAACGTTTCAGTGCTTTTTTCATAAATATTATCCTTGTTAACCATTGTTACGCGCATCATCTGTGCCAAAGACTCCCTACATGTCCTCTACCAGGGGAAATGAAGTGGTTCCCTGACGAAACTACCATGCTGCGCTTGGGCCAAATGCACGGTTCGACGCTCATTAACCGGCACCTTGCAAGGTTCCGATTTCCTTCGCAGTCCATCCGTAATCCCTTATTTTGAAGTCCGATGAAAAAGCTACGGCTTCCTGTTCTTGGGACCCTCTTGATTCTGATTCTTCTCAGCTGAAGCTGGAATCACCGCCCTTGGAAAGAAACGGTTTTTCGAGGCTACGTTAACGGCGAATACATCCATCAAGATCCGTTTTTTCGCCAATGCCTCCACCCCGGCTCAACTTCAGCCCGGCCAAGCCCTTCGCTTGAAAATCTTGGGTGGTGACCAGGATCTTACCGCAGCCATATACTATCCTTCTTCCCAGGCCGAGTACACACCTCCTATTATTTACAGCGACGATGCCCGCGGGCGGGAGCGCGGCACCATGGAAACCCTCTTGGCCACCCCGGCAAAACCCTTTGAAGTCATGATCGGAAAAATAGTTCCTTATATTCTGGTTGGTTACGTCCAGGTCGGCTTGATCATGCTGGTGGCCACCCTCATTTTCCATGTCCCCTTCCAAGGAAGCATTCTCTTGTTGATCATAGCCGCCTTTTTCTTCATCGCGGCCAATCTTTCCATGGGAATACTTTTTTCCACCATTGCCCGGAAACCAACTTCAGGCCATCCAGATGGCCACCTTCTTTCTTTACCTTTGCTTCTCTTGTCAGGCTTTATGTTCCCCTTCCGCAGCATGCCGGAGTGGGCGCAGTGGATCGGTAGTTTCCTGGCCCTGACTTATTTTCTGCGGATCGTGCGGGGCATCATGCTGAAAGGAAACAGCATCCCCGAAAACCGGCTGGCACCTTTGGCCCATTCTCCTCTTCAGCATCGTCGTCATAACCGCCGGCTCCCGGATGTATCGCAAGACCTTGGATTGACAACAAGACCGACAATGTAACCATTTCGACGCATTTACTTGGTGTTTCGTTTTTTCCCGAAAATCTGTTTACCCGGCGAGCAATTGACTTGACAGACACCTCCTTCTGGACTAACTTATCGTTAGTGTATTTTACACATGCCTTTGATGGGCAGTTGCTTATGTAGATTATTTTTGAGTTGGCGCGGAGTATGCATTAACACAAAGCATGAAAACAATGACCAAGAAATCCGGGATCAATCCCCTGGGGGTTGATACCTTCATCTGTTTTTTATTCGTCGTCCTTCTCTCCACCTCTTCCCTTCAGGCCGATGGCTTCGGCATGAAACTGGCCAAAGACCGTTCCATTCCCGGCAAAAATCAGATCGGTAAATGCGCCACTTACGCGAACGCCCTCTTTGCCAAAATGAACGCCGCCGGCGTCGTAGCTTACCGTGTCAGTTTTGACTGGAGCAAGCTCACCGGCCTTTCCGGCGAACAAGGTGCCCATGCCGTGGTCGTCTTTAAGGATTCACGTGGGCGCTACTACGGCGTGGACAACATGACCTGGAAACCCATCTGGCTCAAAGGCAACAACTCCCAGGAGTGGTCCACCTTCATCGCTGGCATGGACACCTCCGCCCATGTCCGCAAAACCGTCGCCTCCAAGGCCGCCTCTTTCAACGGAAAAGCTTACGCTGCCAGGAAATGAAACAAGCCCCCCAACCACCCAACCGGCTGTAACGAAAGAGTGAAGCTAACAATGGTTCACTCTTCATTTCAAGCGAACCTGCCGTTAACCCAGTTTGGCCCAGAGCGCACTAAGCCGATCCGCCGCTGCATCGGCCTGAACCGGTCCGGTGTCCGCCGCCGCATCGATTCGTTCCAGAATATCGTCAGGTAATTCCAGCAGGAACGACGAGGGATGGCAGGGCATGTTCTGACCGTAACGTTTGCGCGTGGCGCAAAAGCTCAGGGCCAGACCTTTCATGGCCCTCGTGATCCCGACATAAAACAATCGCCTCTCCTCCTCGATGTTCCCTTCCTGTTTGGAGCGGTCATGCGGCAAGGTTCCTTCTTCCACCCCCACGATATACACATGGGGAAATTCCAGACCCTTGGCCGCGTGCATGGTCATGAGCGTCACTCCATAACCGGCGTCTTCTTTTTCATCCTTCTTGCTCGTGTCCAGCCGGAGGGTGTCGACAAAGTCCGTCAGGTTGCCTTCCTTCTTTTCCTCAAACGTCACCAGGGCAGAAACCAACTCCTCCACGTTCTCAATACGGCTGCGGGCCTCTTCCACATCCTTCGAGGTGCGTTTCAATTCCTCGAAAAAGCCCAGCTCGGCAATCAGGTCTCTGAAGATCTGCGACCAGCAGGTTTCCTGGCGCACCCGGATGTGGTAGGAGCTCAGTAGTTTGATGAAACGCTCGATCCCGGCCTGGCTTCTTCCCCCACTTTCCGTCTGCATGACTTCCCAGATGGGCTTTTTGTCGCGACGACTCACTTCAATCAGGTTTTCCACCGTGGTTTTCCCGACCCCGCGCGGTGGCAGGTTGATGATCCGAAGCAGGCTGATGTCATCGTTGGGATTCAGGATCACCTGAAGATACGCGATCATGTCCTTGACCTCGCGCCGCTCAAAAAATTCCATTCCGCCGATGACCTGATAGGGAATCCGCATCCGGCGGAGTTCCTGCTCAAAAACACGGGACAGGTGGTTGGCGCGGTAAAGAACCGCAAAATTTTCCCAGCGCAGATGGTCATCGCGCTGGATTCGCATGATGTCACCGACCAGCCAGGCCGCCTCCTCCGTGTCCGCATTGGCTGTAACCAGTTTGACCGGCAAGCCCGGCTGGCCATCGGCCCAGAGGGTTTTGCCATGACGGCGCGCATTGTTTTTGATCACTCCGTTGGCTGCCTTGAGAATGGTCGGGGTGCAACGGTAGTTCTGCTCCAGCTTGACGATTTTGGCCCCCGGAAAATTACGGTCGAATTCCAGGATGTTGGCCGACTCTGCACCGCGCCAACTATAAATGCTCTGGTCATCGTCTCCTACAACGCAGATGTCGTTGTTTTCAGAAGCGATCCTGCGGACGATTTCGAACTGGAGCGAGTTAGTGTCCTGATATTCGTCCACCAATGCGTAGCGGATACGCTGACGAACCGATTCGCGCACTTCAGGAAATTCGCGCAACAGCCGGACGGCCAACACGAGTAGGTCATCAAAATCCACCGCGTTTTTCAGCTTTAATTCTTCCTGGTAGTGACGGTAGACCGTCGGCGCCAGGGCTTCCGAACTGGCGTCTGGAGCCGGTAGTCCTTTGTTCTTGGCCAGGCTGATGAGGAATTTAAATTTCCCGACATCGGCCGGGTTGCCTCCGGCACGGTTGAGGACCTGCCGTAGCAGTGACTGCTGGTCGCCGTCGTCGTAGATAGTGAAATTGTTTTTGTAGCCCAGTTCCTCGATGTATTGGCGCAAAAGACGCACGCAGAACGAATGGAAGGTTCCGGCAAAAAGCACTTTTAGCGATTTGGTATCCACGATGGGCTCCACCAGTTTGGTGAAACGCTCTTTCATTTCGCGGGCCGCCTTGTTGGTGAAGGTCAGAGCCAGGATCTGGTCGGGCCGAACACCTTTTTCAATAAGGTAGGCCATGCGGTGCGTGATGACCCGGGTTTTGCCAGTGCCCGCACCTGCCAAAACCAGAAGCGGTCCTTCGGTTGTCGTAACAGCTTCGCGCTGGGCAGGGTTCAGGCCGTTCAAAAATCGTGACACAATCGCGAGGCTAGGTTTCCGCAGGAGCTTGTCAAAGGCCGGTTGAGAAAATATGAGCAACCACCAGGAACCCCTGGTCCAATCATCCTCCCGTCAATCGTTGATGCGATCGTTTAGCGGACTACCGCGAGGGATCGTAAAAGAGCTCTACAAAGCACCTGTTCTTATGCTTTAAAGGGGAGTGAATCTGCGCCCAAAAATCCCGGTTCTGGGTCCTTCCCTGCGCTTTCCGGATCCGCGAAAAGCCCAGGCCGACGGTCTTGTGGCTTTGGGCGGCGATCTCGCAGTTCCGCGTCTTTTGGAAGCTTACCGCAACGGAATCTTTCCCTGGTCAGCCACTCCCATCACTTGGTGGTCACCGGATCCCCGGGGCATTCTCGATCTGGAGCAGTTTCATCTTTCGAAACGGGTCCAACGTAAAAGACGACAGGGCCGGTATCGCTTCAGCTTCGATGAAGCTTTTCCAGAAGTGATTGCCAGTTGTGCCGAACCGTCTCCCGGCCGGGAAGATACCTGGATCGAGCCCGAGTTGGAAGAAGCTTACATCCGCATGCATGAAGCCGGATACGCGCACAGCGTGGAATGTTGGGATAATGATGTTCTGGTAGGTGGGGCTTATGGAGTTTCCTTGGGAGGATTTTTCGCAGGCGAGTCGATGTTTTCAAGAATCAGCGATGGATCCAAAATGGCCCTGGCCCATTTGATTGAGCACTTGAGGAATCAGGGCTTCATACTTTTCGACACCCAGATGGTAACGCCGCACACGCAGAGCCTCGGTGCCTTTCCCATTCCAAGGGAGCTTTACCTCCAAAAGCTGGAAGCAGCTCTGGAAAAGCCCTGCCGCTTTTTTTGAACAAGGAATCAGCAACTTTCGTGCGGGGACTTTTGCGTTCTTTCTAATCAATCAGGTCAGCGCATTTTCAAAAAACTCGATGTGCTCGCCATCCGGTCCCTTGACGAAGGCAATACGCACCGGTGTCGGGCCGCTGGGATAACTCGGGATGTCCACGTTCTTGGGTTCCATCGTAACAACCGCACCGGCGGCCCTGGCCACGTCCATCGCCTGGTCGCAGCTTTTCACCCGCAGGGCAAAATGAATGACCGCGCCTTCCGGCTTGTGGCCCTCCGTGGTTTTGCCTTCGAATATTTCAAGATAGTTGCCATCGCCCGTGTCCAGCATCACGGCACGATCCGGTTTTTCGCCCCAGCCAATTTTGACGCGGAACCCGAAGGCCTCCGTGTAAAATGCGAGGGATTTGTCGAAGTCAAAGGCGCGGATGGCGATATGATGAAACCCGCAGCCGGGCAGCTTGGTGTTGGTGCTCATGAAGGGATCTTTACCACACGCGAGAGAGGGAGCACAGCGATTGTTTTTCAAGTCACACGGGGATGGAACGCCCTGCTTGATTATTCTTTCATTCTTGAATCCAAAATCAGGGTGACCGGTCCGTCATTGATCAATTCCACCTGCATGTCGGCAGCGAAAATTCCCGATTTGACCGGGACACCGGAGATTTTTGCAAACTCGCGGACGAAGCAATCATACAATTCCCGGGCCCGTTCCGGTTTTTCCGCACGATGAAACGAAGGCCGGGTTCCTTTCTGGGTGGAGGCATGCAGGGTGAACTGGCTGATGACCAGGGCTTCGCCTTGGATCTCCGGCAGGGAGAGATTCATCTTCCCTTCCGCATCTTCAAAGATCCGTTGCCGGACGATTTTGGAAGCCAGCCAGGAAAGGTCGTCGCCCGTGTCCGCTGCCTGAATGCCAAGAAAAACAAGCAGCCCTCTTCCGATCGACGCATGGCTCTGTCCGTCGATATGCACTGCAGCCTTCCGGACACGTTGAAGGACGGCACGCATCTGTATTCTGATCAGGGCAACTTGAGGGCAGCCAGGTCCGGGTCGGATTCCCAGCTCTCCTGAAGATCCTTGTTCATGCTGAGCGCCTGATCCAGGTATTTACGGGCAGTCTCCAAATGATTGAGTTGGGTCTCGTAACAGGCCATGTTGTAATAAAAGAGCGAATTGCTTTTCAATTGCGCCGGGCCTGAGAGCAATTTACACCGCGCATCTTCCGTTCGGTTCATCTCATGTAGACAGAAGGCCGCATCGAGATAGGGGGAAGGGTGATCAGGCAGCAGCGCACACAAAAGTTCTGCACCATCCAAAGCTTTCTCCCAGAGACCTTTCCGCATCTGAATGGATACTTTCAGTGCAATGGTTTCAGGCCGCATGGCTTCCGCTCCCTGCATGTTTTCCAGCTCCGCCAAGGCATCATCGGTCATCCCCAGGTTGAAATACCCGATGGCGGCGTTGATCTGTTGCTGAAAGGACATCGCGGGAATGTAGAGGCAGCAGTGCGCCTCGGCAATCTTTTCACATAGTTCTCCACAACTTCCTCCTTGAAATTTCAAAACTAAAACTTAAAACTAATCCCATGTCCAAGCGGGAAATTCTCGGTTACTTTATTTTTTTAAATGGCACCGGCCTCATAGGCCTCATGGTGCTTATGCTCGGACTGGAGCTGTGGCATTTTCTTTACCCCGTCTATTGGGTTCTTTTGGCCATAGGCGCTTTAATTATGTTTGGTGGTCTGGGATTAGCCGCCGCTACGGAAAAATATGAAGAGTAATTTCTTCAGCGGTTTCAGCTTCTGAAACCAGGTTCAGAAAAAAGTATCGCTTCACTTCGCGACGGGCAAACGCGGCTCCGGCTCGAATCAACAAAGGACTCCCGCTGTCACGGGGCCCGCGTGAATGCGGGTGAGGAGGGATTCGAACCCCCGTTAGCTTGCGCTAAAGCAGTTTTCAAGACTGCCGCAATCAACCGCTCTGCCACTCACCCTTGCTTGAACTGAAAAACAAGCCTAAGCTTCTTCTCTGGCTTCTTCAAGTCCAAGGTTTCCCGGATTCTATGAACATTCTCATCGCAGGTTGTGGCTACATCGGGCTCCCTCTCGGTATCAACCTGAAATCCCGCGGCCATGAGGTCACCGGCTGGGTGTTTTCGGAAACTTCGGGACAAAAGGTTTCTTCCTCAGGCCTGCAGGTCATCGTCGACGATCTCCGATCTCCGCAAAGCTGGGCCCGTTATCAACAACAGTTCGACGCCATCTTTTATTGCCCCTCCACCCGTGGGGGCAGTCCTGAAGACTATCAACAGATTTATGTCGATGGCATGAAGCAGTCCATTGGGGCTCTGAAGCCGGGCGGCACTTTTTTTTACACAGGCTCCACCTCCGTTTTCTCACAGACCGATGGCAGCCTCGTCGATGAATCCTCCCCCACCGAACCCGGCAGCGGAAATGGAAGCATTCTGCTCCAGGCAGAACAGGTGGCACTTTCCGCAGGCGGCCTTGTGCTCCGACTTAGTGCCATCTATGGCGAAGGCAGAGGTATCATGCTCAGGCGTTATCTGGAGGCCTCCGGGCCCGTGCCGGGAAATCCGGATCGTTACCTCAATCAGATTCACCGCGACGATGCCGTTTCTGCTGCCCTCTTCCTCTTGGAACATCATCCGAAGTGCCCGGAAGTTTTCAATGTCAGCGACGATTGCCCAGCCACACATCGCGACATCCTTGCTTGGATTGCACAGACCTTGAACAGACCCCCGGCAGAATTCAACTTGGAACCCGTCAGCCGCAAACGCGGCGACAGCAACCGCCGGATTTCCAATCGCAAACTCCGTGCGCTCGGCTGGCAACCCACCTATCCCAGTTTCCGCGAAGGCTATCAGGCCCTTCTTCCTACAAAGCCAACGATCCAGGGCCTGTCACCCGACATTTCATTTTAGTTCAGGTATCCTGCGGATACCGATAAAATTCAGCACGGTGGTGGATTCTTTCCAATAAAGAGGCGAACTCCCGACGCCACGTATCCACAGCCCGGAAGAGGAACCCCCGTCCAGGTTGATGGCATCCTGCACCGGATGTATTTTTTGAAAATCCTCCGAAGCCAGAATCCCGGCAAGTTCCCTCAAAGTGCAATGGCGTGCATGCCCCAGAATCCAGCCGGATTCGCCATCTGTTGCCACAAAGGTGCGCAAGGAACGGCGCTCTCCCTCAGGAGATGCAGCCACTCCCTTGTGCACGAGCCATGGGTTCGATTGCAACAACTGAGTCACCTTTTCATCCAGCCTGAACGTATCAATCGGCACCAAGGACAACTTTCCTTCCCTGACAACGAGACAGGCATCCAGCAGGGCATGCGGATCAAAGCTATTAATGAGTTTCCCATCTGCCACCACCAGACCCTTGGGTTTTCCCTCCTCCCTTGAAAAGAAGCTGCCATTCATTCCGGCAACACATCCCTGATCCATGAGAGCCCGTGCCAGCGAGGCATAGCGAGGACGGGAAAGATCCCGCCCGTTATCAATGACGATCAGCTCAAAATCCGGGGCCCGGAAACAGGCCAGGGCCAACCTCACTTGAGTATCGTTTTTCCGGGAAGTAAATTGCACCTGATCCAGACCTTTTTCGATTGGTTG
Organism: Methylacidiphilales bacterium; assembly: GCA_038250235.1. GTDB lineage: Bacteria > Verrucomicrobiota > Verrucomicrobiia > Methylacidiphilales > JAAUTS01 > JAAUTS01. The sequence goes on along the minus strand of JBBSCO010000021.1, from coordinate 21,166 downwards.
CCTGGAGACATTCTTCAGCTTCCAGGAAAGATCCCTGGCTTCTATTCCCTGTGGGAACAAACCCTGAATACACACAACCGCAGCCCCTATTAAAAGCCCTCGGAAGCTCTGACATACACACGCTTTCACTTCCAGCATGATGAGCTTTTCCGGGATAAAAACAACTGCCACTAAAACCGGGTTCTCCGACAAATCACACACCCTGTTGTCGCTGGATAAGAAGCCCACCCTGACAGCTCCTCCCGTGATAATGCCTAAATATAGAGAACATCGTAGGACGGCACGGTTTGCCGCCGCCGGGTTTCATCCAACTTCGCTAAAGAATGAACCACACTGAAACTACAGCCCTAGGGCCGATGGGAGATCCGTGATGCTAAATACAAAAATCAAAAATCCGCTTCCGTCTTTTTTTCCCAAGGCGGAAGTGTCTGAATCCCCGCAATTTTCCGGTCACCTTCTCTATCTGTCTTCCCAGCGTCCACGGTTCTTACAGGCAGATCCAATTTCGCCAATTGATGCCTCTCCATGATGGAAAGAATGTTTTCATGGTAATCCCCGTCCGGACAATAGCCGGCCTTCAAAACAGAGGCGACAAAACCGGGGCCATCCCGATGCTTGAATGCCTGCGCGTAACGATCCGAGTTTTTTAAAAACGTGGCGTAGCCCAGCACCGCCGCTTCAATATCAGGATACTGACGGAAATAGGCCTTGGTTTTTCGTCCATTGTCCCGTGTGGCAGTGTAAACAGTGGGCCCGTCCCAAACTGAGGCAAAGGCCTTGATACCGAAAAAATTGTTGGCCACACCCGCCAATTGGCTCCTTCCATAGGCACTTTCATAAATCGACATCGCCACCGTCGCCGAGGCCGGAATACCGTGGCTGATCTGGATGCGCAGGGCTTCCGGAACCATCAGGGAGAGAAACAGCTTCTGGTCGCCCTGACCACTCTCCACCACCTCATGCAATGTTTTCGCCAGGTCGAGATGCTCGTTTGCCGAGTACTGGCTCAATTGCTGGAGGCGTTCGACTTCGTAGTGCATGCGCTCTAATCGTTCGTCAGACTGTTGCCTGGCGATTTTTTCCTCCTGCACGGCCTTCCAGGACCAGTGCATCAGGGTTCCAGCTGTCAGCAACGCCATCAAGGTTCCACTACAGACAAAAAACAGGATTTTTTTCAGATCGAAGGTTGATAAATGCGGGCGGGACATCCGATGATGTTCCGGAAAACGGCGCAGCAAAAGTACCTGGGTCAGATTGTTTGAATGTTTCATCAAGAACTCCGGCAAACCTTCCGTAATCCCAGATTAAGCAGAATTTGTACCAAGCGGTACGAGTTTATCGAAACGGCTGTGAATAAGTGCCCGCGTTTGGACATGGGATCGCTCATTCCTCTTTTCTGATTCCTCACTGGACCAGGCCTGCTCCAAGGGTAGCCGCTTTACTCAGCTGTTTTCCAGGGGGGCAATCCTTGAGCTATTTCAGGGGGCGTCTTTTCTCTGGTGAGTGGGGCCTTAGGTTCATCCCGCGCGCTCAGGGAAGATTTTTCAAGGCTATCAATGACCCGGTTAAGCCATATTTTTTCATCCTTGATCGCTCCCGCTTCCCATTCCTTCAGCTCTTTGACGAACCCTGCAAGATGCAATTCCGCAAAACGGCTGGCTTTTCGCTGATCATCCGCTTCGTTTTCCATTTCCTGCAAACGCTGCTCCAGAACGATACGGATCGTGTGTTCCTTCTCCAGCTTGGCAGTAGTTTGCTTGTAGAGAATAACCGAGGTAAGAATGGCCAGAATTAATGCAGTCGTTGCAACAATAACCGAATTCCGCCTGGAAACTTCCGAAGGAACGGAGGAGGACATTTTATGACGGCCCGGAAAATGTTTGAGTAAAAAAGCCTGTGACAAATCTTCCGACTTTTTCATAGCAAGAAAACAATACTATATATTTTACGTTTATTCAAGTAATAACAAATCTCCCTGGAAACCAGCGGAACTTTTGTCGTGCAACTGTCACCTGATTGCCTTACTCCTCTCACCCTGCCTGCCTCTTAATTCACCTATGTCATCCAATATGTATCAACCATCGAAACCCCTCGAGCGCTCCTACGCCAAGGCCCTGCAACTGATCAACTCCCGTACCGATCTGGCCTGGAAATATCTCAAAGAGGGCAATTACGATAAAGCGGCCTTCTCCATAGATCTGATTGGCGAGGTGGCGGATGACTTTCTCCACAAACTGGAAATAGCTGCGGCCAAAGCAGCCAAACAAAAGAAATCCAAAGCCGTTAAAAGCCCAAAGAAGTCCGCCAAGAAAAAGGCCTGAACCATTTCGTAATCTGTTCATTATGAGCAAAGCGAAATCCAATAGTGCGGCGGAACTGATCCAGCGCATCCATCGGGAAATGGCCGACAGCTTTGATGAAGAGCTGGAGCTTGAGTTGGAGGACGAAGATCCTGCTGGAAGCAGAAGCCCACAGAACGACAAGGAGCGCGAAGCTCACAAAGAATTCCGTCGGACCTATTTCCGGGAACTGTTCCGGATGCAGGCCGAGTTGGTCAAGCTCCAGGACTGGGTGGTGGCATCGGGCCAAAAGATTGTCATTCTGTTCGAAGGACGCGATGCCGCTGGCAAGGGAGGCTCAATCAAGCGCATCACCCAGCGCCTGAATCCCCGTGTCTGTCGCGTGGCCGCACTGCCCGCCCCCAACAACCGGGAAAAAACCCAATGGTATTTTCAACGTTATATTGCTCACCTGCCAGCCGCTGGCGAAATGGTTCTCTTTGATCGCAGCTGGTACAATCGGGCCGGAGTGGAGCGGGTCATGGGTTTCTGCAACGATGAAGAATATGAAGAATTTTTCCGAAGCGTGCCCGAGTTTGAAAAAATGCTGATCCGTTCCGGCATACAGCTGATTAAATACTGGTTTTCCATCACGGACGAAGAACAGGAATTCCGATTCAGTTGCCGTGTGAATGATCCCTTGAAACAATGGAAGCTCAGCCCCATGGATCTGGAGTCGCGCCGTCGTTGGGAGGATTACACACGGATGAAGGAAATCATGCTGGACCGCACCAGCATTCCCGAGGCTCCATGGTATATCGTGCAGGCCGTGGACAAAAAACGGGCGCGGCTTAACTGCATTCACCATCTGCTGCAACAGGTTCCTTTTCAGGAAGTGCCGCGGGAACCCATCGTCCTGCCAGAACGCATCCACCATCCAGACTACAAGCGTCGCCCAGTCCCCCCGGAGATGTTCATCCCGGAAGTGTATTAAGTTTTATTCCGTTGTAAGACGGGGCACTGAGTCGGCTCTCCCAAAAGACTGAATTACAGACGCGGCCCAGGGCCCCGGACTACAACAAATATTCAGAGATCATCCTGAGTGTGACGAAGGACCCACAGCCCGTATGCTGTGGTAAGGGGAAATCGCTAAATCACCTCTGGACTGTAGATATTGCCTGTGGGTTCTTCACTTCGTTCAGAATGACATTCGGGGATTAAACAAAAAAGGCGTCCCCTTTCGAGGACGCCTTTTTCAATTTCAGCTTGGTTAAGCTGGACTAGATCTATCAGATCAATAGTCCATACCGCCCATGCCGCCCATACCGGGATGTCCACCGCCGCCGCCTGCAGGAGCTTCCTTCTCAGGAATTTCCGTGACGATGGCTTCCGTGGTGAGCAGGAGACCGCTGATCGAGGCGGCGTTCTGCAGAGCGGAACGGGTCACCTTGGTCGGGTCAACGACACCGGCTTTGACGAGGTCTTCATAGACGCCTGTGGCGACGTTGTAGCCTTCGTTGCCTTTGCGCTTCTTGACTTCCTGAACCACGATGCTGCCTTCGACACCGGCGTTGTCGGCCAGGGTGCGGAGAGGCTGTTCGATGGCGCGGAAGATGATGGCGGCACCAATCTTCTGGTCGCCTTCAAGCTTCAGGGATTCGAGGGCTTTCTGGCCACGGATGAGGGCTGTGCCACCACCGGCCACGATGCCTTCTTCGACGGCAGCGCGTGTGGCATGCAGAGCATCTTCAACGCGGGCTTTCTTTTCCTTCATTTCGGTTTCAGTTGCGGCACCAACGTTGATGACGGCAACACCACCAGCCAATTTGGCCAGGCGTTCCTGAAGTTTTTCGCGGTCGTAGTCCGAAGTTGTTTCTTCGATCTGGCGACGGATCATGGCAACACGGCCCTGGATGTCGGTGTTCTTTCCGGCACCTTCGATGATCGTGGTGTTTTCCTTGTCGATGACGATACGCTTGGCTTTGCCGAGGTCTTCCAACCCGATGTTTTCGAGTTTGATGCCGAGGTCTTCGCTGATCAAACGGCCACCGGTGAGGACGGCGATGTCTTCCAGCATGGCTTTGCGGCGGTCACCGAAGCCTGGAGCCTTGACGGCACAGACCTGGATCGTTCCACGGAGCTTGTTGACGACGAGCGTCGCGAGAGCTTCACCTTCGACATCTTCGGAGATGATCAAGAGGGGCTTGCTGCTTTTGGCGGTTTTTTCGAGCAAAGGAAGGAGGTCCTTCATGCTGCTGATTTTCTTCTCGTGGATGAGAAGGTAGGCGCTTTCGAGGATGGCTTCCTGGGCTTCGGCATTGGTGACGAAGTAAGGGGAGAGGAATCCTTTGTCGAACTGCATACCTTCGACGACTTCGAGGGTGGTTTCGATCGACTTGGCTTCTTCCACCGTGACGGTGCCATCTTTGCCGACTTTATCGAGGGCATCAGCGATGATTTCGCCGATGGTGTTGTCCCAGTTGGCGGAAACGGTCGCGACCTGGCGGATTTCTTCCTTGTCCTTGACCTTCTTGCTGATCTTGGCGAGTTCGGCGACGATGACTTCAACAGCCTTGTCGATACCGCGCTTCAGTTCAGTGGGGTTGGCACCGGCGGTGACGTTCTTGAGGCCTTCTTTGTAGATGGCTTCAGCGAGAACGGTCGCTGTGGTTGTGCCGTCACCGGCGATGTCGCTGGTCTTGCTGGCGACTTCGCGGACGAGCTGGGCACCGATGTTTTCATAACGGTCTTCCAGTTCGATTTCCTTGGCGACGGTGACACCGTCTTTGGTGATCGTCGGGGATCCGAATTTCTTGTCGAGGACGACGTTGCGTCCACCGGGTCCCATGGTCGCCTTGACGGCGCGGGCTAGTTTTTCAACACCACGCAGGAGCGAGTGGCGTGCTGTTTCGTCGAATTGCAATTGTTTTGCTGCCATAATATTTAATTTTTAATGCTAAATGGTTAATTTTTAATGTGAAATAAATCGGTGATTTATTCGATCACGCCGAGGATGTCGTCCTCGCGGAGAACGAGATATTTGTCGCCGCCCACAGTGACTTCGGTGCCGCCGTATTTGCTGTAGAGAACGCGATCGTTCTTTTTGACTTCGAAAGCAATCAGCTTGCCTTCTTCGTCACGTTTGCCGGTTCCGAGGGCGATGACTTTGCCTTCCTGTGGTTTTTCTTTCGCGGTATCGGGGATGATGATGCCGCCCTTTTTGACTTCCTGCTCTTCAATGGCCTGGACCAGAACGCGGTCGCCAATGGGTTTGAAGTTTACTGCCATATACGGGTTCTCCTTTTTTCTTGTTTTTTGTTAGTTGTAGGACGGCTGACTGAGCCGCCACGGCGTCTCACAGATACGCCCTACACGTTTAAAAGTGTTATTTCTTCTCTTTGTCGACCACTTCAAAGTCGGCATCGATCACGTCTTCGCTTTTTTCCTTCGACTTGGCTTCCTCAGCGGAAGCTTCAGGACCTGCTCCTGAGCCAGCTCCACCCGCCGCACCAGCCGAGGCCGCTGCGTTTTTGTACATCTCCGTGGAGATTTCCTGGATCTTGGTGTTCAGCGCGTCGGTGGCTGTCTTCATCGCGTCCGTGTCTTCGCCTTTCAGCGTTTCACGGGCCTTGGCGATGAGTTCTTCCACTTCCTTCTTCTTGTCGTCAGAAACTTTGTCGGCGTGTTCCTTGAGAAGCTTCTCCGCAGAATAGGCCGTGTTGTCACAGGCATTGCGGATCTCAACCTTTTCCTTGGCCAAACGATCCTGTTCGGCGTTGGCTTCGGCTTCCTTGGTCATGCGCTCAATCTCTGCCTTGTCCAGGTTGGCGGATCCGGTGATGGAAATTTTCTGTTCCTTGCCGGTGCCCAGGTCCTTGGCTGAGACGTTGAGAATACCGTTGGCGTCGATGTCGAAAGTGACTTCGATCTGCGGGGTTCCACGTGCGGCCGGTGGGATACCGTCCAGATGAAATTTACCCAGTGACTTGTTGTCCTTGGACAGGGGGCGCTCACCCTGCAGGACGTGGATTTCCACACCGGGCTGGTTGTCCGAGTAGGTGCTGAAAGTCTGCGACTTGCGGGTAGGCACCGTCGTGTTACGGGGAATCATGGCCGTGGCCACGTTACCGGCGGTTTCGATGGCCAGGGTCAACGGGGTCACGTCGAGCAACAACACGTCGTCCACTTCACCGCGAAGCACACCACCCTGGATGGCGGCACCGATGGCGACCACCTCGTCGGGGTTGACTCCCTTATGTGGTTCCTTGCTGACGAGAGTCTTGGCAATGTCATTGATGCGGGGCATTCGGGTCATACCACCCACGAGAACAAGTTCATCGATCTGGGCAGCCGTGAGCTTGGCGTCCTTCAAACAATCTGCGACAGGTTTCTTGGTCCGTTCAGCCAGGCCATCGGTGAGCTGTTCGAGTTTCGAACGGGTCAGCTTGATTTGGATATGTTTCGGACCGGTCTGGTCGGCCGTAATGAAGGGCAGGTTGATTTCAAATTCTTGGGAAGAGGACAAGGCGATCTTGGCTTTTTCAGCTTCTTCCTTAATACGCTGGAGAGCGTCGGCCTGGCCGCGAAGGTCAATGCCGCTGTCTTTCTTGAATTCAGCCAGGATGAAATCGATCAGGGCGTTGTCCCAGTCGTCACCGCCGAGGTGAGTGTCACCGTTGGTCGCGAGCACTTCGAAAACACCATCGGCAATGGAAAGCACCGAGATGTCGAAAGTCCCACCGCCGAGATCATACACGGCGATTTTTTCGTCTTTGGTTTTTTCCAGGCCATAGGCGAGAGAAGCAGCGGTAGGTTCGTTGATGATGCGAAGAACTTCGAGACCAGCGATTTTGCCGGCATCTTTGGTGGCCTGACGCTGACTGTCGTTGAAGTAGGCGGGAACCGTGATGACGGCCTGGGTGATTTTTTCACCGAGCTTGGCTTCGGCATCGGCTTTCAGCTTGGAAAGAATGAAGGAAGAAACTTCTTCCGGAGTGTAGGTCTTCTTTTCACCGTTCACTTCGACTTCGACACAAGCCTGGCCATGTTTGCCTTCGGCGACCTTGTAGGGAAGACGCTTGGTTTCCTCTTGAACCTCGGAAGCTTTGCGACCGATCAGACGTTTGACGGAGAAAATGGTGTTTTTCGGGTTCGTAACAGCCTGGCGTTTGGCGGCCTGGCCGACCACGCGTTCGCCACTCTTGGTGAAGGCGACAACAGAAGGAGTCGTGCGTGACCCTTCCGAGTTTTCCAGAACGACGGCCTTACCGGCTTCCATGACAGCCATGCACGAGTTCGTCGTTCCTAAATCAATTCCTAAAATACGGCTCATAATATGTGGTGCTCCTTAAAATGTTCTCCTCCATACAATGCAAGATCAGGGCCACCTGGAATATCTAAATGGTCGTTGATAGTCAACGGTTTACAGAAGGAGGAAATAGAAGGCTGTGACACAGTGACACAGTCCGCATCTTAACTGGCGACAGTTTGGCTTTGGGCTGCAAAGACATCGGGCACAGATACAAGCCTAAAGTTGGAAGGTTCCGCGCAAAAAGATGCGGAACAAATGAGGCATGAGCAAAGTGATCTTAATTAGTCAATTGTCAAGAATCGGTGATCGCGATAACGCATACAGGCACTAAACCCGTTAAGATTGTGTTAATTGTTAACGACTGACCCCGTGTTCTTGAGCATCTGACGAAGGATAACGTTGCTACACGCGATGTAGTTAGGCCGTAAGTATTGAGTTGATTGCCCGCGAAACAGGCTTAAAGACGCTTAAACTCGGGGCGACGGGGTTGAACATTCACTGACAATCAACGCCTCTTTTCGCTGAACCTGCTCAAGGGCACTCCTCGGACAAAGTCTCTCTTAATTTTGCGTTTGCACCTGTATTTTAAGGGAAGAAGCCTGAATGGTTCCGGCTTACGATACCCGAATCAATCGCACGGCATCAAGTCGAAGACGGCTTTCTTTGATGGAATGAGCCAAGGCTGCCTGCTCCTGTTTTAATAGAGTCATTTCACTGGCCCCGCTTTTTCCGTTTTTCTTCTGGAGATCCAGGGCTCTCTCCATCTCACGACCCAAAGCCTGGCTCATGGTTTTTTGAACCTGTAAACGAAGCTGTTCCGCCCGGCTTTCCGCTTCTTTCTCCGCCAGCCCTTTCCATTTGTCCATGAGGGGTTTCAGAGCCTCTCCTTGTCCGCTCAGGGCATGTCGGGCGGCGTCCGCTGCCGTTACCGAATCCAAGGCTTTCAACGAAGCTTCCTCGGATATCTGACCTTTGGCATCCAACAAAACCCGTATCGGTGTCACGGGCAAGAAGCGCGCCAGATCAAAACGGGCGGGACAGGAGCCTTCCAGCAGATGGATCATTTCGACATACAATCCGGACGGTAGGTCCTTTGATGCCTTGACCTCGGAGAAGGCGGCGTTACCTGCCTCGGAACCTAACAAGAGGTCCATCAGCGAGACAACCAACGGGTGGTCCCAGGTCATGAAATCCACATCGTCCCTGTCGAGGGCCACGGCTCGATCAAAGGTGATCATCTTGCCTTCCGGAGGAATAACGGTTAGTTGATCCGTCATCAGGTGCCCAGGCATGAGCAGCCAGCTCCGGTTTCCTTTTCCTCCGGGGCCTTCACGCTCTCCCAGCTTTTCCACATGCACCCCGAAATGATCCAAGGCTTCCAACAAGAAATCCGCCAGTTCCGGCTTTTGATCCAGTTCACGAATATCCGCAATCAGAGAAGACACCTTGTCCGGCCGGCAGGAGTGCCATTCCAGCAAACGGTCGCGGCCGCTTTCGAATTTCTTCAAAAGCACTTTCCGAAAGACCACGGTATCCGCAATCAGTTTCTCCAGCCCGGCCTGTTCAACCTGTTCTTTTTGCAGAAGCTTTTTTAAACGCGACATAAATTCGTCGAGGTAAAGCGATCCGCCCTGGATGGGATGCGAAAAAGCGTCGATCCCTTCATGGAACCAACGGAACAGAGCCTCTGCCCCCGAGCCCTTAAAAAAAGGAACATGCAGATGAATGGTCTCGCGCTGGCCGATACGGTCCAGTCGGCCGATACGTTGTTCCAACAACTCCGGATCAACCGGCAGATCATATAGGACGAGATGATGGGCGAACTGGAAGTTGCGGCCTTCGCTGCCGATCTCCGAACAAATCAGGAGCCTGGCCCCATCCGGTGCCGGGCGACTGAACCAGGCCGCGTTTCGGTCGCGCTCGATGATGGTCTGGTCTTCGTGGAAGATGGTCATGGAAACACCGACCTTGGCCTTCACCGCCTCATACAGCTGTTCCGCCCGTTTTTTATAACGGCAGATGAGCAGGAATTTTTCGTCCGGATGTTTCTTCAACAGTTTGACCATCCACTCCACCCGTGGATCTCTGTCGATGGTTTTACGGAAAAGCTTTTCCACCAGACCCAGCTCAAAACCAATTTCATTCGCGGCCACCTCCGCCGCACCGGCATCAGCCGCCGGAAAACTCAAAGGTGCAGGATGAATCTTCCGTTTCGGAAAACCCGGAACGGCCGCGCGGGTGTTGCGGTAAACCGCCCTCCCCGTGCCATGCCTGTCCAGAAGGTCATCAATCAGTTGCTCGCGAGCTTCTTCCGATTCAGCCGTTTCCTTCCCAATCAGTAAGAGCTGGGCCTTGATGTCGTCTCTTCCGGCAAACAGTTTTTGGATGGCTTTGATTTCCGACGCACTTGGAGCGTGTCCGGCGATCAATTTGTCCACCACTTCGGCGGTTTCATGATAACGCTCGGTTTCCTTCCGAAAGGTCTCAAGGTCATGGAAACGCTGCGGGTCCAATAAATGCAGCCGGGCAAAGTGTCCTTCCACCCCAAATTGTTCAGGTGTTCCGGTCAGGAGCAACAATCCACGAGAAATTTTTCCAAAAGCTTCGACCATCCTATATTCGGCACTGACCTCTTCCGGCACCGGCGACCATTTCAGATGGTGAGCCTCGTCCACAATGACCAGACCCCAGTCCGCCAGCAAAGCCTGCTGCAGCCGTTCGGGATATTTAGTAAAGAGCGTAGTGCTGGTCAGAACCAGATGTTCATCCAGAAAAGGATTCGCCTCCACCCCCAGGCCGCCCTCTTTGTGAATGGCGGCGCAGCGGGCTTCGTCGAAAATTGCACAGGTCAAATTGAAACGGCGATACAGCTCCACAAACCATTGATGGATCAAGGGCTCCGGGACCAGAATCAAGACCCGGCCGCTCTGGCCCCGGACATAGAGGCGATGCAGAATCAGGCAGGCTTCGATGGTTTTTCCCAGACCCACTTCGTCCGATAACAACACACGCGGACTCCGGCGTTCCGCGACTTCGTGGGCGATATACATCTGATGCGGGATCAGGTCCATGCGTGCCCCAAGATAGCCGTGGGAGGGATGACGCTGGATCCAACTGCGATGATGGAGGGCCTGGCGGCGAAGATTGAAAAGCTGTCCCGGATCAGGTCGGGCATCCAGCAATCGTCTGTCCGCTGTGGCCAGGTTGATGGTGTCGGCCAGGTCGGCTTCCGAGGTATGGTTGCTTCCGTTGCTGTAATGCAGCAGCCCATCGATTTCCTCACTCTTGCCCACGAGAAATTCCAAGCCCTCCTGCGTGCGAACGCGGTCGCCGGTCTTGAAAAGCACACGCTCGATGGGGGCCGAGTCCACGGAATAAATGCGTGTTTCTTCGGAAGCCGGGAAAAAGAGTCGGATCTGGCGGCGGTCTGCTTCCTGAACCAGGCCCAGGCCCAGTTCCGGTTCCGCCGTGCTCATCCATCGCTGGCCTTTGACAAAACGCATCCAAAAACATCTAGCCCGAAATTGTCATCCGCCCATGAAATTGTGTTTGGAGGGCCCGGCTCCATTCGGACCACAGACGAGACCCACCTAAGGCGGGTGGTCTGCGCTCGTCCCTCCGCGTTGCCAACGGATAAATAGATGAGATTTTAAAACCTGAAATCCGTGGTTAAAAAAGATTTTTCTTTCACTTAAAACGCAAAACCCAAAACTCTAAACGCATGCCCAAAGCCTCCCGCCCCATTCTCTTTTCCTACAACACCGTGGAACGTTTGCTTCGTGGCGATTTCTACCACACGGTGGACTGGGAATCCGTCTCTGCGGAACTGGCCCGTTTTCCTGGCGACTGGCCGTTGATCGGTATCGGCACGACCAACTGGTTCAAACGGAATGGCGAAACCATTATTCAAGGAACCGTGAAAGAACCCCGTGTCTTATGGTCGGATCCCGAGGGCGAAAATCCCATGCATGTTATTGACTTACATGAACAGGGTCCCTGCCTCAAAGGCCCTGAACTGATCAGCCCCTCGGTCGAAGGCAAAGAGTCAGCAGCGGCCTATCCTTTTCTTGCCGTAGCGGTCTGCCAACCCGAGACAGCTCTTCAATGGGAGTGCCCGGCCACTGAAAATGTCCATCTCTGGATCCAGGAAAAGATGGTGCAGGAAAATGTCGGGCTCGCCGCCGTCCTGATCAGCGGACCCTGCACTTATGTGAAATACGCCTCCGCTTTTTATCTTCCTCTCGAAGGGCTGAAACTTGTCGACGGTTATAACGCCAAAAACAATCTCAAACTGGCCGAGCACGAAAAAGGCGACTGGAGCGTTGGCGGCATTTACGCCGCCAACCCCACCATTCAAAACATCATTTCGGTGGAAGGGCTGCCCCTTCACCTTCATGGATATGAAAAGGAATCGCGCGTGGGTGGCCACGTCATCCAGATTCAAACCCTCGGCGTTCGCGTTACTGTCTGGCCTTTGAAGGATCTGGTCATGGAACTCAAGAATCTTGATGTAGCGTGGAAACCGATGCGGAATCTTGCGCTGAAGGATTGAATCACCTGGTTTATTTTGTGGGACGTCTCTGTGAGACGCCGCTTTAAATGCCGCCGTCTCAACCCCGCAAGGCTCGAGGCAGGCACAGACGGACTGCAAATGACCTGCGGATGATCAAATAGTTAAATCTCAGATCAAGAGCCTTGGGCGAGACGTCCAAGGCAGCAGTCAGGTCTCCACGGCGACTCTTAAAACTTAAAAATCCAACGAGCAAAGGTTGTTGTTCTCTTTGAGTTTATTTCATAAACTTAAAGATGCCCAAACCGATCACGGTCTCCGAGCGGGCCAAGTTGCTCGAACATCTTTTTGCTTCCTGGCCCGACCTGAAGAAAAAACAAATCCGCACCTGGCTTAAATTTCAGGCAGTATTGGTCAATGGTCGCCCCGTCACGCAATTCGATCATCCGCTCTCTCCCGGCGATGTCGTCGCCATCCGTTCCGACCCTCATGCCGTGCCGCAGAAGATGCCTGGCGGAATTCTGAAGATCTGGTTCGAAGACTCCCAGCTCATCGTCATTGATAAACCCTCCGGCCTGCTCAGCACGGCCAATACCGGCGAACAGGAGAAAACCGTTTACATCCAACTCTGCGAATACCTTGAATCGCCAAGCGGGCAACCTGGACGCATCTTTGTCATCCACCGCTTGGATAAGGAAACCTCGGGCCTGATGATTTTTGCCAAAACTCTGGAAGCCAAAGAAAAAGTCCTGGCAACCTGGGACAACACGGAAAAGAAATACGAAGCGGTCGTCGAAGGTCGCCTTCCTGCCGAGACAGGTTCTTTTGATTCATTCCTCGACGAAAGCAATCCCTTCAAAGTCTATGCCGTGACCCGCAAGGGCGCAGGCACCCATGCCCTGACTTATTACCACGTTCTCGCCACAGCCCTAAAGCGCACGCTGGTTGAATTGAGCATGAAAACCTCCTGCCGCCATCAGGCACGTTTTCATCTCTCCGAGGCAGGGTGCCCGATTATCGGCGATGGAAAATACGGAGCCAAAACCGATTCGGCCAGTCGTCTGGCCCTGCATGCCACTGGCCTGACTTTTCCCCATCCCAAGACCGGAAAAGACATGGCCTTTATTTCTCCTATGCCCAAGGAATTGGTAAAGTTGGTCTAAGGAAATTTCTGCTTTTGGATTGTAGGGGAAGCGCTCTTTCGCCTCCCTATTTATTCATCCTGGAAAGCGGGGAGCGCGTCCCCTACACAAGAAGTCCCCGCCCGCTGAGGTCAGTGGCCTACACCCTGAACAGCACTCCTTTATTCGCGACTTTTCGCGTTTTTAGCGGGCTCAATCCGAAACTCTTTTCTTAGGAATTCTTCCAACCCCGCCATGGCATCCGTCAGTTTCTGACGGATTTCAGCAAGGGGATCCGTCAAACTCTCAACCGGCTGGGCCATGACGAGTTCATAACGTGTGGCGAGCGGACGTTTCAGGTTGGTCGAGCCAGCTTTCAGTAAGAGTTCTTTCACGCAATCGCTTCGCTTACGGGCTTCTTCGATTTTTCCCAACGCAGTTTCTTCCGTTATTTCAGCGGACTCCAGCTTCAGTAATTGTCGACAATTGAAAAGACGGCAACGCTGGGGTCGCTTGTCGTAGACAGCGCAACTCGAACCTCGAAAAGCGGTGCAGGGCTGGGCAAAGGACGTCTGTTCACGCTTGGTTTTGAGCCGGAATCCCAGAGCCTTCAGTTCCTTGACCGGATCAGCTGGTTGAAGAACGACCGACTGAAAAAGAACACCATTGCAGCACATCCCGCATGTCGCGCAAAGGCGGGACGCTGCAGCGGTAAATTCCGGTTGTGCGTTGCATGCTTCCAGCTTCAAATCTTTCTTATCCTACGTTTAAAGCCGGGGATTCACAGCTTCTTTTCCCATTGTTGATCATCCGGGAGAGTGGCAGCCTGAACCCATGAACGTTGACCACATCCTGGAGACCTTGAATGAGGCCGGGGTGGACTATCTTCTGATCGGTGGCATGAATTTTCTTCTCAACCACCGTCCGGAATTGACTTTCGATGTGGACGTCTGGGTCAGGGACGAGGACAACAATCTAGGCCGGTTGAATCAGGCCCTTCGGAATCTGGAGGCTTCCTGGGGAGCAAGCGAAACGACCTGGAACCCTGTTCCGGAAAACCCCGCATGGCTGAAAACGCAAAGCTTGTTTTGTCTTACTTCTTCGTCCGGGGCTCTCGACATTTTCCGGCAGGTTCTCGGCCTCGATAACCGCCTTGAGGAGTGCAGGAAAAGTGCTGCCGCCAAAACAACCGGCTCAGGAGTTCCGTATCTGAGTCTAAGTGATCGTCATATGCTGGAATGTCAACCGGCTTTACCTTCCGCAGAACAAAAGCAGGCGCGCATACAAGTGTTAGTAGAGGCCATTGACTCTTTGAAAAAATCTTTGCAAGATGGAGGCATATCGGCAACTGACAAAAACCGCGAAGAAGCAAAACGGGACAAGGCTTGGGATGCCCGCGAGCGATGGCTGGCCATCCAGAAAACCATTGCCTGGGCCGAAAGCCAACTACCTCCGGCACAACGCCGTAACCGGCCGCGCAGGCCTCTTTCCTTGGAAGGCATCCAAACCTGATTTGCGTCCGATAAAGCAGCAAACAGAATCGCCTCGCTGCTTTTCAACGGCGCTTGGCAGCAAGGGTTTCGCTCATTGCGCCCGTCTTATCCGGCTTGAATGCTGCTACGGCGCAATCATGGTAGGGTTTGCCGATGCCACGACAGCCATTCTTTACTCCACAGCAGCCGGGGCTGGCTCCTTCAAGACGGCGGACAATTCATCGACAAAGGTTTTGGCGTCTGCTTCGGTCAGTGCCCCACTCTGCATTTTCTCCGCCAACTTCTGAAGGGAGTTGGCCACAGCTTCGATTTGTGCCTGGCTGAGATTGGTCGCCTGTTCCTTCAGGGCGGTAATATCCTGGTTGAGGCGTTGGATATCGTTCGCTGACAAAACTTTTTCTAGTTCAGGTTTCAGTGCGTCGATGCCCTTGGCCATCATCTTGGAAGCGAAACCCTGCATGCCGCCGGCCTCATCAATTTTCTTTTTTGTGTAAAAGCCTATCCCGACAGCCCCCACGACGAAGAGGAGGGCCAGGGAACCCATGATGATAAGAATTACTTTAAGAACACCACCACGTTGTTGTTTGTTTTTGGATCCAGAATTCATACCTTTTTTTAATAAACGAACTCCCGCCTTTTGGCTATTCTTAAGAAAGATCTGCTTGCTTCTTTGCTCTCAGCTTCACACAGTCGGTTTCTCTTATGGAAGCACAGCTACCTGGTCAGGAAAACGCCGTGGGTCATTTGGAAGTCAGCACCTTTCACCCCAAGGGTCTGGCTGTCAGGGCCATGAGGGCTTTCACTCCCGGCGGAATCATTGCCCGCCTTGACGGGGCCATCCTGCCGAGCGCAACACGCTTCAGCATCCGGTATGACAACGAGCACTATGACACCAAGCCGCCCCTTCGTTTCATCAACCATTCCTGTTCGCCCAATAGCCGCTGGGGCGGGAAAGAACTGCTAGTATTGAATCCCATCAAGCAGGGCGAAGAAATCACTTTTGATTATATGGAAACGGAAGACGAAATCAGTTCCCCTTTTGTCTGTCATTGCGGCGCGGCTCATTGTCGGGGCAGCATCGGCAGGCTTTAAAGTTTGTTCCTTTCCTCAAAAAGGCAATCCTTCCGCCAGAGCTGCCGCCAGCGGTTCTTCAACCAGGCTGGCTGCAGGTCCTCCGATGGTTTTGTTGACATCCAAAATCACCGCCCCGCCCTGATGTACAACAAAATCAATTTTCCCATAATCAAGTCCGATTTTTTCACGGAAAGCAGACACTTCCGGGGGAATAGGCGAATGCTCCTCAGCCACTTTTCCCGCCCAACGTAGAATAGGGTTTTTGCCGAGGATACGATATCCGATCCGGGCCTTTCCCAGAAAATAGGCATAGCGGAGCACATAATTGTTCCCTTCCATTTCAGGCAGAAATTTCTCCACCACATACCTGGGGTCTTTCCAAATGTTGCCGGGCACTTCTGCGGCGGAGCCATAGACAGGATACGTGAGCGGTTCCACGAGACGGCTGGCCCGGAAGAGATCCCAACTTTCAACAAGAGGCAGGCTCAGACGTCTTTTTTGAAAGAAAAGTTTCTCGGGGATGCCTCCATGATTCAATTCGGTCTTGACCACGACGGCACCCAGGAACGCGGAGGAGGCTGCCAGGCATAGGTTTCTGCCGGGCAAGGCACTTTTGCGGATGTCCTCCATACGGCTGTTGAAAGCCAAAGGATACCGGAGGGCGGCCTTCAGAAAACGACTGGGAACCACGCTCAGGTCCACGTGAACCAACACCGCATCGCCTTCGGGCAGATCACGGGTTCCTGTCCAGTGTTTTACTTCAATCCCACGTCTCTGCCAGTGTGGAATCAAGGAATAAATGAAATAGGCATCTTTGTCCCGAAGGTCAGTGTAATCGTGGTGGAGGATGATCAGACGCATAAGAATAGTGATATCAAGAAAATAGCCCCCGGAATCCATGCCACCTGTCCGGCTCTCTACCGTTGCCGCCCCCAGTTCCCCTCATGTATTTCATTTGTTTGGGGATAAGGTAAGGCCTGAACGGGACATTCAAAGTAAAATGGCGACCAACCTGTCGGCTTTCATTAAATTAGTGTTAGGATGCCTGATAAAAGTCGGCAGGCTTTAGGCCTCCAGGTTGGCTATGTAAGTATCCACCTCAGTAATATCCTGATGACTGAAGATATTCTGCCTTTATTCTACGTGGGTTGTTTGGAAAGGAGAGACCTGTCCCCTTCTATTTAACTGCACGGCGGCACGGTGTGCCGCCGCATCATTTCACCGAAACGCCCTACAAAGAATCTGCGGCAAGTTTCTGACAATTTTTCAGATCCAACTTTCCGCTGGCCAGGAGTGGCACCTGCGCGATCAACACATACTGTCTTGGCACCCAGAGGTTAGGCAGGCCTTTGGAAGCAAATCCTTTCCGAACCACCTCCTTATCCACCTCCCGCGTAACCAATGCCACCAGAGCTTCGCCCTTCTGGACGTCCGTCACGCCGACGATCACCACCCCCAGCTCATCCTCCGGCCCCGTCTTTAAAACATCCATCAAATGTTGCTCTACTGTTCCGTGGGGCACCATTTCTCCGGCAATCTTCGAAAAACGGCTCAGCCGGCCTTCGATATGCAGGAAGCCATCGCCATCGAGATGACCGATGTCGCCCGTCTTATACCAACCATCACTCAACACCAGCGCACTCTTGGCCGGGTCTTTCAGGTAACCGCCGAAAATGTTCGGGCCTTTAAACCAGATTTCGCCGCTCTGATTGACCGCCAGTTCCTCTTCCGTGCCCGGCTGGAATACACGGATGGCTATGCCCGGGCAGGGTCGTCCGATCGTCCCGTCTTTTTTGCTCGGATTTGGTTTGCCGCAGAGTTTGATCACCCCCATGGCCGGAACATTCACGCCAATGACGGGAGTGGCTTCGGTCATACCATAGCCTTCACAGACCGGCACGCCGAATTTGGCATCAAACTCCTCACGCAGCGGTGGTGGCAGTTTTTCCGCACCGGTCACAACGAGATTCAGGCTGTCCAACTGCTCTTTCCCGGCCTTGCGCAGGTAACTGCGGAGGAAGGTCGGCGTGGTGATAAGCAATTCGATCTGATACTTTTCAATCGCTTCGACAATCTTACCCACATCCAGCGGCGAAATGTAACTGACGACCTGTGGCCCCGAAATCAAAGGCCACCAGAGAGTCGCGGTGAACCCAAAACTGTGGAAGATGGGCAAACATCCCATGAGGGAGGCTACGAGAGTCGGAGGAAGAATGGCCTGGATCTGGGCCACATTGGAAATGATGTTCTTGTGGGAAAGAACAACGCCCTTGGGTTCGCCCGAACTCCCACTGGTGAACAACAACCCCGCTTCAGCTTCGCCCCCATGCTCCGGCACACCGATGTTCTCGGCCAACTGGTCAGCCCCAAGGAAGAAAACTTTCACGCGTTTCCAGAGCAGTTGTTTTTTATCGAAAAGTTTCAGGAGGGAAGGCAGATCGATGCGTTCGCTGGTCCAGGGAAAATCCTCCAGTTTTTTCACCAGGGTCTCTGCCGTGAAGATGAAACGCAGCTCGGAAGTTTTGATGGCGGACTCGTTTCCGGCCCGGCCCATGGTGAAATTCAAATTGACCGGCGTCTTGTCGGCGAGCACACACGCGAGATTGACCACGGTTGCGCCGAGTCCAGGGGGCAGGACGATGCCCACACGTTTGTCCGGAATGCTTTTCCGGATCCAAGACGAGAGTTCCCAGGCCACGGCCAGCAACATGCCGCCGGAAAGGGAACGTCCTCCTTGGAAGGTGTCGATGATAGTCGTTTTGAACTGACGGGCCTTCAGGCCGGAGATGCAGGAGCGGCCCAGATGCCCCTGGAACGCAGGATGCAGTTCGGCCAACTGGGCATTCAATTCGTCCCAGTCTTGTTTAAATGATGCTCCGTTAAAATCTGCCGTTTTGACGAGATGACCAACACCCAGGGCAAAGCAACCGGGGACGCCCAGGCATTCCATGGGTTTATGGCCCAGCCGCAGGTCGGGTTGCTCGTAGTTCATAACGTGGCAGGGCACGACATTGGAGCGGGATTTACGCACCACTTCCTCCAATAAAGGATCATTCAGGCCGATGCGCAGCAGGCAGACTTTTTGCCCTTTCTGTCTGGCGCTGACGATGACTTCGGCCACAGCGCGGGCATCCTGTTCACCGACGAGAACGAGATTGACCGAAGGAAAAGTCCGGGCCCATAGGCCGACTTCATCTTTCCAGGCACAAACCACCACAGTCAGATCCGCCTTTAATTCATTTTGCAGAACGAGAGCGGCGGCGGAGCTGAGGTTCTCCGTGATGAGAAGAAAGTCTTTGTCCTGGCTTAACTGGCTGAGAAGGCCCCGGCTCAGCAATTTGACATCGCTGAAACAATGCAACCATGCCCTGGTCAAGCCTTTCCAAGGCTGAAAGGAATGAAAGGAGGCTAGAGGGATGCTTTCGGACATCCGGCTACTAAACCAACTTTTTTGAAAAGCTCAAACCCGAAGTGGGGATAGTAATAACTGTTGTAGAAGCACCTCATGTTGCAATTCACCCTATTCTGTCAGTCCTTCCCACCCATCGCGACATCACCGCGCTCAGACAAACAACCGCATTAAACAGGGAATCCCTGATTTCTTTGTCGATTTCATGGTTGCCGAGCAGAGCTTCCCTGCTAGACAGGTACTTCCTCTGCGGACGGCCTTTAGTAAAGGGCCTCTCCCAACCGGAATTTATTTATGGCCCAACTTATCGAAAAAATACGTAATTTCGCGATCATCGCGCACATTGACCACGGGAAAACCACCCTGGTTGACCAGCTCCTCCGTCAGGCAGGCACTTTCCGCTCCAACCAAGTTGTGGTCGAACGCGTCATGGACTCCATGGACCTTGAGAGGGAAAAGGGCATCACTATCAAATCCAAGAACGCGAGCTTCCATTACAAGGATTACCTCTTCAATATCGTCGACACCCCCGGCCACGCCGACTTCGGCGGTGAAGTCGAACGTATCATGCGCATGATCGACGGTGTGCTGATCCTGGTCGATTCCTTTGAAGGCGTCCAAGCACAGACCAAGTTCGTTCTCCGCAAAGCCCTCGAAGCCAAACTCAAGCCCATTGTCGTCATCAATAAAATTGACCGCGAAAGCGCCGATCCCCACAAGGTTCTGGACTCCGTTTTCGAGCTTTTCCTCGAACTCAACGCCACTGACGAGCAGCTCGACTTCCCCGTGGTCTATGCTTCCGGCAAGAGCGGTTTCGCCACCATGGAATGGAAGGGCGAACTGACCGAAGAAATCAAAAATGCTGGTATGACCGCGATTTATGACACCATCGTCGATAAAGTCCCGCCACCGGTCGCCGATGCCGATGAACATTTCAGCATGTTGGTTTCCAACCTGGATTATAATGACTACGTCGGACGTATCGCCTTCGGAAAAATCTACGGCGGCAAGATCAAGGTTGGCGATCCCATTGTCTGTTACCACGGCAACGGAACCAAATCCAAAGGCAAAGTCACCAAGATTTTCTCCTTCGAAGGTTTGATGCAGATCGAAATCCCCGAAGCCGCCGCCGGCACCATCGTCGGCATCAGCGGTATTGACGATGTCTTCATCGGTGAAACCCTGGCGGACAATGATCAGCGCACTCCCCAGCCCTTTATCGCGATCGATCCTCCAACCATCCAGATGCAGTTGCTGGTCAATGATTCCCCTTTAAACGGAAAAGAAGGCAAGTTCATGACGGCCCGTCACATCTATGACCGCCTGATCAAGGAAATCCGGACCAATGTCAGTCTGCGCGTGGAAGAAACAGAATCCGCTGCCGCTTTCCGCGTCAGCGCCCGTGGTGAAATGCAGATCGCCGTCCTCGTCGAGCAAATGCGCCGCGAAGGTTTCGAACTCATGGTTTCCCGCCCAGAAGTCATCATGCAGAAGAACGAAAAGGGCGACATGCTCGAACCCTACGAAACCGTTTACGTGGAAGTGCCGACAGAAAATCTCGGTGACGTCTTGCAGAACCTTGCCGAACGCAAGGCGGAAATCGTCAACATGCATCACCAGCCCAAGACAGTCACTCTGGAAGGCGTCGTCCCTACCCGTGGTTTGATTGGCTTCGGCACCGACTTGCTCAACTTGAGCAAAGGGATGGGGATCATGAGCCACATCTTCAAGGAATACGGCGTCTTCAAGGGCGAAATCCGTGCCCGCGCCAACGGCGTCGTCATTGCCATGGAACAGGGTGTCACCACAGCCTACTCCCTGGAAGCTTTGGCCGAGCGCATGAAACTCTTTGTCGGTCCCCAGGAAGAAGTTTATGAAGGCATGATCTTCGGCGAGAACGCCCGCCCGGACGACATGGTGGCCAACCCCTGCAAGGCCAAAGCACTGAGCAACATGCGTTCCCAAGGCG
>JBBSCO010000020.1:0-45285 GCA_038250235.1 Methylacidiphilales bacterium | reverse complement strand
GATTTCTTTCAATTGGTTGCGTCCGGTGTAGGTGTAATCCACCACGGAGCTGTCCGGATAGCTCAGGCTGGCCCGGTTGCCGTCCAGATCATAGGTGTATGCGGTGACGAGGGGATTGGGTAATGCAGGGATGGAACTGGTCTCGGATAGAAGCTGGTTGGCCACGTCGTAGGCGTAGCTGTAGGTGCTGGCACTGCTGCTGGCACTGAGCAGACGGCTGGCGGCATCATAAGTCTTGGTCACATCCGGGGTGGCGGCATCACTGTAGTTGCAGAAAGTTTCCCGCCTTCTGTTGTCGTAGGTGCAGCTCATGGTGGAGCCGTCGCGGGCGGTATAGACCGTCCAGACCGAGCCGGGGGCGGCGATATCCATGTAGCTCCACTGTTCGTTGGTGGCTCCGCTGCCCGCATCGGGATAGATCATCCTGGTTTTGCGTTTAAGCAGGTCGTATTCAAAGCTGTAAGTGTTGCTCTTGGCATCGGTCATGGACAACAGGTTATCGCCGTTATCATAACTGAAGCTGCTGTTTTCATTATTCGGGTTGACCGTGCTGAGCAGGCGATTGACGAGGTCATAGGTGTTGGTCGTCACCCGCCCCAGGGCGTCGGTCATGGTCAGGACATTGCCTGCGGCGTCGTAGTTGTAGGTGGTGGTTTCAAGTTTCGGGGTGATCGTGCTTTTTTTTCTGTTTCTGGAATCGTAGGTGGTTTTCCATTTCTGGCTGCGGGGGTCGGTGACTTCGATCAGGTTTTGTTCAAAATCGTAGGCGTAAAGGGTCACGGCTTGATCCGCACTGCCGGCAGCTACGATGGTGGAGATCTGGTTCCATTCCATATCATAATAAAACTCGGTCACTTTCCCGCTGGGCAGGGTCATCTTGCTGGGCTTATCCCCCACCACTCCGACATTCCCACAACCGCAGTTGGCGGGTAGTCCGTATTCATAGCTGGTGACCCGGTTGATCGGGTCCTGAGCCGTGAGCATCTGGCGCCAGGCGTTGTAGGTCCAGGTCCAGGTGTGGCCCAGTTCATCGGTCTGGGAGATTTTATTGCCCAAGGCGTCGTAGGTCATCTGCATGGTGTTGCTGTCGGGCTGGGTGACTTGGGTGAGGAGACCACGTTCATCATAAGCGTAGCTGGTGAGCAAACCGCGGGGGTCACTCATGCTGGAGACCCGATCGTTGGCATCGTAGCTGTAGTTACTGACCAGGGCCGGGGCTCCGGGACTGACTGGCTCCAGGCGCTTGCTCAACATCAGGCCGTTGGGACTGTAGGTCATGCTGCTGATCAGGCCGTTGCGGTCCCGTTTATCCGTGACTTGTCCAAAGAGGTTGTAGGCCATGGTTTCGTAGCTGCCGTCGGGATAATCAATCCGGGTGACCCGATTGAAGCTGTCCCGGGTCCAGGCCGTGGTTCGGGGCGCGATCCCCGGTCCGCTCAGGGTGTGGGTCAGGGGCTGCCCGATGGCGTTGCGGGTATAGGTGTCCACCGCGCCGTCCGGATGGGTGATGCTGAGTTGTTGGCCTAAGGGATCACGGGGTCCGTAGGTGGTTATCCGGCCCAGGTTGTCCTTCTGGCTGGTCTGAAAACCGCCGCCTCCGGCTCCGTAGGTGTAAAAGCTTCTTTTGCCCCGCCCATCGGTGAATTCGGTGGCGTTGGCGTTGATGGAATTGATGATAAATTTGACCACCCGCCCGTTGGCGTAAGTGACGATCGGGCTATGACCATTTGAAGCACCCAGGGTGACCAGCAGGTCCCCGGTGGGTAGGTCGATTTCTTTTTCAATCATACCCAGGGGAGCTCCAAACTGGGTGTTGTAGGCATACTTAATCTGGGTGCTTCGACCTATGGCCCGTGGATCTACGGCGGTCTGAAGCAGCGGCGAGGTCATGGGGTAAAGCTGTTGGTAGCCATACTCCGCTTGAGTGCCATCCCCAAACACGGCTTTGCTTAAAACCAGGTAGCTCAAGGGCACGTTCGGGTCCGCATCCACCACTTGCTCATATTGATAGTTCACACTGCGCCCGTCACTGCTTTGCACGGAAGCCAGCACCGTGACCGGAGCCGGGCTGCTGTTAAGGACATAGACAGCTCCGCCTGGCGAGGGGCTCTGGTTGTAGTCCAGGAGGACCCGCACTTTTTTGATCTTTTTCGAGCTGCCAAAGTCCAGCCCCACATAGCTGTAGTTGGCATAGGGCGAGCGATAGATGGTGGTGGGGTCCCCGTCAAAGACGTTGGCTGCCGTGTGACCTACCGCAGGCGGGCTGCTGAAGGGGCTACCAGTCAGTTTGACGTTATTTTCATCGTAGAACTCCACTTCCGCCACCCGACCGTAGCTGTTCCATCTCCCTTCAAAGGTGCCATAACGCCCTTCACGTGGCGTGCTCAAGGTGTGCGTTGTCCATAGCCCTGACGTGCCTCCTTCAAGGACCGTAGCGATCAACTTTTTATCGCGCTGATCCAAGGTGATCTGCTGGTAGCTCAGTTCCAGGAAACGTCCCGCGGGCTCCGTCACCCGGCTCAGGCGTCCATTGGCATCATGACTAAACGTCGTGTAGTTGCCCTGACTGTCTTCCACGCCCAGAGGCCGGTAGCTGAGGGTCCCCGTTTTGGTAAAGTAGAAGCGTTCACCATCCTGCTGCACTAAAACAAAGTTGTTACCATCCTGCACGACTCTCTTGCCAACGTTGGCGGCGGGCAGATACAGGTTGGAGCCCGGCCCCTGTTCCCGGTAAATAAATTGTCCGCCCAGGGGCTCGTTGATCTGGATCTGCCGGGTTCCGTTACTGGCGGTTCCTCCGGCATCGGCCACGCTCCACTGGAAGTTGTGTCGCCAGTTGGCTCCCTGGCCGAAGATGCGGTCAGTGCTGGTGCTGAAACGACTGTTGTTCCGACGCACCCAGGCCAGACGTTCTACGCCCACACTGCCCCAGACTTCCAAGTCCCGGCTTTCCCGCGTCACGTTGCCCGTAAAGACGTTGAAGGGGTTGCCTCCCTGGCCCTGCTCGGGTGGACAAGGCGGTTTCTGGGTGCCTGCTCCCGGCGTGTTGTTGCCGCAGGGCACCGATGACCCAACGAGAGCCGTCTGCAAGGTGATGAAGCCGAGACCAAGAACCGCGCAGAATTTGTGTAGGAATGAGTGTTTCATAAGATGGATTTTTTTGGTGAATAAATAAAAGATTAAATGAACGCCAAGCTCAGCGATTACCTCCACCACTGACCTTTTCTGGCTCGGCTTGGGCGTAAACGTTCTCTTCCCCAGCCCAGAAGTTCAGGGTGAAACTCTCCACCCCCCGCGTGAGGCGCACCCGGTGGATGCCCTCGTTCCCACTGATCTGAGCCTTGCTCACCACGCTCAGGTCCGAACCCAAACTAAGCAACTCCCCAGGCTTGTCATTACCCAGGATACCCCCGTCCAGCATCTCTACCCGGATCTTTTCTCCGGGCTGACCCAGGGGAAAACGCAGGCGCACTTCCACCCACTGCCCGGTCTGGACATAAATGCGGGGTGTTTCCGCCAATTGATTCCAGGCCAGAGGTTTGGGGACACCCTTTTCCACCCACACCACTTCCGGCCACTCCGTTGGTGCTTGATAAACTCCTGTTCCTGAAGAGGGTTCCAAAGCTCCCCCTTGCACTGTGACCGAGGCTTGCTTGGTTGAATTGCCTGAAGTTAAGGCTTCCGCTTTTTTAAGCACGACCTTGTTTCCAGGTTTCAGAGAAATCTGCGGCGGACTCGCCAAGCTTATCACCACCGGGGTCTCGGGCTTGGTTTTACTCCCCTGCCACCAAAAAGTAGCCAGCACAGCTAAACAAAGGGCCACTACAGAAATAACAGTAAAACGTTTGGTCATGGCACTGGTTATACCCTCCCCCCATAACGCCGTTGTCAAAAAAAATAATGAATGGTTGTTAATAACTTTTCCGAATCTGTTGTAAGAGCCTCATCCTCAGGCTCTGACAAAATTGTGGTATTTGGGTTAAAACTACAAATGGATCAGGGAAGATGGGCTGTGTAGTATCCAGAATCTGCCAAGACGGCGATAGGTGGGTTATCCCATGCCGACCGCCTCGTGAATCAACGTGTAGCCCTTGTCCACTCATATCCGGATGGTAGCTTCAGGTCTTGTACGTCTTAGCCTCTGCAAGCGCCAGACTCAGCGTTTCAGAAGTGACCTTCCCAGTTGAAATACAATACTTCTTCTTCATCGGGTCGGCCTCCTTTGTGGTTTATGTTTATTCTTCACCGCTGACCCTGTCAGATCAGCAGCAAAGAAACCACCCGACTCTTTTCAACTATTTATAGGACATCTCCCCGGCAGCCGTTACGCACCACATAGCGCAAGGCATTGAAGATCACACGCAAGTCGTGGGTGCGCTGGGGAGCCTCTTGATCCATCAGCAACAAATAGGGACAGCAAAACTCCCACTCTGCATCGCTCACGTCGCTGTCGTATCCGCTTTTGCCGCTACTGATGTTGAACTTTTTCGTTCCCCATCCCAAGCTTACTGCTTGGATTTTAATAGTTTGTACAGACTAAAGTACATAACATGCTCTAGAGGTTACAAACACTGACGGCATTGTCCGTCTCGGCCGGGGGGCAGTCATCTATAAATCTCAGAAATAACACAAATTTTCAACGGGCTTACCCCAGCCTTACAGTCTGCCCTACATCAGTATGATTGCTATCTGACACCCTGTTTGCTATGTCATATGTCATGAAGTTGATACCAACCGCTCTCCTAACGTATTCCTTGTCCATTCTTCTCCTAAGCCCGGTCTCCGCGCAGGCTCAAAACAGTGTTACCATTAACGGGGTTACAGCCGTTGCAGGTGGTTCCGTCGCCACCTTCACTCTTTCTCTGCCCGAGGATATTCAAAAGAAAACGCAAAAGGAAAAACGTCCCCATCGTGATATAAAAATCGGTCTTGTTCTGCCCCGAAGCTTTGATACCTCCCAACCTCAGAAATATCTCTTCGTCTGGAAGCCAGTCAATAGTGTGAGCGACCTGGAAATTGGAAATATTTCCGAAATCCAGAGCTTTGCCAAAGAAGCTCTGGAGGCAGGCTGGGCCGTGTTTGCCATAAATACGGATCTCGGATACCCGGACGGCGAGCAATACCCCGAAATGGTGCGCTTTGGCCTGGATACCCTTGAGGCAGCCGTTCCTATCTTCAAGGATTCACGCTTTGCCTGTGCAGGGTTTTCGGGGGGCGCAAAAAATTGCACCACCGCCACAGGCGCCCTCGTCGAAAGAAACTATAAACTGCTTGGGATTTTCATGGGGGGTTGCAATCAAAGTTTACTCGAAGAAGCCCAGAAACTATTCAAAGCCAACAAGTCAGACTACCGATCCGTCAAAGCCTTTCTCAGCAACGGAACTTCTGATAATGGGGCCAGCCCCGCCAAGGCGGAAGAAGTGATGAAAGAGCTAAAAAAATCCGGCCTCAAGCAGACCAGATTAGAAACGTTTGATGGGGGTCACCAATTGAACAGACAGCATTTCTCCACCGCCTTGGCTTGGTTTGAAGAGTAACGTAAATGTGTGAGTAACAGAAGTTAGTCCTTGGAAATTAGGTTTTTAACGGCATTAGGTCGTGTTAACGAATAAATTCAACAGGGTCAGCCCTTGAAAATTGATTGACTGTAAATGGGGTCATAAATGGGGTCGGTCTAGTGTCCTGACAGCGAAATTACTCAATTAGATCCGTGAGGGATTTTGTTCTCTGGCGGGGCAGGAGAGCAGCCATCTATCTGAACGATAGAAGGCAAACGATTAACGAAGCCCGGAGATTAAAAGAACCACGGCCCCAAGGGGTTGCACAGAAAAAGGCCCGGAACTTTGTTGCGTTTCAGGTCGGGTGTCCTTCAGACACGCTCCCCTGCACGGCGCCGCGTTCCAAGCCTTTTTCTGTGCAAATTTAATGAAGGAACTTCACTGTCAGGACACTAGAATGGCATTAAGATAAATGGGTTTTGGGATGCCTTTCCTTGCCTAAGTCATTCAAAATCAAGAAAACCATAGGCTTATCTTAGTGCCATTCAGGTTAGTAGCCGCCTTTTGACAACTTTCTAAAAGATAAGAATTTTTGCTCCTAGCTCTTGTGGAAGCCGTTGGGGTCGCATCTCAACATTCAACATTTCGCGAGCTTCTCACCCAGCATTAGTCAGGATAAAACCCTTGATTATTGCTTGACGGAGCGAAGTAGCACGGCAAAAAAAGGATAGGGAGTCTGCAGCCTTCAGGCGCAGCGAGGAATGTTTATGAGGTCAGTCAATCATTCTTGACCGTAGGTGTCTCCGCCTAATTTACTGTCCGTTGAATAACAAACCAGTCAAAAAATAATCGCAGACTAAAAATACTCTTCCTACGAGAGTTGACAGGCTGACCTCACTTACTAATTATTTCCCTGTTATCAGGATTTGGATTTGGACCGCATTCCCCCGGGGGAAGCCCCATATACCTTTCGAAACACCCGGTGAAACTGCGAGAGCGACTGAAAGCCGGATTCGTAGGCGATTTCAGTGACGCTCTTACCCGAGCGGTTCAGCAGCGACTTGGCGTGCTCGATGCGGACTTGGGTCAGATACTCGCGGAACGTCAGGCCAGTGGCGTGATGAAACAACCTGGATAGATGTCCTACGCTGACGCCGCAATGACGCGCCACCTCGGCAAGGTTGATATTGTCTACGAGGGCATGAGCATGGATATAACCACAGGCCTTGATAACAGAGAGCGGCATTGCCACCTCGGGATTCACGAGTTGGTCAGTGATCTTCATTGCTATTTGTTTGACGGCAAGATGGACGATTCTCTCATAGGCTGCCAAGGTCTCCGCAGGCACGATGGGAGTTTGTGACAGCAGGATTTCCAGATCACGGTCATGGATTCCAACACCATTTTTCTTCAATAGGTGCCCTGCTTTTTGAATCGTCTGCTGGTTGGGAGGTGTTGGAACGGTTCCGCCAAACATAAAATAACCCGCCTTGATTCCGCTGATGTTCAAAGGAATCGCTACCTCGTTGAGGCCTGCATCGCAGATTGTGCAAGACGAATGATCACCCGCAATGGAAAGCAGTGCGTGCCTACAGCGGGCACACATCTCGCGCCCCGCCTCAGATGCGTTCATCGCGGCACACAGCGGCAATTGGTCCCGCCACAGATCATTGCCGAGACCCAATTCATCAGCAAATGCCAGTTTCATTCCGCTCAATAGTTCGAAATCGCGTTGAAATTCCAGCAATTCAGGGAGCTCCCTGAGCTTCTGATAAAGAGCTCTGCGTATGATTCGTGGCATCGTTCTACAGTCATTTTATCACACATCGCATCTGGTGACATCATAAAATGCGTCAAAAAACATTGCAACTGCGATGCGGTAATCGAAAAATCAGCTTAATCTTGTCTTGTGAATAGAACCACAGCCCCAATCCGCTTCAATAACACCGCTTTAAGAGATGGACACCAATCGCTCGCCGCGACGCGGATGACCACGGCACAGATGCTTCCTGTGGCCCCACTACTTGACCGTGCCGGTTTCGCCGGACTTGAAACCTGGGGCGGGGCTACCATCGACTCCTGTCTCCGGTTCCTTGGCGAAAATCCTTTCAACCGCCTCCGTGCGCTAAAAAAAGCCGCACCGAACACACCCCAACTCATGTTGCTCCGCGGTCAGAACATCGTGCAATACACTGCTTTCCCCGATGATGTTGTCGAAGCTTTCATTAATTGCACCTCAGACGCCGGTTGCGATGTCTTCCGAATTTTCGATGCTTTGAACGATCCGGAAAATCTCCGCACTGCCGTTCGCTGCGTTATTGCCAGCGGACGCCACGCACGGGGGGAAATTTGCTACACACAGAGCCCGGTTCATACGCTGGAAAAGTTCGTTGTCTTTGGTCGAGAACTCGCCCAAATGGGTTGTCATTCAATTGCTATTAAAGACATGTCCGGTGTTCTTCCGCCCGTAATGGCAGCCCAACTGGTGCGTGATTTAATCAAGGCCACCGGCCTTGGTATCACGGTCCACAGCCACGACACGGCGGGTTTGGCGGCAGCAACCTACCTGGCCGCCATCGACGCAGGCGCGGAGGCGGTGGAAACCTCCATCGCCCCCTTCGCCAATGGCACTGCCCAACCGGATACCGCCCGCATGCTGGCACTGCTTGCCGGCCACCCCCGCCGCCCGGATCATTTTAATCCGGAACTGCTGATGGAAATCCGCGAATACCTTGAGGGCGTCTATGCCGAACTCAGTGAGTTCACCAGCCCGGCCAACGAGCGCACGGACGCCGATATCCTGGTCTACCAGGTTCCCGGCGGAATGCTCAGCAACTTCCGCAACCAACTCAAGGAACTCAACATGTCCGAACGCATCAGCGATGTCATGAAGGAAATCCATTATGTCCGGGAAGCGCTAGGCTGGATACCTCTTGTCACACCTACTTCCCAAATCGTGGGCATGCAGGCCATGATGAACGTCAAATTCGGACGTTGGAAAAACTTCGCTCCTGCGGCCATGGACATCGCGCTCGGAAAATTCGGCCACAATCCGGGCCCCGTGGATCCTGAAGTTCTCAAACTTGCTTCCAAACTTTCCAAGCAGGAACCCGTAACGGACAATACAAGCAGTCTACTGCCGCCCGGCATGCCGTCACTGCGTGAAAAAGTCGCTGAAGCAGGACTCCCGGTCACCGACGAAAGCTGCGTGCTCTTCGCGATGTTTCCCCAGCAAACGACAGCCTGGTTCCGTGGAGAAAGACCAGCACCCCAGGCCATGCCTGCCAAGCTGCGCTCAAGCCAGACCGCTTCCACGAATCCGCCTGCCCCATCGGTTCGCAATGTCCGACACATGACAGTCACTGTCGGAGGCATTACCCGGGACGCCACTGTGGAAACATTATCATGAACGCAAAATCTGCAACCACCAGCGCCGAAGACCGCATTTCGGCTCTCGAAGCCCGCGTCATCGAGCTTGAGCGACAGTGCGAAGCCGCACAGTTGACCATACCATGGCATGTCATCTGTGCCGCTGTCGCCGCAATCATGCCGAATGTTAGAATCATCAGGGTTACGCAATTGGCACCGAATCGAGACTCTTGGCATACCAGTGCCCTGTTGCAAAACATTCATTCCCACAATATCCGGTAATCTTAACCTCTAAATCCTCTACTCATGAAAAACGAAACACACGTCATCTGCAAAGTCCTGCCATTCCCGGTGCCACCCGAAGCCGCCGCGCTGCTGGACGCCGCCCTTTCCGTCACCGTGGCCACCACCACCAACGAACTCGTGGAACTATCCGTCCGCGACGCAGTCGATGGCTGGCATGAGGTGGCCTACGATGTTCCAGGTAAGGGCAGCGTCGTCGAAGCCCGTGTCTGCCGCGTCCGCAACGGCATCAACGCCAACTATTTGGAACCATACATGCGTCGCCGCGATCCGGATTGTATGGTCATCGGCGACCAACTCCCAACCGATAAACCAACCTATCACGATCGCTTCGGCAAAGATTTCGCCAGCGTTCGCGAAGAAACCTTCGAGTGGTTGAAAGGCCAGGATCTGGCGGTTTTCCCGTTCCACGCGGGAATGGCGGGAAAAGGCACGGATGCATTGGTCATCGCTCCCTCCAACGCCGGGTTCTTCGCCCTCGGGCTGTCGATGCTGCAAGGCATCCTCTCTCCCGATAAGATTCCCGTAAGTTTCGCGCCGCGAGCGGTGATCTATGTCGCACCGCCCTTCCGCCACACCCACTTTGAGGGTAGGCAGGTGGTCGTTCACAACCGCCTTGAATCCGCCCATGAGTTGTTCAGTTACAACCTCTATCCTGGACCCAGCGCGAAAAAAGGCATCTACGGAGTTCTACTCAACATCGGCGAGGCCGAAAAATGGGTTACCATGCACTGCTCCACGGTGCAGGTCATCACCCCCTACGACAACAAAATCGTTATCTCCCATGAGGGTGCCAGCGGCGGTGGAAAAAGCGAGATGCTCGAACACCCACACCGCCAGGCCGACGGATCTCTCCTGATAGGGCGAAACATCATCACCGGCGATAAGCGCCTGCTCACCCTGCCGCGCGCCTGCGAGTTGCGCCCGGTCACCGACGACATGGCGCTGTGTCATCCGTCATTGGAAAAAGGCGGTGGCAAGCTCAGCCTCATGGATGCAGAAGAGGCCTGGTTCGTCCGCATCAACCATATCAACCACTATGGCATTGACCCCCATCTGGAGAAACTCACCATCCATCCGCCCGAGCCGCTTTTGTTCCTCAACGTCCAGGGTCAACCTGGTGCCACCTCATTGATATGGGAACACACCGAGGACGAACCTGGCCTGGCTTGCCCCAATCCCCGCGTGATTATTCCCCGCAGAATCGTGCCCAATGTGGTGAAGGGTGCTGTGGATGTGGACATCCGCAGCATGGGAGTGCGCACTCCACCATGCACAGCAGACCTGCCAAGCTACGGCATCATCGGAATGTTTCACAAGCTGCCCCCGGCGTTGGCGTGGCTGTGGCGGCTCGTCGCTCCGCGGGGCCATGCCAATCCGAGCATTGTCGCCACTGAAGGTATGTCCTCGGAAGGTGTCGGCTCTTATTGGCCCTTCGCCACTGGTCGCCGCGTGGATCAGGCAAATCTGCTGCTTAACCAGATCATCGAAACCCCCAAAGTCCGTTACATTCTCACTCCCAATCAGCACATCGGTGCCTGGGAAGTCGGATTCATGCCGCAATGGATCACCCGCGAATTCCTCGCCCGTCGTGGAGGTGCGCTTTTTACTAAAAAACAGATGAAGCCATCCCGCTGTCCCTTGTTAGGTTACACTCCCGGCACGATAGTGATGGAAGGACGGACGCTTGGCGTGTGGTTCTTTGAAGTGGACCAGCAACCGGAGGTCGGCACCGCCGCCTACGACCGCGGTGCAGAAATGCTCGAGCAGTTCTTCCATCAAGAATTGTCGCAGTTCCTCGTGAAGGACCTACTGCCCACCGGCCGCAACATCATCGACTGCTGCCTCTCCGGCGGCACCCTCTCTGATTACGAAAGCCTGCTCGGTATACCGACTCTTTCTACCGATTGAAAGCCGACTACCAAACACCATCATGGAAGGATTTGGTCTCTCACTCGGGAAGGGGTTAAAACCGCTCTTCGATGACTCACCAGCCCGCTTTCGGAGGCGAATCGCCGGGGTGGATTACCTTCATCTCAAGGGCCGCCAAAGCGGCGACCTTTACATCACCCGTAATGGTTGGCCGGTGGCGGAAAGTTTGCTGCCCGTGCACTGGTTTATAGGCCAGCAATTTTGCAAACGGGGCCGGGCTCTGGCAGGCGCAACCGGGGCGGTTTATAGGGTGCCAGTGCCTCATCCTGTACGGAAAGAATATGCCCTCGTCGTCAAATTCAGCCGCTTTGGGCAGGATGTGGGGATCACCGCGGTCGGTCAGGGCGTGGAGGCGGACATCCAATACCACATCGACTCGGCAGAGTTTCTCTCCCCCTTCCAGGAATTTGGAAATGTTATGAAGCTGCGGCGGACGCTCGCTGGCGCACTGCGGACACAAATCCCGCTGGCCATCTACTCCCCGCCCACCCGACACCTCGTGTGGGAGCTCGGCCGCAAGCCCCACCTGCAGTGGCTCCAAAGCCGGGAGCTTCGTGAGAGCCAAGCCGAGACATCTGAGGAATTCCGAGTCACCTATGCCTGGGAACGCCTCTACATCCTGCTATACCGCTGGATGGACGGCTTCGACGCTGAGCAATGTTATCTATCTGGAATGATTTCGCAGCGCAGAATGGAGGAACTGACCCGCCGGACTGGAAAGATGCTGCGCAATCTTGGCTGGATGGTTCTCGATCACAAACCGCGCCACCTGATCCTTCGCAGGAGCGGGGATGGATTGCTTGACCGGCACGGGAATCCCGTCTTGGGTCTGGTGGATTACGAATTACTCACGCCCTATCAAGAGCCATTGGGGTCGCGTCTCAACATTCAACATTTCGCGGACTTCTAATCTAGCCTTGGTCTATGAGTTAGGCTATTGATTATTGCCTGACGGAGCGAAGTAGCTCGGCAAAAAAAGGATAGGGAGTCTGCAGCCTTCAGGCGCAGCGAGGAATGTTTATGAGGTCAGTCAATCATTCTTGACCGTAGGTGTCTCCGCCTAATTTACTATTCGTTGAATAACAAACCATTCAAAAAAATTGCAGACTAAAATACTCTTCCGTCAAGAGCCGGTAGGCTGAGCACGGATCTATCAGTAAATTAGAAGGAAACTTGTTTTCTTCTGGAGGGACGACTTCCCACCTGCCCCGTTACCTTAGTCGGGGCTTCGTCTGCAGCACAGGTGGAACTGGGCCCTCCGAAAGAGAGAAAAAAAGAAGTACTTTTGCCCTGAGGCTGACCGCCTTTCCATCGTTTCGGTACAATAACGCAGTTTAAGGAACAGTTACTCCGGCTTCGCGATATTCACTTATCTTGTTGCGGAGTGTGCGGAGGCTGATGCCCAACAACTCAGCGGCATGAGTGCGGTTGTTTCCACAACGTTGAAGAGCCTTTAAGATCATCTTCTGTTCCATCTGCGCTATGGTTTGCACGCCACCATCCGCTTCCGGGCGGGCTGCCTGCATGTTCACCCCCAGCGGCGTAAAATCCTCCACCCTTAGATCTCCGTTTTCCGTGGATAAAATAACAGCCCTCTCCACCACATTCTGGAGTTCCCTCACGTTGCCCGGCCAGCCGTAGGCTTTCATTCGCATCAACACCTCGCGCCCGGGGGCTTTCATTTTTCTGCCGTGTTTTCGCCCAAACTGCGCGATAAAATAGTCCGCCAACCGGACCAGATCCTCACCACGGTCGCGCAGAGGGGGCAGTTCTATGGGAACGACGTTGAGGCGATAGAACAGATCCTCCCGGAAACGGCCTTCTCTGACTTCATGCATCAAATTACGGTTGGTGGTGGCGATGACACGGATGTCGGCGGAAATCGTCTTGTTTCCCCCAACCCGCTCGAATTCACGCTCCTGCAGGACGCGGAGCAATTTAACCTGGAGATCGGGAGGGATTTCTGAAATTTCATCCAGCAGGAGCGTGCCGGTGTGGGCCAGTTCGAAGCGGCCTTCCCTACGCTGCACCGCACCGGTGAAGGCACCTTTTTCGTGTCCGAAAAATTCGCTCTCCAGAAGATTGGCGGAGATGGCCGCGCAGTTTACGCGAATGAAAGGTTTGTCCGCCCGTGGGCTGCCATCATGCAGGGCCTTGGCCACGACTTCCTTCCCTGTCCCGCTTTCGCCCTGGATGAGGACCGTGGCATCGGTGACGGCTATCTTGTCAATCAGTTCCTTGACCCTTTGCATGGCCTCGCAGGTTCCCCAGTCGATCCCTCCCCCGGCCGTGGCCCGTGAGGTTACTTCCTGACGCAGATAAGTGTTTTCAGCTTCCAGTTTCCGGACTTCTTCCAGACGCTCAAGAGCAACGCTGAGCCGGGCGCCATCGATCGGCTTGACCAGGTAATCGAAAACTCCCAGACGCAGTGCTTCCACGGCGGAGTCCAGGCTGCCGAACCCGGTCATGACCATAAGCTGCATGGCTGGATAGGTCTTTTTGACTTCCTGGAGAAACTCCAAGCCATTGCCGTCGTTGAGGCGGACATCGCTGATGATCAAATCGAAAGCGTCCTGCTTGAGAATGAGCCGGGCCTGGGCAATAGAGGGGACGGCCAGAACGGAGTAGTTCAACTCTTTCAACAAATCGGCCAGGACTCCCCTGACAGAACTCTCGTCATCCAGAACCAAGATTTTCTCGAGTTTCATACTGCGATCACAGACTTGAAAGTAGGCAAAATTTGCCCTGATGGCCAGCTCTAGTTTTAGAAACTGTGGAAAAAGTCGCGATACACAAACCATCCATCGGAACTGGTGGGCTGGAAGTCCTTTCCAATCCGCGCGGTCCGGCGGGAAAAGGATTTCCCGCCCTACTCTTGCCCGACTTTGATACTTGGATGTTTAGCTCGAGCGCGACTCTTAAGATTTGACCGTGATCCACGCACGTTTTTTGGCGCTTGTTTCCACAGCATCGAGAACACACTGGTTGATGTAACCGTCTTCAAAGGTGGGCTGAACCGACTTCCCTTTTTTTACGGCATGAACGAAGTCGGCGATGGTGTGAACAAAGGTGTGCTCATAGCCGATGATATGACCGGGAGGCCACCATTGTCCTGCGAAGGGATGAACAGATTCCGTCACAATGATATTGCGGAAACCCTGCACATCCGCTCCATCCCTGCTGTTGAAAAACTGGAGACGATTCATGTCTTCAAAATCAAAAGAAACGGATCCCTTTGAGCCATTGATCTCGATTTGAATGCCGTTTTTCCTCCCTGTGGCGAAACGCGTGGCTTCCAGATTCAACAAGGCACCATTTTTGAACCGTCCAATGGCCAAAGCTGCATCATCCACCGTCACATCCCCCATCACTTTTCTCCCTTTTTTCGCGCCCGCTTTGAGTCCTCCTTCGGATCCGGCGAGAGGTCGTTGCTTGATGAAGGTTTCCATGAGACCGCAGACTTCCTGAATTTCTCCCACCAGATAGCGGCCCAGATCGATAATGTGGGCGTTAATATCACCATGGGTACCGCTGCCGGCGTATTTACTCTGTAATCGCCAGACCAAAGGAAACTCCGGGTCCACGATCCAATCCTGCAGATAACGCGCACGGTAATGATAAATTTTTCCCAGATCCCCCCGCTCGATCATGCGCTTGGCCAGGGCGATGGCCGGGATGCGGCGGTAGTTGTGGCAGACCATGTTGACAACGCCGGCTTTGTTGACCGCATCCAACATGCCTTTGGCTTCCTTGACGCTGAGAGCCAGGGGTTTTTCACAAAGCACGGCCTTGCCCGCCTTGGCTGCAGCCACGGCAATTTCCGCATGGGTATCATTGCCGGTGCTGATGTCGACCACATCGATGTCGGGGTTGGCCAGGACACGGCGCCAATCGGTTTCAGCATGATCCCAACCCAGTTGCGACGCAGCTTCCCTGACTCCCTTGGGATCACGTCCGCACAGCGTGTGCAGGACAGGCTGGAGTGGCAGTTTAAAAAAATGTCCGGCCTGGCGCCAGGCGTTGGAATGGGTTTTCCCCATGAATTTATAACCGATGAGTCCGATGTTTAATTTTTGTGTGGGCATAAATGGATCAGGTTTCCCCGGGTTTTCAAAATACGGAGCGCAGGGTGATGTAGCGTTTCACTCCGAGACTATCAATTCGGAGCACAACAACCGCACGACCCTGGGTTTTTTCTTTCATGGCCTCGAAATCATTCTTTCCGTTGAGAATCTGCCCATCGACCTCCAGAACCCGCGACCCCGGTTCCAAAGGAACGGAGGGAACGACCTGCAGATAGTCGACCGAGGCGATCGCAAGCCTTTTGGGGAGGACACTTCCACGCGGCGTTCCGGGCTGATCCGGCATTTCCTCCACGCTGATCCCATCCAAAGGCGATACCTTTGCTGAGTCTGAGACGTTCCTCATCGGGATATCATTGTTCCGTGTCACCACCAACTGGATAGGATGGGGCACAGGGGTTAAAGACAGCGTCAGGTTTCCCCCGGCGCGATCCACCTGAAAGGAAACTTCCCCGCCTGAAGGCAAAGCGGCAATCAGCGGGCGAACCTGTCCGTAATGGGAAATGACCGTGGGTCCGATTTTGAGCAGGACATCACCAGGAAGAAGTCCTGCCTGCTCCGCCGGACTGCCCGGCACCACATCGGCAACCAAAGCTCCCATCGGCACTTTTGCCGGACGGACGGAGCCAAGATCCATGGTCAACTGCTGGATATGCAGGCCAGCGTAGGAGCGTATGACCACTTTTCCCTGGGACAACAAGTCGGTCACTTCACGGATCTGGTTTGAGCTGAGAGCCACATACTCGCCTTGGCTTTTGTAGATGCGCGCGGAACTCTGGGCAAGGATGCCGACCATCTCTCCCTCAAGATTCAAGACAAGCCAGCCCGAGCGGGGGGAGGCAGAACCGGCGTCGATCAGGAAATACTGACCAAAGTAACTTTCGTCCAAAACCAATGGCATGTAGGATGAGGAACTAACCAAGCCCTGGCAAATACGTCCGTTCATGCGGGAATCGGAGCCGACGAGAACCAGAAACTCGCCCAGACCCAGGAAGGAACTGTCTCCCCATTTGATGGCGCGGGTTCCAGAAAGGGGAATTTTAAGAATGGCCAGATCCGTTCCAACATCCGCAGAAACCAGCTCGGCCTGGTACACTTTCCCATCCCAGGTTCTGACCTGTAATGCCGCCGCTGACAGCACAACATGCAACGGGGTCAGGATCAGTCCCTGATCGTTCAGAAATACTCCTGTGCCCACGCTTTCCACCTCAATCCCCAATCCGGAATAATAGTCCGCTATGGCCTGACTATCCACAATAAGAGACTGCCCGTTGCCTGCCTGAATGGAGCGTATCTGCACCACACTGGGGACAGATTTAACGGAAATATCCTCGTAGCGTTTACTGATGAGTTTGAGGGCGTCCGGGCCCGGGCTCAGGAGCATGGAAGACTGCATATCCGGCAGACGTTTATCCGCAGAGGCCGCCTGTTCCGCTCCCTTCCGCTTGGACAACCCGGAGATATCGATGGAGGCCAGCCAAAAAATGGTGGCGGTAATCAGTGCCAGCAAAACCAGAACTCCGATCAATCGTTTCATGACAGGCTTCGATTAACCTGGATAGAGAGGGATTTGGCGAGACGTTTTTTATTCAGGACAGCCATGAGAGACTCTTTCATTTTCAGACTCCCGGAACCAGCACAGCCAGGGCGGATTTCTTGATGCTGAAGGTAACGGGAACCTGACCGTGCAGTTCACCGTCCACTTCAACCGGCACCTCGCGATCCGCAGTCACGCGGATCAGGGCGGATTTGAAATAGGACACGTCTTTAAAACGGGTGTGGCTGCCACTGACGATTCCCTGAAAGTAGCGGATCAGATCGATATGGGTCAGGTTTTTAAAAAGGCAGACGTCCAGAAGACCGTCATTCATGCTGGCTTCCGGAAAAAATTGGAACGGGCCTCCGTAGTAGCGTCCGTTTCCCACCAGCATAAAACTGCCCTGGCTTGTTTTAAATCCCTGTGCTTCCACCGTCAGCACCGGAGGTTTTTGGGAGGCCAACTGGGCGGCGGTCACAATATAACTCAAGGGCCCCAGCGCTTTTTTGAAGTTGTGGTCGGTATTCTGCACCGTCTGGGCATCAAATCCCACACCGGCCAATTGCACAAAAGAACGTCCATTGGCTTCGGCCAGATCGAGACGTTTTATGTGTCCTTCACGAATGAGAGCGATGGCTTTTTCCAGCTTGGAGGGGATGCCCAATTCCATGGCAAACACATTGACCGTTCCCACGGGCAGAAGGCCCAAAACCGATTTGCTTCCCGCCATCCCGTTAACGACCTCGTTGATCGTTCCATCC
The DNA here is from genome assembly GCA_038250235.1 of Methylacidiphilales bacterium. Lineage (GTDB taxonomy): Bacteria > Verrucomicrobiota > Verrucomicrobiia > Methylacidiphilales > JAAUTS01 > JAAUTS01. Next base: position 27,803 of record JBBSCO010000020.1, on the reverse strand, counting down.
CCACCGGCCGCAATGATCATGTCATCCCCCCGCCCCGCCGCCTGCTTGGCCAGATCACGGGCATGACCCGCACGTTTGGTCGTCAGTAAGTCCGCTTCCGGAAAGAGATCCTGCAGCCGCCGAATCAGATGCCGGGCACGTTCTCCCTTGGCAGCAGGATTTAAGATGATAGTAATAGCTGGCTTGGACGGAATCATGACGTAATGAAATGGGTTAAACGTATACTCGGCTTGCTGGCTCTATGCCTGGTCTTGTCGATGGCTGGGGCCATCGCCTGGGTTCACTATTACCTAAACAGCCCTCGCATGAGCGAGAAGATTCGCCGAATTGTCTCGGAACGCTTTTTTACCAGGCTCGAATTCGACAAAGCGGAGATCAACCTGCTCTCCGGCATGAAAGTCCAGGGTGCCCGGCTTTTGAGCAATGAAGATCCTGCCCGGGAATATGCCTCCCTAGAGGAGGCTGTCCTCGAGTATAGTCCGCTCAGCCTTCTGCACAACACGATCGAGATCAACACCATCCGCCTCAAATCCCCCCTTATCGAATTCCATCAGCGTGCAGACGGTCGTTGGCGGATGCCACGCGATGAAGGCAGTTCGGGCCGCGAAATGATTTTCCGCACCAGTATTTTCCGTTTCAACATACTCTTGAACCAATTGTTGCTGGAAAAAGGTGAACTGCGGGTCATGAACTCGAAAAAAGATGTCCTCTTCGCAGCCCGTGAAATCGATGTCAATGGCCAGCTCCAGTTCATCAGCGGCAAAAACGATGCCAAAGGAAATCTTCAGCTTAAAACCCTCGATCTGGGTTCTTATCTGCAAATGACCGACATTCAAGCCTCCTTTGAGTTCGCCGACTCCGTCCTGAAATTGCCCAAACTCACGGGACGCGTGCATGGAGGAACCTGCGAAGGTGTGGTTCAACTCAACACGGGGATCGGCGGCAGCAACTTTCTGGTCGACATCAACATGCGGGATATCGACCTGGCCAGCCTGCTCAAAGCCATTCAGAGTGACACCGGCAAGATGGAAGGCCGCCTGCAAATCCAGGCCCATTTGACAGGCGACCTGAACCAAACCTACCCCCTGCAGGGCAGCGGCCAGATCCAGGTGGGACAGGCCAAGCTGGCCGGAATCGCCGGTCTGGACAAACTGGGAGAGCTTCTCAATCTCGCCCAACTGCGCGATATCCCCTTCGATTCCATTCGGGGCACCTTCAAGATCGAGGATCAAAAGATCATTTTCTACGAATTGGAGGCCCGCTCCAAGGATCTTTCCCTGACCGGAACTGGCAGCATTGGATTCGACCGCAAGCTGGATTTTGATGTGCTCCTAATCCTTTCCCCCGAACTTGCCGCTCAGATCCCCGTCAACTCCCAGGCCCAATTCGCCAAGCGTGAAAACGGTTCGCGCACCGTAACCTTCAGGCTGAACGGATCGCTCGACGAACCGGGCAGCAACCTTGGCGAAAAACTATCTGTTCCGGTTGCACCTACAGATCCCAATCAACAGGCTTCCCGTGACCTCCCAGATCCCCAACCTGTTTCATCCCTGTGAAAAAATCCGGCGGGGCAGGTCAGGTTCGCGTCACCGCAGGTAGTGCCGGGGGACTTTGGCTGAAGGTTCCCCGTGACTTCAATTCCAGGCCTACCCAGGACAGAGTCAAGCAGGCCATTTTTTCAAGTCTGGGGGAGCGGGTTCCAGGGGCCAAGGTTCTGGATCTTTATGCCGGAACAGGCTCCCTCGGCCTCGAAGCCCTCAGCCGCGGGGCGGAAAGTGCTGTCTTCGTGGAAAAAAACCGCCTGCATGCCACCCTTATCCAGGAAAACCTGGTCTACTGCAAACTTCTGGGACAGGTCGTCAACCGCAGCGTCGAAAGCCACCTGGAACAAAAAACTCCTGCCTGCTTCAACCTGATCCTGGCCGACCCTCCTTACATCAAAGGTGTCCACAACCTTTCCAACGACCCCGTCATTATTGCTCTTCGCCGTTCTATTCACCCGGATGGACTTCTTGTCTGGGAACACGACAGCCTCAACCGTTGGGAGGTTAATCCTCACTGGAAACTCCTGAAAACCGCCAGCTACGGTGAATCATCCGTTAGCTACCTGCTTCCGCTTTAAGAAAACACGGATCTATTAGTAATCCTTCGGCGATAAAACAGTGGGGTAAGCAGAGTGTTGTTGGGTGCAATAGGGGCTATAGCAAGTCAACTGAGCTTTGCGCTGCCCAAATACAGTCAGAACACAAAGGTAACCCACCGGGAGAATGTTCTTCGGGAAATGGAGCAGGTGCTGCCCTGGGTAGGGTTTATGGCCCTGATCGAGCCTCATTATCACAACGGCCAATGGGGACCTCCCGCAATGGGTACTGAGCGGATGCTGGGCATTTATTTTTTACATCAATGGCACAGGCTGGCTGACGAAGCGATGGAGGACAACGTATGCGACAGTCAAGCCATGCGCAACGTTGCGGGCATCGACTTGGGCCGGAAATCGGTGCCCGATGCCACCACGCTTTGGGAGTTCCGGCATTTGCCTGAGCGCCAGGAACTGACAGGTCAACTTCTGGAGGCAATTAACGCGCTTATGGCGGAGAAGCATTTTTTGATACGCTAAAGGCACGGCGGTAGATGCTACCATCCTCAATGCCCGTAGTCCCACCAAGAACAAGGCCAAGCAACGGTACCAGGAAATGAACAGGACCAAGAAGGGTAACATGCGGTATTTTGACATAAAAGCATACCTTGGTATTGATGCCCAATCCGGCTTGACCCACAGCCTGAGCGGCTCAGCGGCCAACGCCGCCTGATCAGGGCCCTGGCTGAAGGTCTCAAAAAAGAGCTCCTGCGCCAGAATTATTTACTAACAGGCCTTAGTGTCCTGATAGCAAAGTTGCTTCATTAAATTTGCAAAGGAAAAGGCTTGGAACGCGGCGTCATACGTGGGGGTGTGTCTGAAGGACACCCGGCCCGCAACGCAACAAAGTTCCGGTTCTTTTTTTGTGCAACCCCTTGGGGACGTGGTTCTTTTATTCTCCGGACTTCGTTACTCGTTTACCTTCCATCGTTCAGATTGAAGGCTGCCCTCCTGCCCAGCCGGAGAACAAAATCCCCCACGGATTTGACAAAGGTATTTCTCTATCAGAACACTAGATCAATAAAACTGCGATACAGTGACAGGCTGTACCCGCCAAGACAAACAGGTGCCAGATGAAGTGGGTATAGCGGATCCGTTCTGTAGCATAAAAGACGACACCGACTGTGTAGGCCAATCCGCCTGCAACCAACCAAAGCATGGCTGCGGTCGACAATCCTGACCACAGGGGCCGAATGGCGACAACAATCAGCCAACCCATAAAAAGATAGAGAGCGGTTGAAATCCAAGGAAATTTTGTCCCCCAGACGCTTTTGAAAACAATACCTGCCAAGGCCAATCCCCAGACCACTCCGAATAAAGTCCAGCCGAGTGAACCCCGGAGCACCCCGAAGATGAACGGAGTGTAGGTGCCGGCAATAAGTAAATAAATCGCTGAGTGATCCAGGATTTGAAAAACCCTCTTGGCCCGTCCATGGGGAAGGGCATGGTAAAGCGTCGAGCTGAAATAAAGCAGCAATATGCTGGCAGCGAATATTGAGGCACCTACGACCATCCACGTGTTGCCCTGCCTGAGTGCCGTGATGATCAGAACAGGCGCAACGATGATGGCACCGATCAGTCCCAATCCGTGGCTGATGCTGTTGGCTAACTCCTCCCCCGTGGACTGGCAGGGCTCATTGCTCGGTTCCGTCATAAGTAGAACGTAATACGACAATCGGATGAGGCAAAGACTATCTCAAAGCTCCTGCCAGCCGATCACCTTTCCCTGATCAAAAAAGACGGCAAACGTTTCCACCGTGCGGTGTTCCGTGATGGGATCATACACCGGTGTGGAAAAAAGCCTCCCATTGGCGTCACGGAAATACTGATATCGCATTTGAGGAATCGTGTAACTCTCCAAACGTCCATAAATCCAGGATATCGTGTCTTTGCCCTCGAAGCGGCCCTTACGTTGTTTGAAGGGATGGCCCATGGCAATATAAACAGCGTCCTGGCTCAGACCTTCCGCGATCTTTCCTTCCAGAACGACCCGTTGCTGCTCTTTGCTTAACCGCGAAAACGTGTCAGAACGTTCCCTGGATCGCGTTTCCGGAGTCGAGCAGGAAACGAAAAAAAGCGGGATCAGAAGAAAAAGCATCAGCCGGGGTACTCTCATAGTACCCAGAAGTCTATCAGTTCGCGGAATGGGAAGCCATAGACAAAAAAACTGTTCAATTCCGCCCACCTTGGGCAGCATTCGCCTTATGGCTTCCGAGTACACAGAAAAGAAAAGTGCCCTTCAGCGGATTTTTTCTTACCAGGTTTTTGCACCCTTGATTCTTGCAGGTGTATTTGTCGCAATGGATTTTATTCCGATTTTTCACCAGTTGGAAAACCTGACCCTGGATCAAAGAATAATTCAAAGAAGTTATTCCCAAGAAGCACCTGATCCCCGAATCCTTTACATCGGCATCGATGATACCGACCTGAATCATCTCGGTGGCTGGCCTATCAAACGCGAAAATTATGCGCGCTTTATCGCATACCTGGAAAACAGCAAGCCCTCCGTTCTGGTTTTCGATCTCCTGTTGGACACCCCCCGCGAAGGAGACGAGTTGTTTGTTCAGGTAGCTTCGGAAACAGCAACGCCTCTTGTCATGGGAGCCTCCAGTGCGCCTAATGTTGCGAGTTACGCGCTCCCGGATGATTTTTCAAATGCCTGGCCTGCCGATGATTCCATCAAGAAGTCTGCCAAAAATCATCTGACGCACATGATTCTTCCCATTCCCGGAATGCGGCCCTACTCCAAGTTTTCCATAGTGGACGTCCCCAAAGACTCTTACGGGGTGGTACGCAAATTACCGATGTACCTTGTAGCCAAAGATCAGCTCATTCCAACCATGGCACTCCAAGCGGTTATGTCATACTGGAAACTGAATCCTGAAAATGTCAGGATTATTCCAGGAGATGCCATTTACCTGGAATCCGCGATCATCAAAAGAAGGATTCCAATTGATCGCTATGGCAATTATCTGGTCAATTTCCGCTATGACATTGTTTCCGAGAATAGCCCTTTCCACAACCAGGCAACTTTCAACAATTATACGCTCTTTGGGCTGCTTATCGGTTATCAGGCCAAAAACAATGGAGAAACCCCGCAGAGCGGCCTCCCGGATGTGCGGGACAAAATAGTCCTGCTCGGAACCTCCGCAACAGGAGCAACCGATGTTGGGCCCAGCCCCTTTCAAGCTGAAAGCCCACGTCCTTTGATACATGTCAACATGATAGATAATATCCTAAAGGAAGATTATCTGCGTGAAATATCAAAACCATGGATATGGCTGACTTTTTTTCTCGTTGCCTACACTACAGCCTTTGCCCTCACGCGCAGCAATTTCTGGGTCAGTTCCATCGTCCCTCTGGTGATTATCGGCTTGTATATCGCCGCCGCTTTTTACGTCTTTACTTCACTCAACATCATTATCCCAATTGTAGCGCCCTCGCTTGCTTTTTTCCTCCTCCATGTCGGCTCCGTTGGCAAACAGGTGCTGGAAGAACGTGCCGCCCGTGACCATCTCCGCCGAACCTTCTCCACCTACGTCTCCTCCGGCATTCTCGATGCCATCTATAAAAATCCGGACTCCCTCCAGCTCGGCGGCGGTTACAAGGACGTCACCATCCTCTTCTCTGACATCCGCTCCTTCACCACCATGACGGAATCCATGGACTCGGTAGCCCTGGTTCAACAGTTGAACGAATACTTCACCGAAATGGTCGGCTGTATCAACAAATACAATGGCACACTTCACAAGTTCATCGGCGACGCCATCATGGCCGTGTGGGGCGACGTCGCCTACGCAGGATCCACCGTAGACGCCGGTCAGGCCCTGCGTGCCGCCATCGACATGCGCGAAGCCCTCAAAGTCCTGAATGCCCGATGGGTTCGGGAAGGACGTCCTGAATTCCACATGGGAATCGGTATCAACCACGGAAAAGTCGTCGTGGGCAACATCGGCGCTCCCCAACGCATGGAGTTCACCGTCATCGGCGATTCCGTCAACCTGGCCTCGCGACTCGAAGGTTTGACCAAGAAGTTCGGCATCGAGATCATGGTGGGCGAATCTGTTTACGATCTTACTCACGAACGTTTCGCCTTCCGCAATCTGGCCAAGGTTCAGGTGGTCGGTAAAACCCAGCCCACAAAAATATTCGAACCTCTTTACGAACTCGGTCAGGAATCCCTTTCCCCCTATAACACCGAGTGGGTACGTTTGTTTGAAGAAGCCTATGCCCGCTTCAGCGAACGACGTTACGATGTGGCTATCAGACTGTTTGAAGCCTGTTTGAACGAGCATCCGGATAACACCACAACCTTGATGCTGTTGGAAATGTCCCGGAACTTCTCCGAGAACCCACCTCCGGAAGACTGGAACGGTGCCTTCGAATTCACAAGCAAGTGATCACGAATCCGTTCTTACACAAACATCCGCCTTGAACTGAATGGCACCACTGGTGTTTCTTGGATTGAGGTTGGAACCATCCACCGTAGGAAGTCCTCCCGACTGATAGGTAACAGCAGCAGCAAGTGGAGTATGCCCAACCACCCTGCACTGATACAACCGGAGGCGATTTCACCCCATCCTGGCAGAAAAATTTCCGACCAAGAATCGTGGACATGTGTCCCTGAAGCATGTCGGAACAATGCGGGAACCCGCTGACACATTTGCGGGCGCTTCTTAAGCCAACTTCAGTGATTGACCGCATTTTTGAAGACCTCCAGAGTATATCTTCTCTTGATCGACCATGAAATTGTCCCCACTTTTTCCGCTAATTCTTCCCATCATGCTCCTCGCCACATCCTACAGCGCTGAACACCGGTTTTACGTCGGAACCAGCACCAAACCTGAAAAAAGTGAAGGTATCTACACTGGAACTTTCAACAGTTCGACCGGTATCCTCAGTCCGGTCACACTAGCAGTCAAAGTGGATAACCCCACGTTTCTGGCCGCTCACCCCAAGGGAAAATTTCTCTACGCAGTGAGTGAAAGCAAAGAGGCCTCGGTTAATGCTTACCGTATCAGTGCGGATGGAAGCCTTGAGTTGATCAACTCCCAACCATCCGGCGGAGGCGGAGCCTGTCATCTTTCGCTCGATGCCACGGGCAGTTGTCTCATGGTTGCCAATTACGGCGGAGGAAGCATCGCTTCCTTCCCAGTTCTAGTTGACGGCAGCATCGGTGAACGCGCCTCCTTTTTCCAATTGAAGGGGAACGGCCCGAACAACTCCCGGCAAGAAAAACCACACGCCCACCACATTGTAACTGATCCCAATAACAAGCTGGTCTATGTCTGTGACCTGGGGACGGACAAGATCTGGATTTTTCAGTTGGATGCGAAGAAGGCTCTCCTCACGGAAAACAACCCGCATTTTGGCCAGGCCCCAACCGGCGGGGGTCCGCGTCATCTGGTTTTCCACCCAAAGCTTCCCATTATTTATGCCAACAATGAACTGACCCGGACGGTCACAACCTACTCCTGGAATTCCACGACCGGCGAAATCAAATCTCTCCAGGACCTTTCGACTCTGCCTGCGGACGCCGAAGCCAAAGGCAGCAATTCCGAAATCGTCATCCACCCGAACGGTCAGTGGCTTTACGTCTCCAATCGTGTTCATGACAGTATTGCCACCTACACGGTCAATAGCTCAGACGGCACGCTGACTTTTCTCGAAGCATTTAATATCGAAGCTGCAATCCCCAGGCACATCACCCTGGATCCCACAGCACAATGGATGATCAGCGGAGGACAGCAGAACGATCTGCTTACAGTCAATCCGGTGGATGGCACCACAGGCAAACTCAAAGCAACCAGCCAGACCCTCCCGGTCTTCGGACCTGCGTGTATCATTTTTGTGCCCTGACTCCGGCTTGTCAGCGTCAACGATCTTTAATGACTTCGCTTCAGAGTGATGCCTTCAACTGCCCGCAACCTGCCGCCACATCAATCCCGCGCCGTTGGCGGATGGTGCAGGGAAACCCCCTGGTCTGAAGGATCGCCTTGAAAGAATCCACCTCGGGCGTGGCACTTTCGCTACCCTCATAGCCCGCTGTTTTATTCAAAGGAATGAGATTCACGTGAGCATCAAGACCCTCAAGCAGAGTTGCCAACTCATGTGCCTGGGCGGATGAATCATTTTCGCCTGCAATCAGGGTCCATCCGAAAAAAATCCGCCGTTTGGTTTTCTCCCCGTAAATCCTGCAGGCTTTGATCAACTCGTCCAGGGGCCAGCGTTTGCTCACAGGGATCAAACGAGAACGGTCGGCTTCGTTCGCTCCATGCAGGCTGACAGCCAAATTGTAAGGGCGTCGTTCCTCGGCCATTCTCAAAATACCCGGAACCACGCCGACCGTGCTGATGGAAATACGGGCTGGACCAATGTTCATTCCCCGCGTATCAGAAACGATTCCCATCGCTTTCATGACAGCATCATAGTTATGCAGGGGCTCCCCCATTCCCATGAGCACAATGTTTCTCAGACCGAATTTGCCTTCTGAACGCAGTACAAATTGCACATGGAGAAGCTGCGAAACAATTTCGCCCACGCTCAAGTGCCGGACAAAACCTGCCTGGCCGGTCGCGCAAAAGACGCAACCCATGGCACATCCTGCCTGGGTACTGACACAGGCAGTATAACGGCCCGGATAATCCATGAGAACCGTTTCGATTGTTTCACCATCAGCGAGACGAAACAGCCATTTCCGTGTGAGTTGATCCGAGCTGTGGATTTCCTGATCAACCTCAAGCAAAGGGCCTAGCCGGGGTTTGATTTCAGCTTGTTGCAGCCAATTCCCTAGGGGCGGTAGAAAATCGTGACGGGTATTTCCGGGAAGAAACCCTTGAAACGATTCCCGATGCATGGCCTTCCAAAGGGTTCGGGTATGAACCGCCTTGACCCCTCTTTTGGTCAACTCCTTCTCGAGCTCTGAATAATCAAGATCCAGGAGGGAATCTGCTTCTGTTTTTGAATATACCACAAACCAACCATGCCACAGAGACGGCTTTCTGTCATCTCCACCTTCGGCTTTTCAAATTTTCAGGGTTTCCGAATTTCGTAGAGCTTCAAGTTCTTCCCAACGCGCATAAATTTCCTTGATCTTGCGCTCTAGCTCCTGCTGTTCTTTTTCGAGCCGGGGCAGAAGGTCGGGCTGCGTTTTATAAAGCTCCGGATCATACAACTTTTCTGCAAGGGCAGCCTGCTCCGCTTCCATTTTTTCAAGGGCCTTGGGCAATTCTTCCAACTCGCGCCTTTCCCGGTTCAGCAGTGTGCGTGGCTTTTCTTTTTTCGCTTTTGGCTCCGGCGTTCTTTCCGGAAGAACCTCCGCAACCTCGACTTTTTCAACCTGTGTTTTCTTCCGATCCCTTAGTCTCACCCAGTCTTCATAGCCGCCGATATATTCGTTGATGAAACCGTCGCCTTCAAAAACAAGGGTGCTCGTCACCACGTTGTCAATAAATGCCCGGTCGTGGGAGACCAGCAGAACTGTCCCGCTGAACTCCACCAACAAATCTTCCAGAAGTTCCATCGTTTCCGCATCCAGGTCGTTGGTCGGTTCATCAAGCACAAGAACATTGGCGGGCTGCAGAAAAAGGCGGGCCAGCAATAGACGATTGCGCTCGCCTCCCGAAAGCATTTTGGCAGGCATGCGGACGCGGTCGGGCGAAAACAGAAAGTCCTGCAGGTAACCGTGAATGTGTTTGGAACGACCCTGGAAAGTCACCGTCTCGGAATTGCCTGCCACATTTTGCGCCACGGTCTTGGTGTCATCAATCTGGTCACGCAACTGATCGAGATAGACGACATCGATCTTGGTTCCCATTTTAACCCAGCCGGACTGGGGCTCCAGTTTGCCTAGAAGCAGTTTGAGGAGGGTTGTTTTCCCGGCACCATTCGGTCCAATGATGCCGATCTTGTCCCCGCGCCAGATGATGGTGGAAAAATCTTGTACAACAGCTTTGTCACCGAAAGAAAACATTACCTTGGAGGCTTCCGCCACTTTTTGACCTGAGGAATTGCTTTCCTGGATCTGGATATTGGCTGAACCTATTCGGTCACGACGGTCGCTGCGTTCACTTCTAAGGGCTTCCAGTGCCCTGACCCGACCTTCATTCCTGGTCCGCCGGGCTTTGACACCCTGCCGCAGCCAGGCCTCCTCCAACGCCAGCTTCTTGTCGAAAGCCGCCCACTGTTTTTCTTCCGCCTCAAGAGCTGCCGCTTTGCGGACAAGATAGGTATCGTAGTCGCAGGCCCAGCTCGTTAGTGCACCACGGTCCAGTTCGACAATCCGTGTGGCCATCTTCCGCAAGAAAGCACGGTCATGGGTTACAAAAAACAAGGTGATCTGCTTTTCCAACAGAAACCCTTCAAGCCAGAGAATCGACTCGATATCGAGGTGGTTGGTCGGCTCATCCAAAAGCAGGACATCGGGATCACCCACCAGGGCGCGGGCCAGAAGCACGCGGCGTTTCATTCCACCCGAAAGAGACGCGAACATCATTTCCCGGATGGGAAGTTTCATGTGCTCGATCAGGTCGTCGATGCGGACATCGATTTCCCAGTCTTCTTCATGGGTGTCTTTACGAAGTCCGCTCGAAATTACATCAAAGACAGTTCCTTCAAGATTGTCAGGAACTTCTTGGTCCAAGCGGGTCAAAACCGTTCCGGCGGGACAGACCAGTTCGCCGGAATTGGGAGCTTCTTCGCGCGTGATGATACGCATCAGGCTGGTCTTGCCTGCCCCGTTACGGCCCAAGAGACAAACACGTTCCCCGGGGTCAACCTGGAGGTTGGCTTTGTCCAACAGGGGTTTGGTACCGTATTGGAGCGTTATATCTTGAAGTTGAAGCAGGGGCATAGGCGAAAGGAAAAGGTAGCGTCTACTGCCCAAAGGTCACTTTAATTGTGATTCCCTGAGATTCTTCGTTTCCTCGTTGAGAATGAGCTGATTTTGGGCTTATCCAAAAGCGTTCGGGTCCGGTATCTGCGCCCGGAGGGAATCGAACCCTCACATCAAGCTTGGGAAGCTCGCATTCTACCACTAAATCACGGGCGCTAAATTCAAGGGTCAGATGACCGTGCCGTCAGGAACAACCGTATCTTTGGGAATGACCACAATGCCATCACGGAAATGGTAGAGAGGATGATCAATGATGCCCGATTTACCTTCGGCCCTGATCACCACATTTTTGCCGATGCGGGTGTTTTTGTCGATAATGGCGCCCTCGATGACGGTGTTGGCTCCGATCCCCATCAAGGGACGTCCCATCCTGGCATTTTCTTCCAGACTCCGCACGCTCTCATAATAATCAGCCCCCATAATGATGGAGTCTTTCACGCGCACTCCTTCTTCCAGGCGGCTGCGGATTCCGACGATCGAATGTTCTATCTCCGATTTGGTCAGGATACACCCGTCTGCCACGATCGATTTGACGATGCGACTCTCGTTGATTTTGGACGAAGGCAGAAAACGTCCGCGGGTATAAATCGGGGAAGCCGAATCGAAAAAGTCAAACTGCGGCAGAGCTTCAGTCAAATCAAGATTTGCATCGTAAAAAGCGCGGATGGTTCCGATGTCTTCCCAGTATCCCTGGTAAACATAGGAAAAGAGCTTTTTCGAGCCGATCATCTGGGGAATGATGTCTTTTCCAAAATCCTGTTTGGCAGGGTCTGCCAAGGCCTCATTCATGGCCTCACGGTTGAAGACATAAATGCCCATGGAAGCCAGGAAGAGATCCTCATCGTCGGAGCGTCCGATCTCGGCCAGATTCTCGTGCCCCATCTTCAGAGTGTCCAGCACCTCGTCCTGCTTGGGCTTTTCGACAAAACGCACGATCTCCTTTTTTTCGTTGATCTGCATAATACCAAAACTACGGGCTGGCTCACGTGCCACAGGGATGGTGGCCACCGTCACCTCGGCACCGGATTGGATGTGCTGATTGATGATTTCCCGAAAATCCATCCGGTAAAGTTGGTCCCCGGAAAGAATCAGAACCAGGTCGTAATCATGCGTGCGGAAGTGCATCATGTTCTGTCGGACCGCATCCGCCGTTCCCTGGTACCATCCGCTGCTGTCACCCTTCTGGGTGGCTGCCATGATTTCAATGAAACCACGGGGCTGATAGTCATCAAAGCGGTAACTTTGTTGCACATGACGGTGGAGAGACGAGCTGAGATACTGGGTCAGCAGGAAAATACGCTTGATGCCCGAATTGATGCAAAGGCTGATGGGTATGTCTACCAGACGATACTTACCCGCAAGGGGAACTGCCGGCTTGGCTCTTTCCTTCGTTAAGGGGAATAAACGCGTTCCCGCGCCTCCCCCCAAAATAACTCCAATAACGCGACTGAGGTCCGGGTAATTTAATGGCATAGACGGATTCCATTGACCTTACCGAAAGACAGAGGGTAAACAAGAGGTTTCTTATTTCTAAATTATATGTGTGGAATTGTCGCTTATACTGGTCAACGAGACGCCCAACCCATCCTTCTGGATGCTCTGGGACGTCTGGAATATCGCGGATATGACTCTGCAGGGATCGCTACTTTAAATGGGGAAGGCCTCATTGTCCGCAAAAAAGCCGGCCGCATCAACGAACTCGCACAGCTCGTGCTGAGAAAGCCCAGCCACGGAACCACCGGCATTAGCCACACCCGTTGGGCGACCCACGGCGAACCGAATGACGTCAACGCTCATCCCCATCTCGACCAGTCGGGAAAAATCGCCATTGTCCATAACGGGGTGATAGAGAATTATCAGATCCTTAAAGAACGGATGATTGCAGCCGGCCATTCTTTTTCTTCGGCCACGGATACGGAAGTCCTGGCCCATTTGATCGGTGAGCATTATGAAGAGTCCACGCTCACTGGCGAAGAGCGTTTTCTCCAGGCCATCCGCACTGCCCTGGGTGAAGTGGAAGGAACCTACGGAATTGCCGCCATCCATGAGGATATTCCCCATTTCATCGTGGGTGCACGTCGCGGCAGCCCGCTTGTGTTAGGGGTGGGAGAAAACGAGCAGTTTCTTTCCAGCGACCATACGGCCCTGCTTCCCTACACCCAGAAAGTCGTTTACCTCAAGGATTTCGACATCGTAACCCTGAGGCCGGGGCGTTTCTCCATTGAAACACTCAGCAACGAAGCCGCCTCCTTTGAAATCAAAGAACTTGATCTGGCACCGGAAGCTGCCGAAAAAGGCCCCTACCCCCATTTCATGCTTAAAGAAATTTTCGAGCAACCCACCGCAATTGAAAATGCCCTTCGTGGAAGGTTGAGCAAAGAAGAAGCTTCCGCGCGTCTCGGAGGTCTGAACCTTAGTAATAACGAACTGCGTGACATCAACCGAATCATCATCCTGGCCTGCGGCACAGCGCTGCATTCCGGGATGGTCGGTGAACACATGATTGAAAGCCTGGCCCAGATCCCTGTTGAAGTGGATTACGCCAGCGAATTCCGCTATCGCAACTCCCCCTTGGACCGCAACAGCCTTATTTTTACAGTCAGTCAATCCGGCGAGACTGCCGACACACTAGGAGCCTTACGGGAAGGGCAGCGCAAGGGATTCAAGGTTCTAGGCATCTGTAATAACGTCGGCAGCACCATCGCACGCGAATCCAACGGCGGTGTTTACATGCATGCCGGCCCGGAGATCGGGGTGGCCGCCACAAAATCCTTTGTTTCCCAAGTCACCGTCTTCGCCCTTCTGGGCCTGATGCTGGGCCGCATCCGATCCATGTCCGCATTTTCTGGACAGGAATTGATCGAAGCCCTGTTGAAGCTGCCGGATCAAGTCCGCGAAATTCTCCAGACGAGCGAGTCTATCCGGCAGGTCGCAGAGAAATATGCAGAAAGCCGCAGCATGCTTTTCCTCGGACGCCAGGCCAATTTTCCCATTGCCTTGGAAGGTGCCCTAAAAATGAAGGAAATCACCTATATCCACGCCGAAGGCTACCCCTCTTCCGAACTCAAGCACGGGGTCATTGCCCTGATCGACAAGCAGACACCTTCCATTTTCATCTGTCCCAAAGATGGCCTCTTCGAAAAGAACATGAACAACCTTCAGGAAATCAAAGCCCGCAGCGGTTCTGTTGTGGCCATAACCACCCAGGGAAACCAGGAAATCAAACGTGTGGCAGATGATGTGATCGAAGTGCCCAAGACCATCGAGCTTTTGCAACCGATCCTGAATGTCATTCCTCTCCAGTTGTTATCCTACCACACTGCCGTCGCACTGGGACGTGATGTGGACAAACCCCGCAACCTGGCCAAATCCGTCACGGTCGAGTGATAAACGATTTTTGATTTCAGATTTGCAACTTCTTCATTCATCCTTATCCCATGTCCCCAACTATCGGCATCATCGGAGGAAGTGGCCTGTATCACATACAGGGCCTCCAGGATATTTTAGAGAGCAACATCGAAACACCCTTTGGGCCGACTTCCGACGCCATCCGGATCGGAACGCTGAACGGACGCCGCGTAGCCTTTCTAGCAAGACATCGTCGCAACCACTCACTTCTTCCATCGGAAATCCCCTACCGGGCCAATATCTGGGCCCTGAAATCGCTCGGGGTAAGATGGATCATCAGTCTCAGTGCCGTTGGATCGCTCAAAATCGCCCTGGAACCACGGCATTTCGTTTTTCCTCTGCAGTTTTTTGACCGCACCAAAAATAGTGGCGGCCATACCTTTTTCGGAGAAGGTATCGTGGGTCATATCAGTTTCGGCCAGCCTATCTGCCGGAAACTGGCCACGATACTATACCAGTCCGCAGGCTTAAACGGAGCAACGTGCCACTGGGGGGGAACATATGTGAACATGGAAGGACCGGCCTTCTCTACAAGGGCCGAGTCCGGGTTCCACCGCGCCCAGGGTTTTGATGTGATCGGTATGACCAACCTCGCTGAAGCCAAACTGGCCCGCGAAGCCGAAATCAGTTACGCCACCGTCGCCATGGTGACCGATTACGATAGTTGGCACGAAACCGAAGTCAGCGTCGAGGAGGTCATCGGGGTGCTGAAAGAGAATGCGCTTCTGGCGGAAAAAACCATCACCCATGCCGTCAGTCAAATCCCCCTGCACGAGGTCACGGACTGTCACCGTGCCCTTAAGAATGCCATCATGACGCCACGCGAAGATTGGCCGCAGAAAAAAGTCGAAGACCTGCGTCCCCTCCTTGCGCCTTATCTCGGACAGGTTGGCAAACACTGATTTCCAGAATTTTTACCCGTCCTTGGATGAGTCACAACGTGCGGAAATAGATCATTTTCCAAAAAAAGAATGAGTTGTGCCAAAAGCATTCTCATCAGGCAGGATTCCCCTTCCGAATCCGTTTACATGATTGAAAGCGGAGTTGTCGAGGTAATGGTCGAAACCCCAGAAAGCAACTGCAGAACCCTGCTAACCTACCTGGGTCCCGGCGATATCATCGGCGAACTGGGTATTCTCAAAAAATAGCCGCGCTCAGCCACGATCCGAGCGGTGGTGGATGTTTATTACAGGGAAAACGAACGGACAGATTTTATTGAGTTGTTGATCCGTCTGCCGGGCTTCGGCCTCACTATTGCGCAACGCCTGGCCAACAAAAAAACCAACCTCGCCTACAACAGTTGCTGTATGGATTTCAGCGGAAAGATCCCGCCTTTCGATCTCTCCTCAATCCTGTTCACGATCGAGGGAAGCCGTGCCACCGCAGAATAGAAAATTCTGGATTCTACAAGTAGTATGCAGGGATCCTTTTTCATCCATTACGCTCTTCTGGAACGGCACCGCTTCCTGCATTTGCAGTGAACGGTGGCTTTCTGACAGATGTTTCTCGAATCCAATCCGGAAGAGGCTTTCAGCTTTCGCCGCTATAAAGAACCAACACGTCCGGTCGATCCGGAGTTTATTGCTAACATACCGCTAAACGAACTGCTTTTGCAGGCAGCCTTCAGACACGATCATTTCAAAAAAGTGCCGCGGGAATTGCGCACCTTGGAGGCTTCTTTCTGAAAAAAGAACAGCCCTTTGAGTGGAAAGATCCGGACAGCCGGTCAACCGCAGAATAGGTTTGGAAATTGTTGAGCCGCGAACTACGGACGCTGCGCTCGATCTGATCCCGCAGTAACCTTTCACATTCTACATTCAACAACATCCTGCAGGAGTTTGCCAAACGTGGTGATATCGCCATCGTCCCCCGCCTGCCTTTTCCACCTTCCTGAACAAGAGCAAGAACATGGGGAGTGGCAGATCACACCCTGAGGTTGCTGCCCATGGTGCACGGAGAAATTGCAACTTCCCGACACCGCTTGACGCTGCCAAAGAGGCAGGCTAAAACCTTTCGGTGAAATCGAACAGTATTGATGTGTCATACGTGGCCGGATTGGCCCGCCTGGAGTTGAACGCGGATGAAACAGAGAAGTTCCAAAAACAGCTTGGAAATATTCTCGAGTTCGTGGAAGCCCTCCAAAAAATTGATATCTCCTCTGTTCCGGATGCCGCGATCGACTGCAGCCTGACCACCAATGTGCTTCGTGTGGATGAAATTCGTCCCAGCCTGACGGCCGAAGACGTTGTCCGGAATGCTCCCAAGAGTTCCAACAATCTCATTATCATGCCCAAGATCGTTGAATAACCTTCTTCAGTTTTCCAACCTTCCAGCCCTTTTTCCCCATGAGTCTTCATACCGAAACCATTGCCAGCCTCCGTCGTAAACTGGCGGCCAAAGAAATTTCACCGACCGATATTGTTCAGGATCTACTGAAACGGATTGAGTCCGTTGATCCCAAAGTCCACGGCTATCTCCGGGTGAATGCTGAAGCCGCCCTGCAGCAGGCCAAAGTGGCGGATCTGAACAGACCTTTGGGAGGAATTCCCATTGCGATCAAGGACAACATCAACGAAAAAGGCGAGGACTGCACCTGTGCTTCCCAAATTCTCAAAGGTTATATAGCACCCTACGATGCCACTGTTACTGCCCAATTAAAAGCAGCCGGGGCCATTCTGCTGGGCCGGACGAACATGGACGAGTTTGCCATGGGTTCCTCTACCGAACATTCCTCCTTCCAGAAAACCTCCAACCCCTGGAAACTCGATCATATTCCCGGCGGTAGCAGCGGTGGTTCCGCCGCGGTGGTTGCCGCAAACGAGGCGATAGCCTCCCTGGGCTCGGATACCGGCGGATCGATACGTCAACCTGCGGCCCTGTGCGGCTGCGTGGGTCTCAAACCAACCTATGGCCGCGTTTCCCGTTATGGTTTGGTCGCCTTCGCCTCTTCCCTGGATCAGATCGGTCCATTCACCAAAACGGTGGAAGACAGTGCCCTTCTTTTACAGGCCATTGCGGGCCACGATGTCATGGAAAACACCAGCCGCGCGGTGGAGGTTCCTGATTATTCCGCCAGTCTCAAACAACCGGTCAAAGGCCTGCGCATCGGTATTCCAAAAGAATATTTCGGCGAAGGCATCGACCCGGAAGTTGCCGCCGCCATTAAAAAATCAATCGACTGGTTTTCTGCAGAGGGAGCCGAAATCAAAGAAATCTCCCTACCCCACACCCATGCCGCCATTGCGGTTTACTACATCATCGCCACGGCGGAAGCTTCCGCCAACCTGGCCCGTTTTGATGGTGTCCGTTACGGGCATCGAACCTCGACCATCGGTGATCCCCTCACCATTTACTGCAAATCCCGTGCGGAAGGTTTTGGCCCCGAAGTCAAACGCCGCATCATTCTCGGAACCTATGTACTAAGTTCAGGCTACTATGACGCCTACTACAACCGGGCGCAGAAAGTCCGCCAGTTGCTCCGCCGCGATTTCACCAATGCTTTCCAGGGATGTGACGTCATCCTCACCCCGACGGCGCCAACTCCAGCTTTCAAAGCCGGTGAAAAAATGAATGATCCCCTCCAGATGTATCTGGCCGACATCTTTACCATTGCGGTCAACCTGGCTGAAGTGTGCGGAATTTCCATTCCCTGCGGATTCAGTTCAGGAAAACTGCCAATTGGACTTCAACTGATCGGTTCCCATTTCCAGGAAGGCACGCTCTTCCGCGCCGCTCACGCCTACGAACAGGCCCATGATTGGTACAAGCAGCGCCCGTTGCTTTGAGAACTTAAAAATTCAAACCGTAAACTTAAAAAATTCTCCCCATGCAATACGAAGCTGTCATTGGACTTGAAGTCCACGTCCAAGTCAAAACCAACACGAAAATGTTTTGCGGCTGCAAAAACGAATATGGTGGTGAAGTCAACACGCACGTCTGTCCGGTGTGCCTCGGTCTGCCCGGTGCCCTGCCTACGCCGAACGAACACGCCATCGTCAAAACCCTTGCCGCGGGGCTGATGCTAGGTTGTGATATCACACCCCATTCCAAATTCGACCGGAAACATTATTTCTATCCGGACATGCCAAAAAATTATCAGATCACACAGTATGATTGCCCGTTCTGCGTGGGCGGTGGTGTGGTTTTGGAAAAGTTTGCCTTCCCCAAGGATGTCCAAAAAGATGAACAGGCGCTGGCCCAGAAAAAAATCCGTCTGATCCGTATCCATCTGGAAGAGGACGTGGCCAAATCTTTCCACTTTGAAGAGCAGAGCGGGATTGACTTCAACCGTGCCGGAACGCCTTTGATGGAGATTGTATCTGAAGCCGATATTTCCACGCCGGAAGAAGCCTTTGCCTACCTGACAACCCTGCGCCAGATCATGGTCTACGGGGGCATCAGCGATGCCGACATGGAAAAAGGCCAGATGCGATGCGATGTCAACATCAGTGTCCGCCCCGTGGGACAAATAGAATTCGGAACCAAAACCGAGCTTAAGAATCTGAATTCGATTTCAGGTGTTAGACGTGCTTTGCAATTCGAGATTCCCCGCCAGATCGGGGTTGTTTCCAAAGGCGGAGCCATCCGTCAGGAAACCCGCCGTTGGGACGACGCCAGGGGCCAAACCACGGTGATGCGGGTGAAAGAAAACGCCCATGATTACCGGTATTTTCCGGAACCGGACCTTCTGCCCGTCCGCACCGACAGGGGATTGAAGACAGAAGCCGAAAAAATGATTCCGGAACTTCCCCGCCAGAAAAAGGAGCGTTTCATGCGCGATTTCGGTCTTAGCGATTACCAGGCCGAAGTTCTGGCCCAGGAACGTGCCCTGGCGGATTACTACGACGACGCGGTCAAAAGTTCCACCCAAGGCGTGTTGATAGCCAACTACATCATCAATGACTTTCTCGCTACGGAACCGGATTTGGGCAACCTTCCCATTCCCCCCTCCCATTTCCGTGAACTGGCGGATCTCGTCGGCGGAAACAAAATCAATTCCAAACAGGCCAAAGAAGTCCTGTTAGAAATGTTCGAGTCCCACAAACAGCCCACACAGATTGTCTCAGAAAAAGGACTGGAACAGGTCACGGACACAGCCCAGTTGGAGGCCTTCTGTGATGAAGCAATCGCGGCCAACGAAAAGAGCGTAGCCGACTACAAGTCCGGCAAAACCGGGGCCATCAATGCTCTGAAGGGTTTTGTCATGAAAAAGACCAAGGGTCAGGCCAATCCGGCAGTTATCGATGAAATTCTACGACAAAAATTGCAATAGTTTTGGCCAATGTAAATACATGATGGTCACGAACTAGTTACTATTTTTACCGTCGATGCAGTAATTCCTTGGCAGTCGTCCTGTTCTTCACTTAAATCTACTCAACGAATGGCTGCCAACGACGATTACATTCTCGAGTTGCTCGTCAATTCTGGCCTCATTACTTCTGATGATGCCGCAAATGCCCGGCTGCAAGCCTCTTCCAGCGGACAATCGGTTGCCGACGAACTTGTCAAAGCCGGCCAGGTCACCCGCAACGATATCCTTCAGACCATAGCAACCGATTGCGGTATGGAGTTCATGCCCGAGCTTGAATCGGTCGATGAGGACGCCCTGGAACTGCTGAAAAAAAACCAAGCAAAGCGCTATCGTGTGATACCGCTCCATAAAATGGCCCATGCCATTCAGATCGCCATTTCTGATCCCCTAGACTTTGAAAGCCTTGATGCCCTGCGTTACATCCTTAAAATGGATGTCGAACCCGTTGTTGTCCCCGGGGACAAGATTGACCAGGCAATCAGCCGCTATTATGGTGCCACGGATGAATCGGTTGAGGCGTTAATCGACAGCTACAGTGGCGATGACCTCCAGGTCAAAACAGTCAATGCAGAGTCAGGCGAGAGCGGCGATGCGGCGGAGGGCGATGCACCGATCATCAAAATGGTTTACGGAATGATCATGGATGCCCAGCGTCTCAAGGCGAGCGATATCCATTTGGAACCTCTTGAGAAACGTCTGCGTCTGCGTTACCGCATGGATGGTGTACTTCAGGAGATGCGGGACCCTCCCAAACGGCTGCAGTCCACCATCATCAGTCGCATTAAAATCATGGGAAACATCAGCATTGCTGAAAGACGTCTTCCCCAGGATGGACGTATTTCCCTGGCCCTCCAGGACGGTGGCAGCATCGACCTGCGCGTTTCCACCATTCCGACGGTGCATGGCGAGTCCATCGTTATGCGTATTCTGGACAAAACAGGCCTCACCCTGGGTCTGCCACAGTTGGGATTTCTGTCCGATGACCAGTTGCTGATGGAGCGCATCCTCGGACTGCCTGACGGGATCTTCCTTGTTACTGGGCCTACAGGTTCCGGTAAATCAACGACTCTCTACGCGTGCCTCAACATGCTCAACAAACCAGACCGCAAGCTGATCACCGTGGAGGATCCGGTGGAGTACGAAATGGCCGGAATCAACCAGGTTCAGGTCAATCACGACGTCGGCATGACCTTCGCCAGCGCACTCCGCGCCATGCTCCGGCAGGCTCCGAACATCATCATGGTAGGGGAAATTCGCGATGTCGAAACGGCCACCATCGCCATCAATGCTTCCCTCACCGGACACCTTGTTTTCAGCACGCTCCATACCAATGATGCCCCCAGTGCCGTCACCCGCCTGAGTGATATCGGGGTCAAACCCTTCCTGGTTTCTTCCTCAGTCCGGGCCGTTATGGCCCAGCGCCTTATCCGTAAAGTATGCCCAAATTGCGTTCAAAGCTACGTCCCTTCGGAAATCGAATTACGCGCGCTGAACCTCAACCCCAACCAGGTCGCCCAAGCCAACTTCCGTATGGGACATGGCTGCGACAACTGCCGCGGCACTGGCTACAAGGGTCGTGCCGGGATTTTTGAAATTTTATTGGTTGATGACGAGATCCGGAACCTCATCAATGATCAGGCCAGTGTTTCTCACATCCGTCAGCGGGCCCGTGATCTGGGAATGAGAACCCTGCGCGAAGACGGCATCCGCAAAGTTGTTGCCGGTATGACCACTCCGGAAGAAGTCATTGCCGCTACCATGGGAGACAAGGACTGATTATGGATCCCCATCTGCTAGTATCATTTCTCCGTGATCACGAAATCATCCACGAGGATCAGGCTTCCGATCTTCTCGAGGAGGCACAGCGTTCCGGTAAGCAAATCGAAAAGATAATCGTTGATTACGGGATTCTCACGGAAGAAAGCCTCATGCAGCGTCTGGCAGACAGCTTGGGGCTGCCTTTTTACGATCTGGCCAATGCCAATTTCACACCCGAATTGCTTTCTTCCATCCCGCCCAAAACCGTCCGCATGCACGGCACCCTGCCCGTGGCTGTCGACGCCGGAACCATTACGGTGGCGATGCTGGATCCTCTGAATCAGCAGACTGTGGAAGACCTTCGCTTTGCCACCAGCCGTGAGATCTCCGTCATCCTGGCCCCGATTTCACAAGTCGAAGGCTACATCGCCCAGTTTTATGGGACAGAGCAGGGATCGGTAGACGAACTCTTAAACCAGCTGGCGGGCGAAGTAACCGAGTCGGCCGGCAACAACCTGGACGAGGACAGCCTCTCCGTCGCCAGCAGCGCACCGATCGTCAAATACGTCAACACCGTCATTGCCAAAGCCATCCAGGCACAGGCCAGCGACGTTCACTTTGAGCCCTTTGAAAAAGAGTTTAAAATCCGCTATCGCGTTGATGGCGCTCTTTATGAAATGTCGCCTCCTCCCAAGAAACTTGCACTGCCCGTCATTTCCCGCATCAAAGTCATGGCCGGCCTGAACATCGCTGAACGCCGCGTTCCGCAGGACGGACGTATCCAGACGACCATGGCCGGCCGGCAGGTTGATCTTCGTGTTTCCACACTTCCAACCCAGTATGGAGAAAGTGTGGTGCTCCGTGTTTTGGACCGCAGTGTCGTGAATCTGGATTTGGACGCGCTGGGAATGCCGGACGCAATTAAATCCTATATTTCCGAAACGATTCAGAAACCCCACGGCATTTTCATCGTGACCGGCCCAACCGGCTCAGGAAAAACCACAACTCTTTATTCCTGCATCCGTGCCATCAACACGATTGATGTCAAAATTCTTACGGTGGAAGATCCTGTAGAGTATGAACTGGAAGGCATCATGCAACTACAGGCACACGAAAGCATCGGTTTGACCTTTGCCAGAGCCCTCCGTGCCTTTTTGAGACAGGACCCCGACCGGATACTCGTGGGGGAAACACGCGACTTGGAAACCGCCCAGATAGCCATCCAAGCATCACTCACGGGACATTTGGTCTTGACCAGTTTGCACACCAATGATGCCCCAGGAGCGGTGACCCGCCTGATCGATATGGGAGTCGAGCCCTTCCTTATTTCCGCAACCCTGGAGGGGGTTCTCGGGCAGCGGCTAATACGTAAAATTTGTCCCAAGTGCAAAACACCCTTTGAGCCGACGGAAAGCGTGCTTGCACAAATCGGCCTTACAGCGCACGATGTGGGTGACAAGTCCTTCTATTACGGACAGGGATGTGAAGCCTGCAATCAAACCGGATACAAAGGACGTAAAGGTATCTATGAGCTTTTGGATGTTAAAGAACCGATCCGCCAGCTCATTAACAACAAGGCCCCGACCGTGGTCATCCGGCAAAAAGCGATTGAACTGGGGATGACGACTTTAAGACAGGATGGTTTACGCAGCATTTTCGACGGAGAAACAACCATTGAGGAAGTCATCAAATATACCTGAATACCTGTGTCCCTTTTGGAACATTGAAAAAAACTTAATAACGTACGACTATGCCAATCTTTAATTATACAGCCGTCGATTCCACAGGAAAACAAACCACTGGCAGCATTGATGCCGCCAACACGGCGGAGGCAACTGCTCTGGTCAAACAAAAAGGGTTTTTCCCGACCAGTGTCGTGCAGGGAACCGCTTCAAGCGTCTCAAGCTCTATGGGTGCCAGGGACACCGGCAAGAAGTCCTTCAGTTTTGGCACACCCAAAGTCAAAGGCAAAATCCTTATGGTCTTCACCCGCCAGTTGGCCACCCTGATTGACGCCGGTCTCCCCCTTCTCCGTAGTTTGAAGACCCTGATCAAACAGGAAAAAAATGTCGCTCTGCGCAATGCAATGGTTAACCTCTCGGATTCCGTAGAAAGCGGCAACACTTTCTCCGAAGCACTGGCCCAGCATCCCGGAGTCTTCAACAAGCTCTACGTCAATATGGTCAAAGCAGGTGAGCTGGGCGGGGTTCTCGAAATCGTCCTGACCCGTCTGGCTGAGTTCCAGGAAAAGTCCCAACGCATCCGCGGAAAAGTCATTTCAGCCATGGTCTATCCGATTGTGGTTCTGGTGATCGCCGTGGGTATCCTGACCTTTCTGCTACTTTTCATTGTTCCCAAGTTTGAAGCGATCTTCAAAGACATGCTCGGAGACAAAGAGCTGCCCCTCCTTACCCAGATCGTCATTAATATCAGCCGCTCGGTTCAGTATCTCTGTTGGCCTCCTTCAGTCCCGCAATTCCCAGGCAGCAGCCTTCCGATTCCCTATCTCCCCATATTGATTGTGTTGCTGGTGGTCGCATGGAAGATTTTTTCCAGCACCCCTGCCGGCACAATGGTTCTTGACCGTTTAAAGCTCAGAATGCCCTTGTTTGGTGATCTCATCAGCAAAACATCCATTGCCCGTTTCTCGCGGACTTTGGGAACCTTGGTTTCAAGCGGTGTTCCCATTCTCCAGGCTCTGAATATTACGAAAGAAACCTCAGGTAATTTTATCATCTCCGATGCCATTTCGAAAATCCACGACAGCGTCAAAGAAGGTGAATCCATGGTCGGTCCCTTGGAAGCCAGCGGCCTCTTTCCTCCCATGGTAGTCAGCATGATCCAGGTCGGTGAAGAAACCGGTCAGTTGCCCGACATGTTGACCAAGGTGGCGGATGTATACGAGGAAGAAGTGGACGTGACGGTCGCAGGTCTAACATCACTTTTGGAACCTATTATGATTGTCTTTCTGGCCGTCGTGGTCGGGACTATTGTCGTCGCCCTGTTCTTGCCGCTGATCAGCATCATCACCCAGTTGACCGGAGCCTGATCGGCTCCGGCGGAAAATAAAATCCTTCTCGAAAAAGCTGCCGACTCTGGCGAGTACGGCAGCTTTTTTATGTCAGGCTGGGTACGCCTGTGAAAAGTCGCCTAAACAGAGGGCATTTGGTTTCACCTGTTGGAAAATGCGAATGTCTTTAATGGAAGCCCGGCGGAAGACTATTTACTGCCGGGTTTTGTGGCTGCAATGTTCTTCAAATCTTCTGGAAGATTGTCCGGGGAAAAAGTCTCCACTTTGATTTGGAGAAGTGCGATGAAGGGAGCCCCAAAATCCGGTTTATCAGACCCGCTGCGATCCACCAGACAGGCCACAGCTTCGACAATACCCCCACCTTCACGCACCAGTGCACAGGTTTCGTTGACAGCGCTGCCCGTTGTCACCACATCCTCCGCCACCAGGTAACGGGCTCCGGGAATGACAGGGAAACGGCGAATAACAAGTCTGCCTTCGTTTTTTTCGGCAAAAATATGCTTTTTCCCCAGATGTCGGCCCAGGTCATGTCCCACGAGAATACCACCCATGGCGGGCGAGACGATTGTATCCACTGCAACGCTTTTCAATTTTTCCGCCAATGCGGCACTTATTTCATCGGCCAGCACTGGGTATTGTAGCAGGTGGGCACACTGGAAAAAATGGCGGCTGTGAAGTCCGGAGCGCAGAACGAAATGTCCCTCCAGCAGAGCACCGCATTCTTTGAATTTTTGAAGCAGTTGATCGGATGTCATAAGTGACTCCTGAAGGCGATTGCTTCAATTTCCACAATCGCGGCTTTAGGCAGTGCAGAAACCTGGACGGTCGAACGCGCCGGTGGAGATTCCTTGAAAAAATCTGCGTACACGCTGTTCATGGCGGTAAAATCACCAAGGTCGGTGAGAAAAACGGTTGTTTTCAAGACCCGTGATAAGTCCGATCCTCCTGCCTCCAGAACAGCCTCAAGATTCAACAGAACCCTTCGGGTTTGGTCTTCAATTCCGCCCCCTACCAACTGACCAGAAACAGGGTCCAGAGGTATCTGCCCTGCTGTGAAGAGCAATTCCCCGAAGGAAGTGGCCTGTGAATAAGGGCCGACGGCCCCCGGCGCCCCAGCAGAATGGATAATGGATTTGGATTTCATACTCTATTCAGCTACGCAGTCTTAGCCTGATGCCAAGCCTAAAACGCGAATGTATGCTTGAAGTATAACGGTACTATTTGCATGATGGTTGGCATGCAAGTGCCGACCTTTCTTACCATCACCTATGCGGTTATTTTTTTGGGCATTTTGGTGATGGGCGGATTATTCATCTCCGTTTTCCGCACATCCTTGAAGAGAATGAAAAACAAGGAGAGCTTTGTTGCCAAACCCGCTACCGAGGGATTGACGGCCCCCTCCCTCCTTAGTTCCATGCAGAGCCAGATACTTGAGTTACAGGCCACGGAAGTCGAACTCCCGGAACATGCCCAACGGTTCACCTATCTGGTCGAGTTTCTTAAAGAGTCCAAAAATCTTTTACTGGCTGAGGCACCCATGCTCGAACTTTATATTTTGCGCCTTGAAGCATTACCCTCTTCCGATCCGGGCCATCTGCCCACACTTGCAGCCCTTTTCAGTTGGTCCCAATCACGGGCCAAAGCACTGCTCAATGTCCAGGCATGAAGGGCTTGGTCGATACCCACGCTCATCTCGATTTTCCAGATTTCGAACACGATCTTCCCCATATTCTGGACAGGGCCGCAAAAGCCGGGGTTGAAAAAATCATTACGATCGGTACCGGATTAAAATCCAGCCTCTCAGCCATCCACCTGGCCGAACGTTATCCTCAGATTTATGCAGCGATCGGCATCCATCCCGGAAATGTCGAAGAGGAAAGTGAAGAAACTCTGGCCCAACTCGAACCCTTTCTGGGTCACCCCAAGGTTGCAGCCGTAGGAGAATGCGGAACGGACTATCATTACCTATCGGAGCGATTCGAAAACGAAAGCCCAGAAGACCATCAACAACGCGTCGGACAGATCAAGAATAAGCAGTCTTTTTTTTTCAGGGCACAGTTGGAAATGGCCGCACGTCATGGACTCAATATCATCGTGCACCAGAGGGATAGTTGGGAAGACACAGTGAGGATACTGGGTGGCTACACGGGACGATTGAAGGCTGTTTTCCACTGCTTTGGAGGCAGCCATGAACAGGCAGCCGAACTATTCCGTCTCGGACATCTGGTTTCATTTACCGGCATCATTACCTTTAAGAATGCAGAAGTCGTGCGCCAAACCGCGCGCTCCCTTCCTCCAGGCAGCTACATGATCGAAACCGACTGTCCCTATCTTGCCCCCGTTCCCTTCCGGGGGAAACGCTGCGAACCTGCGTATGTTGCCGGGATCGCCTCCCGGCTTTCCGAAGAAAGAATGATCGAGGAAGAAGAGCTCCGGGAGGAACTCTGGCGGACCAGTCACACTTTTTTCAGGCTTGGAAACTAGCCATTAAATTCCACCCTGATCCTCCTCCAGCGGCTGTAGGTTTCCAGGATCGGAAACGATCTGCACATGCGTCAGGAGTTTTTCCGCGGATTCGTCCAGCGACAGGAGGGAGGTATTCAAATGAACTTCCGGATTGTCAGGTGCCTCGTAAGGGTCACTTATTCCGGTAAAGTTGGGAATTTCTCCCGCCCTTGCCTTTTTGTAGAGTCCTTTAGGATCACGGGATTCGCAGACCTCAATCGGTGCATCCACAAAAACCTCTACAAAACTGCCCGATCCGATGATCTCGCGGGCTTCTGCACGATCTTTTTGGTAGGGTGAGATAAATGCAGTAATGACTATGATTCCGGCCTGATTAAACAATTTGGCCACTTCACTGATGCGCCTGATGTTTTCAGAACGATCTTCCGGTTCAAACCCAAGATCCCTGTTCAGTCCATGCCGGATATTGTCTCCATCCAGAATAAACGCTGCGTGTCCAGACTCCACCAGGGATTTTTCCAACCGTTTGGCAATGGCCGATTTCCCAGAACCACTCAGGCCGGTCAGCCATAGGGTAACACCTTTCTGCCCGAAAAGCCGCTGCCTGTCCTCGGTAAGAACCAGGTTGTTTTCGATTGTAATGTTTTTGGATACCGGAGCTTTTTCAGGGAGGCTCTCTGGTAAAACAATCCTGTCAAGGATCATGCCTGCCGCAACGGTCGCGTTGTTGATGCGGTCAATGAGAATGAATGCCCCTGTCTGGTTGTTTTTCTCGTAAGGGTCAAAGGCCAGGGGACGG
>JBBSCO010000019.1:0-45993 GCA_038250235.1 Methylacidiphilales bacterium | reverse complement strand
GAGTCTGGCCGGCACTGGCCGGTTCAGTGTAAGCGAGCTGTGCCAGGAGTTCGGCGTGAGCCGCAAGACGGGCCATAAATGGCTCAAGCGATATGAGGTGGGTGGGAGTGCAGGACTGGCTGAATTGAGCCGCAGTCCCAAGCACAGCCCGCAAAGGACGGCTGAGGCGGTGGAAAGGCTGTTGGTCAAAGAACGGCGACGACATCCGACTTGGGGGCCTAAAAAGTTAGGTGAGATCCTCAAAGACACCCTGGAGCCATTAAGGGTCATGTCTCAACATTCAGCATTTATAAAATAGCTGAGAGCGTCTCATCAAGAGCAATTGCGCGGTCTTTGGAGATTGATCGGGCCGGAGCGTTTTGCCTGGCTCTCCTTTGAGGCCTAGAGTTGCGGGAAATCTATTCAGGGGCAGCGAGGGATTTAAACGCTTTAGAACAAGATTTAAGGCCATTCGGAGCTGGAACAGAAAATGGGATGACCCCGCCAAAATGCTGAATGTCGAGACATGACCCTAAATACACCTCAGACCTGACACGCGTAGCCTTGGCAAAGGTTGGCGGACAGGGTGGGATTTGAACCCACGGACGCTTTAACACGTCGCTCGATTTCGAGTCGAGTGCCTTAGACCACTCAGCCACCTGTCCCGAGGGAGAATCTATGGTAGGGTATGGCAGGACTGCTTGGCAAGCAGAGTCGACAGGTGGCTTCGTGGTCTAGGACGGCTGCGCCGAGACAGGAACCCCCCTGTTGCCCCAGGTTGTTGCGGTGAGGCCTACGGCGAATGATACAAACGGCCGTAGCCGTAGGCAAACAGCCACCTGTCCCGAGGGATAATTTTAGGTAGGGTAAAGTAACGGAACTATTTAAAGCTCTGCCCCCGAAACACACGAAAAGACGCGAAAGAAAGAGAAAATCTTTACGGGGCCTGCCTTTGAATCGGTTCATTGAAAAGGGAAGACGATTCCCAGTGATTTTTCGAACTTCTTGCCTCGCATTTTCGTGTCTTTTAGCGCGTCGCGGGCACTCAAATGTTTAGCTACGGCTAAAAGGGGATTTCTTTGCCGGACTCGGGAATGTGTACTTTGATCCCGGCTGCTTTTTCCGCCAGTTGGGACTGGAACCAGGTCAGGGCGGCGGTATCACCATGAACGAGGAAGCAGGTTTTGGGTTTCACCTCGAGAATGAAGTCAAGCAGGTCTTCCCTCAGTGCGTGGGAGGTAAAATCGAAATGTTTTACTGAGCATAAGACAGGTTGATCACCAAAATCCGGATTCAGGCTGACACGTTCTCCACGTGCGGTTTTTTTCAAACGACCAGCTGGGGAATCAGGATCGCAGTAGCCGACAAAGAAAATCCCGTCCTGCTCACGAGCCAGATAGTGTTGGGCCAGGCGATTGGAGGTGGTTTGTTCGGTCATCATGCCGGAGGGAACGAGCAGGATCTGTCCTTTTTTCTGTTTAAAATTTTTCAGTTTGGTCCAGTCGAAAACCTGGGGATGGATGTCTTCCATGATCTGGAGATTGGGAAGGAAACGCTCCGAACGATGCGCCATTTTGTCGTAAATTTCTGTAAAAATCCGGCCTAGGCCTCCGATGTAAATCGGTTCATCGGGGATTTCTCCATGGCGTTGGGCTTCATCGAGTATCGTCAAAATTTCCTGGGTTTTACCCATGGCAAAGACAGGGATGAGCAGGCTGCCGTGGTTGTCGAATATATTCTGGATGGCATCAATAAAACGCCTGATTTCCGCTTTCCGGCTGTATCCAGGTAATGTTGGGTTGGCACCCCGGGTGCACTCGATGATCAGGGTGTCAAAGGCTCCCTCAGGAACTCTGGCTTTGTTCATCAGGGTCTGATCTTTGAGGTTGATGTCTCCGGTATAAAGAATCCTTTTGCCCGCGGATTGGATCTCCGTCATGACGGCACCGAGGATGTGTCCAGCATGGTGGAAACGGAAACGGATATCGGCTTTTTCCGTTTCTTTGACGGGGAACCCTTCGGTGGACCACCATTGATTCAAGTGGCAGGCCTGCCAGCGCTCAACAAGGTGCTTCAAATCACCGTGGTTGAAGAGGGGATATTCCGCAATGCCTTTCTCGAGGCGCTGGCGCTTCATGACGTTGACGGAATTATGGAGGAGGGGTTCCGCCAGAAAATATGTGGGTTCGCTCATGAAGAGCTTGGCATCCGGAAAACGCTGCATGGCCAAGGGAATGGTTCCCAAGTGGTCGTGATGGGCATGGCTGAGGAAAATGCACTCGGCTTTACGCCGGCCAAGGGCATCAAAGTTCGGTAGTGCGGCGAAGCTTTCCGCCTTGGGATGCATGCCCGAGTCCAGCAAAACCCCTTTGCCGTCCAGATCCAAATAATAACAGTTGGCCCCGATCTCGTTGCCGCGGGTCAGATTGATAAGTGATGCCATAAGTGGTTAGAGTGTCTCACCCACCTCACCGCTGAGGAGATCGGGAGGAATGTTGTTCCCTTTCTTTTTCACGCGGGCACTGATCCATTCATCGAGAATCTGGTAGCGGCGTTGTTGTCCGATCTGTTCCTCCAGGTTTTTCCTGGCCTGCTCCTGGTTGGCATCTGAAGGTATTTTTCGTTCGGCCAGAAAGAAGACCATGCCGCCCTCCGTGCTACGGCTGAATTCACTGACAGCCCCGACCTTGAGACGTTGGGCCCAGAAGCGGATGGCATCGGCTGCGGGTGACTTGAGATCAGCCTCCCTGGCAGGGGAAAAAGACGGAACGGTAATGGATTTCAAGCCACTGGCCCCGGCGGCTTTTTCCCAGGTCTGACCTGAGGCAACGGCCGATTGCAGTTCTTTGGCCAGGGTTTTCCCTTTGAGGGTAAGTTGTTCCAGTGTTTTGTTTGTGATGTAAAGTTGTCCGATTTCTTCGCTAACCTTATCAAAGGGCACTGCTGCAGGTACCTGGATCTCCGCCAGATGCAATACGGCAAAACCATTGCTGATCTGTTGAAAATCGCTGACAGGGCTTTTTTTGTACAGTATGAAAGCCAGATCTGTCAGTTTGGCCGACGAGGGATCTCCGGGTAGAAGGGGTTCCTTGCGGGTGACAAAGGTGGAAGTTTGTACGTTTAATCCTGCTTTGGCTGCGGCAGATTTGAATTCCGGGGCTGTCTGGTCGTCATTGAAAAAAGGCTCCGTAAAACGGTAGGCTTCCTGCATCAGCACCTTAAGAGCTGCATTCTTTTGCTCTTCCGGAAGTTTGGCCTGATCAGGTTTTAAGGTGAAGAGTACGTAATCCACCTTGCGAAGCTCGGGTGAAAGGAAGTTGGCCTGATTTTTTTGGTAAAAGTCTTTCAATTCATCTTCTGTCGGCTGGATGGAGGCTCTGATCGGGCCTTCTGGTAACAGGACATATTTGATCGTAACCTGCCCGTAAAGGGAGGCAAAGGCCTCCTCGACCTCAGAAGGACGAACCACAGCCGTTGATGAGATGGTTTTGAGCATTTGTTCGAAAATGATCTGGTTTTGGATAATTTCCTGGAACCGTTCTTCACTGATACCCTGTGGTTTGAGGAGTTCCCTGCCGAAGAACTGGAAAGCAGCGGGGGAGTAGTTGCCTTTCTCGTCTTTGAACAAGGGGTGGTTTTTAATGAAATTCACAGCCTGCTCAGTTGTGGCGGAAATTCCAGCTTCCTTGGCTGCCGCCAGAATGAGGAGTCTGTTCCAGGTCTGGGCGCGGAAAATCCGCTCCATCTGGGGCTCGGCCCGGCGTCCGGTCTGGAGGGTATAAATGAGGGAGGTGCTACGAAGGGCCACTTCGTAATCCTGTCTTTTGATGGTTTTTCCCTCAATGACAGCAACCTTGGGGTTGGACTCCCCATGACCCCTTTGGCTTTGATCAAAGAAGATAAAAGATATACCCAGGATGATCAGGACGACGATGAGAAGGAACCGGAATTTGGAGCTGAGAAAGCTTAGCATAAAGAAGGACGTGATTTTTTGTTGTTGTTTGCTATTATTTAATGCACAAGGAGATTGGTCTATGAATTCTCATTTTGCATCATCATTTAATTATCGTTTCGGACATTCGATATCCCTGACCTCTTCGGTATGCATGGCATACCTGCTGATGGCAGGGTTCTCTCAAGCCCAAGACAAAATCATTCTCCGACAAGGCCCTCCGGTGCAAGGAGAAATTCAAGGGGTTGATGCGGCTGGTAATGTGACCATCAAATTCGAAAAGGGCACGATTCCTTACCCCAAGGCCAATATTGAGTCGGTGGAAGTGGCGGAAAGGCCGGAATATGCGCAGGGTGTTACAGCCGTTTTGGAGGAAAACCACGCTAAAGGCATCGAATTGCTGCAGCCCCTGACCACCAAGTTTCTGGGTTTGGATGTCCCTTGGGTGGCTGATGCGGCTGGGTATCTGGCCGAGGCCTTGGCTGCCACGGGTAAGACCTTTGAAAGCGAACAAATTTGCGATAAAATCATCCAATCCTATCCAAACAGTGTTTTTCGTTACAAGGGAATGGTGGGAAAAGCGACCATACTCCTGACCCGGGACAAAACGGATGAAGCCATGGCCCTTCTGGATGAAATCGAAAAAGCCATCAACACGAATGCCATTCCGGATCGTAAAACCCTGCGTATTCTGAACCACGTATTTTATGTCAAAGCCCAGGTCTACGAGAAAAAAGGAGACAAGCAGCAGGCTTTGGAAGCCTACGTGAAAGTCGCGTCCCTCTATTACGAGCCCAAAAAACGTGCTGATGCAGCCCAAGCCAAGGCGGACGCCCTCCGCAAGGCCGATCCCAAGCTGGTCGTTAATTGATCTTCAACTGGTCTGGGTTGGGAAATGAGCGGCAAAAAAGGCGTCGCTTGAATCCCGAATGCTGAGTTTATCTTCAGGACTTTTTTTCTCCCAGGTTCTCAGCATCATCCCGACCCTGGGATTCTTTTTGAATTTTCCCCCATGTAAGTCGAAAAAAGACCAGTACAGATAATTGAAGGGGCAGGCCTCCGGACCCGTCTTGATATCCGGCTTGTAGCGGCAGCCTTGGCAGTAATTGCTCATCTTGGAGATATAACCGCTGCCCGCAACGTAGGGTTTGGTGGCAATAAAGCCCCCATCCGCATAAAGAATCATACCAAGCACATTCGGTTGCATCACCCAATCATAGGCATCCACATACATTTCCATATACCAACGCAGAACAGCTTTGGGTTCGCAGCCGCTGAGCATAAAGAAATTTCCCAGAACCATCAGCCTTTGGATGTGATGGTTGTATCCGCTGGCATTGACCTGCTTGATGCATTGATGAAGACAGTTCATATCGGTTTCCCCGCTATGGATCCATGGAGGCAGGGGACGGGATGCCTGAAGAAAATTCTCATCGCGATATCCGGGCATCTTCAACCAGTAAATCCCGTTGATGAACTCTCTCCATCCAACGATCTGACGGATGAATCCTTCGACTGAAGCCAAAGGTGCTTTACCTTTTTCATACTCCGCCAGAGCGGCTGCGATACATTCCATGGGTGTCAACAGTCCGATATTCAGCAGGGGAGAAAGAACGGAATGATAAAGCGTATTCTGGCCCGAAATCATGGCATCTTCAAAGGGACCGAACCCGGACAGTTTCTTCCGTATGAAATGATCGAGCCAGCGCAGGGCTTCTTCACGTGTGACCGGCAGCCAGAAGTTTTCCGCATCTCCGGGATGATCTGCCCAGTTCTTTTTGACCAGGTTGATGACATCCCGCGTGATCGGGTCGTGTTCCGGGTGTGGAAGGGGGGGAGGGGTTTGGTGGCTTTTAAGGAATTCAGACGCTGTTGACCGGTTTTCAGAGTCAAAACTCCAGGAGCCACCCTCCGGTTTTCCCTGCGAATCAATCAAGAGGTTCAGGCGTTTGCGCTGGAACTGATAGTGGTGCGCCATTAACAGGCTTCGTTTATCGCCCGCCCAATTTTTAAAATCCTCGCGTGAGACAAGGAATTGTTCGTTCGGTAAAATCTCCACCGGTAAGCCCAGCTTTTGCGACAGCTTCGGGAGTAGAGCCTGCATTTCCCATTCGTTGGGAGCCATCACCACCAAGGATTCCGGTTTTTCCCTGTCGACAAAAAGTTTTAGTGCAGAAAGGTAATCCCCGGCACCGTTCTCGATATGATGATAAAGGACCTGAAAGCCGTTTTTTTTCAGATCCTGTGCGTAATGCCGCATGGCACTATAAAGTAGTACCAGCTTATGTTGGTGGTAACGCAGATGCCCGGCGCGGGCTGTGGATTCGACGAACAGGATCACGTCACCCTTGGCGGCTCGTGTAAAAGCCGGATGATTCTTCAGCAACTGATCTCCCAGAATCCAATAAACTTTCATGGGTAAAGATACCATTCTTTTTGCCGAAATAAACCTGCTGCTTGATTCCGCTCTTGCGATGTCATTTAAGCAGGCTAGGACGGGATGATGTTGATTTTGCCGGCCATAGATCTGATGGGAGGACAAGTCGTCCGTTTGCTGCAAGGCAGGGCTGATCAAAAGACGGTCTACGCTGACGATCCTGTGGCCTTTGCCCGGAAATGGGAAATGGAAGGGGGGGATTACCTGCATGTTGTGGATCTCGACGCGGCCTTTACTGGGAAGCTGGCCAACCTTGAATCGATCCGTGCAATTTGTTCTGCCCTGACCATTCCCTGCGAAGTGGGTGGAGGAATGCGGGATATGGCCTCCATTGAACTCGCAATGAAAGCAGGAGTTTCCCGCGCCATCATCGGTAGCAAGGCATGTGAGTCCCTGGATTTTGTTAAAGAAGCGGTCCAGAGTTTCGGGGGAGACAAGATCGCCGTTGGTATCGATGCCAAGGACGGAAAAGTCGCCATCAAAGGCTGGGTTGAGATTTCCAACTGGGATGCCTTTGATCTGGCTAAAGCCGTCAGCGATCTCGGGGTGCAGACGATCATCTACACCGATATATCCACCGACGGCATGATGGCCGGACCCAATCTCAAGGCCCAGGAAGCCATGGTGCGTGCCGTGCCCGCCGGTATCGTGGCCTCGGGAGGTGTTTCCTGTGTTGATGACATCCGCAATCTTTCAAAGATCCCGGGCCTTTATGGTGCTATCATAGGCAAGGCCCTCTACGACAAAAAAATAGATTTACGCGAATGTCAGTCTCTTACACATTAAAGTCTCACTCCGGCCCTCCCAAGCCGCAGATTGACTATGCCGCACTGCTCAACGAGCAGCAACTCGAGGCTGTCACGGCCAAGCCGGGTCCCATTCTTGTCATCGCCGGCGCGGGCAGTGGCAAGACCCGGACCCTGACCTATCGCGTGGCCTACTTGATGGAGCATGGTGTCAGTCCCGAGGAAATCCTGCTGTTGACCTTCACCAACAAGGCCGCGAAGGAAATGTTAAGACGGGTCGGGGATCTCCTGCCACAGGATATTTCACGGCTCTGGGGAGGGACCTTCCACCATATCGGGCACCGAATCCTACGCCGTCATGCCGACCTCCTAGGACTCGACAAGGGCTTTTCCATTCTCGACCGCGAGGACGCGAAAGACCTTGTGGCTGCCTGCCTCAGCGATTCCGATATCGACCAGAAGGACAAACGTTTTCCCAAGGCCGACGTCCTGATGGACATCTTCAGTCTATCGGCCAACAAGGAGAAGAATATTACCGGTATCCTATCGGAAAGTTACGATTATTTCTCGGAGTACGAACCCCAGATTTCCTCCATGTCGCAGGCTTACCGCGATAGGAAGAAGCGTGTCAATGCGGTGGACTATGACGACCTCCTTACCCTGACCCTGCGTCTTCTCCTGGAGCACGAGGACATACGCCTGAAATACCAGAATCGCTTCCAGCATATCCTCGTGGATGAATATCAGGATACGAACAAGGTCCAATCCGACTTGGTGGATCTTCTCGGCGGTTTACATCATCAGATAATGGTGGTGGGAGACGACGCCCAGAGCATCTACTCCTGGCGCGGGGCAAACTTCGAAAACATCATGAAGTTTCCGGACCGGCACGAAGGCTCCCGCGTGATCCGGATTGAAACCAACTACCGCAGTATTCCCGAGATCCTGCAGTTGGCCAACAGCGCTATTTCGCAGAATACCCGCCAGTTTCCCAAGGAGCTTCGCCCCGTCCGCAGCACGGGAGTTAAACCCGCCTTGGTTGCCTTGGACGATAGCCGCCAGCAGGCAATGTTTGTGGCCCAGCGGCTTCTGGAGTTGCGCGATGAGGGGATCGAATTGAAGGATATGGCGGTGCTTTACCGTTCTCATTTCCACTCGATGGAAATCCAGATGGAATTGACCCGCCGCAATATTCCTTTCCAGATCACCTCCGGTCTGCGCTTTTTCGAGCAGGCTCATATCAAGGATATTGCAGCCTATCTGAAGTTCTCGCTCAACATGCGGGATGAAGTTGCCTTCAAGCGCATTGCCCTGATGCTGCCTGGCATCGGTGCCCGCACAGCCCACAAACTTTGGCAGGATGTTTCATCATCCTTGGACATGACCCACTGCAAAGTCCCTGCTAAAGCGCAGAAAGCTTGGTTGCAATGGGCGGATACCCACGGGCAGCTGGTCGTGGGTAAGGATCTGACTCCGGGTAAAAGAATCAAGCTGGTTCTCGACGCGGTCTACGAGGATTATCTCAAGGCAAAGTACCCGAATTACGAAAATCGTCTGGAGGATATCCATCAATTGGTGCAATTTTCATCCGGGTTCCCTGATACAGCCGAATTCCTGGCCCAGCTTTCACTCATGACCAACATGGATGCGGATGCCGAGTCCGGTGTGGTTACGGATGATGAAAGTGTCAAATTGAGTTCCATTCACCAGGCCAAAGGATTGGAGTGGAAGGTCGTTTTTGTTGTGATGTTGTGCGATGGCATGTTTCCTTCCAGTCGCTCATCCGAGACAGAAGAGGGGGAGGAAGAGGAACGGAGACTTTTTTATGTGGCGGTGACGAGGGCGCAGGATGAGTTATACCTGACTCATCCCCAGGTACGATCAGGTGCGGGTTATGGGGACACTTGGCAGAAGCCGTCCCGATTTCTTTCGGATTTTCCCCGCGAATTATGTAACGTCTGGACGATACGTTCGGAAATGCCGTGGGATGGATAATTAGAGTGGGTTCAGCATCAGGACAGAACGCTGCTCAGTGAAACCGCCAGTCATTTTTATCGTGGGCCCAACAGCTTCAGGCAAGTCAGGGCTTGCGCTCCAAGTTGCAGCGAGGCTGGGTGCTGAAATTTGCTCGATGGATGCCTTTCAGATTTACCGTAATCTCGATATTGGCACGGGAAAAACCGCGATATCGGAAAGGTGTGGCATACCCCATCAACTTCTGGATCTTGTCGATCCTTTGGAATCTTTCAGCGTGGCGGATTATCTCAACTATGCGGATGGTGTATTGGCAGATGCTACCACAAGGAGCCTCCCCCAGGTCTGGGTCGGCGGCACGGGGCTTTATTTCAGGGCTCTTCGGCACGGATTGTCCCCGGCTCCTCAATCGGATCCAGCACTTGTCGCAGAACT
Source organism: Methylacidiphilales bacterium (assembly GCA_038250235.1). GTDB lineage: Bacteria > Verrucomicrobiota > Verrucomicrobiia > Methylacidiphilales > JAAUTS01 > JAAUTS01. The sequence goes on along the minus strand of JBBSCO010000019.1, from coordinate 36,470 downwards.
TTCTCTCTGGACCTTGGAACAACTACAGAAGGAGATTCTCAGGCTGGATCCTGTCTGGTCTGCCGGGGCAGATATGAACAACCACCGCCGGATGATCCGCGCTTTGGCTGTGGCCAAACAAACAGGAAAACCACTTTCTTCCTGGCATCAAATCAAGGGCCGTGGATTGATCACCCATGGCCGCGCTTATTTTCTTCAGCCGGATCCTGATGCGTTGAAAAACCGTATCCGGAACCGGATTGACGACATGTGGAGAGCAGGATGGAAGGAAGAAGTGCAACGCTTGTCGCAACAGGTGGGCTGGTCCGCAAGTCAATCAGCGCAGGCTCTGGGCTATTCCCAGATTTGTGCTTTTTTATCAGGAAACCTGACAGAGGAGGAATGCATGGAAAGCATCCGGATCAGCACCTGGCAGTACGCTCGGCGGCAACTGACTTGGTTTCGCCGTGAAGAAAACCTCGAGATTTTGGATCCCGCACGCGGCACAGAGACTTTGTTACAGGACATTGACAAAGGGGGTAAATCGTAATTATGATTATAGCAGTATAGGATTTATAACTATGAAGAGATTTTATCTAGGCGCCTTGTTTCTGGCTCTGCCATTATCTGTCTTAACCCTACCCGCCCAGGGTCTGGACGCGAACGTCAAAGCCGGGGAGATCGGTTTCTCCGAGGTTTCAGAAAAATTTATAAGGAACATGCGCCTTCTTTCCACTTTGATGTTGGAGCCCGAATCCCAAAAGATGATGCAGGCCGTGATCGGACAGGCAGGGGACCTGGGTAACCTTCATCGCTCCAAAAATGCCGGTTCCAGACGTGAAGATGCGCTCAAGCGCCGGGATGCGATGACTGAGCGGGAGTCGCTCAAAGAATCAGACCAAAAAAGACTGCAAAAAATCCAGGACGATCTGAGGAAACTAGATCCGGAGGATGGATTCGGCAAAGGGAAATCCCAGGTCATGCAGACTGTCGGCGAACTTCAGAAACAACTTGGAATGATCTACACAAGTGACTCTGATCAAAAGGATCTTATTCGCATCATCCGTCAGCATTTGAGTTTTTACACCTCTTCCTTGGGGAAACTGAATTAACAACATGAGATTGCCGATTGTCTTGGTTGTTTTTAGCCTGATCTTTTCGGTAGCGCACTCGCAGGAAACGCCGACAGTCGAGCCCGGTTCCACAGGTGGATCTTTTAGTGCCCCTGCTACTGTTTCTCCGCCGGCCCCCTCCAAACCAACGCCTCCCCCGCAGCCCCAGAAAATCATGCTTCAGATCAAAAAGGATAACGAAGAGGCCCTCAAGCGAATTCAGGAAATCGAGAACACGGTTTATCCGATTCAGGAAGAAACCGCCCAGAAGTTATTTGGTCTTCAAAAAGGGGAGTATACTTTTCTGCGAATGCAGTCGGAAACCCCTCAAAGTGCAGCACAATTCTTTGAAAAACAAAAAAACATTGACCGAGATTCTTTTGCCGGCGTGGCTTCTTACTTTGACGAAACATTTGAGGCACTACAGGCGGGGGAGTATTGGGTGGGACGTGAAGGTAGCTTGGTGAACGATGATTCAGCCTTGTTCGGGGAGTTGCAGGGTAAGGTGATGGAGGAAATGCAGAAACGCCCAGATGGTCAAAAGCTGGTGCAAATGTTGGCTGAGCGTGACATGCTCATGAACAAGCTCAAAACATCCAAACCTCTTTATAAATATTTCAGTGAGCGACGCATGTGGTGGAAGAGTTATCCGGAATACGAGACAGTGGTCAAAGAAGAAGTGGCCGACAAAATCAAACAACTGGCTGAGTGATCGGGTTGTTGCGCCGCCGTGCAGAGCCTACTTTTGCTTGAGGCCGCTTTTTTTGATCCCGTTAAAACGTTAATCCTTGTCTTTGCTGGTTTTGATTTCGATCACATCGTGGGGTGCCGCCTCGCGCTGGCCTGCCGCACTGACGCGGATATAACGGGCCTTTTGTTTTAATTCTTTCAGATCCTTTGCTCCCAGGTAGCCCATGCCGCTTTGGATCCCGCCGGCCATTTGCCCCAGTGTCTGGTCAATGGAACCTGACACTTCTTTCAGGGCCTCGACACCTTCGGCTGCGATTTTGCGGTTGGAATCTTTTTTCTCGTGTCCATATCTTGCTGCGGAACCTGCTTTCATGGCTTCCAAACTGCCCATGCCGCGATATTCTTTAAACAGTTTTCCGTTGATTTCGATGATTTTTCCGGGAGCTTCCTTGCAGCCGGCTAAAAGTCCGCCGCAGATAACAGCATCGGCCAGGGTGAGGGCTTTGACCATATCTCCTGATTTGTTAATACCACCGTCGGCTAGAATAGCCACCCCATGTTTGGTCGCCGCCTTGGATGCCACGTAGAGTGCCGTCAGTTGGGGGATGCCGACTCCGGCAACGATACGTGTGGTGCAGATGGATCCGGGGCCTTGGCCGACCTTGATGGCGTTTGCTCCCGCTTTGGCCAGAAATTCGACGCCTTCGCCGCTGGTCACATTGCCGGCGATTATGGTGAGCTCCGGAAATTGGCTGCGCAGGAGTTTGACGGTTTCTCCGACGCCCAGACTGTGACCGTGGGCGGTGGAGACAGCTACCACGTCGAGTCCTTCCTCAATCAATTGGCTGACATGGCCCAGGGTGCGCTCCCGGTCCAGTTCGCCACTGGCATTCCGTGGCGGAGAAATGGCGGCACCGCACAGAAGCCTGAAAACACTGTCGCGCGCCGGACGGGTATGGGAACTGGCTTCTTCAGTAATGCGTTCGATATCGCTGAGAGTGAAGAGTCCGCGGAGACGATCCTGGTCATCGACCACCAGTAATTTATGAATTCCCATGTGCGCGCTGAAAAAATGGTCGGCAGCCTTGACGGGATCCCCGGCGATATCACTTTCCCTGATGGTAAAGACTTCCGAGCGGGGGCTCATAGCGGAGATGACACTGTGGTTGGCATAGCGGGGTTTGACCACGCGTCCTGAAAGCAAACCGACCAGAACGCCCTGTTCATTGACTACGGGGAAAGTGCGGAAATTGAAATCCTTGTCTTCGATCAGTGTCAGGACATCGCCGATGGCCTGATCGGGCCTGACGGTGATGGGATCCTGGATCAGGCCGTGGACGTGGTTTTTGACCCGGGCCACCTGCTTGATCTGCATTTTTTCCGACATGTTATAATGGATGAGGCCCAGGCCGCCGTTAAGTGCCATGGCAATGGCCATATCGGCTTCCGTGACCGTATCCATGTCTGCAGATATGATGGGAAGCTGTAGTGTCAGGGAGGGAGAGAGCGCCATCTCCAGCCTGGATTGTTTGGGTAGAATATCGGAATAATTCGTGGCCAATGAAACGTCGTCGTAGGTCAGGGCTTCTTTGGAAGCGGTGGAGAAGAAGGCATCGGCCGGAAGATAAAAGTCGGAATCCGATGTAAGCGGAAGGGGAGGAGGTTGTGCTGCCATGTTTAAGACAACATCAGAGGAACGGCTTAAGCAAGTTTTTTTTGATCGGAAAAGTGGTCGATGCACAACAGCTGCCGTTGCTTAACACTTGACCTTGAGATAGTTAAGTAAATCCGGCTTTAACGGTGCTGTCTTCGGCGCTGACAGGTGTTTTCCCTTCCCGCTTGAGAAGACGGAATTTTGCGCTTAGCGTTGAGGTCGTGAAACGAATCGGGCTGTTTGGAGGAACCTTTGATCCAGTACATCTTGGCCATGTGGCCATTGCTTCTGCGGCTCTGCAGGAAGGCCTTGATCATCTGGTGGTGATGCCCTGTCGTTTGTCACCTCTAAAAATCGCTCAAGGGGACACGACAGCTCCAACCTCCGGAGATCATCGTCTCCACATGTTGAAACTTGCCATGCCTGATGATCCCCGGATTGAGGTTTCACGTTTCGAAATCGATGGGCCTGAGCTTTCATACACTTGGCAGACACTGGAGTATTTACGAGAAAGATTTCCGGAGGATCAAATGGTTCTGGTCATCGGCGAGGATCAATACCAGCTTCTGGGCAAGTGGGCCAAAATTCATGAATGGGCCAGAACGGTCGATTTTTTGATTTTCAGCCGTCAGATTCCCACATCTACAGAAAACAAGCTCAAGGATTTGAAAATTCAGCTGGCAGGTTCATCTGTTCCGACTGTCTCCGCCACCGCCGTGAGACAGGCCTTGCATGAAAAGAAGTCCGTGATCGGTTTGATTCCCGTGCAGGTTGAACAATACATTCGTGATCAGGGTTTGTATCAACCCTGATCAAAGCGGGGCCGTTTTCAAGAAATTAAAAATTTGCTTCCAGAATTCCGGTTCTGAATGATAGGGCATTTCGTTGTGGCTTGAGCCCAAGGGGGTCCAGCATTTCTTCGGGCCGGTGTAGGAATCGTAAAGCTTTTCTCCAAACAGACGCGGAACAATGTTGTCTTTCTCCGCTAACACCACCGCCATGGGCACCTTCATCCCGCGTAGTGCGTATTCCAAATCGTAGCGGTCTTGAAGGATCAATCCGATGGGTAAAAACCAGAAGTGGTGCTGAGCGACATCTTTGAGGCTATTCATAGGTGTGAGCATCAGCAGTCCGGCGACAAGTTCCGGTCTTTGTGCCGCGGCTTCACCTGCCACAACAGAGCCAATGGATTCGCCCACCAAGAGAACTGGTTTACGGGTTTGTCGATGCAGGAGTTCAATGGCCTGCACAGCGGCAGTGACCAACATCTCGCGTCCGGGCGTGCCCGGTCGTGATCCGTATCCGGGATATTCCAGGATGGCAATGACCGCAGGATCCGAGGCGGCTTGAAAGCAATCCACCAGATACACTCGAAACAAGGCATGTCCAGCATTCCCGTGCATGATGAGAACCGGTGATCCCTGACCTTTACCCTGACAAATCCATCCAATGCGCTGGCCACTTCCATCCAACCAGGGAAGCAGTCCGAAGGTCTCGGCCTGGGCAATCAGTGCGTTGTCGTCGTCATGCCAAGGCTGGTAAATCAGGCTTCGTTGGGATAGTGCGATGATGGTCACGATTACCAGATAAGATGTTCCCAGGAAGAGAACAACAGAAGTGAAGGTTCGGCCCGATTGCACGATGCGAGTCTGACAGAATTTTTCTAAAAAACAATATTATGGCAACCTTTTCTAAGGAACGACTCTTTTGGAAAAAACTGTTCGCTTTTGGAGTGGCGATAAACCCGTTTAAATCTTTGATATGCCCCGCACTTCTTTTCGTTAAGCTCCGGAATGAATCGGAATTATTGGGACACCATTGCGGAAGATTATGACGGGGAAATTTTCGACGTTCGGGCCAGCGATCAGAACAAAATTATCGAAAAACGGATCAGTAGGCTGGCCCGGAAGGGTCTGGAGGCTGTCGACTTCGGTTGCGGAACGGGAAAATTCCTGCCCTATCTGGCAAGGTATTTTCGGAAGGTGAGGGGTTATGATCTTTCCCCCAAGCTCGTTGGACAGGCCGCCAAGATTTGTCAGGAATTCCCTAACATAATCGTTGAAACACAAAACCTCGCCCATCCGGATAAAAAGCTACCCAGGGGGGATTTCGGTTTATGTGTCAATGTATTGATCACGGATTCCCATTCGGTCAGGTCTGATATTCTGAAAACCATTTCACGCACCCTGAACAAAGGCGCTTCATTTCTCCTGGTTGTTCCTTCGTTGGAGTCGGCCCTTCTTGCGTCCTATCGTTTGATCGACTGGAATTTGCGCGATGGGGAATCGTATCGTAAAGCGGCAGCCGACCTGGGAATTTTCAAACGCGCGGGAGAAGGTCTTGTCGATATTGATTCCGTTCCGACCAAACATTATCTCAAGGAAGAGCTGGAACACCTGCTGTCCGGTTACGGCTTTGAAGTCAAAGCCTTCCACAAAGTGGAATATTCCTGGCACACGGAATTTAAAAAACCGGCAGTGCACATGAAAAGTCCCTACCCATGGGATTGGTTGGTGGAAGCAGAGAAGAGGTGAAAAATTTGATCTTGCCGTTGGTAACCCACATTAGTATTTTAACTGACCAATGACTATTAGCCAAAAACTTCTTTTAAATAGACTGCTTTCAAATAATTCATCTCAGAAAAGCTGGCGGGATGGTCCGGGGCATGTCCGGTGATTTCCAGTTCTTCAAAGCGTCGCCCGCTTTTTTTGTAGGCACTCCTTACAGCCTGGATAAATTCGTCCGTGGTTACGTGGGCGGAGCAGGAAGCACTGAGAAGAAGACCTCCTTTTTCCAGACGTTGAATGCTGTCTGAAGTTATTTTTTCGTAGGCTTTGATGGCTCCCTCCCGGTCTTTTTCCCGCTTGGCTAGGGAAGGAGGATCCAGTACAATCAGGCCATAGGTATTGTTCTCTTTTTCCAGCCACTCGAACACATCCGCCTGGATTTCATTGTGATTACAGTTTCGTATTTCCCTGTTGCTGCGGTTGAGTTCCCAATTTTGTTTTAGTTCAGTCAGGGCATGGTTGCTGATATCGACACTGGTCACCTGTTTGGCCCCGCCTCGGGCGGCATAAAGGGAAAAGCCCCCGCTGAAACTGAAGAGATTGAGTACTTTTTTGCCTCTGGACAGGATCTCGACCCTGCGGCGGTTTTCGCGCTGATCCAGAAAGAATCCCGTTTTTTGACCCTTTAAAACATCCGCATAAAAGCGGATGCCGGATTCCTGAAAAGTAACGGAATGCCTGATGGGCTCCCCATCCAAAACAATCCCTTCTTTCAGTCCAAGTTTGGCGGCACTTTGATGGATATTCCGACTTAGTCGTAAGACGATCGAGATAGGCTGTAACTTCTCCCAAAAAAGTTTCCTTAACATAGGAAGATGGGGGAGCCATGCAGCGGTGTAGAGTTTCAACACCAGAACGTCGGCATACTGATCCAAAACAAGGCCAGGCCAGCCATCGCTTTCACCATTGACCCAGCGCAGCCCGTTGGTGTTCTCATCAAGAACATTGCTTCGCTTGGCCAAGGTGCTTTCCAGCCTCGCGGACCACCATGGTTCGTCAATGTTGACGGGCTTTCCAATGTGTAGGACACGCATGCGGATGGGGGATTCCGGGTCAAAGAGGCCGAGAGCCATGAATTTGTCATTCCGGTCAAAAATGACGGCCAGTTCTCCGCTCCTGCCCTCACGGGTCAAGGACTTGACACTGTCGGCAAAGACCCAGGGATGGCCCTGACGGACGATGGTTTCGGCAGTTTGGGTCAGGCGTACCCTGAGTGTGACAGGCTTGGTGGTGGAGACGGAACTCATCTGAGTTTTAGGCTAGGCGGTTCCTAGCCGAATGACCCGAAAAAAATGAATCCTTGGTGGACAATACAAAAGGAGTCCATGCCCGTCAGGTTGCTAAGTGGTGGAAGTCTGAGCAGTCAAAAAGTCGGACTTTTCAAAGTCGAAAACACTTCTAAGTTGGAAATATGTCCACACTCCAAGAACGGGTTCTTGCTTTGAAAAGAGAGCGCAACGCCGTCATCCTTGCCCACAATTACCAGACGGCAGAAATTCAGGAAGTCGCCGACTTTGTGGGAGATTCCCTGGGCCTGGCCTACCAGGCACAGAAGACTCAGGCCGATGTCATTCTTTTTTGCGGCGTTCACTTTATGGCTGAAACGGCCAAAATCGTGAATCCAGGCAAAGTGGTCCTTATTCCTGACATGAACGCAGGCTGCTCCCTTTCGGATTCCTGCCCTGCTGAAGATCTGAAAGCCTATCTGGATCAAAACCCAGGCTACTATGTGGTGGCTTACATCAACTGCTCCGCAGGAGTCAAGGCTCTCAGTGATGTGATTGTCACTTCCGGCAATGCGATGAAAATTGTCCGCCAGGTGCCCGCCGACCGGAAAATCCTCTTCGTTCCCGACCAAAATCTGGGGGAATGGGTGACCCAGCAAACCGGAAGGCCGATGCAGTTATGGGAGGGAAACTGCTATGTGCATATCGAATTCACCCATCAAAGCATCGTCAAAATCCGCGAACAATTTCCGGATGCACCCGTGGTGGCGCATCCCGAATGCACCCGTGCTGTCCGCCTCCTGGCCGACGAAGTCTGTTCCACGGAAAAAATGGTTTCTTACTGCAAGGAATCGGACGCGAAGGCCTTCATCATTGTGACAGAATCAGGCATGCTGCACCGGTTGCGCCGCGAAATCCCCGGTAAAGAATTCATTCCGGGCCCCACAGACCACTGTGCCTGCGCGGATTGCCGTTACATGAAGATGAACACTCTTGAAAAAATGGTGTCCGCTCTGGAAACTTTGGAACCCCAGATTCATATGAGCCCTGAACTGTTGGAAAAGTCCAGAATCCCGATCGAGCGTATGTTGGATTGGAGCAAGAATTAGAGCATTTTGCCACTCGCGGCCCACCCGAGCTGGTCAGGCCAGTCATCCCTCTTGCACCTGTCGGCTACGGCGGGCAGGCTTAACCCTCAAACCCCGATCTGCCACCATTCATCCATGGAAACACCCACTTCCAGCTTCAAACTCCGGGCCAACGCCCCGGAGGCCCGAAAGCGATTTCCTATCAAACGAAAGTCAGACTTGAACCGGGAAGGAGAATACCGGACTCTCAAGTATCTCTAATGGAGGGAAAAATGATTCCGCGAGCATGATCGACTTTATTCTGGCTGCATTTCCCATCGGCTTGTTGATCTGGCTGATGACGAAGCCACGCCCACTGCCGTCCACTTATGCCTTCGCACTGGCGGCACTGGTCGCTTATGCCATACGCGGCTGGTATTTTCAGACGCCATTGTTGTTGGCAAATGCCGCCGTGATCACCGGACTTCTGGAAGCGCTCACGCCAATCGCAATTGTTTTTGGCGCGATCTTTTTCTTTGTCGCTCTCGAGAAATCCGGGGTGATGACCGTTTTGAATGGGTGGCTGCGCGATGTTTCTTCGAATCCAGTCGCGCAGCTTATGCTGGTCGGATGGTCGTTCTTGTTCCTCATCGAAGGGGCGAGTGGTTTTGGCACTCCGGCTGCATTGGCAGCACCGGTACTGGTGGGATTGGGATTTCCAGCATTGCGCGTGGCGGTTCTGTGTCTGATTTTTAATACCATCCCCACGGCCTTCGGCGCAGCCGGGACGCCAATTTGGTTTGGGCTGGAAACGTTGGATCTTCCTGAGAGCGAATTGCTCGCGGTGGGTTGGAAAACTGCGATTTTACAAACAGTTGCCGCATTGGTGTTACCTCCCATTGCGCTCCGCATCGTGGTGGATGGCTCCGTGATCCGCAAAAATTTGGTATTTATCTACCTTTCCACATTGGCCTGCGTGTTGCCGATGTTGTTGGTATCGGCGGTTAGCTATGAGTTCCCCACCATCGCTGGCGGCGCATGCGGCATGGTTATCACGATTTTGCTTGCTCGCTTCGGTGTTGGACTGGAAAAGCCGGAACCGAGCTCTAAACCCAGGCGGCCACTCGTCTCCCGCACCGTTGTGATGGCCTTGATTCCCCTTGCTGCGACCGTATTCATCTTATTGGTAACCCGGATTCCCGATCTTGGGCTGCGCGGTTGGTTGACTGCCACAACGCCGTGGATCCGCTTCGTGTTTGGTTCTCTGGGCGAGTTTTTATTGAGTCCTTCGCTGGTCGTGCAATTGCGGAATATTCTTGGGCAGGACTTAAATTGGACCCACGCCATTCTTTACGTGCCCTCCATTATTCCCTTTGTGGTGACTGCGGCACTGGCGCTCTTGCTGTTTCGTGCGCCGGCCTCTGAAATCCGCAACACTCTGGCTGCAACAGCTCAGCGAATTGGACGCCCAGTAGTCGCATTGTTTGGTGCGTTGGTGTTTGTAAAATTACTAATGGTAGATGGCGAACGGGCTTCTACCATGATTCTGGGGAATACACTTTCCGGGGTGACGGGAGAAGCATGGATCTACTTCGCGCCATTTCTCGGGGCGCTGGGCAGCTTTTTCTCGGGTTCCACCACCATCTCAAACCTGATGTTTGGCGGAATCCAACAGTCAATTGCCATTGATACGGGAGTGGATCCTGTAAATTTACTGGCTTTGCAAGTGGCCGGTGCGGCGATGGGCAACATGATTTGTATTCACAATATCGTCGCAGTTTGCGCCGTGCTTTCGCTTGTGAATGCGGAAGGCGAAATTTTAAAGAAAGCGATGGTGCCGGTTTTGATTTATGGCGCTACACTTGCCCTGGCAGCGGCTATTTTATTTTGAAAGAACGAAGTCAATTGCATACGGAAATCCCGCGTTTGGTCCGTGTGAAACCCGGAGCCTTGGATCGGATCGGCGCTTATGCGGCACGCTACGCGTTTCGCCGTGTCGCCGTGTATTTTAGCGACGGGTTCAGCTTGGAATTGCGAGACCGTTTGCGAGAGACGCTCTGTTCCACAGGCACCATCATAGCTCACGAAAAAGCAGTCGATTCCATTGAAGTCAAAACCGCAGCACAGTTCGCACATGAGCAGGCGGCCAACGTGGATGCCGTTATCGGTTTTGGCGGAGGAAAGGCCTTGGATGTCGCGAAATACGTGGCGTCCCTTTCCAAGCGCCCCTATCTGGCAATCCCGACCTCCCTTTCTAATGACGGCTTTTGTAGTCCGCAATCCAGTCTCACGATCGACAACAAGCGGCGTTCCATGCCATCGACCGTGCCTTTCGGCGTCATAATTGACACGGAAGTTTGTCTGCAAGCCCCACCCCTGCTCTGGCTTTCCGGCGTGGGAGATCTTTTGTCCAAACTCACCGCTGTGGAGGACTGGAAACTGGCATTTCACGCCAATGGAACGGAAGTGGACGACTTTGCCGCATTGCTGTCAGATGCGAGCGTATATCAATTAATGTCACGACCGACGCGTGACTTGGAAGGCATGAAAGTATTGGGCACCGCATTGATGCTAAATGGCATCGCAATGTCGATCTGCGGCTCGTCGCGACCCGCGAGCGGCAGTGAACATTTGATTTCCCATGCGCTTGATGCCAATAGCAAACGTCCCCGTTTACATGGATTGCAGGTGGGTGTGGCCACTTACCTGATCAGCTTGCTTCAGGGCAACCAATCGCAACTAATTGCCAACCTATTTGAAAAAACCGGCTTCTGGAGCGCGATTGCAGAAGATCCGTTTGATCGCGGGGAATGGATCGAAGCCGCGCGTCTTGCCCCTGAACTTAAAAGCGATTTTTATACTGTGCTAACTTCGCGTGATTGCTTGAAGGAAATACGAGCGTTACTGGACGCTGACCCGTGGCTGCAACGTTGTTTTGTTTAACCGCTGCAATCACACGGTCAATTTAAGCAAAGCCAAAGGGGTCAGCAACTGTCTAAGTTGGCAAGGGGAAAAGAGGGATTTTCAAGAGGCGGTTGGCGGGGAGTCGTTCACAGACGGGGCCAGTCAGACGTCCAGACGGGTTCAGTCCTGAATGGCACTTCAGACAGGGTCAGACGGGGTAAGTCCCTCCTTTTCACCTCGGATTGGGGAAAGCTGGCAGGCGCTTGACTTCAAACCCCGATCTTGCACCATCCAGCCACGGAAACACCCGCTTCCAGCTTCAAACTCCGGGCCAACAATCCAGAGGGCCGTAAGCGATTTCCTATCAAACAAATTAATGCAAACCAAAATTTCACCTTCGACAACTGGAACTGGTTCGATATCGGGTCATTCTGATCCTTATCACAGCATCGCCTCAGACGCCGTGCTCGAGCGGTTCAAATCTACCGCCGATGGTTTGTCATCATCCGAAGCCCAGGAGCGACTTGCCGAATATGGCCCGAACATACTGCCCAAGGCGAAGGGCGACGGTCCGTTGCAATTGCTTTGGCGCCAAATCAATAACCCGTTGATCTGGGTTTTGATTGCCTCCGGTGGTATTGCGATGGTTGTGGATCCACAGGACGGGATAAAAAACGGCTTGGTCATTCTTGCCGTGGTTGCCTTGAACACTTTGATTGGTTTCGTTCAGGAATTCAAAGCCGGCAAGGCGATCGAGGCACTGTCGCAGATGGTGCCGGAAAACGTGACGGCGTTCCGCGATAACAAGAAGGTCACACTACCGGCCTCGGAATTGGTGCCCGGCGACGTGGTAACTCTTGCCAGCGGGGACAAAGTGCCTGCTGATATGCGCCTGTTTCAACTGCGCAATTTACGGATTGAAGAAGCAGCCTTGACGGGAGAATCGGTTCCCACCGAGAAATCGCTTGCCCCTGTTTCAGCGGACGCGATTCTGGGAGATCGCACCAACATGACCTTTGGCGGCACGCTGGTGACTTACGGCACGGGAACCGCCGTTGTCGTCGGTACCGGTGCCAAGACCGAACTCGGCAAAATCAGCGCCATGCTTCGCGAGACGACTGACCTCGCTACGCCGCTCACCAAAGCGTTGGGCACCATCGGCAAATACATCACAATTGCCATTATTATCATCAGCATCGTGATGCTGATCATCGGTACGGTGAGAACAGAATTTGCCACGCAGCAAGGATGGATGACCAGTTTCCAAGAGACGGTGATTTTCGCCATCGCACTTGCCGTTGGTGCGATCCCCGAAGGCTTGCCGGCAATTGTGACCATTGCCCTGGCCATCGGCGTTCAGCGCATGGCGTCGCGCCGCGCGGTTGTCCGCAAGCTCCCTGCGGTGGAAACGCTGGGCTCAACCACCGTCATATGTTCCGACAAAACCGGCACGCTCACCCGCAATGAAATGACCGTCCAATCCGTCTGGACTCCCCATAGCGGATCAATGGATATCACCGGCGTGGGATACGAACCCGCAGGGCAATTGCGACATCCTTCCAACTCCGAGTCACAAAGCCCCTCTGGTTCCCTGCTCGATCTTCTTGCCGCCGGTGCGATCTGTAATGATAGCGTGCTGGAACAAAAACATGGCCGCTGGACCATCACCGGCGATCCTACTGAAGGGGCGTTGGTAGTTAGCGCAGAAAAGCTGAGCATCCCCGTTGAAGATCTCCGCAAGCGACACAAGCGGATCGATACAATCCCATTCGAGAGCGAAAACCAATTCATGGCCACGCTCAACATCGAATCCGCCGCCCAGGCCATCATCTACATGAAAGGTGCTCCCGAAGTAGTCCTCAGTCGCTGTTCCAACATTCCCGATCTACAGGTTGTTTTTGCCGAGATAGATCGGCTCGCCGCCCTGGGAATGCGCGTGCTCGGTATTGCCTCCAAACCCGCCCCAAACAAGAGCGCCCTTCACATTCCCGACGTAGAAACAGACATGACTTTTCTCGGCCTGCAAGGAATGATAGACCCGCCACGCACCGAAGTCATTGAGGCCATTAAGGTCTGCCACAAGGCGGGCATCACCGTGAAGATGATCACCGGCGATCACAAACTGACCGCACACGCCATCGGTCAACAAATCAACATTGCCACTCCAGAAATGAAACCGATCACTGGCGTTCAATTGGCCGAAATGACGGACGCACAAATGCAGACCGCCATCTTCACCACCAATGTCTTTGCCCGTGTCGCTCCTGAGCACAAGCTACGTCTTGTGCGCGCACTTCAAGCCCGCGGCGAAGTCGTCGCAATGACCGGCGACGGCGTGAACGACGCACCCGCACTTAAACAAGCCAACATCGGTGTTGCCATGGGAATCACCGGCACCAGCGTCTCCAAAGAGGCTTCCTCCATCGTTCTCGCCGACGACAATTTTGCCTCCATAGCCGCCGCCGTTGAAGAAGGCAGACGCGTCTATGATAACCTCATCAAGTCCCTTGCTTTTGTCCTCCCCACCAATCTAGGGCTTGCCATGATCCTAATGGCCGCCGTCGCGTTCTTCCCCTTCGAGACGCTTGCCTCGGGCGCAACTGAATTGCTCCTTCCCATGCTCCCAACCCAGTTGTTGTGGATCAACCTTGTTGCTACCGTCGCATTGGCGCTTCCACTGGCGTTCGAGGCAAAAGAACCTAACATCATGAATCGCCCCCCCAGAAAGCCCGATGCCCCGGTCCTATCCAGCTTCGTCATCATGCGCACCTTTGTCGCCGCTTTTCTCATGACAGTCGCCTGCATCGGACTGTTTCTGCATGCATACAACCTAACCGGTGACCTCGCCAGAGCCCAGACAATGGGCGTCACCACTGTCATCATGTTCCAGATCTTCTACATGATCAACTGTCGTAGTCTGCGCGATTCGGTCCTGAGGATCGGACTCTTCAGCAACCCCACCATCTTTGTTGGCATCGTCGCTTTGCTTATCCTCCAACTGGCTTTCATCTACCTCCCCGTAATGCAGACCATCTTTAACACCGCCCCACTCAGCGGCAGCGACCTTCTCTTGTCCATTGTGGCGGGCATGATCATCCTCCCGGTAATCAGCTTCGAAAAATGGTGGCGTAATCGCCCGGCCACATGAGCCCGGAAGGGTTGCAAAACGGTGTCCATTTTGACCGCAAATAAATGATAGGGATCGGCTTGTGGGGTTCATCATCCAAGCCCCAGCGCGAGGCTCCGCCGCTGGGCATGTATCCCAGCTTGCCCCGCCCACACCCGCCCGCTCGAGCCGCCATTTCGTGATGCGGGGCGCGCTCGCACCACGAAATGGCGGGTGCTTGACCCTCAAACCCCGATCTGCCAGCATCCGGCCTTGGAAACACCCGCTTCCAGCTGCAGACTCCGGACCAAAGCCCCGGAGGGCCGTAAGCGATTTCCTATCAACCATGAGCCCGGAACTGTTTGTAAAGGCCAGAATCCCGATCAAACGCAAACTTGAGTGGAGCTAAAACTAATTTGTGTATTTAATGAATCCGTTAACCCTAGTATGGGATTCGAAGGTCAGCAAACAGGGTGTTTACATCGAGTACTTTAAATTTATCCCCTTTCTTCGATTTCTAATTAGCCGCATAAAATCTGTCAGATTAATGGGCAATTGGGACCGCATCGCTGAAGTTCTTCGGCATTTCAGATTTTTCGCGTTGCGCGCAGGAAATCGATTTGGTTCAAAAGTTCTTGTTGTTGAAACAGACAGCTTTTTATTCAAATGGCTTTATCTTACCCCCAAAGATCCTCTGGAAGCTTACAATATTTTAAGCAAAAAAGTGGATGAGTTCCGTTCCAGTAAAAATTTACAGCAGCAAATTCAATGAAAGACGTACGAACTCTCCTCATTGTGGCCGCCAGTGAGAATTCTGCCGACCTGCTCTATGCCACAAAGTTTTTTGTTCCCGACGAGATCATCTGGTTTCTTTATAAGGGAAAATCGTATGCTGTTCTTAGCCCATTGGAAATAGACCGGGCGAAGGCCTCGGCCAATATCGATGTTTGCCTGGCAGCTGATGCCATTGCCAAGTCGTTGAAAAAAAAGGGCCAAACCAAAACAGGAACACGTCACATGATGGTCGAGGTTCTTAAACAGCGTTCGATATGTTCCGTGTCCGTTCCCGCGTCTTTTCCTGTATCCTATGCCCAGGCTTTGGCGGAAGCAGAGATCGAGGTGGAGATCCTTGAACCCTTTTTTCCGGATCGCGAAATCAAAACAACCGCAGAGATCCGACTGATCACCCGGGGCCAACGACATGCGGAAGCAGGTCTGCAACGTGGTCTTGATATTTTGAAAGTTTCGAGAATCGGGTCGAATAAAAAGTTGCGCTGGGGCGGCGCTGTACTGACCTCGGAAATCCTACGTGGGGAGATTGACGCGGCCGTAATCAAGGCGGGAGGATTGCCGGCACATACTATTGTGGCGGGAGGAAACCAGGGCTGCGATCCGCATGAGCGGGGTTCGGGTCCGCTGAAGGCAAACCAAAGCATCATCCTGGATATTTTCCCCCGCGACCAGACGGCGGGGTATTTCGGTGATTTGACCCGCACTGTTGTCAAGGGCAGGGCATCCGAGGCACTGCGAAAACTCCACGCGACAGTAGCTACAGGGCAGCAAATGGCTTTCTCGGAAATGAAGGAAGGCTGCGACGGGGCGGTTCTTCACGAGGAGATAAAGTCTTTTTTCAAAAAGGAAGGATTTCCAACGGAAAAACGAAAGGGGCGTTGGGTCGGTTTTTTCCACGGGACAGGTCACAGTCTGGGACTGGAAATCCATGAGGCCCCCCGTTTTTCGGCCGGAACATTCAGGGCTGGACACGTGATGACGGTGGAGCCGGGCCTTTATTTTCCGGGAGTAGGCGGGGTTCGCATCGAAGACCTGGTGGTTATCCGCAAAAACGGTATCACCAATTTGACGAAGGCTCCAGCCGTGTTTGAGATTTAGGGCCTGTTATCGGATAGGACGCGAAATAAAAGGTAGGGACTTAAGAATCCAAACCATTTCCTTCAGGTTTCTTTTAGCGTTTTTTCGCGCCTTTCGGGGGCGCTTTCTTCAGCGGAATCGCCGCTTGCCTTAAACAGGGATCACGCCACACTTTTCAGCTCTTATGCATGCTATTGAGTTTTGGAGCACAATCTCTCCCTCCCTGAACCAGGAAATCCTGGAAACCGCCTATCTCAACGAAAAAAAATTGTACCGCCGCGTTGTGGATGATCTTGCTGCCAATCTTCGTAAGCGCCCGAAGGTGGTTCTGGAAATGCCGCGTCAGGCCAGACATGAATTGTTCCGTCCTCTACTCCAACTCCCGAACCTCCATATTCTATCCCAGAATCTTTTCATTCATTGGCTGGCAACAACACAGGTCCCGCTGATGAATGCCTTTCTGGATGCTTTGGACATCAAGCATGACGGGGCAGGCAGTGTGGAGGCTTTCCCTGCGACGGTTGAAAAGAAAAAGCTTTCTGCAGCCGTGGACAAACTTTATGCCGGCTTCGAGCAGGAAAAAGTCTCGGCCTATCTATCGGTTTTCGACAGTATTTCCGGTGCTAAATGGGACGATTTGGGGTCGTTGATCAAAGCTTTTCCGGTTGACCCTAAAAGCTAGAAAACGAAGACCGTTTTTTAGGAGGTAAGAACCGGAATTTTCAATTCCTGGATATTTGTTCTCTCTCTTTAAAAACGAACCGTCCACCTTTATCGCGGAATTAAAAATCATCCCACGATAACACAGAATCCGATGGAACAGCGGATTCTAACGATAGCCTGGCAGATACTTCTTTTCGGCAGCGAACATCTCCAGGGTCATTTTGCGGATTTCGGCCGGACTGCAACAGGCTGCGGAGAGCGGGTCCAGCAAGAGGGAATGGATGGCGGCTTCCTTGCTCTTTTCAACTGCAGCGATGGCACCGAGTTCGTACATGCTCATATTTGAGCTGCAGAGCGCAGCCATCTGCGGGGGCAGGGAACCATAGCGGGTTGGATTGATGCCATTGCGGTCCACCATACAGGCCACTTCAACGCAGCCGTTGGCCGGCAAGTTGTCGATGAGAAGTCCCCCGCCGCCTTCGGAATCATTCATGACATTGCCATGGATGCGGAAGGGGGAATCTTTTTCCCGGGCCTCGATGATCCAACTGGCATATTCCCAACTGCGTTCCCAGTTGGTGGGCTCTTTCCCTTTGAGCATGTTCAAACGGCTTTGGTCGGCTCCCTTGCGCCAGCTGGGCCAGTTGTCGGCATAAAAGCTGGTGCCCCCGTCGTAACCTTCGCGGGAATACTTTTCAATGAGATCCTTCCGCTTGCGGTAATAGGGAAGATATTCGGAAAGATGTCCGCTGGACTCAGTAATGAAAGCTCCGAACTGGATCATCATGTCTTTCCTTACCATGTCCTTGTGCCACTCCGGTGTTTTGGCATTGTAGTCGTTGGCACGCCGTGGATCACCCAAACGCCCTTCCTTGAAGGCACGGGCCAGGTCTGCCTGCGCTTTTTTCTTAAGCGAGGGGTAAAGATCCCTGCCTTGATGTTTCAATTTGGTAAACCAGGCCAGATGGTTAATACCGGCGCACTCCCACTCCATTTCGGCACAAGGGACTTCGGCCCGTGAGGCCAGAAGATGGCTTGTTCCCTGAACCGAATGACAAAGCCCGACCACGGGCATGTAGCTTTCCCAGCCTGCGGCCAGACACATCATGCTCATGGGATTGGTGTAGTTTAATACGATAGCCCCGGGGCTCAGTCGTTCGGCATCTTTAAGAACTTCCAGGAAAACAGGAATGGTCCTGAGGGATTTGAAAAGACCCCCAGGTCCGATGGTGTCGCCGATACATTGGTTGATTCCGTATTTGGCCGGAATGTCGTTGTCATGGCGCACGCACTCGACGCCACTAACCTCGATACAATTGACGATGTAATCGCTGTCTTTCATAACCGCTTTGCGGTTCGGGGAGGCGATGACTTTCCAGTTCTTTTTTCCGAGCTGGGTAATAAGTTTGCGGATCAGCTTCGTCATCGTCAGTAAACGGGAAGAATCGATATCTACCAGAGCAATGGTGCCGCCCTGTTCGCCGGGAATGCGGAGGACGTCATTAACCAGGCGGGGTGTGAATCCGCTCCCGGCACCCATCATGGTGATTTTGATAGGACGCTGAAAAACGCCCTGGAGACCTTTGGCGGCAGCGGATTGGGTGTGGGCGGCATGGCCGAGAAGTTTAGAACGACGTTTGGGACTGGTTTTGGATGCCATAGAATGTGATGCAATCGTTACCGATGAATGGACATTTGAAAAGAGTTATGGTGTGATTTGGAGGTTCCTTTTTGTGATATATTTTCAAGTTTATGAAAAAAGCCGATCAGATGTTGCTCCGCGTTACTTTTGGCGTCGAAAGAGAAGAACGCAGGAATGCGTCCTATTCCTGGGATTCCGACAAGCGCGGGGAGGAGCCTTTCGTGATTCTTCAATGGACGCATCAGGGGAAAGGGGTTTTCGAATTCAGGCAAAAAAGCCACGAAGTCAAAGTCGGGCAGGCTTTTTTAAGCATTGTCCCTGAAAAAGCCAGATATGCTTACCCATCATCGGCCCGGGAGCCCTGGGTATTTTCCTGGATCAACCTGGAAGGACCCTTGGCTCTGGGCCTTTCCAGGGCTTTACGGGAATCCTTCGGGCCGGTTTTGGATATTCCTTTGCAGAGCCCCTGTGCCTGGGTGTTGACCGAGATGATCTCCAAAGCTTCCCACAGGGCTTTTCAGAACAGTCTGGAGGAATCCGAACTGTGTTACCGCTTTTTACTGCTTTGCCGTGAACAGCAGATGAAAAAAAGCTGTGCCCTGAAAACCTCCTTGCGTGAAATCGCCGACTATTACCGCCAGCAGAACAATGAAATGGTTGCCGTCAAAGAAATGGCCGCACGCGCTGGGTTAAGCCGCGAGCATTTTTCCAGGGCTTTCAGGAAAGAAACCGGAACGGGGCCTGCCGCCTACCTGCGCGAGTTACGGATTGCCAGAGCGGCCGCCTTGCTCAAAAGAACAGACATGCCAGTATCTGAAATTGCAGGGAGTTGCGGATTCGCCTCCGCACGCCAGTTTTCCAAAACATTCAGGCATTTCCGGGGCATCTCCCCAGGGGAGCACCGTCAGGAGAAAAGTCACTAGAAAATCACTCCCCGATGTCTTCGTTCCACAACTCAGGGCGGGTCGCGATAAAATTTCTCATCAGGTGGATACACGTTTCATCCTGCCGTATTTCAAGGTCGATCCCCTGGCTGCGGATATAGCTCTCGGGTCCCTGGAATGTGATATTTTCGCCCACAATGATCTTGGGGATGCCGTAGAGTAGAGCAGCACCACTGCACATGGGGCAGGGGGAAAGTGTAGAGTAGAGAATGCATTCGCGGTAGACCGACGCGTTTTGTCGTCCGGCGTTTTCCAGGCAGTTCATCTCGGCGTGATGGATGACACTTCCTTGTTGAACCCGCTGATTGTGTCCCCGCCCAATGATTTTTCCCTGATGAACCAGAACGGAACCGATGGGGATACCACCTGCGGCAAGACCTTTGCGGGCTTCTTCTATGGCCGCTTCCATAAAGACATCACTCATCACTTTTTTAAAATGAACAAACCTTAAATCGGAAGCCAAGCCCAGATTTTGGAACCGAAAATCCATAAGAGGACGAGTAATAACGCAAAGTAAAGCAAGGTTACGGCACACCAGGCCAGGGACAAAATCACCATCAAGCCATCCTCTTCCAACAAGGCAAGAACCGCAGAGAGTATCATAAGGGCGGGAAAGGTATTGCTTAAGGGGATGGTAGGAAAGGGAACCGCCAATAAAAAGCCTCCTGCAAGAACCAACCAACCGACTCTCTTCTGCCCCCCTTCTCCAACGATCCATTGGGAATAACGTCGTTTGGTAAAACGACGGCAAAACCGTAGGGTGGAACGTCCGACATTCAGAACCGCGGCCCATCCTTTACCGTGAATGAGGTGGCGGCCTATTTTTCCGGGGAGGACAGGAGCCTTTTTTCCTCGGGCCATCTGCCAGCCCATGGTGATAAACGCCAGCCCGCTGGCCATGGTTAAAGGTCCCAGAGACATTGGCTGAATAAAGGGGATGCACAGGATGAGGCACAAAAAACAATAACTTCCCGGCCCCAACAGCCGGGCAACCTCATTCAGGGAAATTCCTTCGTTTTTGGATTGATGCAGGCAGTAGTCCAAGGCTTTCTCCATGTCGGCAGGTCCGTTGGAAGCGGTGCCTTCCACAGGGTTTTCTTCCGGAAAAAAGTTTGAGGGCATGGTCATGTCCAGCTTATCTCTACCCTGTTTAAAGGCACTGTAAAGCAGTCAAAGTCCGGGAAAATGCGTTTCAGCCCACTTTTCAGTTTCCACCTGAAAACTTTTCGTTAGCTTCTTCTTTCTGTGTTTGAACTTCTTGCCACCGACAGCCGTTCCAAAGCACGTCTGGGCCGTCTGACGACGGAACATGGTGTCGTTGAAACGCCTGTCTTCATGCCTGTGGGCACCCAGGCCACGGTCAAGACAACAACACCCCATGAATTGAAGGATCTCTCCGCCTCGATTATTCTGGCGAACACCTATCATTTATTCATCCGTCCAGGCCTGGATGTGATCAATGCCTGCGGCGGGGTGCACAAGTTTTCGGGCTGGGACGGGCCGATGCTGACCGACAGCGGAGGTTTTCAGGTCTTCAGCCTGGCGAAATTGCGTAAAATTTCCGAAGAAGGTGTGCAGTTCCAATCGCATGTGGATGGATCCAATCTTTTCATTGGCCCACGTGAAGCCATCCAGATCCAGCGCGCCCTGGGGGCCGATATCATCATGGCATTTGATGAATGTCCTCCCTGGCCGGCAGATGAATCCGTCATGCGGGACGCCGTCGAGCGCACGGTTCTATGGGCAGGGAGATGTAAGGAGGAACATGAAACTCTCGCTCCCGGGCCGACGAAAAAGCAATTCCTCTTCGGCATCGTTCAAGGCGGCAGCCATGAGCATATGCGGCGGGAATGTGCGGAGAGACTTGTGGCGTTGGATCTCCCGGGCTATGCCATCGGGGGTGTTAGTGTTGGCGAGCCGGAGCCGGAAATGATGAAAGCAGTGGAAAGCGCGGAACCTTATCTGCCGCAGCATAAACCACGATATGCCATGGGTTTGGGCCAGCCTGATCAAATGGTCAAAATGGTCGCCCGCGGAGTGGACATGTTTGATTGTGTTCTGCCTACGCGGATTGCACGTAACGGAACAGCTTATACCCGGCAGGGAACCATCAATATGAAAAGGGCCGACATGCGCCTGGATTTGGGCCCTATTGAAAGTGCCTGTCAATGTTACGCTTGCAGAAATTTTTCAAGGGCCTACGTTCGTCACTTGCTGAAAGCTGACGAAATACTTGGCTTGAGGCTGGTAAGTCTACATAATCTACACTTTTACATCAATATGATGCGGGAAATCAGGGAAGCACTCGCCGTCGGGCGATTTGCCGAGTGGTCAACTGCATTTTTAAGCGAATACAAAGCAAGGAACGAGGAAAACAATCATGAATAGCATAGCAACATTGGCAACGAATCTGAATCTGACCGGTCTTTTGGCGGCAACGGAAACACCTGCAGGCAGCAATCCGAATATCCCTTTCTTTCTCCAGCCTCCCATCATCATGATGGTATTGATGGTTGCGATGTTTTACTTCCTGATCATCCGTCCACAGTCCAAAAAGGCCAAGGAGCATCGGAAGTTGATCGAATCGGTCAAAACTGGGGACAAAGTGGTCATTGCCGGGGGAATTCATGGCATCATTTCCAACGTCAAGGACAGCATCGCCGTAGTCCGTGTCGCGGAAGGCGTTAAAATCGACGTGGATAAATCCAGCATACTTTCCGTCAGCAAGAGCAGCGAAGCGGAAGTCAAGTGATCTCCCCTCCCAGAATCGATCCTCCTTCAACATGAACGTAGTTATTCTCATTCTTTCCCTGGTATTTCTGGGAACCCTTATCTGGTATCTTGCCACCATTACGCCCAGGCACCGCCTTTGGGCGGCTTCCAGCCTGATCGCTCTGGCAGTTGTTATATCCGCTATTTCGCTCTTTGTTTTCGACAAGAGCAAAAAGCGCGCCGAAGACTGGCCGATCAATATCAAGAAAGGACTGGATCTGAGCGGTGGCACCCAGTTTACCCTGCAATTGGCAGGGCAACCCAGTTCCAATGCCCTTGACCAAGCCGTCGAAGTCATCCGTAAACGTGTGGACTCGGGCGGAACAGCAGAACCACTTATCCAACCTGCCGGAGACAACCGCATTCTGGTTCAGATCCCCGGTATCAATGAGAAGAACAAAGCGCAATATCGTCAGCAACTGGAACGGGTGGCCAAGTTGGAATTCCGCATGGTTCATCCGGAAAGCGATCAGATCCTGGCCAGGGTCGCGGCAGGCACAGGGGAGATTCCTTTTGACCACGAAGAATTGATTCAATCCGACCGCCTGAAAGACGGCACAGTCACTCAGTCCAAGATTCTTGTCAAAAAACGTGCGGCCATGTCTGGGAAGTATGTCAAATCAGCCTGGCGCAGCATTGATGAATTCGGGCGCCCGGAAGTCATCATCAATTTCGACTCCCAGGGTCAGGATATTTTCGGTAAACTCACCACCGATAACGTCGGCCAGAGAATGGCCATTGTGTTGGACGGAGCCGTTTACTCTTCACCTGGCATCCGTCAGCCGATTCTCACTGGTAACTGCCAGATTTCCGGTGGCAACATGACGGCCGCCGAGGCGGAAGAACTCGCCAGTGTTTTGGAAAATCCCCTGGAGACGCCAGTCAGCATTGCAGATGAACGGGGTGTTGATCCGACCATGGGTGCTATTTCCATCAAGCAGGGGTTCCGTGCCGGACTTATCGGTTTCATTCTGGTTGTGGTGTTCATGTTGGTTTATTACCGACTGGCCGGCGTGATTTCCATTTTCGCGCTTTTTCTGAACGTCTTTTTGCTCTTCGGTCTTCTGGCCCAGTTCGGCTTCACGCTCACCATGCCGGGCGTGGCGGGGATAGTACTGACCTTTGCCATGGCCATTGACGCCAACGTTCTGATCTATGAACGCATACGGGAGGAGATGGATTTGGGCAAAAGTCTGCGTGCCGCCATTTCCGCAGGTTTCGACAAGGCGTTCTCTTCCATCATGGATTCCAATATCACAACGCTCATCGCCGCCGTCATTCTCTTCTGGCAGGGAACCGGTGCGGTCAAAGGCTTCGCCATTGTGCTTTCTCTCGGGGTTGTGACCAGCGTCTTTACCTCTCTTATCGCCTCCCGCCTTGGCTTTGACGCCATTCTTGCAGGCAAAAAAATCCAGGCTCTCAGCATGATGCGCTTCATGACAAAGACGAACTTCAATTTCATGAAGGGCCGAAACTTCTTCCTCATTGGATCACTGGTTGTTCTCGCCGCCTCCATTCTCACCGTGGTGCAAAAAGGTGACAAAGCCTATGGTGTTGACTTTGTCGGAGGGGATCTCCTCAACTTGTCCTTCACCCAGAAAATTACAGATGACAAAGTCCGCGCGGTCGCAGGCTCCGATGCTGTTGTCCAGTATCAGCGCAATTTCGGTGATAACACGGAAATCCTCACCATCCGCACCGCTTTCGGAGGTGGGGAAAAAGTCGAGGAGGAGATTTTGAAGGCTTTCCCGGAAGCCGGGTTTAAGCGACTCCAATTGGATAAAGTCCAGGCTGTAATTGGAAAAGAGTTCAAAACCAAGGCGGCGATTGCTCTTGGCCTCGGTATGATCGGGATTTTTATCTACGTCATGATCCGCTTTGAGCTGTCCTTTGCCATCGGCGCAATCGTGGCCCTTCTGCATGACGTGTTTATTGCCATTGGGATTTTCGTCATGTTGGGCAATGAGTTGTCGCTCGTGACGGTTGGTGCAATCCTGACCGTGGCAGGATATTCCATTAACGATACCATCATTATCTTTGACCGTATCCGGGAGGGCTTGAAACATGATTCCAGAACACCGATTGAGGAGATATTCAACCGCAGCATCAATTCCACCCTGAGCCGGACGGTGATCACTTCAGGAACGACGCTCATGGCCGTTCTTGCCCTGTATTTCTTTGGTGGCCTGTCCATCCATGACTTCTCCCTGATTCTGTTGTTGGGAATTCTGGTCGGCGTTTACTCATCCATCTACGTCGCAAGCCCCGTGGTGTTGATGTTCGGGGATCGCGCCCGCAAGAGTGTTCAGGAAAGTGCCGCTGCCGCTGTTGTCTGATTTCCTGAAATTCACCGGGACATGATGCAATGGAAGATCGCCAGCCAGCCTGATCACTCCGCTACGGGTGGACTCCAGAAACCTGCCGATCTCATCAGGCTGCTGCTGGAGCAGAAAGGCCTTCAGAGCCAGGAGTCACAGGAACATTTCCTGCGTCCCCGTCTGAAGGATCTGTCGGATCCTCTGCGTCTTCCGGACATGCACCAGGCAGTGGCCCGTGTCAAAGTGGCCTTGGAGCAAAATCAAAACATTATCATCTACAGTGACTATGATGTGGATGGGATGAGCAGCAGTGCCCTGCTTTACCGCTTTTTAATCAAACTCGGCGCCAAGGTTTCCGTCTTTATTCCGGAACGGCTCAGTGAAGGTTACGGTCTTTCCCTGCCCGGATTGCGACGGGCTCTGGCAAACGGCAAGCCGGATCTGCTGATCGCCCTCGATTGCGGAACAACCAGCGTGGAAGCAGTCTCCTTCCTGCGTGGTGAGGGGATTGATGTCATGATCCTGGATCATCACGAACTTCCAGAAGGCGGACTGCCCCCAGCCCAAATCATGGTCAATCCACAAAAAGGAAAAGAGGATCACTACCTGGCTACGGCAG
Source organism: Methylacidiphilales bacterium (assembly GCA_038250235.1). Taxonomy (GTDB): domain Bacteria; phylum Verrucomicrobiota; class Verrucomicrobiia; order Methylacidiphilales; family JAAUTS01; genus JAAUTS01. The sequence goes on along the minus strand of JBBSCO010000019.1, from coordinate 11,338 downwards.
GGATCGTTTTTAAATTCTGCCATGCCTTCCTTAAAGTAGAGCAACGGGATGATCTTTTTGATCTCAAAGAGCATCTCGACTTTGTCGCGCTCGGGACAGTGGCGGATTTGGTGCCTCTGGAAGAAGACAACCGGATTCTGGTCCGCTACGGACTGGAACAGATGGCCTCTACCTCTCATGTCGGGCTCAAAGCCCTGATGCAGGCAGCGGGCGTGCGTTCGGCACCTTCCCCGTCAACCGTCGGTTACATGCTCGGACCACGCCTGAATGCCAGTGGACGACTGGCAGAAGCCCTTTCCGGCTGGAAACTGCTAACCACTTTCGATCCCCAACAGGCGGAGACGATTGCCCGCGAGCTGGACACTTTAAACCGTGAACGACAGCGCCTGGAGTTGGCCGTCGTCGAAGAGGCCTTACGCATGGTGGAGGAACTTCCTCCAGATCAGAAATCCAAATGTATCGTCATCGCCTCCAGAAATTGGCACCAGGGTGTCATCGGGATTGTGGCCTCACGTTTGCAGCGGAAAAATAATCTACCGGCAATTGTAATTTCCATCGATGAAAACGGCCATGGCAAAGGCAGCGGTCGTTCCCTGCCCGGTTGTTCCATGATGGATGCCCTCAGGGCCAACAGTTCCTTCCTCTCCAAATTCGGAGGCCACCCGATGGCGGCAGGCCTTGAAATCGAAGAGAACAGAATCGGCGCTTTCCGTGAAGCCATGAACCAGTGGGTGGGGGATCAGATCGCCAAGGAAGTTTTCGTTCCAAGTCTTGAGATCAACATACAACTGAATCCTCAATCCTTGACTGAGGAATTGGCGCGCGAGTTGAGGAAGTTGGAGCCCTTTGGCAAACAAAACGAAAGCCCTATCTTCTGCGTGACGGACGTTCGTGTGATCGGTTCACCCAAGTTCTTCGGAAACAACCATATCCGGTTTCGTGCGGAAGCTGGAAAAAACCAGTTCAATGCGGTTGCATTCGGACTGGCCTCGGAGAGCCTGCCCCGAAGTCCCTTTGAACTTGCGGGTCATTGGGAGATTGACGATTTCAATGATCGTCCCTGCTTCAGGGCCTTGGCCTGGCGATAGGAAGAAATCCATTTCCGGATTCTCCGTTCTTGCCAAGGCTTTGTAGACGGGCATAAAATAGTTCTTTCATGTTGCTTATAAAACTTTTGATTCTTTGCGAACAATCGAAAGACCGGTCAACGATCAGCTTCCGGACTAAAAATTTCCAGGGAGATCTGTGCGTTGAAGCTGGAATTGTAACTCGTGTTGCTGGATTGGAGAGCGTTCGACTCAAAGAGGCGCTTTTTGAAGAAACACTGGAAGTCTACATTAAAAAGACTCCCGAAGGAATCGCCGAGGAGACCCAGTTGTCTATCAGCAGCCTTACTGCGGAAACGGCTGCCTATCTTCACCGTACTTTGGAAACAAAAACGACTTTCGCCTCGTTTGATAATCCCCCTTCAGCGGGTCTTTTTGAGGAAAAAGCACTGCAAGAACACAACAGCTTTCTTGCCCTTGGTTCCCAGGCTGCAAAAGAATCTGAATCCAAAAATTTGGCCCTGCGGAAGACCATCAACGTCGACTTGAAAAGCATCAATACCAAGTTGAGCATTGATGGCCAGCAAAAGCCTGCGCCGATCATCCTACATTTCACCCTCGGAGTTCCGGAGAAAAAGGTCATGGGTCGAAGCCAGGATTGTGAGATAATGATTGATGCTGAAGATGCCTCACGCAGGCATTGCGAACTCAATTTTTCAGGTAATAACCTGACCATCAAAGACCTCGGCTCCAGCAACGGCACTTTTCTCAACAGCCGCGTTGTCATCGAGTCCAATGCCAAATCAAATGATGTCCTCCGTGTGGGCACCACGGACTACATGATTGTCATCGAATAGCGTGCAGTTCAGCGGGATAAACTAGGATCTTCTTTTTCTCTCTCTCTGTAACCTTAAAACTTAAAACTTAAAACTTTAAACTATGTTTTCTTTGGCACATCCTTGGACGTGCCTGAAGCTAAAGTAGTCAAAGCCGTTCCCAAGAAAGTCCCGGAAGCCTGGGCCAAGCTGGGTATTCTCAGCCCGGCCGATCTGGTCAACCATTTCCCAAGACGATACGAGGATCGTTCCCAGTGGTCCGACCCTTTTGCCTTACCTGATGGTTCCCTAGTCACGACACGTGGCAAAATCGTCAGTTCCAAAAACAACCGTTGGCGGGGCGGACGCAGTTCTTTCGAGGCCGTCTTCCAACCCATCGGCTGCTACGAAACTATGACCCTGATTTGGTACAATATGCCATTCTTCAAAAACTATCTCAAGGAAGGCAAGGAACTGATCGCCCATGGACGCATCCAGGTCTCAGGAAAAAATCGGAAAATCAGCCATCCTGAAATCGAGGTGATCACGCCGGATATGCACAACCCCGTTCATCTGAACCGAATCACCCCTGTTTATCCCTCCACCGCTGGCCTGAATCAACGGGTGATCCGCCTGCGCATGCACACAACCTTGTTTGCCGAGGATTTTTCCGTGCAGGAAATGGTTCCTTTGCCGGAAGGTTTTGTCTCTACCACGCAAGCCTACCGTGATATCCATTTTCCCTCTTCATGGCAGACGTTGGAACAGGCGCGCAGACGGTTGGCTTTTGAGGAACTGTTCATCATGCAGATCCTGTTGGTTCAGCGCCGCCGTAATGTCACCGCCATCCGCAAAACGCGTAAAAAAAGGCAGCGGGATCTGACCGGGCCCTGGCTGAAGTCGCTGCCATTCGAGCCAACCGGCGCCCAAAGCAGGGTCTTTGCCGAACTGGACGAAGATTTGTCCCGCACCCGCCCTATGAACAGGCTTTTACAGGGCGATGTGGGTTCCGGGAAAACTCTGGTGGCCTGCTACGCCATGCTGAAAGCCTTGGAGGAGGGCTTTAATGCGGCTCTCCTGGCACCTACCGAAACGCTGGCGGAACAACATGCCCGCAATCTGAAAAAACTTCTCGAGCCTCTCGGCATTTCCGTGCAGGTGTGGACCCGCAACCAAAAACCCACGGGCTCAGGCCTGTTCACGAAGAACGGCATCGTTTTTGTCGGAACCCATGCGCTGTTCCAGAAAAAAACCGTGATTCCGAATCTGGGTCTTGGCGTGATAGATGAGCAGCATAAGTTCGGTGTCTTGCAACGACGGGCTTTTCTCGCCAAGGGTAAAAACCCGGATCTTCTGGTCATGACCGCCACTCCGATTCCACGCACACTTTGCCTGACCTTGTATGGGGATCTGGACGTTTCAGTGTTGGATGAGATGCCGCCAGGCCGGATCGAAATCAAAACGGTCCTCCGCTCGGAAGAGGAACTGCCCAAGGTCTGGAATTACATCAAAACGGAGATACAGAAGGGTCGACAGGCCTATGTGGTTTATCCGGTCTTGGAAGAATCGGAAAAATTGGACCTGAAATCTGTCACACGTGCCTTCAAAGATTTGCAGGAGATTTTCGGTTCCAAGGAAGTCGTCATGTTGCACGGCAAAATGGATCCCGAACAAAAAATGCTACAGATGGCCGAATTCAGGAACGGCCGCAAACATGTCATGGTTGCCACTTCCGTGATCGAAGTCGGTGTGGACGTTCCTACCGCCACCATGATGGTTATCGAACACGCGGAACGCTTTGGGTTGGCCCAGTTGCACCAATTGCGGGGAAGGGTGGGAAGAAGCGATTTGAAGTCCTATTGCGTGCTCGTGGGCGAGCCGAAAAGTGAGGAGAGTTGGAAACGTCTGAAAATCATGGAGGAAACCCAGGACGGTTTCAAACTGGCCGAAGAGGATCTGAAAATTCGTGGGCCGGGAAATATTCTTGGTGCCGAGCAAAGCGGACTTCCGCCTCTGCGCGTGGCCAATCTTGCCACCGACATGCGTTTATTGAGTGAGGCAAGGGACTACGCCACACAACTGATGGAGAAAGAACCGGACCTGAAGGCCTATCCGGTACTCAAGGAACGGCTTAAATCCTACGCGGTTTTTGCCGAGCACCGAACTGCGAATTGAGACATAAACTAAAACCCTCCTTCAGCCGAATTTTATAAAGTGCCATTATTCAATTCGATTCGATCCAATCCAACCCTATCTTCGACCATATGATCTGCTGTTGCAGGATGGGCAGTCGACAAAGCCTGTGGCTCTTTCAGCTCGAACTCTGGTTTTTCTGATGTAGTGTTCTTGAGTTATGGCATTTGCTTCCCAACGCGACTTTATCGAAACCCTGGAAACTGCAGGGGAATTACGGCGCATTTCAACTCCGGTTTCCATTGATCTGGAGATTGCTGCCTTGTCCGATCTGGAGATGAAAAAGCCCGGAGGAGGAAAAGCACTGCTTTTTGAAAAACCTGTTCTGGTTGATGGCCGGATCTCCGCCTTTCCTGTCCTCGTCAATTCCCTGGGTAGCGAACGCCGCATGGCCCTCTCACTTTGCGTGGGTCACGTGGATGAGATAGCAGGACAATTGGCCTACCTGATGAAAGCCAAGCCGCCCAAATCCATCGGCGAGGCTTTTGAACTGGTTCGTCAGGGAATGGATGTAATCCACGCCCGTCCGGTCAAAGTGAGCCAGGGTCCCTGTAAAGATCGGATTCATTATTTTAACAAACCCACAGACAGTCGTGGATTGAAAGATCTACCCGTACTCAAATGCTGGCCGGACGATGGCGGTCCCTTTGTGACCTTGCCGACCGTTTATACGCAGGATCCGGATACGGGGGAACGGAATGTTGGCATGTACCGTATGCAGGTCTATGACGGGTGGAGCACTGGAATGCACTGGCAGATCCACAAGGTGGCAGCCCGTCATGGACGCCGCTATTATGAGCGGGGCGAGCGCATGCCTGTGACGGTATGTCTGGGAGGTGATCCGGTTTTTGCCTTTGCGGCAACAGCCCCGCTGCCTGACGGCCTGGATGAAATTTTATTGGCAGGCTTCTTGCGAAAAAAATCCGTACAATTGATCAAGTGTGAAACCAACGACCTGATGGTTCCGGCGGAGTCTGATTTTGTCATTGAGGGATATGTGGATCCCATGGAAGTTCTGCGGGACGAGGGCCCTTTTGGAGATCACACCGGTTTTTACACCCCAGTGGACAAGTACCCGGTTTTTCATGTGACCTGCATCACCCATCGTTCTGACGCAGTTTATTCCGCGACTGTGGTAGGCAAACCGCCCATGGAAGATTTTTACATCGGCACGGCCAGCGTTCGCATTCTTTTTCCGGTGCTGAAGATGACCTTTCCGGAGATTGTGGACATCGCATTGCCGGCGGAAGGAGTTTTTCACAACCTGGTTTTTGTCAGTATCAAAAAGCAATATCCCTATCATGCCTTTAAAATCATGAACGGCCTGTGGGGGATGGGACAGATGATGTTTTCCAAAATCATCGTGGTGGTTGATTCGGATGTGGATGTCCACAACACCAGCGAGGTTTTATTCAAGATCTGTTCCAACATCGATCCGCAGCGGGACACCCACTTCACCAAGGGGCCCTGTGACAGTCTGGATCATGCGCCTAACATTCCCAATATCGGCAGTCATATGGGTATTGATGCCACCAGAAAACTCGCAGGAGAAGGCTATACCCGCGTCTGGCCGGTGGAATGCCGCCATCCGGAAGAAGTTCTGGCCAAGGTGCGGGCCTTGTCCGTTTTGTAGGTGCAGGGAACCTGCGGTAGATTTCGATGCTCCGTGGATTGCCTAGTTCCCGGAAGTTGCTTGTTTTTTTCTGTTGTGAAAACCGGAAACCACCTTGCTGTTCATTTTGTTGCCTTCTGCATGTTGATGGTTTTTGTCACGCAGGCCAGGGCTGCGGATGAATTACCTCAACAGTAACCAAAGTAACGAATAGAGCTTAACCCTTTCGATCAGGGGCTCTTTCTGATTTCCCTTCTTTCCGGCATAAAATCCTTTCCGTGGTATGGTCTTTTAGCGGATCCTCACTCCTTGCAGAGGAAGTAGATGCATCACAGTACGCTTGCGGAGTCACTCCCGCAGGGTAAAACAGGATACGGCCATTTATGAAATTTGTTCTTGCGATCACCGGAGCCAGCGGCTCGATCTATGCCCAGAGATTTATGGACTGCCTTGAAAAGACAGACCATGAGTTGCACGTGGTGTTCAGTTCCCATGCACGCGAGGTGGCCTCCTGTGAATTGGGCGGCTACCGTTTGCCCGGACGTTTCGCCCTTTATGATGATAGAAGCATGCAGGTTCCCTTTGTGAGCGGTTCGGCTAAATTTGATGCTATGACCATCATGCCCTGCTCCATGGGGACAGTAGGACGTATAGCTCACGGGTACTCCGACAGCACCATCACCCGGGCTTCCGACGTTTTCCTAAAAGAAAAACGAAAGCTGATCGTCGTTCCGCGCGAAACTCCTTGGAATCTCATCCAGGCCCGGAACATCGTCACACTTTTGGAAGCAGGGGCAACGGTCATTCCGGCGATTCCCTCCTTTTATGGTCGGCCGTCGACTGTTCAAGAAGTGGCGGACACCCTGGTTGCCCGCGTTCTGGACCACTTGGGAGTGGAGAATGATCTGGTCAAACGTTGGAAGCAGAATGAAGGGGAACAAAACCCTGAAGAATAAATTGTAAAGAATCCTGTGACATCTTCCAAAACACTGGCCTCCAGCCTTATCAATGCTCTCGAATTCATCAAATTTTCCCACACCATTTTTGCCCTGCCCTTTGCTCTGATCAGTATGTTGGTAGCCGCCCGGGGCTGGCCGGAATGGCATATCTTTTTCTGGATTCTGGTTTGTATGGTGGCAGGCCGGACCAGCGCGATGTGTTTCAACCGGCTGGTGGATTGGAATATTGACCAGGAAAATCCGCGAACCGGGAACAGGCACCGTCTCATCAACAAAGTCGGGGCACAGATCCTCATGGTGGTTTCCACGGCTGCTCTGGTGCTGGGTTCCATGCAGTTGAACACCCTCTGTGTGTTGCTAAGCCCTTTGGCTATAGTTCTGATCACTTTTTATTCCATCACCAAACGTTTCACCGCCTATTCCCATCTCTTTTTGGGCCTGGCTTTGAGTGTGGCGCCCATGGGTGCCTGGGCGGCAGTGACCGGTGAGTTGTGGAGCCTCGAACCCTATGTTCTGGCCCTCTCCGTTCTGCTTTGGGTAGGAGGGTTTGACATTATCTACGCGACGATGGATATCGCTTTCGACAAAGCCAAAGGGCTGCACAGCATTCCGGCCCGTTACGGGGTGGAAGGTGCCCTCCGCATCTCGCGTGGTTTTCATCTGGCAGCGGCTTTGGGCTTCGGGCTTTTCGGATGGTTAGCCGGGCTGGGCTGGATTTATTTTGCGGCCTGGGTTTTTGTTTGTGCCTGCCTGCTCTGGGAGCACCGCCTTTCATCCAGCAACGACCCGGGAAATCTCAACAAGGCCTTCTTCCATGTCAATGCCGCCGTTAGCCTGGCACTATTCTTGGGTGTATTTTTGACTTTGATTTAGATAACTCATGAACGAAAATTCAATAATGCTCGGTTCGATCTCGGACAAAGTGGAGGGGGAGCAACGTATCACCCCGGAAGAAGCCCTCTGGCTGTATCAATACGCATCCCTTCACGAATTGGGGCGCCTGGCCAATCAGGTTCGCGAACGGAAAAACGGCAACCGTGCCAGCTATGTCATCAACCGTTACCTGAATTATTCAAATATCTGCATCCTGAACTGCCAATTCTGCGCTTTTGCCCGCAAAAAACGCGATGACGATGCCTTTCAGTATTCCATTGAAGAAATGGTTGAAGCTTCCAAAAAATCTTTGGCGGAGGGCATTACCGAAATTCATATCGTAGGGGGACTGCATCCCACACTCCCTTTCGACTATTACACCGGCATGCTGAGACAACTCAAGGCGGTGGATCCCTCGTTGAAGCTCAAAGCCTTCACTGCAATCGAAATCCGGCACCTGGCCGAACGTATCCGCAAAGCCCCGATCCGTCAGACACTGGAAGAACTGCGTGAAGCAGGCCTGAATGCGCTGACCGGCGGGGGAGCTGAAATTTTCGATCCGGAAGTGAGGGACCGCATCTGCCGCGGCAAGGAATCAGCTGACGAGTGGTTGGAAGTGCACCGCATCTGGCATCAAATGGGTGAGCGAAGCACCTGCACCATGCTCTATGGCCATGTCGAAAGCATCGCGCAACGCATCGATCATCTCCGCCGACTGCGTGATCTCCAGGATGAAACCAAAGGCTTCACCGCACTGGTTCCCTATGCTTTCGAGCCGGAGAACAATGAACTTTCCCATATTCGACGGGTGGGAGCCTTGGAGGAGCTGCGGATGTTGGCCCTTTGCCGCATATTCCTGGACAATTTCGACCACCTGACAGCCTATTGGATCAGCATGGGCCTTTCCGTGGCGCAGATTGCTTTGTCTTACGGAGTGGATGATCTTCACGGAACCATTGCCGATGAAAAAATCTTCCACATGGCGGGTGCCACCACGCCCGTTGGCATGACGCGGTTTCAGCTGGAAAAAGCAATCCGTGAAGCAGGCCGCGACCCCGTTCAGCGGGATACGTTTTATCGTGATTTTCAGACAACTGCATTGCAGGAGGTCTGAGATGTCTTACCCCACCGATATTCCATGATCGAACATCTCCGCATCGGATGCGTTCCTTACCTCAACGCCAAGCCGTTGCTTCATCATCTTCCAGATACCGTTCTGTTGCGCGAACCCAGTGTCCTGGCGAATGAGTTCCGGAGGGGATTGCTGGATGTGGCACTGATCCCGGTCGTGGAATGTTTTCTGGAAAAAAATATCAAAATCATTGATGGGATAGCCATAGCCTGCCAGGGACCCGTTTACAGTGTGATCCTGGCCCACAATAAACCCGTCAAGGAGCTGAAAAACATCGCTTTGGATGCTGCGTCACTAACATCGGCAACTCTTCTAAAAGTTTTATTAAAAAAACACTGGAAAACAGAGCCTGAACTGAAGGATGACGGCGCCGAGGCCGATGGGCAATTGCTGATCGGTGACCGGGCCTTGCGTTTTCGAAGGGAATTTCCCAAAGCTCAAATCAGCGATCTTGGAAGTGCCTGGAGAAGCTACACCGGCATGCCCTTTGTTTTTGCCGTCTGGGCCCTGCATCCTTCCTGCAGTCTGAGTGGGGAGCAGGCTGAAGCTTTCCGCCAACGTTGCCTGAAAGGCCTTTCCGCGCGGGGAGAAATCGCCCGTACAGCTGAGGAGTTCCAGTATCTGACCGAGTGGATACGTTTCGGCTTGGGGCCTTTTGAAAAAGAAGCCATCAAACGTTTTGCCCTGGAAATCAAGGAACTGGCCTTGTTTCCTGAAGTAGAAACCACACCGCTTATTTTTGTCTGAATCTGGATACTACAGCAGGTTGCACGGGTTCTTCCACTTTTCCAAATTCCCGGCGGACATAGGTCGCGATCGCCGCGACTTCCACGTCATTCAAATACGCCTGAGCTGGCATGATCCCGTTTAACTTCCGTCCGTCGACCATACTGACTCCTCTCTGTCCCTGTAGAATGACTTTCATCAGACCTTCGGGCGACCCTTTAACGATAGAAGAGGTAAACAAGGACGGGTTCTGGCCTCCTCCGCCGCCCCCATAATGACAGGTGGCACAGTTCTGACTGTAAAGTTCTTCTCCTTGCTGGAGAAGGGTATCAATGTCCATATCGGCACTCAGCACGGCAGGAGCAGAAGAATCCGATGATCCGCAGCCGTAGAAAAACGGCATTAGGGTGAATGCTGTGACTTGCAAAAGGCGGGAAGCGAACCTAGCGTGTGTCATGCGTTTTATCTGTCTGCTATTTTTTTTGAACTGCTACTTTTCTTTAAAGGTCTTTTCCCAGACAGGCGAGATCATTCGCTCGGAGGAATTAAGTTTTCGTAGGGAAGTGATGGTGGAAGGTCTCAAGGATGCCTGGGCCATGGCCCGGCTTCCAGATGGACGCATTCTAGTGACAGAAAAGGCCGGCCAGCTTCGCGTCATTGAGAACAACCAGCTTCTTCCCCAACCCGTTGCCAATGTTCCCGAGGTAGACAAGAGAGGCCAGGGCGGGCTTCTCGATGTGGAATTACATCCGGATTATGCCTCTAATGGCTGGATTTATCTGGCGTTCTCCAAAAAAACAGACAAAGGAAGCAACACAAACCTGATCCGGGCACGGTTGAAAGATAATGCCCTCGTGGATCTTGTAACCATTTTCGCCCCTCCAATGGAAGATTATACACAGGGCGGAAATCATTACGGCTGTCGGATTGACTTCGATCAGGACAACTATCTTTATTTCGGCATCGGGGATCGTGGTGGTAAAGCCACACCGGAAAACCTGGCGCAACGGCTGGATCATGTTGCGGGAAAAATCCACCGCATCCACGACGACGGCAGGATTCCCGTGGATAATCCCTTTGTCAAAACCGAAGGGGCCCGTCCCTCAATCTGGACCTACGGCAACAGGAATCCACAGGGACTGCGTTTTCAACCCGGAACCGGGCTTCTTTGGGAAACAGAGCACGGTCCCCGAGGCGGAGATGAATTGAACCTAATCAAAAAAGGTGCCAATTACGGCTGGCCCATCATCACTTACGGCATTAACTATAGCGGCACGCCTATCACCGACATCACAGAAAAAGAGGGCATGGAACAACCTGCTATTAACTGGACACCATCAATTGCCGTTTCGGCGATTGATTTTGTCACCGGAGATCCTTTTGGCAAGTGGAAGGGTAATCTCCTGGTCAGTTCTCTGGCCCACCAAAAAGTGATTCGAGTGGTCATTGACGAAAGCAATAAGGTCACCCACCAGGAAATCATCCTGCAGGGCGGGGGACGCATTCGTGATATCCAGTGTTGGGATGGTCTGATTTACGTGCTCTACGCCGAAGGAAAAATCATCAAACTCAGTCCGGAGTAAAAGCTTAAAAGCACAGTTGACGTGAGCAACTTCAAACGAGTAAAGAAAACCTCACGCAGGTGCCATGGAATTATCATTGGAGGGACTATTCTGATGGGGTCAGCAACCCCGACAAAAGGTCGGGGCGGGCGTGTCTTAGGTTGTTCGCCACAGCGAATATGCTACACGGGAAAATTGAGAATTTTGCAATAATTTATTGGCCAGGATGATGAGCTTTCGCATCAGGACGGTGAGAGCAAGTTTTTTGGGTTTCCCCCGGTTTCCATGGGCTCAGTCTATTACTTTACACAAATTCTCTGAACTGTCTGAAAGAAAAGTATAAAGTAGCTGAGTGACCGAGTTTGCAACTTTTTTTTCAGCCAAAACCTTCGGCAGTGGTTCTGTTTCCTTGTAGCCGAG
>JBBSCO010000018.1:0-50383 GCA_038250235.1 Methylacidiphilales bacterium | reverse complement strand
TTCCGCACTGGAGTTAGCTCTCCCCTGAAGTGGAATGCTAGCTCGAGTAGGCAATCCCGATCGCTATCGGGATAGGTCGACAGTTCAATCCTGTTCTCCGGCTCAGCTTTAATTCACCTTTGTCGAGCCTTCCGCACTGGAGTTAGCTCTCCCCTGAAGTGGAATGCTAGCTCGAGTAGGCAATCCCGATCGCTATCGGGATAGGTCGACAGTTCAATCCTGTTCTCCGGCTCAGCTTTAATTCTCCTCTGTCGAGCCTTCCGCACTGGAGTTAGCTCTCCCCTAAAGTGGAATGCTGGCTCGGGTAGGCAATCCCGATCGTTATCGGGATAGGTCGACAGTTCAATCCTGTTCTCCGGAAAACGTTATTCTCAAACTTTTTTTGAGGCCACTTTGGGAGTTATGGAAGCCGGGAAATTTTCCCCTTTCTGCTCCACCGTGTCATCCGGCGGTGGCGATGTTTCAGAATTGCCCACGTTGTAATACCAGGCCAGGGCGGGAACGAGGACATTCAAGGCCATCAGCAGAACCAAGGATAATTTCCTCCCGACAAAACAAACCACCAGGGCCAACACCAGCGTCAACCCGCAGGCCACGGCAAAATAGAGGGTATTCTCCGGCATAACGATTACGAAAAAGAGGGCACTGAGCATACTTATGATCGAAAACAGAGCAGGCATGACCAGCCATGCCTGATAAACACCTTCCGAATTTTTAACTTCCGCCAGCTGGGCGCGGCGATTGGAAAGCGAAGAGACGCTGGCGCTGTTTGCCGAAAGCACTGGCACGCCGAAATAGGAGCCCAACACAACCCAATCTGCCATACCCTCTTTCCAGACATGGTCGTCAGAATAGATCACCCCGTTGGCCCAATGGCGCCTGAGTTCCTTTTCCGTAAAAGGACCGGTAACATTCCCCTCCCGGTTCACATAGATGTTGTCGACTGGGGATGGGGACTGGTGTTTTCCATCTGCGACTGTTTCGTTTTGCATTTGATAGTTCCTGTCAGCTTCTTCGATGGGGAAACTTTCAACAGAAGCTCCCTCTTCCTGAACCCGGACTTTTTCCACAGGTTGTAACTGCGCGAACTCTTCCCGCACTACTTGCAAAGAAGGTGCTCCTCCTTCAGTTCCAACACGAAAAACCAAAGGCTTTCTCTGTTTTTCTACCCTTTTCATATTCAACCCTTTACCGAGTCCTTGATCCTGGATGATCGCCGTAAGCCTATATTCAATAATAGAGTGCTGTTACCTTGAATGCAACATGCAAGCGCATTTTCTCCGTTTTTCTGCGTTATTCACAAAAAGTGTCATTTGACAATCATCCTAAAGCCCCTTTGATTAAGGTATGATCCATTTAACCGAAGCTGCAGCCACCCGGATCAAGGAATTGGCCACGGAAGATGCCCGCTCTCTGGCCGGGCTTCGCATTTTTGTCGACACGGGGGGCTGTTCCGGCCTCCAGTACAATATGATGATCGATGAACCACATGCCGAAGATGCCCGGTTGGAGGAACATGGTGCCCGTCTCTCGGTTGACCAGGCCAGTGCCGACTACCTCAAAGGCTCCACCGTCGATTTTGAGGAAAGCCTCACCAGCACCGGCTTCCGTATCCGCAATCCCAACGCCAAACAGACCTGCGGTTGCGGAACCTCCTTTGAGGCCTGAAGACCTCCCTACTCTCCCTTCCAATGTCTGGGTTGATGGTTTATCTTAGGCCTGGAATAGCTGCCATCCGCCGCTTTTACCTGCCTTTTCTTCTGGTTCAGACCGCATCAGTCTTCATCGTCATTGCCTATTACCAGATCCCTTCCTTTCAGGAACTCTGTTTGAAATTGGCCGCCTGGAAGGTCTCAGGGGGTTTTCTTTTTTCCGGACTGGCGACGGTCTTTGCCGGAGGTATCCTGCCCGAAATAGCCAAAGCACTGACAGGGCGTCTCGAATTCCATCAGAACCGGAAAACCTACCTGAACCACGTTTTCTGGATCTGCCTGATGTATGCCTGCAACGGCATGCTGGTCGAACGTTTTTACTGGTTACAGAGCCATCTCTTCGGGGATAACATCGCACCCAGCACCGTTCTCATCAAGGTGGCAGTGGATCAATTTCTCTTTTCACCTTTCATGGCCCTGCCTTATGCCATTCTTTACTTTCTTTGGCTGGAAGATGATCGCTCTGCGATCCGAACCTGGAAACGGCTGAGTTGGACCCTGATGGTGGAACGTTGCCTGCCCATCCTTTTTCCGAACTGGGCCTACTGGATACCCATGACCCTGTGCCTGTACTCCCTACCCACCGATCTGCAATTCCCTCTTTTCCTCACCGCCCTCGCCGCTTGGAGTCTGATCTTTATCGCCATCGCCAAACCAGAGAGCAAAGCCCCGCTTCCACCGCTGATTGTTCCGGAAAAGCCTTGAAATTTCAAAGAACGGGGAAGTGCCCGGCTTCAAGCCGAATTTCTGGACAAAGTCCATTCGAACGAGTTGACTAAGCTCTTGACGTTCTGATGCTTCGACTTCTTTTTATTCCGGTTATCTTCCTAATGTTGGCCCTCACCGCCTGCCAACGCCTGCCTGTCCCCCAGCGTCAGGATTACCCTCTTCCTGAAGATGCCGATGTCAGCACTACCGAACCCGGAAAATACGGGGCTACCTTCATTTCCACCAACAGCGGTGAGCCGACCAGCTTCAATCCTCTGGTCATCGAAGATGCAGACTCCGCCGAGATCTCAGATATGATGCTGAGCGGATTGACAACTTCGGATCCCGTAACCCAGGAAACGATTCCTGCACTGGCAAAATCCTGGGAAATTTCTGCGGACAAAAAACAGTACATTTTCCATCTCAGGAAAGGTGTCAAATGGAGCGACGGGCAACCCTTCACGGCTGACGATGTTATTTTTTCATTCGACGTTGTGATGGCAACCACACGCGATCCCAAAACAGGTCAAAACCTGCCGCGATTCCCCAACCGCTACATCCAGCAATACACCATTGCGGGTCAACCATTGCGCTACGAGAAAATTGACGATTACACCGTGCGCTTCATCACCCCGGATCTCTATGCCCCGTTTATCAATGATGTGGGATTTCTGGGTATCATGCCCAGGCATAAACTGGCGGCCCATCTGGACGATGACAGTCTTCTCAAGCAGTGGACAGTGGAAACGGCCATCAACAGACCTGCGTCCATCGTTAGCACAGGCCCTTTCGTTCTCTTGTCCTACCGCCCTGGAGACCGGCTCATCCTGAAGCCTAATCCCCATTACTGGAGGGCCGACACCCAGGGTCAGCGCCTCCCCTATATTGACCTCTACATCATCAAATTTGTCAAAGATCAAAATGCGGAGTTGGTCAATTTCGCTACTGGATTGACAGAAAGTTCCCCGGTCTCCCCTGCCGATGTCGGTTGGGTCGAGCGCGGAGAGGGAACCCACAACTACACCATCCACGACCGGGGTCCCTCCTCAGGCATCAGCTTCATCTGGTTCAATCAAAACCCGGGCAAAGATCCAAAGGGCAAACCCTTTGTTGAACCCTACAAACTCAAATGGTTCCAGGATAGCCGCTTCCGCCGGGCCATTTCATATGGCTTCAACCGTGAAGGGATTGTCGAGGGCGTTTACTTTTCCAGAGCCAAGCCCCTGCACAGCATTATCAGCGAAGCCAATATCAAATGGTACAATCCGGATGTTCCCCAATTTGGATTTGACCGCAGTAAAGCACTGAGCCTGCTTAAAGAAGCGGGGTTTACCAAAAAAGGAGACGGCAAACTCTACGATCAGGAAGGTCACCCGGTTGAATTCGACGTCATGTTACCGCAGGGAAGCCAAACGGCCCCGCAGATCATCAGCAGTTTCAAGGAAGATATGAAAGAGATGGGGATTGGCGTCAAACTTACCCCGATTGATTTTGGCACTATGATCGCCAAAACAAGCCAGAGCTTTGACTATGAGGCCTCTATCATGGGATTCACCGGCGGAGGTGACCCGTCGGGAGGAAAAGCCATTTATAAATCCGATGGACGCCTCCATGTCTGGAACCCGGGCCAAAAAAAACCGGCCACCCCCTGGGAAGCCCGTGTTGATGAACTGATGGCACTTCAAGAAAAAACTTTTGATCCCGTCCAACGAAAAGCCTACATCGACGAAATGCAGGTTCTTTTTGCAGAAGAACGTCCGCTTATTTACCTGGTCACCCCCAATGCCTATGTCGGGCTGAAAAATAAATGGCGTAATACCCTGAAAAACAGCCGCGGATACATGACCTATCGACTGGAAGAATTATGGGCTGAAAAGGAACTGCCATGATCGGATATATTCTTCGCCGCCTTTCCATTACCATCCCCACCTTACTGGTGATTTCACTCCTGGTCTTTTTCCTTATGAATCTTGCCCCAGGCGATTTTCTGGATACTGCCCGGGCTCAACGGGACATATCACCAGAGGTCATTCAGAAACTCGAGAAGGACTATGGCCTGGACAAACCATGGACGATTCAATATGTCCGCTGGTTACAGAAGGCTGTCGTTCTCGACTTCGGTTACTCCTGGACCTACAAAGTGAACGTCAGTGATCTGCTGATCCAGCGTGTGCCGGCAACTATCGGACTGGCCCTGGCCTCCCTCCTTCTCGCCTGGATCATTGCTTTACCCTTGGGTGTTCTGGCTGCCATATATAAAGGATCAATATTTGACCGGATCTCTTCAGGCCTGGCTTACGCCGCCATTTCCCTTCCGGAATTTTTTGTGGCTCTGCTGGCCCTCTACTTTGCCGCAGCGACCGGATTATTCCCGGTAGGAGGACTCAGCTCCATCACCTCCGACTTCATGCCCGCCCACCTTCAGGTTCTTGATTATTTCTGGCACCTTGCCTTGCCCACCCTCGTATTGGGATTGGGCGGTGTGGCCGGAACCATGCGGATCATGAGAGCCACCTTCCTGGACAGCATCCGGGCGGAGTATGTCACCACCGCAAGAGCCAAGGGACTGAGCGAATTCACAGTCATGTTCAAACATGCTCTGCGCAACGCCATCAACCCTTTCATCACTTCCCTTGGCTTT
Organism: Methylacidiphilales bacterium; assembly: GCA_038250235.1. Taxonomy (GTDB): domain Bacteria; phylum Verrucomicrobiota; class Verrucomicrobiia; order Methylacidiphilales; family JAAUTS01; genus JAAUTS01. Next base: position 45,322 of record JBBSCO010000018.1, on the reverse strand, counting down.
GCTTTCTCCGGATTACTGAGCGGCTCGCTGATGATTGAAAATATTTTCAATTACCCGGGTCTGGGACAGTTGACCTACCAGGCTTTTCTCAAACAGGATCAATATCTGGTTCTCGCTGCTGTTGTCCTGGGCGCAACCATGCTCATCCTGGGCAATCTGCTGGCAGACCTGCTATTGGCCGCATCCGACCCCAGAATTCGTCTGGAACAACGTCTTACCTATACCAAAAAGCGGATGTTGATTGTTTTTCTGACCATCCTGGGTGCGGTTCTATTCTTTTATCTTCTCAGCCTTCTGCCCTGGTCCAGCAAAGTGTTCTGGCACAATCTAAAAAACGTCGGATTTGTTCTTCTGACCGGCGGCGGACTTTTTGTTATCTGGACAGCCCTGCCTGTGCTGCGAACCATCTTGCCAAGGCTGCTGAAAAGCACCGTCGGATCCCTTTCTCTCGCTCTACTCCTTCTGCTATACGCCATGGCACTGTTTTCGCCCTTCCTTGCTCCCTATTCTTCTTCCAACCAAAGCCTCAGTCATTCCTACCATCCTCCTACCAAGATTCTCTGGAAAGACGGTGGGCTCCAGATCCAGATTTATAAGAACATGGACAAAACCATCGCCCAATACGAACCCATCCAGGATTCCACCACGCCCATCCGCTGGTTCGTTCAAGGAGAACCCTACAAGCTGCTGGGATTCATCCCCTCCACCACCCATCTTTTCGGTGTCGATTCCCCCCATCGCATTTACCTGGCCGGAAGTGATCCGACCGGTCGGGATGTTTTTTCCAGACTTCTCGATGGCTCCAGAATTTCCCTCTCTTTGGGATTGATCGGAGTAACCATAACCATGACTCTGGGTTTTATTATAGGGGGATTGTCAGGTTATCTCGGAGGTGTTTTCGATAACATTGCCATGCGCGCCACCGAGATCATCATGTCCATACCAGGACTCTACCTTTTGATCGCCCTCCGCTCCGCCCTTTCACCGTTCTTTGAGCCGGGCGAAATGTTTTTGCTGATTGTTGTCGTCCTGAGTTTTATCGGTTGGACAGGCACCGCCCGCGTCATCCGGGGAATGACCCTCTCTGTCCGGCAACGGGCTTTCGTTCTTGCGGCCGAATCCATGGGGCAATCCAGAACCAGGATCCTCCAGAAACATGTGCTACCCAATATTGCAAGCTACCTTGTCATCAGTGCCACCCTGAGCATCCCCGGCTATATCCTGGGCGAAGCTTCCCTCAGCTTTTTAGGCCTCGGCATCCAGGAACCCTCCGCATCGTGGGGATTGATGCTGGCCCAGGCCCAGGAAATGAAAGTTCTCATGTTGGGATTCCTCTGGCTCTTCCTTCCCGGTTTCATGATTTTTCTCGTTGTCATCGCCTTTAATTTGTTAGGCGACGAACTACGCGACATTATCGATCCCAAATTCAGAACCGATACACGAACATGAGCACACTCCTCGACATCAAAGATCTCAGCATCGTTTTCCAAGGAAATGGGGAAACACTTATAGCTGTCGACCGCATCTCTTTCCCCGTCAACAAAGGGGAAACCCTCGCCATTGTCGGCGAAAGCGGCAGCGGTAAAAGTGTCACTGCCCTGGCCCTGACCAAGCTCCTGCCCGACCCTCCCGTCTGCCAGGTAAGCGGCTCCATTTTTCTGGAGGGCACAGACATCCTTTCTCTGCGGGGCGAGGCCCTGCGCAAAATCCGGGGAAAACGTATCGCCTATGTCTTCCAGGAGCCCTCCACTTCCCTGAATCCAGTCTTCAGTATCAGTTACCAGATTGCCGAAGCCCTCCTCCTGCACCGTCCCGATGTCAAAGATCAAAAAACCGAAATCATACGTCTGCTCGATGTCGTGGGCATCCGCCAGCCTGAAAAACGACTGAATGATTATCCGCATCAGCTCAGCGGCGGGATGCAGCAACGAGTCATGATCGCAATGGCCCTCGCCTGCCAGCCGGACATCCTCGTAGCGGACGAACCCACCACAGCCCTGGACGTCACCATACAAGCCCAGATCATGGATCTACTGAAAGAGCTCAAGACCAAGCTTTCCATGTCCATTATACTCATCACCCACAACTTCGGAATTGTCTCCGGTTTTGCTGATCGGGTGTTGGTCATGTACAAAGGAAAAATTGTCGAACAAGGTTCTGCCTCCGACGTCCTCTACAATCCGCAACATCCCTACACCAAAGCCCTGATCGAGTGTATTCCAAGGCTCGGCCAGAAAAAAGAGCGCCTCACCACCATCGATTATTCCAAGATTGTTTAACGCAAAGACGCAAAGATTTTAAGACGCAAGTTATGAATGAAAATGAACTAAGTAGGGTAATTGTTGATGCTTCAGTGGAAGTTCATCGGACACTTGGAGGTCCTGGTCTTCTGGAAATTGCTTACGAAGAATCTTTAGCATATGAGTTGGAACTTAGAAATTGCGAGGTTGAACGCCAACAGCAATTGCCTATTATTTATAAAGGTAAAACATTGGGATCGCCGTTACGACTTGATCTAAGAATTAATGGAATAGTTCTTATCGACCCCAAAGCGGTTACGGAATACAACGCTATCTTCGAAGCTCAAATGTTGACCTATTTGCGCATGACGGGATTGAAGCTCGGACTCGTCATCAATTTTGGTGAGAAATATCTAAAAGATGGTATTCACCGGGTAGTGAACGGACTAAAAGACAAAAAATCAGAACCTTCGAACTTTGCGCCTTAAGCCCTTTGCGTCTTTGCGTTAAATATTCCATAAATAAATGAACACTCCCCTTCTTTCCGTTAGAAATCTCAAGGTCTATTTCCCCATCCGTTCCGGCCTGCTTCAACGCGTCACCGACAACATCAAGGCTGTTGACGACGTATCCTTCGACATTGAACCCGGCACCACGGTCGGCCTGGTTGGCGAAAGCGGCAGCGGTAAATCCACCATCGGCAAAAGCATTATTCATCTGGTCGAAACAACGGAAGGCTCCATCCAATACCAAGGCAAGGAAATCACCCACCTCAACCGCCGCGATTTCCTGGGCTACCGTAAAAAAATCCAGATGATCTTCCAGGATCCCTACAATTCTCTCAACCCCCGTATGACAGTGGAATTCATCATCGGCGAAGCCCTTGACATCCATTTCCCCACGATGAGCAAGACGGCCAAGCGGGAACGGGTTGCGGAACTCTTGCATCTGGTCGGATTGGAAAAGAAACACATCGACCGCTATCCCCACGAATTCAGTGGAGGCCAACGTCAGCGTATCGGAATTGCCCGGGCCCTGGCGGTTGAGCCCGAGTTCATCATCTGTGACGAGCCCGTAAGCGCCCTCGACGTGTCCGTCCAGGCCCAGATCGTGAATCTGCTCCAGGATCTACAGGAACAACTCAAACTCACCTACCTGTTCATCTCCCATGACCTGGCCGTGGTGGAACATATCTGTGACCAACTGCTGGTCATGACCGAAGGAAAGTTGGTCGAGCAGGGTTCACCGGAAACAATCTATAACGCCCCGGCCCACCCCTATACCCGCAAATTGCTGGATGCCGTCCCGAAGTTCTAGAGCCTAACCAAGAACGGTGAAACGGCCGTATTGATGGAAGTGATTGTCAAAACTAAGTGCATGACTGATCCCCAACCTTTCCATCAGCACAAATGAACTGACGTCACAGAACGGGTAATCCTTGTCCACATGACTTTTCAACAACTTCAGGGACTGTTCATAGTCAACCGGCCCCAACTGCTCCATCATGACCACGGGATTGTTCCAAAAGTCCCGGATAACCATTTCTCTTAGAGGCTGACTCCTGCTAAAGCGGGCATGAACTTCGGCAAAAATCAGTGGAGTTACCACAAGGCGGACCCGCTCCCGCAACATGCGGGCGGCAATGGCCCGGGCCGGTTCATGGTTCACATCACGATTCCCTCTCAAGGCCACCCAGAAGGAGGAATCAGCCAAAGCACACTTCATACCGGAGTGTCAGTCACCTTGACCCAGCGACCGTCAACTTTTTCATATACCCTTGGAAGACCATAAAGGTAATGATCCAGATTGATCGACGCATCTTCAGGTTCTGCTGACGCACCCTCATCCGGAACAGCATCCAACAGAGAATTCCGTGACCAGATGTCATCCCGGATCTCCATGCGGTCATCCACCAGTTTACGTATCAGTGCGGCCATCGTTGTTCCTCTGTTTTTTGCTTCTTTCAATAAAAAGGCGTGTTCATCCTGGGTAAGATAGATCTGCGTCCTCACCATTCCGTCCTCTGACGCAGTCCCCCTCTCCCCGTAGGTAATGTCTGCTATTTCTTTGATTCTTGAACTTTTGTTTTTAGAATCCTTCTTATTCATACATCAACATCTATACATCTAATTTTTAAAACAAACAAGGCTTTTTTCTTAAAAAAAATTTAATTTAACTCAAACCACGCCACCACAAAGGCCACCACCATGACGTTGGCCAGGGCCAAAGGCAGGAAAAACTTCCAGCCCAGATCCATCAACTGGTCATAACGGAAACGCGGGAAAGACCAGCGCACCCAGATAAAGAAGAAGATAAAAAAAGCCATCTTCGAAAGGAAAATACCGATATGCACCATCCAGAACCACCAAGGCATCTCCTGACCCGCCATAGATCCGAGGAAGCCCCAGCTTTCAGGAATAGCTTGGCCGTTAAACCAAGGCAACGGCAAGGTCCAGCCACCAAAGAAAAGCGTAACCATTACACAGGAGGTCACCAACATCGCCGCATATTCACCCAAAAAAAACAACGCGAACTTAAACGCTCCGTACTCCGTGTGATAACCCCCGACCAACTCGGTCTCGCATTCGGGCAAATCAAAGGGCAGGCGGTTGGTTTCGGCAAAAGCCGCCACCAGGAAAATAAAAAAAGAAAGGGCCAGGAAAGGCCACAGAACAAAACTTTCCAGGGTCCACTGCCAAGGGTAGTTCATAAAAGCCAGTGCCAGCCATCCATGCTCGATCTGGTAGGAGATGATTTTACCGAGGTTCAGATTGCCGATGATCAGGAAGACAGGAACCACCGCCAAGCCCATGGCCAGTTCATACGAAATCATCTGGGCGGAAGAACGGATACTTCCAAGGAATGGAAATTTTGAATTGGAAGACCAGCCGGCAATGACAATCCCGTAAACGCTGATCGAAACGATCGCAAAAACAAACAGAACCCCGACGTTGAGGTCGGCAATGACGGCAGGACTATTAAAAGCGGCGAAGGTTCGTTCATCCAAAGTGAAGGAGGTCAGTCCGAAAATCCAGCGGGCCAAGGGCTCGAGATTGATCCGGCTGCCAAAGGGAACAACTGCAGCGGTCAGAATGGCCGGAACCATCGCCAAAACCGGGGCCAGATAAAAATAGGGTTTATTGACGTGGCCCGGAGTGATTTCCTCCTTCAACAGAAATTTCAAACCATCGGCTACGGGTTGGAACAGGCCGAAGAGACGGATCTCGGGAATTTTAAAACCGCCAATCGTCATGCCGCCAAGGGGCATACCGACACGATTGGGTCCGACACGGTCCTGGAACCAGGCACTGTAGCGGCGTTCTGCCACCACGCTGTATGCGACCAGACCAAGCAAGACACCGACCACCGCCCCGCACTTGATCAGGCTCATCAACACAAACACAATTGTCGGACCATCAATCATAATATTTTCTAAACGTAAAGTCGCCAGGGTGCAAGGCCGCCAGATTCTTTGCTTCTTGGACTCTGTTCATTCAGATACCTGGATTTGCGTCTTAAACTCTTTGCGTCTTTGCGTTAAATCAGGCTTTAACGGGAACCACTTCACGTGAAGCTATTCCCAGCTCAGCACCCAACTGGATTCCCAGATCTCCGATTTTACTCAAGCTCAGTCCGCCCAATTCGGGAACAGTCTGGGACATGGCTTTGAAAACATCCTCGATGCTATGCAGTCCATTGCCGCCTCCCACCGCAGCTTTCAAATCACGCAGGATTTCCCAGTCTTCCTGGACATTCCCGGGACAGGCCACGGCTTTGTTTAATCGCTGAAGTCGGCCTTTGATATTGACCATCGATCCCCGCTTTTCGCCAAAACCGCCTGAAGCCAGGATAAAGTGGGCCTTGGATGTCGCCTTGTTCGGCAAGGTTCCGATATGCACGTAAAAGGATAGATTTTCCAGTGCAGCGATGCTGATACCGCAATCCACCGCGTCTTCAATCACGGAGATCAGGGCCTTGACCCGACCGGACTCAACCGCCGCAGCAATCTCCTTCAGCTTGTCCCCCTTTTGCGATACCTTCAGCAGTTCTGCCCCTTTGGTATTGGGGTTGCCGTCGTTCGAAATCAGGAAGTCATCCGCCTGCTGGGCACGGGGTTTGATGTCGATCAGACCCACTCCAAGAGCCGCCGCCAGAGACTTCAACAAAAAGAGTTCTTCATTGGTCTGCTTGGCCGAGGCAATGATGGCGATTTCCGTTCCCTGAAACTTCTTCAGTTCCTGTGCCACCCGGGGCAGGATGTCATTCCAAGAGGACGGGAAAAAAGTGCCTCTGACATTGGCCAACGGCTGTTGATAGCGGGACTCGCTCTGTTCGGCATGAAATTCGAAACGGGCCTCGTCCGGCATCCAACAAGAATTTACCTCTTCGTTGTCGCGTGGCGTGATTCGGTAGATTTTATTTTCGCGCGAGCCAATAACGATATTTGTTCCCGTTCCGTCCCAGGTGGAAATACTGTTGGTTTCCTTAAGGAACCAGACGCGCATTTTGAAACGGAAATCCTTGCTCGTCAGGGCACCAACCGGGCAGATGTCCACGGTGTTGAGCGAATAGGCGTTGTCGAAACGTTTGCCCGGATGCGCTGTCAGGGTGTTGTAACTGCCTCGCTGCACAAAACCTAAAACGTCGTCCTTGACCACTTCCTTGGCAAAGCGAACGCAGCGGGAGCAAAGAATGCAACGTTCATCATCAAGGACAATATTCTTTCCGAGATCCACGTTCTTCGGTTTCTTGACCTTGTTTTCGACAAAGCGGCTGTAACCGTTGCCGTATTCGGAAGAAAATTCCTGAAGCTTGCACTCCCCGGCCTGATCACAGATCGGGCAATCCAGGGGATGGTTGATCAGAAGCAGTTCCATCACACCTTTCCGGCATTCCACAGCCATCGGCGATTCGGTGCGGATGCCCATACCTTCGGTCACCTGGGTGGCACAACCGATCTGCGGACGCGGAATCCAGCCGATCTCGGGTTTCCCGTCTGCTCCGATAACCGGTTTGCGTTCGGCATCCATCTTGGGTGTCCCCATTTCAAAAAGACACATACGGCAATTACCGGAAATCGAGAGCTTGGGATGGTAACAGTAATGCGGAAGGAATTTGTCCTGTTGCCGCGTCACTTCAACCACGTTGGTTCCTTTGGGAACCAGGATCCACTCGCCGTTAAACTGGACGTTCACCAGTGGCGTCTCCGCTGCCGGGATGTCGTGATTGAAAGGATTGATCTTATGCGGGGTCATAACGAAAGCGTTTTAACGCAACACTTTTGAGGCTATTACATGCCGATTAAAATGATCCACCGAAGTGGAAGCAAGGCGCAAAGAGGCATAAGCCGCCAGGTTCTTTGATGATGTTTTTTTCATTGTTAAAAAATGTCTTATTTGCGTCTTAAAATCTTTGCGTCTTTGCGTTAATGCATTTCAACGACTTCATCTTGGTTTTTACTGGTTTTGGCCTTGGCTTCGAATTCGTCACGGAATTTGGCAATGAAACTCTGCACAGGCCAGGAACAGGCTTCTCCGAAAGCACAGATGGTCCGTCCGGCGATGTTGTCGGCCACGTTCTTGAGCAATGCCGTGTCCTCCTTGCGGGCTTGTCCGTGGGCCATGCGATGGGTGATCTTTTTCATCCAGAGCGAACCTTCACGACAGGGTGTACACTGTCCACAGGATTCGTGCGCATAGAACTCGGAAATATTGGCCAGACATTCGACCATGTCGCGGGTGTCGTCCATGACGATGACACCGCCGGAACCCGCCATGGTTCCCACTGCGGCGAAGCTGTCGAAATCCACCGGAATATCCTCAAGCGTGATTTCTTTTTCAACCATCGCACCATCCGGCCCCTTTTGCTTGAGCTTGAATTTCTCGCCTGCCCGCAATACCTTGGCGGATGAACCCCCGGGAATGACAGCTTTGAGTTTCCCCCCGTTCCTGATTCCGCCACAGACATCGTTGATCAGTTCCCCCATGGTCAGGGAACCACATTCGAATTCATAATAACCGGGCTTGTTCACATCGCCGCTGACACAAAGGACGCGGGTTCCGGTGTTATTGGGTGTGCCGATTTTGGAAAAGGCTTCGCCGCCCATGTTGATCACATGCTTGACGTTGCAGAGCGTCTCTACGTTATTGACGATGGTCGGGCACATGTAGAGGCCCAGAACCGCCGGAAAGTAGGGAGGCTTGATGCGGGGATAGGCACGTTTTCCTTCAAGGGACTCAATCAGACCTGTTTCCTCTCCGCAAATATAGGCGCCCGCGCCGCGATGAACGTAGATTTCCAGGTCGTAACCAGTGCCCAGAATGTTCTTGCCGATGAAATTTTTCGCACGGGCCTCTTCAATGGCACGCTCAAGGATTTTCGCACCCTCAGGGAATTCACCACGGATATACAGATAGGCCAGCTTCACACTGTTGGCAAAACAGGAGATGATCATTCCCTCGATCAATTGATGCGGATCCTTGTGGATGATCTGTCGGTCCTTGAAGGTGCCCGGCTCCGACTCGTCCGCATTGCAGATCAGATAAATGGGCTTGGTGACCTTCTTGGCATCAATGAAGCCCCACTTCATCCCGCAACTGAAACCCGCACCGCCACGGCCGCGAAGCTGGGATTTTTTAACTTCATCCTTGATGGCCGTAGGCTCCAGTTTGATGGATTTCTTCAAATCCTCATAGCCGCCGTTTTTGATATAACACTCGATGTCGTTGGTGTAACCCGGGGCATCGATGTGTTTGAAAATGATTCTGCGCTGTGCTGCTGCCATAACGGTTACTGGTATTTCTTGAGAAGTTCCTGGGCTTTGGCGCTGTCCACGCCTTCATGAAAATCATCGTTCATCATCACCACCGGGGCCGTGCCACAGGAGGCCAGACATTCCACGAACTCGATCGTGTAGTTGCCGTCCGGACTGGTGATCGGTCCATGATCGTCGCCGTCCGCTCCGATTGCTTTCTTGAAGCAGGCGTGCGTTTCATAGGATCCGCCCAGCGCACAGGACAAAGTCCGGCAGACCCGGATATGGTGCTTACCGAAAGGTTGGCCGCGGAACATGGGATAAAAAGTCACCAGTTCCAGAATGTTGATCGGCTGTAGTTCCAGCTTGTCCGCTATCCAGGTGACCGCTTCGTCAGAAATATGGCCGAACTGCTCCTGCCACAAGTGCAGAAGCGGAAGCGAGGCACTGCGCTTCGATACGGGATAATGAGCGATGGCGTCATCGATCTTTTTTTCAAATTCGGGAGAAATCGTCAGGCTCATGGAAAATTATTTGAAGCTGCCGTGCTTGCTGATCACGTTATTGCTGATGAAATTGATATTAGCCCGGGTATCCCCTTTTTCATATAGGTAAGAGGTGTTTTTCAAACCCAGAATTTCCGATGTTTCCACCTCGTCGGGTTTCCCCAGAATGGCACGGACCTCGGCCTCGGTCATGCCGTTTTTAACCTTGCTGAAATTGTCATTGGTCAGCTTGTTCCCGCAGGCAACCAGGGTCAACAAGCTTACTCCACCAATCAAAAGAACCATGAATTTTTTCATTTTCATTGCGTTTTCAGTTTACCGGTCACATTCACCCATAACAAAATCCAAGCTGCCCAGGATGGCCACAGTGTCACTGACGGAATGTCCAGGAAGCAGGTGCGGAAGAATGCTCAGGTTGACAAAAGACGGGGCGCGGATTTTCAGACGGTGGGGAACTCCGCCACCACGACTGTTGATGTAAAAGCCCAGTTCCCCTTTTGGATTTTCCGCACCGAAATATACCTCTCCTTTGGGAGTATCAATACCCTGGGTGACAATCATGAACTGCTGGATCAGCTCTTCCATGCTGGTCAACACATCGGATTTTTTGGGCAGGATATTCTTCGGATCGTTGACAAAAATAGGACCGTCTGGAAGGGATTTGATCGCCTGCTCCATAATACGGATGCTCTGGTAGAGTTCTTCCATACGAACCAGATAACGGTCGTAGCAGTCACCAACTGAACCCACCGGAACATCAAAGTCATACTGCTCATAGCCTAGATAGGGCTTGTTTTTGCGAAGGTCGTAACTGACGCCAGAACCACGCAGGTTCGGTCCGGTCAGGCCGAAGTTGATGGCATCCTCCCTCGTGATCACTCCGATGTCGCGCGTGCGGCCGACAAAGATCGGGCTGCGGGTCAGCAGCTTGTCCACTTCCCCGATTTTTTCCGGTAACTGTTTCAGGAAAAGCTTCAGGTTGTCCACCCAGCCTTCCGGCAGGTCGCGGGCCAGGCCTCCGATACGTGTGTAACTTGTGGTGAAACGGGCCCCGGTCAGCGATTCGATCAGGTTGTAGACTTTTTCGCGTTCGGTGAAGGTGTAAAGAAAAACCGTCATTGCCCCGCAGTCCATGGCATAACAACCAACTCCGAGAAGATGGGCTGAAATACGTGCCAGTTCAGCACAGATGACACGGATGGCCTTGGCCCTGGGTGGCAGGTCGTAACCCATCAGTTTTTCCACCGCACAGGCATAGGCCACGTTGTTGGCCAGAGGAGCCAGGTAATCCAGACGGTCCGTGTAAGGAATGAACTGGGTCCAGGTCATGTTCTCGGCGATTTTTTCATCACCCCGGTGCAGGTAGCCCACATCCGGATCCGCCTTCGTAATGATTTCCCCGTCCAGCTCCAGGACAATGCGCAGTACCCCGTGCGTGCTGGGATGGGATGGACCCAGGTTCAGAATCAGCTTTTCACCCACGGTATCGAGGGTATCCACGGTTTCGGCCGTGCGTGCTGCGCTGTCTTTGATTTCAATTTCCTGGACTGTGCTCATGTTGAGGATCTGTGTCTAACGTTCAAATACTAAGTAGGCTGCTCACACAGCTGCCGAAGGCCTGGCCTTGGGTTCGCGATCGCCCGAGCGGTCCGCCGGTGCTGTGACAAAAGGCCCGCCTTCCAGTGGGGCGGGTTTGCTGAAGGCGATGTCCGGCATGTCCGTGACTTTTCCTTCCAGCGGAAAATCTTTCTTCAAAGGATGATAGGGGTAACCCTCCCACATCAAAATCCGCCGCAGATCCGGATGACCTTCAAAACGGATACCCATCATGTCGTAGGCTTCGCGCTCATGCCAGTTGGCCGTGCGCCAGAGACTGGAAACGGTCGGCACACTGTTTACATCCTCGCTGATAACCGCTTTGACCCGGAGATTCTGATTCAAAGCCGTGCTGTATAGTTCGTAAACAATTTCAAAGCGGGGCTCGTCACCGAAGTTATCCACCGTTGACAGGTCGATCAGAAGATCAAAGCCTTCCTCTTTCAAGGCAGTCAGGACAGGAAGAAGTTCAGAACCCTCCACCAGCCAGGTGGTTTCTTCACGGAACAGGGGCTGAACCTTGACCTTGCCGGAAAATCTGGCCTGGAACGAATTGTTGATCGAGGTAAGATCAGCCATAAGCTTAAGCGGCCTCTTCCTGTTTCAGGGTGCTGAGGGATTTTTCCGTGGCGATTTTTTTCTGAAGTTGCATCAGCCCTTCCAAGAGTGCTTCAGGACGTGGCGGGCAGCCGGAAATATACACATCCACCGGGATCAAATTGTCGATGCCCTGTAGCACTGCGTAACTACGATACATCCCACCCGTGCTGGCACAGGCTCCCATGGCAATCACCCACTTCGGATCCGGCATCTGGTCGTAGATTCGCTTGGTGGCCAGGGCCATCTTATAAGTAACGGTTCCGGCCACGATCAGCAGGTCCGATTGGCGAGGAGAAAAACGCATCACCTCGGCCCCAAAGCGGGAAATATCAAAACGGGAGGAAGCGGCGGCCATCAATTCAATCGCGCAACAGGCCAAGCCCATGGGCATGGGCCAGAGCGAGTTTTTCCGCATCCAATTGATCGAAGCTTCCAAGGTTGTAAGAACGATGTTGCCTTCAACTTTGGAATTGTAGTTGAGTTCACTCAGGTCAGACATACCGTGACAGTAATAGAGGGACACCGTACTTCAAGGGAATTTCCCAAAAAATAAAAAAGAATTTCTTTCTAAATACTTGATTGCCTTACACTAGGCCATTTCAACCCTGAACAATGCATTGAGACAGCGTCTCAATCGTTGAACTACTCCATCTGTTTCCCGATTACCTTCAATCCCTCCACCAACTCCTTTTCCGTCACCCGTGCACAATTGATCCGCATCCCGCTCACTTGTGCATGGGAGCAGCTGAACACGTCACCCTTGGCAAAACTCACCCCACGTTTCAAGGTCGCTTCCGAAATTTTTTGCAAATCCCTCTTTTCGGGAAGTTCCACCCAAAGCATATAGCCCCCCCGTGGATCCGAAACCGTGGTTCCAGACGGGAAACACTCCAGAATCGCGTTCCGGGCCAAGTGACGCTTTTTCGCGCAGACCCGCTTGAAACGCTTTAAATGGGATTCCATCGCCGCACTGTTCAAAAAAGCATCCAAAGTCGCTTCCGAAACCAGAGAACCATGAATATCAGCCATGCATTTCCTCTCCACCATCGGCTCGAACCATTTTCCTGGAATCATGCAGCCGACCCGCAGCCCCGGCGAAACTGTTTTGCAGAAACTACTGACATACACCACCGTCGAGCCGTCATCATAGGCCCTTAAAGGCGGAGGGGTAGCCCCTTCACAAAGCTCCGCATAGATATCATCCTCAATAATGATTATTTTCAAAGCTTTGGCCAAGGCTACCCAGCGCGGCCTGTCCTTCTCCGGAAGAGTCGCCCCGGTTGGATTTGACAATGAAGAGCACACCACCAGCACTTTGGGACGGAAACGCTTCAACACTTTTTCCGCCTGATCAAAAATCAATCCGGTGTTGGGATCAGTCGGCAGGGGTAGCGCCCGCGCACCGCTGGCAGCAATTTGCTCCAAGGTATTGTAATAACAGGGACTCTCGCAGGCCACGATGTCTCCCGGACCGGCCAGACACTGGATTGAGAGATGAAGTGCCTGGGTACAACCCGAAGTGATGACCACTTCTTTTCCTTCAAGCTTCACCCCACGAGTCTCCAGTCTACAGGCAATGGTTTCCCTTAAAGGAAGATGTCCTTCCGGTGTTTGATACGCCCACATCGGCTGCCCCACTTTTTGGGCCGCTGCCGCGAATGCTTTTTCCAGATCCTTCACCGGCAACAATTCCGGCGCAGGAACACCTGCCGCCAGATTGATCAGTCCCGGCTGTCCCACCTGCCTCATGAACGCAAGTAAACCGGTTTCAACACGGACCGTTTGGGGCTTGTGGCCGGGCAAAGGAAGAAAAGTTCGAGATTTCATGGGGAAACAGCTATTCAACAAGTTGTATGCCTACGAGTCAATCAAGCCTGTGATTCCACTTCCTTAGAAGCTGTGAAACATGCCCTTGCCAACCCGCGCGAATTCCTTACAAATCATTCTCTGCTGTCGTTTGGCATAAACAATCTCCCCCCTGCAAAGACCCGTTTTTAAAAGGTAAATGCCATGACCATTTCCAAGATCTACTTCGTCACTTGGAAGAACGACTTTCATCTGGCCAAACTTTGCATCGCCAGCATCCGCTACTGGTATCCCGACATTCCCATTATCCTGATCAAGGATGAACTCCATGGCGACTTCGATTGCGACGCCCTCTACAAAAACTGGAATGTAGCCCCATTTCCCACCAGCGTCCGGAAGTTTGGAACGGGTTACGCTAAATTCGAGCCACTCATCCTGCCCCGGAAAGAAACCTATCTCATGCTGGATGCCGACCTCGTTCTACTGGGACCGCTGCTGGACTCGTTCCGGGACTCCAAAGCCCGCTTCATCGTGAGCCCCGAAGGCGACAAAAACCCGGCCCACATTGGAGCCTTAGCCTACAACCTGGATAAACTTGCCTCCTTTGATCCTGCCTTCCGGGCGGATGAGTTCATGTTCAATGTCGGCCAGTATGTGGCCAGCAGCGGCTTTTTCAAACGACGTGATTTGGATCCCTTCCTGGAATGGACGGAACCACGCAGCCTCAAACACCCGGATTGCTTCCGCTACTCGGATCAGGGTGTCACTAATTATCTCTTTCTAAAAGCCTTCCAGCAAAAACGCATCAGGCTTGAGCATAAAAATTTCTACGAATGGGGCGGCATGAAAGGATCTGACATAACGGCGGACGATTTAAGAAAAAGAAGAGGCCTTCCCAAAGTCCTTCACTGGGCCGGACTAAAACCAGAAAGAATTCAGGACTTCTACAGGGCCGACATTCTCACCTTCTACAGCGATTACTACGACTGGCGCATGAACACTTCAAGGTGACAACAGCCTTCTCCTTAGTTTTTTGACCTTCGCTCCCAACGTTGACACCCTGCACACGGCGTAGGTAATCTCCCCCGATGCCAGAAACTTCAGATTTGCGCGAAACACCTCTCGCCCCCGCGCACAAAGCCTTGGGCGCACGCATGGTCGAATTCGGCGGTTGGAACATGCCAGTCTCCTACACCAGTATTTTGGACGAACACAAAGCCGTTCGGGAAAAAGCCGGGCTCTTCGACATCAGCCACATGGGCCAACTTTTTGTTTCCGGAACCGGTGCCGAAGCCTGGCTCAACAGCCTCCTCACCAACGACATACGCCGTCTTTCCGTCGGCCACGGCCAATACACAATCCTGCTCAATGACGGCGGCGGCACCGTTGACGACCTCATCGTCTACCGTCTGGAAGAACAGCGCTATCTTCTGCTGGTCAACGCCTCCCGCATCGAAGACGACTACAACTGGCTCGACCGCAAAAAAAACGCCAACGTCTCCCTGGAAAACCTGAGTGCGGCCTTCGGAGGCATCGCCCTCCAGGGCCCGGAAGCCGAAACCATCCTGCATAAAACCTTTGACGAGGAAAAACGCCCGATTAAACGCAACCAACTCCTTTTCAGCCCCTTCAAAGGAATAGATGTCATCATCACCCGCACCGGTTACACCGGCGAAGACGGGTTCGAATTCTTCTGCTCCACAGAAGTGCTGACTGATCTCTGGAATAAACTTCTCGAAGAAGGCAAAAACTACGGACTCGTTCCAGCTGGTCTGGGAGCCCGCGACACGCTCCGTCTCGAAGCCTGCTATCCACTTTACGGCCACGAACTCGATTCCGGCATCACCCCACTGGAAGCCGGACTTCATGGCTTTCTCTGCTTCGATAAACCGGAAAAATTCACCGGTATCGAGGCCCTGCGCAAACAAAAACAGGAAGGCCTCACCCGTAAATCCGTCGCCCTCGAAGTCGTCGGCGTCGGTGCCCCCCCCCGCGCCCAATATCCCCTCATGAAAGACGGCCAAAAGGTTGGCGAAGTCACCAGCGGCGGCCACTCCCCCACCCTGAAAAAAGGAATTGCCCTGGCCCTGGTGGAGATTGGCGCGTCCCAGGTCGGAACCAAACTTGAAATGATCGTCCGTGAGAAACCCGTCACCGTTCAGGTCATCAAAAAACCCTTCTACCGTAAACTTTGAATTTTATGAACCACCCCGAAAACCTCCTCTACGCTGAATCCCACGAATGGCTGTCCATCGACGGCAACACCGGCACGGTCGGCATCACCGATCATGCCCAGAACGCCCTGAGCGACGTGGTCTTTGTCGAACTCCCCAAGATCGGAAAAACCGTGAAGCAAAAAGATACCGCCGCCGCCGTGGAGAGCGTCAAGGCCGCTTCAGACATCTACTCCCCCATCTCCGGCGAAATCATCGAGGTAAACACCAAGCTTTCCTCCAACCCGGAACTGGTCAACAGCTCGCCCTACACGGATGGTTGGATTTTTAAAATCAAACTTTCCAGCCCTGAAGAAGCTGGGAACCTGAAAAACGTCAAAGACTACCAGGCATTGTTGGGCAAATAACCACGGCCATGTTCAAGAAGCTTAACGCCCATCTGATCGAGTGGTCCGCCTATAGCGAGGAATGTAAAACCGACCTCTTCTCCCATGCTTATGTCTCGGAAGGTAAAGTCATCCTCATTGACCCCATACGCCCCGATGACGCCACCCTCAAGGCCATCCAGGGCCTGGGGAAAATCTGTGCCATCCTCCTCACCAACGGCAACCACGAGCGTTTTTCCCGCGTAATCAGCGACCTTCTGAAGATCCCGATCGCCTCGCCTGCCTTTGCCATCAAAGAGTTGTCCTATAAACCCGATATAATCGTCGATGACCTTAAACAGATCCACGGCCTGATACCCCTCAACCTTAAGGGCGGCGGCTCCGGGGAATACGCCTACTACTGCACTGACAACAAAATCCTCTTCGTCGGTGACGCTTTGATCAACACCCCAAAAGCCGGACTCGCCATTCTACCCGACAAATACTGCGAAGATCCCAAGACCTTGAAAAAATCTCTTCTACAACTCACTAAATTGGATCTCGACCTCATCGCCTTCGCCCACGGTGAAACCCTCAGCAAACCCAACGCCGCTCTCAAAAAACTCATTGCCTGAGTATTTTGTAGCGGCCCGGGCCCCGCGCCCACCGCATCCCTGTCCATTATGAGACTTCAGAAACTCCCTCTCCTTACGGCTGCCTACACCCTCGCTCTCCTTTCTCCGCTTTCTGCCCAAGAAAACCGGATCAAGCCCACCCAGGTCGAACCCGCCAGACTGAAAACGTCCGACAGCAACATTGAAATCCCACCAGCCGCCCAGACCCAGATCAACCGCTTCTTCAGCACCCTCCAAGCTGGCAATTCCAAGCTCGCCTTCCTCAACCTTTTTGAAAAAACCCAATTCAAAGAAGACAACGAAGTCATCGAAAACTTTGTCGCCGCCTCTCAGGGTTCCATCGAACGGTTCGGAAACTACGAACGCTTCACGCCCTTCGAAAACAAAAAAATCGGCAGCCGCCTCTTTCGCCTTTCCTATATCTCCGAACAGGGAACCAAACTTTTCCGCTGGCAGTTCCTCTACTTCACCCCCGTTGGCAATGACTGGCGCCTGGCCAACATCCGTGTGGATGACCTGCGCGAATACCTTCCCCCCCAGCCAAAAATCTCCACTCTACCCAAGGAAGTTCAGCTGAAGATTGAAAAATTTTTCGTCACGATCCAAAGCGCACGTAGCGCCGATGCCTTTAAGGAAATCCTGACCGGCTCCGCTATTGAGAACAGCGGCCCCAATGTTGATGCCTTCAGCCAGCGCGTGGACAAAGCCATCCAGGATTATGGTGCCATGCGCTACTACGAAGTCTTCGATGTCCGGCCCCTGAGCTCCACAATAACCATGCTCACCTACTTTGCCTATCTCGAAACCGAACCTCTCCGCTGGCAATTCTTTTTTGAGACCGGCGCTACCTGGAAGCTGGTCAACCTCCGGGTGGACGACTCCCTCGACGAAGCCGTTCTCGCAGAATGACGAAGCAGCTTTTCGCCTTCAGCGTTTCCATTTCTGGATTCCAAGTTTCTCTGTAAACTGGAAACACAAAACCCTTTCCCCCGCACAGTAGCAGCAACCTCCGAGTCACGGCTTCAATCTCCCCGCGCCCCTCTTCACGTTGCCTGCCCGGAGCCCAAAACTCGAAGCCCAATCCCTTCCTCTAAACGATTCCTGCCTTCCCATTGCCCTCAACCAAAGCCGGGGTAACTTGAAATCCATGCCGCTCCACAGCGACCAACTCAGCCTCCTCCAGACCCTCGTGCTGCCGGACGGGTGGCAGTCCGAAGCCATCCAACACCTGCGGGCCGGACACGATGTCATCCTCGACGCCCCCACCGGAGCCGGCAAAACCTACGTCTTCGAAAAATTCTACGAAACCCACTCCCATTCCCGCCCCTCCTTTTACGCCGTCCCCACCCGTGCCCTAGCCAACGACAAATACGCCGAATGGCTGGCGAAAGGCTGGCGGGTAGGACTCGTCACAGGCGATGCCAGCATCCAACCCGAGGCCCCCGTGGTTGTCGGCACCCTGGAAGCCTTACGCAGCCTCCTCCACCGCGGCCAAGGCCCTTCCCTCCTCGCCATTGACGAATACCAATGGCTTGGCGACACCAGCCGTGGCAACCACTACGAAGGCGTCTTGCTGTCACTCCCCCCCAGCACCCAACTGCTTCTCATGAGTGGATGTGTCGCCAACGCCAAAGAAGTCGCCTTCTGGCTGAAAAAATTGCAACGGGACATCCACGTCGTCTCCCACCAAGAACGTCCGGTGCCTTTGGAAGAAGTTGATTCCGATTACCTCGCCAAACGCATTCCCACCGGGATCGAAGGCTTCTGGTCCAAACGTCTCGTGGGCGCCCTGCGTGACGATCTCGGCCCGATCCTCGTCTTCGCCCCACACCGGAAAGAAGCCGAACGTCTGGCCCGCCAGGCCGCACGGGAACTGCCTCCTGCCGCCCCACTCGTCCTCACTCCCGAACAAAAAATTGTCCTGACACCTGAATTGATCAAACTCTTGGAACAACGCGTGGCCTTCCACCATAGCGGACTCACCTTCGCCCAACGCGCCGGCGTGATCGAACCCCTGGCCAAGACAGGCCAGCTCCGCGTCGTCGTAGCCACCCTTGGCCTCAGTGCCGGCATCAATTTCTCCCTGCGCTCTGTCGTTATCACCTCACGCTCCTACTCCATCAACGGAATCGAACAGGAAATTCTCCCTCACGAACTCCTGCAGATGATAGGCCGGGCCGGGCGGCGTGGTTTGGATACCATAGGTTATTACCTCACCAGCCAGGAAACCCCGCGCATGATGGAAGCCCGTCCCATGCGCCTCCAACGCTCCACTCCCCTGCCCTGGTCTATGATTTTGAATGCCCTGGCCAACAGCCGTGATCGCGTCGAAACCTCGCGCCGCCTGGGCCATTCCTTTTTCAGCCGCGAATGGCTGCGCCTGGGGGCCGAGATCACCAGTGCGGAACTACGGGAGATCTTGCCCTGCCATCTGGGAACGGACACCGGAAGGGCCCGCCTGGTTAAACGCCGGAACCGTCCATTCAAACCCTGCCGCGACTGTCCCCAACGTCCGGAATGCCTTTACCTTGATCCCGCACCCACCCTCCTTTGGCAATGGACCAAGATCGGCCTCCTGAACCAAGACCTGAGCCTGTCAGAGCGGGGCAAAATCGTCTCCTTCTTCCTTGGGCCGGAAGGGCTCGCCATAGCCGCCGCCCTGGAAGACGAAAGCTATCCCCTGCAGGATCTGATCTTTGATCTGGCTAACCTCTACGCCAACGACCGCTTTGCCGGAATCGAACCCCGCTGGTCTGGACGATTGGCCCTGGCCTGCCAGAAAGCCTACGGGCGCTTTTCAATTGAGGGTTACCTGACTTGGGGAGTCCCTCCCCATTACGGAACCGGGGCATCTGATCTGGTGAAAGAGCTGCTGAACAAAACCAAGCGGAAAAGCCAACTGACCGGGGAACATTCCGGAATTGGCGACATCGACCGCCTGATGACGGAATGGAACAGCCTGCTGCGCCAAATCCGGAATGCCCCGCCCCTGGAAAACCCACGCTGGAGCCAACTTCAGGAAGAAGCCACCCAGTGGCATCAATTCCAACCTGTAACGAAATTACCCGTGCTTCCACCCCTCACAGCCGAGCAGCGCAAACCCATTAGCCACCGCATCCGCTGGATTTAGCCCCTGGCGCTGGCACGGGTGTTTTGGGCTCATTAGGAGGAAGATCTTTTCTTCAGTGGAATCGTTGAAAAAGATTACGGACGGCGAACAAAATTAAGCCTGCCCGCCGCACCCTGACTGACCGTTAAAAAACCCGTTGACACCACATCCGCCTCAGGCAGACGCACGGGTTTGGATTCCGCAAGATTGTGCGGGCTGCAGCTCGGGCGCTGGATATCGGGGCTCAAATTTACTTCTTCCGGCTTTGACAGATCCCCTCATTCCGCTAGAAATTTTCTGATGTCACAAATAGCTCTTGAAAAAGGTAAGGCGTTTCTTCTGGAAAACAGCAAACGCAACGGGGTGAACACCACAGCCAGCGGTCTGCAATATGAAGTCCTGCGCGAAGGCAATGGCAGCTGCCCCAAAGCCACGGATACCGTCCAGGTCCACTACGAGGGAACCCTGATCAACGGAACCGTTTTCGACAGTTCCTATAAACGGAATGAACCCATTGATTTCCCCCTAAATCAGGTGATCTCAGGCTGGACGGAAGGTGTTCAGCTCATGAAGGAAGGTGCCAAATACCGCTTTTATCTGCCCCCGGAACTCGCTTACGGCACTGGCGGCGCCGGAAGTGACATCGGCCCCAATGAGGCTTTGATTTTCGACGTGGAACTCCTGAAAGTGAAATAATTATCGCTATCCGGCGAAACAAATACTTGTGTTCTGTTAGTTAATAAAAGGGCCCTGATTCCTTATCAGGCTTCAAAGGAAGGGATGGTCCTTGCGATGTTCAGACAGGTAATAAGCTTGGATCCCTATGGCAATCCAGAAGACCAGGGGCAGGAGAAGCCCCAACCCGAAGGTCGCCAGGCCCAACAAGACCGGGGCAAAAAGTATTGCTGGCACAAGAAAGAGAATACCCAAGGCATGGGCATAATATCCCTTATAGGCATGCCCAAGTCCCGGAACCAGACTGAGTGCCGCAGCAATCTCGTCTCGAAGATGTTTGCGCTCGTTTAGTTTGAGAAGATTCATAAGAACTTAGCTCCTTTGGACAATCTCAAGCTTATCCCAATTCGCCTAGAATGTCAAAGAGTGTAATTAATACTTCTCTAATGGACGGTTTTATTCGTGGACGTTATCAAAAAATCAATAAAACGGAAAGTCTGCCAAGGTGCGTGAAGATTCAGTCAAAGCCAGCCGGGAGTCACCGCGCGCGTTGCAGGAACCAGTGCCCACCCCCGTAAAAAATCGTGATGCCAGCCGGCTGAATGTGTCAGACTCAGCTTTTCTTAAAGAAAATAAAAATCGGGGTACCTGACAGAATCAACTCTCTTCCCAAAACTTCTACAACCTCTGCGGACCCTTCCCGGAGCACGAGGCGTTCAGCTCTCAGGACAGGACGGGGGAAGGTTGGAAGCTCAATCGATGCCGGCTTTCCTTCGCGTGTCGGAACCCAGACCACCCAGATGATGTCGCCGTCTCTCCGGTATTCATAAATCATAACCACTCCCTCCTTTTCCTGCACAACCCCGTGAAAACGAAATTTTCCCAAAGTTTTTTGCAGATGGGCTGCAGCCCAGTAGGCGGGCTTGGGGATAAAATTCCGGGTCAATCCGGAAGATCCGTGTAATTGGGGAGTGTCCGCATCATTAAAGAAATAGACGTAGGCCCTTTCGATTGGCAGTGCGGAAAAAAGAAGCCAGGATCGAATGTTCCAAAGAGCCTGTTCTTCCTCGGTATTTCCTATCCATTGGGCAAAGTCTCCGGAAGGATCCGGTTTGCGGGTGGATGCATCGTAGCCGAATTCCGTGACCCAGACGGCCTTCTCCGGAACATGCGAATCCCGCCAGCGACAAAGCTCCCGGATTTCATTGATGTAATTTGGCAATTCCGGATCCTCAGGATAACTTCTGATCCAAGTCGGCCATGGTTTTAACTGGGCATAGACATGGATGCACAGCACATCGTACAGCTTTTCCAAACCTTTGAGGGATTCCACGCTTTTTGCGTAGTCATTGCTCTTACCCACAGTCAGATTGCAAGTGGCGATACGGAGCCCGGCATCCCCTTCCCTCAGGCCCCTGGCCATGTTTTCAAAAACAATCCGATAATCCTCATCCGAAAACTTTCCAGGTTCATTGCCGATTTCAACACTGGTCACAGAGGGATCTCTCCCTGAGGGGCCGAAGGCCTCCGCAAAAGCCCTTCCATAGGCCCTGGCATCTTCTGCCAGGTTTTTCCAGTCCCCTCGCGGGATGCTCTCAAACATGAGGCAGGCATTGATGTTCCAATCGTGTTTCAACCAGGATCCGTACACATGTTTCCAGTTGACCTGGTTGGCTGCTAAGGGAAAAGGCGGAACCGAGGAGGAATCCCTGCCGAGATCCCATTCAACCGGATGGTAGTCGCGCACTTCACGCGCCACGGGACGGTAGAGGCCGGGCTTGAATTGCACGGTGTGGCCGTTGATGCCCATGAATTCTTCCATCGTCGGACCTTCTACAGCAGCCAACAGAACTGCCTGTGAATAGAAAAGGAACGAAAAAAGGAAAAACCTCTTGAAAGTGACATTTACCATTTCTTTACAATTTCTTTATCAGACTCTGACAAAAAATCACTTCTAATCTGTATCCTGAAGCCATGAATAAAAAACACTGCTTACTTTTTCTATGCTTCCTTGCCCTATCGGCCATCTGTCCTTCAAGAGCTTCCGAAAAACCGGACGCCAACCCCATGATTGACTATACGGGATTCCTACAGGATGCATCCAAGGTGGGGCGACTCCGGGACGAACGCCGTATCAGCGAGGATGATTTTATCCGTATGGCATCGGAACCAGGAACCGTGATCTATGATGCACGAACCAGAGACAAGTATGAGTTGCTGCATATAACGGGAGCGATACATTTGAGCCTCACGGATGTTACTGAAAGGGAGCTTTCCAGGTTGATCCCGGACAAAAAGACAAGGATCCTGATTTACTGCAACAACAACTTTGAGAATGAACGCGAAGCATTCATGTCGAAAAGAGCCAGAGCGTCCCTGAACATCTACACCTTCAATACACTTTATTCTTACGGATACCTTAACGTTTATGAACTTGCCCCGCTTCTGGACATCAACAAAACCAGACTGAGATTCTCCGGAACCAGGAAAGAAAAAAGCGCAGAGAAATGATAATCAGACCATGTCGTTTTTCAAAGCCAGTCCCTTTTTGGCTTCTTCTATCAGAAGTTCTTCCGAAAAAGGTTTTTCCAGAACACTGAAAACGTTGGCGTATTTGTCTTTGATGGACTCAAGCTGGCCGTGAAGGCCTGACATGACAATAATCGGAATAGAACCCAGAAGATTATCATTCACCAGGGCGGAACAGAGAGAATCGCCGTTAAAATCGGGGAGGACATAATCCAAAAGAATCAATTCCGGCTGGAATTCCCGCACACAATCCAGTCCCTCCTGCCCAGTTTCCACCGTGATAACAGCCAGATCCGGGAAGCAGCGGCCCAGAACCTGTTCAACAAATCGTAGCACCAGGGGACTGTCGTCAATCACCAGAATTTTGGGCAATGAATGAAAATGTTCCTCATGATCATCATCAACTTCGTGCGTCTGAATCAGCCGCTCCTGAACAACATCCGTCACCATGGAGCCATCACCCGTGACCACGCCCTCCGCTATGATTTTTTCATCCATAATCCGGGCCGCTTCCACAAGCAACCATTCATAACCTTTGTCAATGGTCCTGGCACTGTTTCCCGTCAGGGGTGACTCCCGGATAGTTCCTCCTTTCCAGGCAATCATACTCTGAAATGCCGACATTCCCTCGCTCCAACCAGCCTGGGCATGGATCACCTGCCCCTTCTCCAAAACAAGCCGTCCTTTTTCACCTTCAGTCGAGACAATCTCAATCTGCGAGGTGGCACCAGAGAGGCACTTGAGATGAAGCAGATCGAGCAGGAGCAGGTCCTGCAATTGCGCGTGAAACAAACCGTTGCCGCAGGCTTTGGGGCCATTCAGAAGCCAGAGAAGCATGTTGAGGAACTGCACGCGGGAAAAGGGCTTGGATAGGAAATGGACGGAACTCAAACGCGCCGACTGCTCGAAGTCGGGAGGTATGGAGGAAGGCACAAGGAGAAGGATCTTGGCCAGAGGGTGTGAGGTCTTGAGATGAATCAGCAGATCCAAAACCATCTGATCCGTCTCCAAATCCAAAACCATGATCTCAGGACTGGCTTCCCCTGCCGCAGCCTGTTGTGCCTCAGCAATGGAATTCACCTGGGCGATCATGATGTCGGCCGAGCACTCCCTGACCACTTCCATCAACATGGAAGCCAGGGCAGGCTCAGGTTCCAGGATCAGAATTCCATGCAACATAAGATGCTAAAAAGCATTTTTTATGCGCGAATGACAGTAAAAAAGGAAACTGCCCCGTGCAAGGGGTCTCCAGACATGCCTCCCTTGTGCACGTGGCCCGTTAGCGGATAAAATAAGTGCCATATGCTCTTGCCAAATGCAGGCATGATTTGCCGGGCAGACGGCAGATTTTACACATCTTTCCGGGACTGACTCAGAGCACCCCCTTGCGTTTCAACATCGCCTCCGTCGCTTGATCCATCAGCCATTGCGCAAGAGGCTTACTGGCCTCGTCCAGATTTTTCATACTACTCTTCAGCTCAGCCAATCCTTTTTGATCCATGGCCGCCTGCATCTGCTGGAGGGCTGTTTCCACGGGAATGATCCTTTCCGCTCCGGCAGCCTCAGCGGCCTGACTCAGGGCCTTCCGGGTCAATTCCATCAGCCGCCTGGCTTTGAGTTCGCTCTCAATCCACTGTCTTTCCTGCATATCTTCCAAAGCATGCTCCACGGATTCCAAGACCATCTGCCCGACTTTTTCATCGGTTACGTCCACCACCGAGCGTAGTCCTACGCGTTTTTCCTGCAGGGTCACAGTATCCCTGGCCAGGACATGAAGGATTCCGTCGGCATCAAGCTCAAACTGTACTCCGATGCGGGCGGTGGCTCTGGGACCGGGTTGAAATTCCAAGTCCAGCTCCCCCAAAAACCAGTTATCCCTGGCCAACTCCCTCTCTCCCTGAAGAACACGGATTTTCATGAGGCGTTGGCCGTCTGCGGCGTTAGTAAAGAGTTCGCCGGCTTTGGTGGGCAGCGTGGAATTTCTCGGTATGATGACATTCATCAAACCTCCGAATGTCTCTATTCCCAATGACAAGGGTGTAATATCCAATAAAACCATGTTTTGCATGGCACCGCTCAAAATCCCCGCCTGAATGGTTGCCCCCCGGGCCACGGCCTCGTCCGGATCCAGGCTGATGTTGGGTTCGTGCCCCAGCCATTCCTTCACCAGAGAACGCACCAGAGGCATCCGGGTCTGCCCCCCGACCAGGAGAACTTCTTTCAGATCTTCGGGCCTCAGCCCTGCATCCTGCAAAGCCCTCAGACAATGGCGACGCGTTTTTTCCAAAAGCGGTCTGGCCAGGTCTTCCAATTCCAGACGGGTCAGGATACGCCGGAAACTGTACAACGGCGTCAGAAAAGGAATTTCAATTTCTGCTTCTTCCTGGGTGGAAAGTCGCATCTTGGCCAGCTCTACTTCTTCCTTCAGCCGGGCACGGGCTGAAGCATGCAGGGAATCCCTGACCTCCACAGGTAATTCCTGCCAAAGAACTGCGTAAACGGCCTGATCAAGATCATCCCCGCCCAATAGCGTGTTCCCGCTCGTGGCAAGAACCTGAAAAACCCCTTCGTTCAATTCCAGAATGGAACAATCAAACGTGCCGCCCCCGAGATCATAAACGGCAATCCGCGCCTGTTTGTGATGGCGATCCATCCCATACGCGAGCGCAGCAGCCGTGGGTTCACTCAGAATACGGACCACTTCAAGACCGGCAGACTCGCCAGCTTCTTTGGTAGCCTGCCGCTGGGCGTCGTTAAAATAGGCGGGAACCGTGATGACCACTTTGCTGACCTGCGTTTCCAGATAGCGGGAGGCTCTGTTGGCCAACTCCCTCAACAGTTCGGCCGCAACTTCAGGAGCTGAAACACGTTTTGGTCCGTCAACGAGAGGTAACTCTATTAAAGTCAGACCCTTGGCATCCGTCACCAGCCTGGCATCCATAGTTTTCTCCGTCTCAGCCAGGTCACTCCATCGGCGCCCCATCAATCTCTTGGCTGAAAGGATTGTCCGTTCCGGAGCCAGACTTCGGGCGCGTTTGGCAGGGTAGCCGACCAGGGGAGGAGCCTCCCCGTTCTGCCAGGACACAATGGAAGGAAGAAGTCGTCTGCCATCCGTATCAGGCACAAGAACCACAAAGCCCGCATCCATGACCCCAACCAGGGAATGGGTTGTCCCCAGATCAATTCCAATAATCGGTCCGCTGCTCATACGACATATTCCGAGATCAGAAAGATTTTTTCCTGCACCTGCTCCATCCATTTTTCCACATAAGAGAGTTCGAGATACAGTTCCTTGAGATTCTCCAAAGACTGCGGATTGTCAGCCCGGACAGTTCCCATGACAATCAAACGTTCAGACAGGGTCTTGCGGATGGAATGCAGTTCCGACAACAGCATCTGCAGCCCATCCATTTTTTCCAATAGATCTCCCTGCAGTGCTGCCTGCTCCAGAAAACTTTCCGCCCGGAGTCTGTTTTTGATCAACCGATCGGAGGTGTTAAGCAGGGAACCCGCCTGCATGAACAGATCCACGAGATGGCCGGGGACAGCACCAATTGATCCAAGGTCCTTCAAGCCATGCAATTCAAGGATGTGCCTAAGGCGGAGACGGTCGGAAAGAAGAATTTTATACGCCTCATTCAGTTCGGCAAAAGCAGGGGCTGTTTGTGCTCCTCCGACATCCGGGTGAAGTCTGACGCTGCGCTCAAGAAAAGTGGCTTTCAAAACTTCCGCATCCAAAAAGGGAACAGGGTCAATGCCGAAAAGTTGAAATGCATTCATCAGAAAACCCTGCACAGGCAGGCAATGCCCGTCTGCTGATCAGGCATTGAAACTTTCCCCACAGGAACAGTGGGCTTCGGCGTTGGGATTGGTGACTTTGAATCCCCCCTTTTGCAGGTCATCGCTGTAATCGACCTCGGAACCACTGACAAACAAAGCGCTTTTGGGATCGACGACTATGTTGACTTCCACCGAACGAACCAGAATGTCCCGCTGAACGGGACCGTCGACAAGATCCATTTTATACTGGAGTCCGGAACATCCGCCACCAACCACGGCCACACGGAGAGCCCCTTGGGCACGGCCCTGTTTGACCAAAAGTGCGGAGACTTTGGCTGCGGCTTTGGAGGAAAGCCTGACCAGCTTTTCATTCCCGATTTTGTAAGCCGGAACTGCGGCGGCGGAAGTTGTCATGAAAGCAGCTTAGCTCAAAAATCGCATCAGACGATGAAATTTTAAGTGGGTCGGAAAAAGAAAAAAGGCCCCGATCAACCTACCGGGCCAGGACATCCGCCACGGCGCGGGCCAAAGGAATCTGCCAGACGCCAAAAACAACCAGGGCGGCAGACAGGGTGAGCACAAGGGACTTGCTTGCCCAGCCGAGCACGATCGGTTCGCTCTGACCGGAAGGCTCATGCCAATACATCTCGCGCACGATTTTTAAATAGTAGTAAAGGCCGGAAGCCGCACCGATGACGCCGACCAGCAGCAGACCATAGCTACCCTTTTCCCAGACAGCCGCAAAGACCCCCAGTTTACCAATGAATCCTGCCAAAGGAGGAATTCCAGCCATGGAAACAAAAGCCACCATCAGAGAAAAAGCCAGAACCGGTGAACGCCTGGACAGGCCGGCATACAAAGGAAGATCATCGCCACCGAGAATCGGCCCCAGTTTGTTGATGACATAAAAGGCCAGAAGGGACGAGAGAGAATAAACCAACAGATATAACAGAACCGCCTGGATACCACGTTCACTCAGGCAGCTGACGCCCATCAGCAGGAATCCTGCGTGGCTGATGCTGGAATAACCCAACAAACGTTTCAGGTTACGTTGAGGGAGTGCCGCCAGATTTCCCAATAGAATGCTCAAAGCCGCCATCAGACCCAAAGCCGAAGCGATGTAGGGAATCATGGACTCGTTTTTAAAGCCATCGAGCGCGAAGACACGGATCAGGATGACAAAGCCCGCAGCTTTGGAACCGACCGCCAAGAATGCGGTGACGGGCGTCGGTGCTCCATGATAGACATCCGGAGCCCAGACATGGAAGGGTACGGCGGCCATCTTGAAGCCAAGACCCACCAGAATCAGTAAAGCTGCGAAAAGAAATCCGGCATGAAGCGGGCCGGTAGCCAGTGCAAGCGCCAAATCGGACAAAGAAGTGCTTCCAACCGAGCCGTATAAGAAGGCAATGCCGTAAACCAGGAAGCCAGTCGAAAGGGCTCCGACAATCAAATACTTGGTGCCCGCTTCCAGGGAAGCCGCTTTATTGCGCTGGTAGGCGACAAGCACATAGAAGGAAATCGTAACAAGTTCCAACGCCACAAAGATTGTCATGAAGTTGACCGCCGAGGCCAACAACATCATCCCGGTCGTTGTGAAAAGGGGTAAAATCAGGAATTCGGAACGGCCAAGAGGGATTTCTTCAATGGATTCAGAACTCATCCAAAGTACAAAAAAGACAGTGACCAGGAAAAGTCTTTTGAAGAAAACCGCCAGCGCATCCCCGGAATAAAGGGCCTGCCAGGGCGAATCCACCGGGAACGGAGGCACCGTGCACCAGGTTCCAGCAAAGACAAGGACAACGCCAGCCATGGCGGCATAAGCGATCTTTCTCGGGGAGACCGAGGGAACAAAGGCTTCGTACATCAGCAGGCCTATTGCCAGAACCAGCATCTGAATTTCAGGCATGATCAAAAGATTCATAAATTCACAATCACCTGGATACTCGGCTCAATCATTTTGATCAGCCAGGCAGGATAAAGTCCGATCGCCAACAGAAACAAAGCCAGCAAAACATAAGGCCAGGCTTCTTTCAGGCCTTGTAGGTCGGAAATTTCCGCAGCAAATTTCCCGTTTTCACCAAAGAAAATAGACCGGACTGCCCGAAGATAATAGACGGCCGAAATGACAATCCCCCATACCGCAAAGAAGGTCGCCCAGGAATGGACTTTCCAGGCTCCGAAGAAGATGAGTAATTCACCTGCAAAGTTGCCCAGACCGGGGGTTCCCATTGAGGCAAGGGCACCCAGAATGAAAAGAAAAGCCAGCAGCGGTGCTTTCGAGGCCAACCCACCCATCTCCTTAAGCAGGGTGGTACCTGTTTTTTCACGGATAACCGAAGCCAGACCGAAGAGGAGCGCCGCACTCAGACCATGCGAAACCATCAGCACCACTGCGCCGGTCAATCCGATGGGGGTTCCACTGGCCAGGCCCAGGAAAATGTAGCCCATGTGCATGACACTGGAAAAACCAAGCATCATGTTGAGTTCTTTTTGAGCCACCGTGACAAGGCCAATGTAAAGAACATTGGCCAACAGAAGTACCAGCAACAGGGTGCTGTAGGTTTCCGCGCCTTCAGGCAGGTAAGGAACGGCCAGACGGAGAAGTCCGTAAAAACCAAATTTTTTCAACACACCGGCATGTAACATGGCAGCTGCCGCCGGTGATGCCGCGTATCCGGCCGGAGCCCAGTGATGAAATGGGAAAAGAGAAATCAAAATCCCGAAACCACCCAGCAGCAAAGGATAGATGAATTTTTGGGAGGCAAGGGAAAACGGCGTGGTGCTGAGAACCTGTTGAATCTCGCGCAAATCCATACTTCTTCCATATTCTGGAAGAGCAAAGTAGAAGGCCAACACCCCTGCCAATAAAACCAGGCTGCCTGCGGCCAGATAAATGGTCATCTGCGTGGCGGCAAATTTCCTGTCCTGTCCGCCCCATATTCCAATAAGCAGAAAGGTCGGGATCAGAGCCACTTCGTGGAAGATATAAAGAAAAAACAAATCAATGGAGAGAAAAGCCCCCAGAGCACCGCAGCTGATCAGAAGCACACAGATGTAAAACTCTTTTTCCCGGCGGACCCGAATGGGCGACACCGCCACAGCCGCCACGGAAACAACCGCGGTCAAAAGAACCATGGCCATACTCAAACCATCGACGCCGAGAGTCAGATTGATCGTGAAGAAGTCGGGTAACGCAATACAGGGAAAACTCGAGACAAAATGATATCCACTTTCCTGGGGAAGGAAAAAACCAAGGCCGACCACAGCCGCCAGATTAATTAGAACGGTGGCCAAAGCGGTTTGACGGGCGGGCGATCCCGACGCAATGGCCAGACAGGCCAGAACCGGGAGAAAAACAATAAGCAAAGGCAGGTACGTCAAAAATGTCATAGTGCCACTTTCACCAGAATCCAGTAACAGAGGAGGGCCACGCCGAGAATGAACACCACCACATAGGCCTGGAGGCTGCCACCTTGCATAAGTCTCAACACTTCACCGGCACCCGCAGCCGACAGACAGCTCAGACGGACAAAGAGTCCTCCCACCACCCAGTAGTCAAACCAGGCAAGGAAACGGGCCAGGGCCTGTTGAGGTTTCACCAGGAAAGCCTCGTAGACTTCATCGCTGTAAAATTTGTTTTTAAGTATGGCGAAGCTGTAGGGTTCCTTTGTTACATTGCCATAAAGCCTCCAGGCCAATCCCGTTCCGATCAGGAAACTGGCAATGGAAAGACCCATGACCAAACCGTACCCGCCAGAATCATGGGAAATGGCGTGTGGCCCAATGTAGCGGTCGATCCCGATAAATCCGCCGATAACAGCCAAAATCGCGAGTAGAATCAAGGGAATGGTCATGACCTTCGGGGATTCATGTGCATGGTGCACATCCTCTGTGCGCTCCTTGCCAAGGAAGGCCACCACAAACAGGCGTGTCATATAGAAAGCAGTAAGCAAGGCGGTGAAAAGTCCCAGGGCAAAAACAACTTTGTTGTGATGATAGGCGGCGAAAAGTATCGACTCTTTGCTGAAAAATCCTGAAAGACCGGGGAAGCCTGTCAGTGCCAGGGTTCCGATCAGGAAGGTTACAAAAGTAATGGGCATGTATTTTTTCAAATTACCCATCTTCCAGATATCCTGTTCGTGGTGGAGCCCGTGAATGACCGATCCTGCGGCGAGGAACAACAGTGCCTTGAAAAAGGCATGTGTCGTGAGGTGAAACATGGCCTCTGTCGTGGCACTGCATCCCACAGCCATCACCATGTACCCAAGCTGGGAAAGGGTCGAGTAGGCCAATATCCGTTTAATGTCGTTCTGCTGGAGGGCGATGAGTGCCGCAAACAGTGAAGTTGCCGCACCGATCCACATGATGATTTCCATGGTGTAGGCGCTCAGATCCAGAATGAAGAAGACCCGGCACAACATGTAAACCCCTGCTGCAACCATGGTCGCGGCATGAATCAAGGCGGAAACCGGTGTCGGTCCTTCCATCGCATCCGGCAACCAGACATGCAGTGGAAGCTGGGCTGATTTTCCCATGCAGCCCATGAACAAACCAAAGGTCACGAGTGTGATGACTCCGACGCTCACCCCTGCCGGCAGCCCTGTAGCCGCCACGCTATTTTTCAATTCTTCAAAATGAATGCTTCCGAATATCGCCCAGGTGCCAAGGATACCTAACAGAAAACCAAAGTCGCCGATGCGATTGACAATAAAAGCCTTCTTGGCGGCTTCTGCCGCACTCGGACGCTCAAACCAGAAACCAATCAGGAGATAGGAACTGAGGCCCACCAACTCCCAGAAGATGAACATCATGACCAGGTTGTCAGCCAGGACAATTCCGAGCATGGAAAACATAAAGAGGGAAAGTTTGGCAAAAAAGCGGGACAAACCGGGGTCTTCCTTCATGTAGCCGTAGGCAAAAATGTGGATGAGCAGGCCGACACCTGTCACCACCAGCAGCATCATGGAGGCGAGCGGATCACCCATGGCTCCAATGGTGATTTCAAGACCCGGCAGTGAAGCCCAACTCAGCGTCGATAGTTTGGCTTCGCCGTCAGCAAAGAAAATGGCCAAAGCCCCGCCCAAAGAAATCGCGCATGCCCCGATGGAAACCAGGACGGAAAGTTTTTTCAACGGCCGGAGAAAAAGCGTGATCAACGCAGCGGCGATCAAAGGAGGAAGTAGAACGATCCAATTCATGATGAGACGTGCTTAAAACTTGAGGGCGTTGAGATCGTTGACGTTGGTGGTCTGGCGGAGGCGGTAGAGTGAAACGATCAGAGCCAGACCCACTGCAACTTCGGCCGCAGCCACTGTGATGATCATGAAAACCATGATTTGCCCGTCATAATCGGGAATTCCACCGGGTTTGACATGAAAACGATTAAAAGCCACCAAGGCCAGGTTGGCCGCGTTGAGCATGAGCTCCAGGCACATGTAGATGACCAGAATGCTTCGACGTATCATGACACCTGCCAAGCCAATCATGAAAAGCAGACCACTGAGAGCAAGGTAGTGGTTGAGGGTTATTTCGGTGAAGACATTCATTTGACCTCCCGCTTGCTCAGGAGAATCACGCCAATGGTCGCCACGAGAAGCAACACTGCGGTTGTTCCGAAAACAAGGGTATAATTGGTGAAAAGCACCATGCCAATTTCTTTGGCATCCTGTTTGGGGGCTCCGTGCACGTTCCATTGAAGAAGCGTCTGGCCGGTCGGTAGATCCGTCAGCACTTTCCCGAAGAAAAAGGCAAAGACCAGCGAAAGAGCCAAAACCAGAAGTATTTTACCGAACGGAATCGGTCTCTTGGCCTCAGCCTTGATATCCAGAAGCATGATGATGAAGAGAAACAGCACCATGACGGCACCGGCATAGACAATGATTTGCACCATGGCCAGGAAGAAAGCTTCCAGTGTGATAAACACACAGGCCAGAAAAACAAAGGTGGTGGCCAGGAACAAGGCACTGGCGACAGGGTTCCGGTTAAAAATAACCGCCAATGCCGCCGCTATCAAACCGGTTGCAACTATCCAAAAAAAGAGGGCTTCCATCTGGTCAGTAAAGTTGTGAGAAAATGAAGGCGGAGGGTTGCCCGGTCAATCCTAATATTGGACTTACTTCCCTGCCCACTTCTTAATAGGCCGGGGAGTCACTCCGCCCATCTCATAGAGTTTCTCTTTGTTGTGAACCATACTCTTGCGATCATAGGAGGTGATGATCGGGTATTCTTTCTTCAGAAATATGGCTTCCTCCGGACAGACTTCCTCGCATAGGCCGCAATAAATACAGCGAATCATGTCGATCTCGAACTCCTTGGGGGCCTTTTCCACATTGGCATGCGGGCTGTTGAAAGGGATGTTTCCAGGCGTAATTTTGATCGCACGGGGTGGGCAGACAAATTCGCAGAGCTGACAGGAAACACATTTTTCACGGTTTTCCTCGTCTTTGACCAGGGTCGGAGCCCCACGGTATCCTTCAGGCATGGGCCATTTTTCCTCGGGATACTGCATGGTAACCATACCAGTGGCGGACATGTCCATCAGAGTACGATCCTTGGCCTTAATCTTATTGAAGCCCAAAAGACCTTTGATGGAACGCCGAAAATGTTTCAAGGTAATGGCCAGACCCCCCACAATCGAAGGAATATAGAGAGCTTCAATCAGGGTCAATGGCTTGCGGTTGACGATCATAGGATAATTCGAACCTACTAAAGAAACGCTGCCTTGCAATTCCTTTGATAAGAAAAAACATCAGCAGCCAGTTTACAACGCAAAAACTACCTAATGAGACTGGATATCACTTGATGATCCAGCTTATAAAATCGCAGAACTGTCTTTAAACTAGAGGCCCAAGCAGCTTAAATCGTTGCTCTTTACCTGTCGGCGAATCTTCTCCAATGTTTCGTCCATGTTGGCACGATCACAGCTTCTTGGATGCCTTAGCCAACATGAGTAAAATGACAGAACCCGGCCCGCATCTCTTTACTCCCGGCCTCCCCGGTGGCACTGCCAGACGCAGTTCCCTCCGCCGCGCCTCCCTTCATCTGACCGACCCGCTCATGCGGAAACTACAGACTTTCAGCACTTCCGAACTCAAAACACGCCAGAAAAAAATTGAGTCCCTTTCACTCGAACTGGGCATGCATTTCAATCTTCCCAAAAACAGTGCCGTCATGAACAACGACTGGCAGTTGGACATACTCCCCTTTGTCATCCCACCCGGCGAATGGAAAGTTCTCGAAGCTGGATTGATCCAACGCATGCGGGCCTTCGGACGCTTCCTGTCAGATATTTACTCAGGGCAGCGCATCTTTAAAGACCGTATTCTTCCCTATGAATTGATTTTCAAAGATCCGGGGTTCCTTCGCCAATGTGTCGGTATTCAACCCGGAGCCGGCGAAGAACGCCACCTTATCCTCGCTGCGGTGGATCTGGTGCGTGATCAGGAGGGCCAATGGATGGCAACCCAGCAACATTGTTCCATCCCAATGGGGCTTTCCCATGTGATCCAGCACAGGCGTATGCTGAACCAGTCTTTCCCCGAACTGTTTGAATCCATGAACGTCCAGCCGGTCTTCTCGTTCAGCACGGAATTGGTCGAAGCCCTTTCGAATCTGAGCGACAAACCATCCCCTCACATAGTTCTTTTGAGCAGCGGAAACATCCAGGAGAACGACTTCGAAGACACGTTCCTCGCGAGACGCATGGGGATCGCTGTCGTCAATCCCGGCGACCTGATTGTCAGGGAAGGAAGGGTGTTCCTTAAAACCATCGGTGGACTCGAGCAAGTGGACGTCATCTACCGCCGCGCACTCAGCCGCACTCTCGACCCTATCACGTTCGGAGCAAAAGGCGGCTCCGGCATCCCGGGCCTCGTCAATTGCGCACGCAAAGGCACGGTCGCCATTGCCAACAGTATCGGTAACGGTATAGCAGACAACAAATCCCTCCTTCGCTACAGCGACCGCATCATCCAGTTTTACCTTGGGGAACAGGCCATCCTGAAATCCGTGCCCACCTATATCTGCGCTGACCGGGATCAATTGGACTACGTGAAGGCCAACCGGGAGTCGATGCTGCTGAAGCCCATCCACCAAGAGGGTGACCTCAACCGTATTTATCGTCCGGACAAGCGTGCCGAGTACCAGAAAAAAATGGAGCTGCTCCTGGAGCAATCCCCTGAAGATGTCGTGGCCCAGCCTTATATCAATGCCTCCACCGCCTCACGCTTTGAAAACGGTAAAATGGTGCCCCGCCCTCTCTATCTTAGAGCCTTCGTTCTCTTGGGCTCCAATCCCATTGTTCTTCCCGGAGGTCTTACCCGCCAATCCATCGGATCCGATGCCCACCGCTACATCGCGGATCTTAGCAGCGGAGCCAAGGACACCTGGGTTCCCGCCCATGAGGAAAAGACTCAGAAAAAACGTCAACCCATTGTCTCCAAGCAAAGCGGCCTGGTTCCACGCGATTTTAAAATCGCCAGCCGTGTCGCCGAAAGTCTCTATTGGATCGGGCGTTACACGGAACGCGCGGAGAATACTGCCCGCATGGTCCGCATTATGGACGAATTCGGCTGGAAACAGTTGGGCCGAAGCCAAAAACTGAATCTCTGGCCGCTGTGGCAGGGAGTTGCAGCATCCACCGGCAATCATGAACTCCTGAAAAAAAGTGATCCGCCCCGTGATATTCACACGTTCGGACTGCAACTCGCAGTTAATCCAAAAAATTCTGCCTCCATTCCCTATTGCATCAATATCGCCAACCAGAATGCCATGGAAATCCGGGAATACATAACCCCGGAAGTGTGGGCCATCATGAGCAGACTGCAGTTGATCGTATCCGATATTCCTTCGCTGAAGGAAGCCGACAGCACCACCCTTCAGGAACTGTGCCTGAAAATTGCCGACGCAATAGCCGGATTCAACGGCACCTTCCACCGCACGATGCCGCATGATGAAAGCTGGGAATTCTTTCAACTGGGTTATCTTGTGGAACGCGCCATCTGCACCGTGACCATGTTGGACACCGTCCTCAGCCGCGCCCTGATCAATCTTGAACCCGGCAGGCTTTCCGATCCCGACCTGACAGTACTTTTACGCCTTCTGGGTTCTCTCGACGCCTATCAGCGCGAATACCGCTCACGCACCCACCCAGGCCAGGTGGCCGAGTTGCTCTGGCGCAACCACCAGACGCCGAGTTCCGTGGCCTTCTGCTGCCTGCGCCTCAGCTACAGTCTGGGTAACATACTTCAAATGGGGAAAATCGAGCCCTCCGCATCGGAGCCCTATCAAACGATCAAGACCCTGTCGAACCACCTGGAATCCATCCGGATCGCCACACTTTTTCCCCAGACCGCTTTTGACGAGGACATTCTGTTGCCGGTGCGTCGGGCGAATCTGAAGCAGATGGTCAAAAGAGTGGAACAGGAAGGAAGCAGACTTCAGCGCATGCTCAGTGCCATCCATGAGCAGATAGAGGATGATTTTTTCAGCCATCAGACCCGGGTGGAACAACCCACTTTACTATGAAATTCTGTATCGTACATCATACCGAATATCATTACAAACATCCGGCTTCCGAGTCATACGCAGAACTGCGCATTTGCCCGCAAAGCTCATCCTCCCAGAAAGTGATCAAGCGCAAACTGGAACTCAATCCCGTCACGCTTGTGGATGACTACGAGGATTATCTGGGAAATAAAGTAGAATTTTTCTCCATCCCCTACCGTCACAACCGCCTGGTTGTGCGCGCATCTGCAGAGGTGGAAACCATTCCTTTCCAGCCTCCCAAGGAAGCCCTCGACGTTTCCATCGGGGAAGCACGCCAGATTTTCCATTCGCAAATGCTCCATCTCTATCCCTTTGTGCAACCCTCGCGCCATGTCCCCCTGCACAAAGTTCTGGCTCCCCTGAAAAAAAATTTCATCAAACCCTCAGAACCCATTGGAGAAGCTGTTCTGCGCATCAACAGTTGGATCTATGAAACCTTTGACTACAAACCCGGCACCACTGACATTAGCACGCCGCTGGCCGAAGTGATAAGGCGCAAACGGGGTGTTTGCCAGGATTTTGCCCATCTCATGCTTTCAATCCTCAGAACCTATGAACTACCCGCACGTTATGTCAGCGGCTATATCGAAGCATACGATCCCACCGTCACAGACAAAGCCCTTATCGGTGCCACCGCCAGCCATGCCTGGATCGAGGTCTATCTGCCCGGTGGTTACTGGTGGGGACTCGATCCTACCAATAACCAGCTTGCCGGGGAACGCCACGTCCATGTCGCTTTTGGAACAGACTATCAGGATGCCGCTCCCCTTAAAGGAACCTACAAAGGCGCCCAGGACCAGGAACTTGAAGTTATGGTTTCGGTCAAACGGAGAAAAAAGTGAAATTACGAGTCCTACATAACACCCATTACCATTACGGCGAGAAGGTCCGCTTTACCCCCCACAAGGTCATTCTCCGCCCCAGGGAGGATCCTCACACGCGGGTCCACAGTTTCAGCCTGCTCACCATGCCGGGAGGACGCACCACCTGGCTGCGGGATGCCCAGGAAAATTGCCTGGCCCTGTGTTACATCGAGGGGGAATCCAGACAGCTAGCGATCCAGGCCGAAATGGTGGTGGAACTTCTTCAGGAAAACCCCTTTGATTTTATCTTGGGGGATAATGCTGCCAACTACCCCTTCGAGTATTCCGAACAAGATAGACAAAGCCTGGCATACCCGCTCATGCGGATTCCGGATTCATCCCGCGTTTCCTCCTGGATCAATGAAGTCCTTGGTGAATGCAAAGGCGAAACCCTTTCCCTCCTGACGCGTCTCTGCTCATCCGTTTTCCAATCCCATACCTACAACCGCCGGGAAGAAATGGGAATCCAGACACCGGATCAAACACTGCAACTCAAGTCGGGAAGCTGCCGTGACTTTGCCTTGTTGTTCATGGCTGCCTGCAGAGAACTGAAGCTGGCCTGCCGTTTTGTCAGCGGCTATCTTTATGTGCCTTCTTCGGGGAACAGCAGCGAAAGCCGTTCAGACAATTCCATGCACGCCTGGTGCGAGGTATATCTGCCGGGAGCAGGATGGAAGGGTTTTGATCCGACACACGGCATCATGACCGGGGATTTTTATATTCCCGTAGCCGTGACGAGTTTTCCCGAAACGGTCAATCCTGTCCAAGGCTCCTATCTTTTCCCAAGCCAGGTCAGCAGCACCATGACAGCCGACGTTTCCATTCAAAAGATCAGTTGATCCTCCCTATGCACATCCCTCCCCCAGTCTATCCTTCCTCTGAATGGAAAAAAATCCAAAACTGCAGCCGTCAGGTGGAAAAAATGATCCTGGAAAGCGGTCAAATCCTGACCATGGGAGGGGAGCCAACTTTTGTGCCCTTTGCCCCTAACGGGGACGAATGGTCCAATGCCGCGCTAGGGCCGACAAAACTTCTCTGCGCCAGGCGATTTGCAGCGGCCTTTATCCGTTTGTATTACCCAGGTGCACTCTTGACCCAAAGTTATGGCAAACAATATCCAGGAGAAGCTCTCCCCCGCTGGAATCTGGTCATTCATATCCATCCGGAACGAAAACTTTGGAGAAATCCCAAAAAGCTGTTGCTGGGTCCGGGCCTTCCGGATTCTTCGCTGGCCTCCCCTAAAAAGGTAATTTCCGCCATTGCCTCACTTTTAAAACTCAAAGACTATCCACAGGCAACCTCCGAGAAAAACAACCCCTCCAAGATCAAAGGATGGGTGCTTCCTTTGGCCCACGAAAATGGAAAATGGGTTTCGGACAAATGGAAACTTCCCCCCTACCTCACCATCCCCCTGATTCCGGGAGACAGCTCCATCGGACTGCGACTTCCTCTTAAAGAACTTCCGGATAATGCACTCAAACGTGCCCTGACGGTGGAAATCAAAGATGGAGGACTGGAAATCTTTTTTCCTCCTCTCGATCCGGTGCCCTACCTACAACTCATTCGGCTTGTTGAAAAACTGGCCGATTCACTCAAGCTCCAGGGTCTGATTCTGTCCGGTTACCAACCCAAGGCTGATGCAGGGCTGGAACGTTTTGTTCTGGCCTCCGATCCCGGCGTGATTGAAGTCAATCTCCCTCCCTGCAATGACTGGAACGTTTATCAGAGACAAATGGAACAACTTTACACAGCCGCCCACCAATCGGGACTTTGCGGGCACAAACTGCACTTCAACGGACGCATGGTCGGCACGGGCGGAGGCGCACACATCTGCTTCGGAGGCACCCAACCCGAACGGAGCCCTATCTTCCATGTTCCCGACTTTTTGCCGACTGTTATCACTTACTGGCAGAACCATCCATCCCTCAGCTATGTTTTCTCGGGTCAGTTTGTCGGACAGGGTTCCCAGGCTCCCCGCATCGACGAAACCATGCCCGGCACATTAAAAGAATTGGAACTGGCCTTCCCTGGAGTCAACACATTCAAAAACAACCCTGAACTTTTCGCCATGCTCTTCCGCGATCTTTTAAGTGACTGCTCAGGCAACACCCATCGCGCAGAAATCAGTATCGATAAACTCTGGAACACCCAGCATGCCAACACGATGGCAGGCATCCTGGAGTTTCGCGCATTCGAAGCATTTCCCGATCATCGGATGATGGCTGCGATCGGGCTTTTTATCCGGGCGATTCTCTCAATGCTGCTCAGGAGGCCCAAGCCCCGGCCTATGAAGCTCTGGGGTGATTCCCTTCATGACCGCTACTTTCTTCCCTCTCATCTTTGGAAGGACCTTGAAGCTATTGGCAGGGATCTTCAACGTGCCGGCATCCCCTGGAAAACAGAGTGGTTGAAGCCCGTTTTTGATTTTCGCTTTCCCACCATTGGCTCGCTACTTTGGGACGGAAACGTAGTGGACTTCCGTCATGCACTGGAAGCCTGGCCTTTGCTCAGTGAACAGCCTGTGGCAGGAACAACCGCCCGTTTCGTCGACTCAAGTACTGAACGCATTGAAGTAACTCTTAAAAATCCGGCCATGACCAAGAAGGGAATCCTCTTGGTCAACGGTGTTCCCGTCCCGATATCCCATAAAAGCGCGGGAATCCGATTTCGTGCCTTCCATGTCATTCCCTCTCTGCACCCCCATATCCCTACGCAGACACCGCTTGTTTTTCAATGGGTCAACCGTCATTCAGGGACAGTTGAACAGGCCGCCGAGTGGAACACCTGGTTGCCTGAAGGACAAAATTATCCTGATCGTCCCCAAACTCTTAAAGAGGCAGCGGTTCGTTTCAAGGGACGCTGGAAGATCCGCAACGATCTTATTGGGAAAAAGGTGCAATTGACCCTGCCCTCAGATGATACCATGACCTGTACAATTGATCTCCGCCTTCATCACCGGATAGGTCAACGCGGCAGGACTTTCTAGGCGGAGTGTGCTCCCAAAAAACACGCTTCCGCATGCAGACCGCACCGGAAACATCTGAAACTTGAAAACAGCACCCTAAAAGAACTCCCAACCTGAGGTATGCTTATCATCAGGGCAATCCCCATCTTGGGCTTGGCTATCGGCACCCGCTCTGTTAGAACCGTTTCATGCTTAAGAAAATTCTCATTGGTCTCGGTATTCTTTTTGTCCTCTTCATTGCAGTCCTTGTCGGCTTGTTTTTCTTTGGTATGGCAAAAATCAACTCCCCTGCTACCGCCGACTTTGTCAAAAAAGAAATCCAAAACTATACCGGAGCCGAAGTTCGCTTCTCCGAACATACAATCAGCCTGAGCGAACTGACCTTAAAGAATCTCACCATCCCCAATCCGAAAGCCGCAGAGGGTGAAAATATTCTCTCCGTAGAAAACGTCCGTGTAACATACAAATTAACGTCCATCTTCTCCGGCGCTGTCATGGTTCCGGAGATCAGTATCACAAAACCATCGATCAGGCTGCGTCAGGACAAGGAAGGCGGGCTTATACTCCCCATCGATCTGGCCCAGATCAAAACAAAGCTGAGTGAAGCCAGGAAAACCCAGACACAACCCGCCCCCGATGCCAATGTGCCCATCAATGCCCCCGATATCAAAGTCATTGGTGCCGAAGTGGAAGTTTTCGCCGATGACGGTTCCCTGCTTTTCAAAGCGGAGAATGCCAACATCACGGCAGCCTTTTCCCAGACTCTGACGGATCGCAATGCCACAGGATCGCTTACTTCCAAACTGGTCACCATCATGCCGGCCATCAAAGCCACGGATATCCAGTCTCCGATCAAATTTGAGAAAGACGTCTTCAGCCTGACAGATATTGTGGGTAAACTTTACAGCGGTAGCCTGAAAGCCAGTGCCGACTTGGATACGAAGCCATCGCCCATGACCTTCCAGGTCCGCGCAGCTCTCGCTTCCGTGGACATGTCCGGTCTTATGACGGGGGTTGGCAGCGATCCCCAGACCCTGCTCGGCAAACTGCAGCTCGACTTCAAAGGCAGCGGGAATCTCGATGCGCCCAAAGAACTTCTGGGCGAAGGAACTCTCCAGATCACCGAGGTGCAGGTTCCCAAACTGCAAAATCTGAAAGTACTCGGATCTGTGCTTGGAATTTCCGCGCTGAAAGAAGGAAAGTTCGACGGAGTCGACTCCGCATTCAAAATTGCAGGCCAAAAAGTCAGCCTTGAACCTTTGCATGTCAAATCGGAGAATCTCAACATCAACATGATCGGCCCGGTCGGTTTTGATAAAAATGTGGATCTGAAAGGCGGGGTACAACTGGATGCAAACGCGGTAAAAATGCTGGTCACCCTGGCCGGCATCAAAACACTTGAGGGAGGGCAGACCATACCCATCACGGTCACTGGCCCTGTAAATGATCCAAAGATCAGC
Organism: Methylacidiphilales bacterium; assembly: GCA_038250235.1. Classification (GTDB taxonomy): domain Bacteria; phylum Verrucomicrobiota; class Verrucomicrobiia; order Methylacidiphilales; family JAAUTS01; genus JAAUTS01. Next base: position 3,716 of record JBBSCO010000018.1, on the reverse strand, counting down.
CTGGACGGACAATCACTTGATAATGTGCTGGCAGTTCTGGATCCCGCCAAAATCCTCGCTGCTCCGGGACAACTCATCGAAGGCCTTTTCAACAAACCCAAGAACGATTCCCCTTCACCCACAACAGACGGCACAGCCGCACCCGAACAAAAAAAGCCCGGCGTCCTTGATGTCTTTAATCCCTTTAAATCCAAGCCCAAAGCAGAACCAGCCCCTGCCCCTGACCCTGCACCTACACCTGCACCTACACCTGCACAACCTTAGGCCGGGCATACAACCTCTTACCGGCACAGTTCTGGAACATTACAAAAAAGGCCTGCATTGCTGCAGGCCTTTTTTACCGATCCTGAGTGCAACTTACTCCACCGTAACATCACGGCTGGTAAAATGATGACGTGAACCAAGACCTCTCTTACTCTGGCCGTCAAAACGCTTGTGGAAGCCCCCGCGGCGTTCCGTATAGCCTCCGCCACTGCGCCCACCACGCGAACCCAGGGACGAGCGCCCACCTCCCGAAGATGACGCCCCACCACTCTGCATGGGCCGTGCTGCGGCTTCGTTGTGGAAAGGGTGCTCTGTCAAAACAGGAATAGGCTGGCGGATGAAACGTTCCACATCCCGCAGCAGCTTACGCTCTTCGGCATCACACAAGGTAAAGGCAAGCCCCTCAGCACCGGCCCGGGCCGTGCGGCCAATACGGTGAACATAGGATTCTGGTTCGTTCGGAAGATCATAGTTCACTACCAGGGTGATTCCCTTAACATCGATGCCACGGGCCGCGATATCGGTGGCGACGAGAACTTTAAAACGGCCCCGACGGAATCCGTCAAGAGCACGTTCACGGGCACTCTGGGATTTATTTCCGTGGATGGCATCGGAAGGAACGCCTTCCTTATGCAGTTGCTCGGCCAGACGGTTCGCACCATGTTTGGTTTTGGTAAAAATCAACGTCAGTCCGTTTCCATGCTCCTTCAGGAGGTGATGGATTAGATCCCGCTTTTTAGTGCGTTCGACGAAACAAACCTTTTGCACGATACGTTCGGCTGTAGTGACCGTGGGTGTAACCTCTACTTTGACCGGATTGTGCAGGAGACTGTCCGCCAGACCGGAAATTTCATTGGGCATGGTGGCCGAAAAGAGCAGCGATTGACGCTTGGCAGGCAACATCTTGAGCACACGCCGGACATCATGGATAAAACCCATGTCGAGCATGCGGTCGGCTTCATCAAGCACAAAGACCTCCACTTTGTCGAAACGGATGGCTTTCTGGACATGCAGGTCCAGCAGGCGACCGGGGGTGGCAATAACAATATGAACCCCTTTTTGCAAAGCTTTGACCTGGGGATATTGGCCGACACCGCCAAAGATAACGGTGTGTGAAATGTGCAGATGCTTCCCGTAAGTCCTGAAACTTTCACCAATCTGGGAGGCGAGTTCTCGGGTGGGTGTCAGGATCAGAACCAACGGGGAACCAGACAAGGCCCGTTTTTGTTCGAGGCTAAGCCGGTTCAAAATAGGTAATGCGAAGGCTGCGGTCTTTCCTGTTCCGGTTTGGGCAATACCCAGAATATCCTTTCCTTCCAGCAGGTGAGGGATGGCCTGGGCCTGAATGGGGGAAGGGACGGTGTAGTTCTTTTCTTTCAGGGCCAATTGGATCGGCTCGGACAATTTCAAAGATTCGAAGGTAATGGACATAACAATGCTTTCCCGGATCTGGAATAAAAATTCCAGATCCTTCGTCGCAACACAACGGCTGCGACAATAAAATCCTACAAGGGGAAGTTCGATGAGAGTTTTTAAATCCCTGGCAAATCTCTCATCGATAAGACAGTAAGGAGGCTGAATCGCCCGCAAGAATCGGAAGTTTCAGACAGGCACCGGCCTGTGAACCACACTCTGTCTATGGGAATACTCTCCGACATGCAAGGTTTATTTTTCCACCTTGGAAGACGGGAGGTTATTTATTTTTGATTTCCAGCACGAGAAAAACCTGTGGATTCTCCCCTTCCACCGGTTTGATGGTGGGCGGCAGATTGAGATTCACAGGAATACGATGCTCGCCGGTTTTGTTGATGGATCCAAGATCTACAGTGGATGGTTTGACCAAGGTGGAACTTTTCCATTTGGTGTCCTGAACGTCGGCTTGTATGCTTTCAGGTTCCAAACGGCTTGCGGCCACTTTGAACAGACCTGACAATCCACTCAGATCCGGACGTTCCAAAACAATTTTTGTTTTCCTGATTTCCGCCACGGTATACTGGATCGATGCAGGCTCAAAACGCTCGATTCTAACATCCCTGGGAAGACCCACCACATCGGCTTCAGAAAGATTCAGGGTGTATCTGCCGGGCCGGGTTTCCTTGGGAACCACCAGAATCCTCAACCCGCCAATGGGCTTGAAAAGTTGGGATGCCCGCATCGACAAGGTGATTTCTCTGGGACGAAGATCTTCTACAAAAAAACCTTTGGCAGCCGGCAGTTGTTCAACTCCCGCACTGACATAGGTCAAAACGGAAGAACTTTCCAGCATCCAGGCTTTCCAGGCATCAATTTTTAAAGAGCCTGTCGCGGCAACAGACAGACACACCAGCCAGAGACAGGCCGTGACCCAGGCATGTCTTCTTATTAGATTTTGATTGTTATTTTTGCCCAGAACATCCTGAAGAACACTTTTCAACTGTTCTGGATTGTGGGAAGAAAGGATCTGCAGTTTGCCGTCGTGTGTGTGGGATATAACCTGCCGCTCTTCAGAAACAACCAGAACATGGGCGTCGGAACGCTGGGTCAATCCCAGTGCAGCCAGATGCCGGGTGCCCATCTGGCTCTCGGTTCCCTCGGCAGAGGCCAGCGGCAAAAAAGCTCCGATCCTGCGGATGCGATCATTGATGATAACTACAGCCCCGTCATGACGCGGACACTCGGGGTTGAAAATGGAAAGCAGCAACGAGGTATTGAACCGGGCGTCCACTTCCTCCCCGCCCTGAATCAATCCCTCAGCGTCTTTGCTGCTGGGGAAAACCAACAAGGCTCCGTGCTTCAGTCGTGATAATTCAAGTAACGTCTCTGCCAGAGCCGGTATCAAGTTTTCCGAGCGGTTCCTGACATTGCCGAACAAATTTCCCCGGCTGGCCGATTGATAGATTTTCCCCATTTCAGGAAGGAAGGAGAGCAGAACCACCAACGATATGGGGGCCAGAAGGATCCAAAAAACAATTCCGGAAAAAGGAAGCTGTGCCCAACGGACCACAAAGGCCAAAGACACCAGGGCCACCAGCATAATAAGCAACCTAAGGAGCCGGGGATAGGTGATGAGCCAGCCCAGAACCATGCGCAGAACCAGGGTTCCGACCAGGATATCCAGAAGATGCGTGAAAAAAGTTCCCATACTAAAGCATCCATAAGCCTAGTATCCCCGGCCACCAAACATCAATACCGGGATTCAGGGAGTTTCCACTCCGCCTGCCGCCGCAGGCGTCTCTACAGTCGGAGGGGCGATTTCAGGAACCGCAGAGGACGGAGTCACTTTTCTTTTCCCGGAGCCCGACAGAGCGATCGGCCAGATAAAGCCCACCTGGCCTTCTGTAATTTTTTCGATCGAATAAATACTGGGAAGATTTGTCTCGTTCAGACAGTCCTGCAGATTACGGTAAAACTGACGGAACATAAAGGAGGCCAACGATGCGGGAAGTTTGGCCCCCCCCAGGTAAACATCCTGG
>JBBSCO010000017.1:0-52350 GCA_038250235.1 Methylacidiphilales bacterium | reverse complement strand
TAGTTCCCTAGGGATTTGCTCATTTTTTCCACGCCATCCGTGCCTTCGAGAATGGGCAGGGTCATGACCACCTGGGGGCTCTGTTTTTCCTGTTGTTGAAGATCGCGTCCGGTCAGGAGATTGAAAAGCTGGTCGCTGCCGCCGAGTTCCACATCCGATCTAACCATGACGGAATCCCAGCCCTGCAGGATGGGATATTGCAGTTCGTGCATCATGACATCTTGGCCAGCGGCCATGCGTTCCTTGAAGTCACGGCGCTGAAGGGTTTGCGCAACCGTCTTGCGGGCGAGCAGGCGCATGGTGTCCATCAGGGTCATTTTATCGAACCAACTCCCGTTCCAGACAACTTCGGTTTTGGAGCGGTCAAGAACGTGAAAGGCCTGTTCTTCATAGGTTTTGGCATTCACGCGGATGGCCTCCTCGGAAAGCATGGGACGGGTGGAGTTTTTGCCGGTAGGATCACCGATGCGTGCGGTAAAGTCACCGATGATCAGAACCGCTGTATGACCCATGTCCTGAAACTGGCGGAGTTTAAGAAGGGGAACCGTATGACCGAGGTGAATGTCGGGGGAGGTGGGATCTACACCGAACTTGATGCGAAGAGGCCGTTTCTCCTCCAGCTTTTTCAAAAGCTCCGGTTTGGAGTGGATGGTTTCCACACCCTGGATCAGGAGTTCGAGTTGGGTATTGGCGTCCATAAGCGGAAAAGAGTATCAGAAGGAGTGCGGACTAAGAAAGTGGATTCCAAACGCGTTGGAATCCGAATCCCTCAAAATCGCCGGTATTGCAGGTGGCGAATTCGGTCACACCGAAATGACGCAGGGTCAGGGCAAGACGGGCATCAAAGATACGCCAACGGGCGAAAGGTTTGATGCCCGCTTTCTTCCACATTTCATTATGCATGGCCTGCGATTCAGAGGGGAAGCCAACGAGTTTCCAGCGCGGATGCGTCCGGTAGGTATTGATCAAAGCGGCAGCTTCCGCCTCATTCATGGGGTGGGTCAGAAGTGCGGGATTCCGCACAAGGAAATAGAGCTCTGCCAGAATAAATTCGGAGATGGCCACATCGTTCCCAGAAGCGATCTTCTGCACGAAGGAGATGGCCGGGTTGTGTTGAGGGCAGGACGAATTAACGGCATGGAAAAGGATGTTGGCGTCGATGGAAAGCATGGGAAGGATTTACAGTCTTGGTTCCATGTCGTCATAGATGGCGTCTTTGATTTGGGCGTCAGTGAGATTTTTCCAGCCTAGATCACGAGCTTTGGGTGGCTGCCAAGCTGAGGTGGGGGCGGGATTGCTTGGGTAGGCGTCCATCAGTTGCTCTACTCCGCGCCTGAGGGTTTCGGCCAAACTCCATTCCCTTTGTTTGGCATAGTTTTTTAGACGTTGATAAAGCTCGTCGGGAAGTTGGATCTGGGTTCTTACCATACATCAAATTTACATCAGCACTAATTTTATGTCAATGTGCCCGTTTCAATTGCCAGAGTAAAGCGACAATAAAATGGACGATCGTTACAATGATTGTCGCAAGTGCTGCCGAGTGTCCTCCTGGTTCTACAAACCCAGAAGCATCCGTTCTACTTCCTTTTCCAGAAAGCAGGAAAGCGAAATAGTGCCTCCCCCACGTGGGCTAAAATTGGCATCTACCTTAAAAAAGAGCACGTGCCATTATTTCTTAGAAAAAGTAAATTTATGGCCTGTAGCCTTTTCAATTGCCGCCAAGGTGGTGGCGGAGGGGGTGGAACAGTTTTTGTCCTCGCAACTCTTCTGGATGGTTTCCACCAAGTGTCCATGTATTTTACCTTCCCGGTCTTTGATTAGCGGATTGGGATTTGCTCCAGCATCCACCAGCATTTTGATAACTCTGGGATTGCCGTTTGGATAGCGGGTGAAAACGGCTGTTATTACCATGGTATCGTCGTCGCTTGTTTTGACAGGAGCCCCCTTTTCAATCAGTAACTTTATTGTTTTTTCAAAATGTTCGATGGAGCGCTGTTCGGGGTAAGGGTTGGAATTCCAGACGGCTTCCCATAATGCAGTTTTTAAAAAAGAACGATCATCGCTTTCCCCCAATCCGGCTAACAGCAATTCAAGTATTTCATGATAGCCCTCTCCTGCAGCCGCAGCGAAGGGATCCGTTTCCATTCCATTTTTACCCTTGATTGGAACGCCTTTGTCTAGAAGTGCTTTGACAGTTTTAAGATCACCCAATCTTGAAGCCTCTACCAAAGCACCATTCCAAAAATCCGAATCTTTCGAAAATACCGGAGCCGAGCTTAGCAATTTCGTGGTCTTCTCCGAGTCACGGACAGCGATGGAAAAAGCGAGGTCAGAAACTCCCCTGGCTCCGGCTGCTTTGAGGATTTTGGCTACTTCGACTTCACCATTGGCCATGGCGTTTTTCAGGTATCCGCCAGGGTTTTTCCCTCCGTTGGGGTCGGCTCCGGCATCAAGTAGCACCTTGGCGGTTTTGGGGGAACCCCAAATAGTGCAGGCACTCAGAGGGGAAAGTTTATGGGGACCCGGATACCCTGTTTCCTCATTGGGATCGGCTCCATACTTCAAAAGAAGTTTTGCGATATCGGCTTTGTCGCTGTGGGCGGCACTTAGCAACGCTTTCTGGATTGTGTCATGATCGTGTTTGCCCCCTGCCTGCAGCAGGGCTTCGATCGCCCCCACCTTTCCCATCTGGATCATCTGGGGAAGCAATGGATTTTTCAGTCCGGTAAGCCTGGCCCCACGTGCGATCAGGAGTTGAACGCTGAGTGCATCCTGCGCATGGGTAATGGGAGTTCGTCCAAATTCATCAACATGATTGGGATCCAGGCCGGCATTCAGCAGGATTCTCGTGGTTTCGCCGTTTCCGGAATTGAAGAGCAGGGTTTGATTGTTGTCGCCTATCATTTTGGGGTTCACCCCCTGATCCAGAAACCATTGAACGAGATCAGGAGAGGCCCACCGGGAAACATAAGTCAATATGCTGACATCGCGCTTGAAGAGTTTGGCGTGAACATTGGCACCGTGCTCCTTCAGTACTTCGGCAACCGCAACGGTTTTAGCGAGGCAGAGTGGAGTGTAGTCCCAACCAGGATGCTTGGGCTGGTCGACTTTGGCTCCATGTCTCAAGAGAAGCCTGGCGGCCTCTGCATGACCTTCACGTGCGGCGTTGGTCAGGGGGGTGTGATGATTTTTGGTCACGCAGTTCACATCGACTCCCTGATCGATAAGTTGCTGCATACTTTTTATATCGCCTTTTAAGGCGGCTTCGGCCAAAGCGGACTCCCCCGCTTTTTGTTTCCGAATTTCGATGATGCGTTTGCTGATCCAATCAGCCATCTCCGGATTGGCTTGGGTTTGCAGGGATTCGAGACGTTTTAAATTCAGCGGCGAGGCAGTCTCAAGCATAAGAGCTTCTAGAAAATCTCGGCGTCCATCATGAACCAACCCGGAGAGGAGAACGTCATCCGGTTGCCAGTTTTTGCCCAGATTGGTCATGCGCATCTGAATGAGGAGTGTGTGGAAAGTTGAAAAATCTCTTTTTCCGGCAAGATTATTCAGCATCACTGCAACCTGTTCTTCACTAAGGGGAATTGGACTATCAAATGATCGTAATACCAGATTCAAAATACCCTGACCGTCCCCTTTGCGGGAGGCCTGCAAAACTTTTTCATCCCAATCAGGAACTAGCGCGCCGAGTTGGTCTCTTTTTTCGCGGGTTAGGAAAAAGAGCGCCAGCAAGGCAATCAAGAGAATGGAGAGGAAAGACCATGCGTAGGCTTTCTGATTAAATAGGGAAATGAGCCGGAAACGACTTTGTAGTTCGCTTTTGTCTTCCAAAATACCAACCATGCTTGGAAGTGCATGACGTTTCTGATGATTTTCCAAAACCTTCAGCAAGGCTAAACCATAGGATTCCTTGAATTGTTCTCCGCTGTGGGAGAGCACGAAAGCATCTGTGGCCGGTTCGCGGTCGATGCGAATACGGCGGAAGGCAAACCAAAGAACGGGATTGAACCAGTGCAGGATTTTCATCAGGGAAAGCATCCATTGGATCAGCAGATCACCGCGTTTCAGGTGGGCAAGCTCATGGAGAAGAATAAGTCGCAGCTCCGAGTCAGAGTAGTTTTGTAATTCGTGATCCGGCAGGAGAATGGCAGGACGAAAAAATCCCATGAGTACAGGACTGGAAACACGATTGGTTACCAAAAGAGAGGGAGGGGTTTTGATTCCAAGTTCAAGAAGTGCTTTCTGGAAAATTCCCTGTAAACGGGGATCTCTTATGGGAGGCAGGCGACGCAGGTGCTGATAGAAGGCCGCATTTACGCCAATGACGATACTTAAACCCAGGACAGCTCCTCCAAGCCATAGAAAAGCCATGATTTGAAATGTGGTGAGGGGGGTGGGGGAAGGACTTCGCCGAATGGATTCCAAATAATTAGGAGCTATTTCCGCTACAGAAGATGGCAGGACAGGTCCTTCCGGAGTAAACAGTTCGATAGGAGCGGGAACCCATGCGTGTCCACTGATAGAACTTTCCGGAACAGTGGGAAGAACAAGCCGGATAAGCACCAAAAGCCAAAGAGCATGACGCCAACGTGGATTGATCCAAGGTCGAAAAACCCATTGGATGGCGAGAACTGCAATGGCGAGAATAGATGCCTGCCATGAAACTTCGACAATCCAGCGAAAGAAAGATTCCAGTATGCTCATGATTTTTTGCCTTTCTGCTTTTCGAGTAGGATCTGGCGGAGACTTTCGATATCGTCAGGGGAAAGTTCAGTTGAACGTATCAGTTCCACCAGTACAGGAGCTGAGGCTTTCTTGAGGATTTTCGCAAAGAATCCCCGGCTTAGCGTGCGAACCACCTGATCCCGATGAAGCAGGGGGATATAGCTCTGGAGTTTACTGTTTGTCCGGCAGGATAAAACGTTTTTTTTGACCAGACGGGTGAGCATGGTGCGGATGGTCTGTTCTTTCCACTCTTGTTGTCCGGCCAGACGACTCATGATTTCAGGAGCGGTGGCGGGATGTTTGACCCAGACGGCCTCCATAACTTCCCACTCAGAGTTAGAGATGGGGGGGTTTTTTTCCACCAGGGAGATATACTCTACAAATGTAGGGTTTGTCCACTACATTTGTAGAGCCCTGAAAATATTTATTTACAAAAAAGGCCGGGTCTTGAGACCCGGCCTTTTGATTGGCTTTGGTAAAAACGAGGCTGGGCCTCTTATTTCTTTCCTTCGCCGGGACGGAATTCTTCTTCCGCCTTGTCGAAAGCGTCGCTGATCGAGCCCAACATGTCGGTGCTGCGCAGGCTTTCAAAGGAAGCTGTTTCCTTCTCGAGCTGTTCGTCCGAGTAGTTGGCGGCTTTGATCGAGAGACCGATGCGGCGTTCGGCACGGTCAACCTTGATGACACGGGCTTCCACTTCCTGTCCAACCTTGAGGACGTCTTTGACCTTGTTGACACGGTCTTCGCTGATCTGCGAGATGTGGACAAGACCATCGATTTCGTCAGCAAGCTGGATAAAGGCTCCGAAGCTCGCCACCTTGGTGACAATTCCTTTGACCAGATCACCCTGCTTGTAGCGGGTTTCGATTTCGCTCCAAGGATCGTTGGCCAGCTGCTTGATGCCGAGGCTGATGCGCTGGTTCTGTTTGTCGATGCCGATGACCTGGGCTTCGATTTCCTCGTTCTTCTTGAGCATTTCCGAGGGGTGATTGATCTTGCGGGTCCAGGAAAGGTCGGACACGTGGATCATGCCATCGATGCCTTCTTCCAGTTCTACAAAGGCACCGTAAGCGGTGAGGTTGCGGACAATGCCCTTGACCTTGCTGCCGACAGCATACTTCTCGTGAATGACATCCCAAGGATTGGCTTCAAGTGAACGCAGGCTGAGGGAGAGTTTCTGTTCTTCCGTGTTGAGCTCGGTGACCTGGGCTTCGACTTCCTGACCGGTGGCCAGCACGTCGGAGGGACGGGCAATGCGCTTGGTCCAGGAAATTTCGGACACGTGGATAAGGCCTTCGATGCCGGGTTCCAGTTCGACGAAGGCGCCGTAGGGAACGAGGCTGGTGATCTTGCCTTTGATCTTGGTGCCGACGGGATATTTCTCGGAGAGTTTTTCCCATGGATTGGAGGACTGCTGTTTAAGTCCGAGGCTGACGCGTTCTTTTTCGCGGTCAATGTCCAGAACCATAACTTCGAGTTCCTGGCCGATCTTGAGGACTTCGGAAGGATGGTTCAGGCGGCTCCAGCTGATATCGGTGATGTGGAGCAAGCCGTCCAGGCCGTCCAGATCGATGAAAGCGCCGAAGTCGGTGAGGTTCTTGACCACACCTTTGACGAGTGAGCCCTTTTCGATGCCACTGAGGAGGCTGGCACGCTTTTCAGCGCGCTGGGCTTCTATGATTTCGCGGCGGGAGAGAACGACGTTCTTCCGGTCTTCGTTGAGTTTGACGATTTTGCACTCGATATTGGCATTCTCGAACTCGCGGAGGTTCTTGGGAGGAATGACGTCGATCTGGGAAGAAGGCAAAAAGGCTTCGACACCAACGTTGACCATGAGACCGCCTTTGACGATCTTGTGTACGCGGCCGATGATGGTGCCGCCTTCGTTGAAGGTTTTGACAATTTTATCCCAGTTCTGTTTCTGGGCGGCTTTCTGGCGGGAGAGGACAACCATACCGTCGTCGTCTTCGAGACGTTCGAGCAGGATTTCAATTTTCTGGCCGACTTCGATTTCGTCGGGATTTTCGAATTCACCGAGGTCGATGATGCCTTCGGATTTGTAGCCGATGTCGACGACGATTTCTTTGGAGCGTTTTTCGAGAACGGTGCCGTGGATGATGCTGCCTTCCTTGAAATTTTGCAGGGAAGCGTCAAGCAATGCGGAGATGTCTTTCATGGGATGAGATGCCGGGAGCGGGGAGTCGGGAATCAGGGAGAGAGGGCTCTCAGGTGAAATCGAACACTGAGCCCGGCGTTAACTTTCTATTTGCCAACCAATTAACCTCGGATGGCAGAGGGTTGTTTTTGTTTTGTTCTACCGTCCCGATCCTTACGGGACTACATGGCAGAAAGAAGAACGTAACGTACAGCCGCAAGTGCTTGCAACATTAAATACACTCTTATTCACCGCGATCCCTCACTTCGTCCAGGATGACTCGGAGGAGTTTACCCTGTGCTTACCTTCGTCATCCTGAACCAAATGAAGGATCGAAAGGGGCTTCAGGGTGCTCTTCGGATTTCCAGAAGATAGCGGGTTACCATGGGGTTGATGGAAGGGGCAGCTTGGGCGACCCGGATCTTGGGGGGCAAGGCGAGGCGCTTCCAAGGGGAGCTTTCGAGGGTTTCGCCCTGGGTGCTTTTGAATAGTGTGCGGACTTCGACCGTTAAGGTCTGGTTGGTTTTGTTTAAAAGATACCCCTGGGCCAGAACGATCTTATCTGTGCCGCGGATGAAGCTTTGATCCTGTATTTCCAAGTCCTTGGCCAGGGCTTCATCGGTCAGCAGGGCGCTGGCGATTTCTTCCGGGTAAAGAGGGGATTTTGTAATATTCGTTTGTTTGGAAGGGGCGCTGCAGGATTGGAGGCACGGGAACAAGAAGCCGAGTAAACAGGGCAGAAGGGTGGCACGGATGGCCATGAAGGTTCGATTACGGCCCATGGACACCAGAGTGGACGGATACCGTGAATTGAACAGCTGAAAGAGAACGTTTTTCACCGGCAAAAAAGTGGGGTTCCTTTTGCTTTGCTTTTCAGAGCATTGAAGACTACCCTGAATGTATGATGAATATGATGCTTGCATTTGGTCTGCCCGGCGGCTCGGAATGGTTTATTATTTTTCTGATCGTTGTGCTGCTTTTCGGAGCCAAGAAACTTCCCGAACTGGCCCGCGGTCTGGGCCGCAGTCTGGCGGAATTTCAAAAGGCCCGCACCGACGTAGAACGCGAAATCAATAAAGCTGCCGATGACATTGAAGAGAGCAAGAAGCAAGCCATTACCGGCAAGGCTACCAGCTCCGAGAAAGTCTGACCCGGCAGTTTCTTTGCAGTATCCGGATTCGAATATTGGGAGAACTAACCTCCCCGGGAGAGCCGCTTGCGGGATGATGTTTCCCTAATGCAGGTGACTGTCCACAAACGGCGATCCTGTCGCTCATACAGGCCTGACCCGCTCTTTTTTCATGAAAAAAACAGTCATTCTGATTCTTTGTCTTTGGGCTTTGGCTCCTCTTCGGGCCGACATTAAAGCCCCCTATCTCATGCCCGCCATTTTGACCGGGACCAAGTTGATCGTGCCTCAGATCCTGTGGCAGGGGAAGACGGAGGAAAAAGTCGTGGCCTTAACTTTTGATGATGGCCCTTCCCGTTTTACCCCGGCCCTGTTGGATGTTCTAAAGGAAGAGAAAGTGTATGCGACTTTTTTTGTTCTCGGGAACCGGGCGGCAAAACATCCCCGAACCCTTCGTCGTTTGCAACGGGAAGGCCATTTGGTCGCCCTGCATGGCTCCACCCATGCGAACCTGCATGGAAAATCAGAAGCTTTCCTGTTGAAAAACGTGAGGGATGAAAAAGAGCTGCTCTCGGAAATTCTGGGAGAGGGGAGGCTGCCGTCGCGCTGGTTTTTCCGACCACCATTTGGAGCCGTGAGTCCGCGCATCATCCGCACCATTCAATCCACGGGCACGCGGGTTGTGATGTGTTCAATCCTGCCGGGCCAGCAGGGTCTGTTGCCCGCCAGTTGGACGGAAGAACCTGCCGTAACCACGGCCCGGGTTCTGCGGGACGTCTCGCCCGGAGGTATCATCGATCTGCACGACGGCGAAGATGTCGGCCTGAAAGACAGCGTCTTCAGCATGCCGCAGGCCCCGGAAACCGCGCGATCCGTGATCCGTGCCCTGAAAAAAGTAGGGTATCGGTTTGTCAGGGTCGACCGATTGCCGGATCCCGGCTGGGAAGCTCCGAAGACATGAGCGGGACGGGGCTTCTTTGGAAAAAATGGATTTACACGGTCCGTAGGAAGCCGCAGGCCACGGTGTTGATTGAGGCAGAAACGGGGCGGCTTTTGCGCAGGGGTGAATTACAGTTTCTGGCTGAACGTTTCCACGAAGAAAATCTTCGCGGCACGGAAAACCAACGTGTTGCCTTGTGCTGCCACAATTCTTTTGCCTGGATGATTGCTTTTTTGGCCGTGCAACGGGGTCAAGGTGCCGTGATCGGGATGGATGCCGGAACCCCTGCGGAAAAGCAGGAAGAACTGGCCCGGTCACTTGGAGCGGAATGGTTGCTTAGTGAGGAAAGCGGAGAAATTTTCCTTGGTTCGAAACACAAGGCCAAGGGTATTGCCGTGATCAAGCTGACTTCGGGCAGCACAGGGGCACCCAAAAAGATTCCATGTCGGGCGGAGCATCTTATTGCCGATGGAAAGGCAGTCATCAAGGGAATGGGCATCCGGGAATCCGACACAAATCTGGCCCTGATCCCTCTGGGTCATTCCTATGCCCTTGGCAATGTAGTCATGCCTTTGATACTTCAGGGCACGCGGGCCCTGTTGGTCAAGGCCTTTGTTCCCTCACAGATTCCGGACTGGATCAGGAAATACCGGGTCACGGTTTTTCCGTCGGTTCCTGTGGTGTTTCGTCTTCTGGGCCGGATGAAAGGAAGATCCGGGCTTAAGCCCTTGCGCCTGGCCATCTCGGCGGGAGAGGTTCTTCCGGTTGAAACTGCACTGGCTTTCCATAATCGTTTCGGCCTGAACATTCATAATTTTTACGGATCTTCGGAAACGGGTGGAATTTGTTATGACCGAGGGGGCACTTTGTCGCGGTCTGATGGGGGAGTGGGCCGGCCTTTGCCGGGCGTCCGGGTTCAGATTGCCAAGTCAGGCACTATTACCGTGTCAGGTTCTGCTGTGGCAATCGGTGGGGGTCGTTTCCGGTTGGCCGATGTGGGGCGTTGGAACGGAAAAGAGACGCTGCAACTTCTGGGACGTCGTGACGCCACCGCCAACATCGGCGGCAAAAAAGTTGCTCCGGCGGAAATTCAGCAGGTTTTGCTCAAGTTACCCGGGACAAGCGATGCCTGGGTGGGGATGGTCCGGCATCAACAGCGCGACATCCTGATAGCCGCCGTGGAAACGTCGTTGAAGGCAACAAAAGTGGAAGCGGCCTTGGGGAAACAGTTGCCCGCCTGGAAAATACCCCGTCTATTTCGGTGCATGGTTTCGTTACCCAGAAACGCGCGGGGAAAAGTTGATACGGGCGCAGTCAGGGAGATGATGCTGACGGGTTTTTCCGGCCTAGAATAAGAATACCAGCGGCAACCTCATCCTCCCCAACGACAAGGCTGGCTTCAAATTGGGCCAAGGTTCCGAAGTCGCGTTGCAGGGAGGCCTTGATTTTCAGGATTTCCGAAGGAAAAACCGACTTTCTGATTTTGAACTGCTGCACTTGGGCCAGCATGGTGAGTTGGGAATCTTCCGGCTGGATCGCTGACCACAGAATGCCACAGACCTGCGCGGCGGTTTCGATCAAAAGAACACCCGGCATCAGGGGAAGACCTGGAAAATGATCGGCAAAAAAAGGCATGGAAGGATCCAGCTTCTTGACGGCCAGAATCGATTGTTTATCTTCAGAAAGTTGATAGGTATCGACAAAAGAAAAGCCGGGGCCGTGCGGGGTGGGGGAGGTGTTCATGGGGGTTTAATGGCAGAGGGGCTCTGCGAAACGACGGTCACAAATATCATCTGACACATACGGCCTACAAAATGCAGTGGATGCATAACCCGTCACCTCTTAACCTCCAGATCAGCGAACTGGAACCATTGCTCCGGGTGTTGGCTGATGGTGGGCCACAAAACATCGACCAGTTTCTGGGTGTAATATTGCAGGGTTTCGGCCGTCGATCCTTTTTTCTCCACAAAGATGGGTTCCAAAGCAGCCAGACGGTAATGGTTATTGGCTTTGCGGGTGACTACCACCGGGATGACCGGACATTTGGACAGCAGAGCCAGGAGGAGAATGCCGCTGGAACACTGAAGGGTTCCCCCGGGCACCCGGGCCGAGTAGCTCTGGGTGGCGTGGGGACGATCAAAGAGGGCTCCGACAAACTTTCCCGCTTCCAGAATTTTGACGATTTCCAAAAATTGAAACTGATCCTGGCCGACTTCGATGGTTTCGATGCCCCAGCGCGCCCGATAATCCGCGCGCCATTTGGTCAGCTGCGGGGAAGGCTCCGGATTGGTCAGGGCCGCCATGGGATGTCCGATCTCCTCCATGACCACTCCGCCTATTTCAAAAAAACTCATGTGGGGCATGAGGAGAAGTGCTCCGCGATTTCCCCGTTTTGGAGGCTGAAGATTCGGAAAGCCGTGACGCTCATCCACCAGTGCAATGGCGGCTGAGGCAGGGCGTAATGCCAGGTAGAAATAATCGGCCAGCACGCGTGCGAACTCGGCATAGAGCTGCGCCGGGGTTGGAGGATTGGGGCTGGCCAGCAATTGGAAATTTCTGGCGATCACCTCGGCCTTGCGGGGGTGAGTCCAGGCATAAAGATGTGCGATGACAATCGCGAGCGGGTGACTCAGGAAGCGGGGGATAAGCCTGCCCAGCACGGCCATAAAAGAAAAACAACCTGCACAGTAGCTTTTTGAGGTGTGAGACGACATGGACTTTGAGAATTTTAACGCAGTCCCGCCAGAGCGGGACGCTAAGAGTTTAAGGCGCAAGTTTTCGCATGTTAGCCGTTAAACTGCCATTTCTTTCACGTTACGGCGCGGGGATTCTTCAAAACTCAGGCGCGGTGCCAAGGCGAAGTGTTTCTGGAGTTTGCACATGGCATAAAAAAGCCAGACCCGCCACTGGATGTCCCACCTCAGATCGGTATTACCGGCGACAAGATTGAGCACGGCCCGGGGCATATCGAGTTTGGAGCTGGATCCCATGAAAACCTCGAAAGCATTGCGGTCATAAAACATACGAATCATGTCCAGGAAGACACTCGTCATCTTTTTGACGCCCTTGGTGTAACGACGCTGTTCACCAGTGGAAAGTGGACGGTTTTCCCCATCCGCTTTCAGGATGGCTTTGGCCGCCAACTGGCTGGAACGAAGTGCCACCATCACGCCTGACGAAAAAATAGGATCGATAAATCCTGCCGCATCTCCCGCCAGCAACCAGCGCGGGCCAGCGGCAACCTCGTGTCTAAAGGTGTAATCCGCTTCGATGCGGAACTCTTCCAGCCTTTCCGCCTTTTTCATACGAAAACGGATCTCGATATGGTTTTCCAACGCGCGTTGGAAACTTTCCTCTGGCTTCAGACCCTGGGATTTCAGGCCTTCGATGGTCTGAACCAGGCCAACAGATGTTTTTTCTTCGTCGAGAGGAATGAACCAGAACCAGCCGTTTTCCAATCGAACAATGGTGATGTGTCCGGCGGCATCGCCGCCGTTGCGCAGGACATTCTTGAAGTGGGAAAACACAGCAAGTTTTTTTGGCATGCCCAGATCGCTTTTGGGAACTTTCAACGCGTGACCCACCACGGAAGTCCGGCCGCTGCCATCGACCACCCAGCGGGCCTTGGCTTCGTGGTTCGTGCCTTCGTGTTCGTAGTTCACGGAAACACCGGCGTTGTCTGTTTTTATGGATGTCATTTTCGCGCGCTGCAGGATTTTGGCTCCCTGCTCTTCCGCGTGCTGCATCAGGAGATGGTCGAATTTGGCTCTCTCGACCTGAAATGTTTTAGCGTAACGTTTCTCCAGATTTTTACCAAACCAGAAACGCTGGAATCCGGCGGCGTTGCTGAGAGCGAATTCGGCCCCGAGCTTGGGCATGAACCCGCCTTTTTCCAGCTTGGGCCACACCCCTAGCTCTAGTAGAACGTCATTACCATAGGGGATGAGGGATTCGCCGATGTGAAAGCGCGGAAAAGTGTCGCGTTCGAGGAGAAGTACTTTCTGACCTGCCTTCGCCAGAAGGCCGGCTGTGGTGCTGCCGGCGGGGCCGCCACCCACGACAATCGTATCCCAGGTTATGGCGTTCACGGGAAGTCCTGTTGGCGTTCCACCCATAGCCTGATGGTGCCCGGGGTGCGGAGAATCTGGATGGCCAGCTTGGGATCCTTGATTGCTGCGCCGAAGGTGCTTTCTATACCCAGGGTCAACTGCAGTGCATCGATGGAGTCCAATCCCAGCCCATCAGGGCCGAATAAAAGCGTTTCCTCCCCGATGGATTCGGGGGCGACTTTCAACATGCAGTTTTCGATCAGCAATTGACGGATTTTTTCCAACGAGATTTTTTCCATAAGATGAGACTGGATTTTGGGCAGGGGCACCTAGAAATTTTGGACGAAACAGAATTTGCAGCAGAGCTGGGAACGGTGCATCGGGTGATCGTTTTGACCACGTAAGACAGACATAGACGAAGATGATCCTCCACGAAAGACTGTCTGGCATGCGGGGACAGGAAGCGAGCTAAAAATCCTTGGATAAGAACCTGATTTTCCTGACGCCTTCGTCATAACAATAGTAATGACGATCTATATCGTATTGTCGCGGGTCGGTTACAGGGCCGTTTGTAACAGAAAGCAGGATTTTGTGGGAAAAGCGTCTGACTTATTTGATGGCTGCCCAGACGCGATGGACGTCGTCATGGTCGTCGAGGGCCTGGAGAAATTCGCCTACTTCGCCGCGCTGCTCTTCCGCTAGTTCGGGGAACTGCTTCGGGAGATATCCCATTTCACTGGTGATAACGGCCCATCCGTTTGTGGAAAGCCATTTGGAAACGGCATGAATCTGCGTGCGGTCGGTGATGAAGCGTGCACCGCAGGCTGCTTCGGGAATTTCATCGTTCTGGGCGTGGGTGAAAACCTCAACTTCGTTCGCGCCCGCTTCAATGGCAGCTGCCTCGATATCGGCGGCTGGATCGGAGGTATGGGCTTCAACCAGACCTACATGGTCGAAAAGGAACTTGTTGCTGCCGGAGGCGGCAAGTTGTCCTTTCTTGAAGAGCACGCGCAGTTCGGGAGCGGTGCGGTTGTTGTTATCGGTGAAAACTTCCACAATGACGGGAACTTTGTGCGGGGCGTAACCCTCGAAGTTCACGTGTTCCATGGTGATTTTGTCGTCACCGATGCCCGATCCCTTTTTGATCGCGCGTTCAATGGCGTCGCGGGTGACGCTTTCGCGCTTGGCGCGTTCGATGGCGGTGGCGAGATGGGAATTGGAATCGGGATCAGGTCCGCCGTGTTTGGCGGCAACCATGATGTCTTTGACGAGTTTACCGTTGGCCTGCGACTTCTTCAGTCCGGCGACGGCACGTTTAGCGTGTAACCATTGGCGTCCCATAAAGGAAAGAGGGTAAAGGAGGCGCCTGAACCAGCCAATCAAAAAAGGTGTAGCGATTACCTGGAGGGTTCCTTCAGCCAGCCTCCTGTGGCCTGGAGAACTTCGAGGCTGCGGCTGTCCCGGGTCCAGACGGCGAGAGCGCTGGCTTTGGCCAGGGTATCGGCGGGCAACGTAAAGCGGATAGGGCCTTTGGCCAAAGGCTGCTGATCCAGATGAAGGACGACGAAATCGTGTAGAAGTTTTTTGCCTCCATTTTCTCCCCGTTTGACGTCGATGGTCAGATCCGTTCCCAACAAGGCCAGTTCCACCTCCGCTGTTGAGCTTTCAGTGGAATCAAAAGTCACTTCAAGTTTCCCGGCGTCAAGGACCGCCCGGAGCCTGCCCTTGCCGGCGGGACTTTCCGGAACGGCCTGGCCTTGGAACCAGCCCCGCCATTCTTTTCCGTTGCTGACGAAGCCCGGTGTATAAATGCTGTTGGTGCCCCAGGCTGCGCTGTAGTCCCTTTGGCGTCGGGTAAAAGCGGGATGGGCGAAAGGATCGGGCCATCCCAGGTTGTCCCAGTAATCCACATGGAAAACGACAGGCACGATTTTTTTCCAGAGATCAGGATTTTTTTTGAGCTTGGAGATCCAGGCCTCGGCGGGTGGGCAACTGCTGCAACCTTCGGAACTGTAAAGTTCGAGCAGGGTGGTTTTGCCGGGGCCGCTCTCGAAAACGGTGGCGGCTTTCGAGGTCGTGATCAGCATGAATGGAATAAACATCAAAAGGGCCAGGAAGCTGCGCATACCCCTTGGGAGTGTCGAGGAGCTGACTTTATTGCATGGCGATAGATGGGGCCCATGGATTCTTGCCCTTGCGGGAAGGATCGTTATCCTTGGATTCATGTTTGTTTTCTTTTGCAAGCTGGCATTGGCGGCTCTGAGCGGTGTTGTCATCACCCTGGCCCTGTGAAGCGTTTCCGTTACGGCCTGGACCCCCTGTTCCTGGGAGCTTGTCTGCTTTATGCTCTCAACCGCTGGGGCCTGAAGCCGCAGACATCCCTCTCCTTTTTTCATGACCACTTCAACGATATCCTCCTGATTCCCGCGGCCCTGCCTCTTTTGCTTTGGGTCCAGCGCCTGCTGGGGCTTCGTCGTCACGATGAAGCTCCCACCCGGAGAGAAATCGTTGGGCACTTGATTGTTTGGTCACTCTTGAGCGAAGCGGTGCTGCCTTTTTTTTTGTCCCGCGCGACCGGCGACATCCTGGATGTGGCGGCCTACGCCACGGGGGCCTTCCTGGCGGGAAGTTGGTGGATGGTTTCCCATGGCAGGCCGGGCTTTGATCGGATCGCGCCTTTTTACGGGTGGATGGAGTTTTTCTGTGCCGGCAACCTGATGCAGAAGGGTCGCACCGCGTTCCCTCTACCGGATTCCGGAAATGTTTTACTGGCGGGTGAAGGACATGGTCGATTTCTGGAAGTCCTGTTACGAAACTATCCCAAGCTGCAGATCACCTGCCTTGATCAGAGCGAAAAAATGTTGGAGAAGGCCCGGGGACGACTTCGCAAGGCGGGGTTGGCCGACGAGGCTGTGATCTATTTGTGTCAGGATGTTCTGGGAAAGGACCTGCCCTTATCGGCTTATGACTGGATCGTGACCAACTATTTCCTCGATTGCTTCAATGGAGTGCAGCTGGAAGAGGTTGTTTCCCGTCTGGCCCGCTCGGCCCGGCCGGAAGCCTGCTGGTTGCTGGCGGATTTTCAGATTCCTGGGAAGGGATGGAAACGGTGGCGTGCCCGGGTGATTGTCCGGCTCATGATTCTTTTTTTCAAAGGGATGACCGGCCTGAAAGCCGATGTCCTGGAAAACCCGCTGCCTCTGTTGAAAAGGGAGGGCTTCAGGCCCTGCAAAGAGCAGGAATTTGATGGAGGTCTCATTTACACGGCTCTCTGGGAGAGAAAGCAGGAATAAAGCGAAGCGGCCGGCGTCTTAAAGAAAGACCTTTATGAAACACAGACTCTTCACACCAATCAAAACCCTTTTCGTTTCCCTTCTTCTGGGAGTGCTCTTCACGGGTCTGGGCCAGGCGGCGGAGCCCGCAGCCAAGACGCGGAAGGTGGTTCTGGGTGCGGGTTGTTTCTGGTGTGTGGAATTGATCTTTGAAAATACGCCGGGCGTGGTGGAAGTCGTTTCCGGTTACGCGGGCGGGCCGGAAAAAAATCCGACGTATCAGGAAGTCGGCAGCGGAGCCACGGGTCATGCCGAGGCGGTTGAGATCGAATACGATCCAGCCAAAATCAGCTATGAAGCCTTACTGACAACGTTCTGGGCCAGCCATGATGCCACGGTAAAAAACGGGGTTGCGCCCGATTTTGGGCCGCAATACCGATCGATCATCCTCTATAAAACTGAAGCAGAAAAACAAGCAGCTCTGAAATCAAAAGCTGAATTGCAGAAAAAGCTGGGCAAACCGATTACCACCGAAATCAGTGCTTTGACGGTCTTTTATCCGGCCGAAGACTATCATCAGGATTACGTCAAAAAGAACCCGAACAACGGATATGTGCGGAATGTCAGCCAACCCCGCCAGAAGGAAACGGAAGCGAAGTTGAAGTAGTGCCTGGCCGCAGAAAGGCTCCTGCCATTTCAATGGAGTTGGCGGGTGAATTCGGCGACTTTGTCTTCAACATCCGGACGGTTGGCTCCGCCAAAGGTCAGGACCATGTTCCAGCCTGTGGGGGTCTGTTGGATCTGCCGCGGCATGATGGCCTGCTCAGAGATTCCTTTTGTCACGCAGTCCAGTACACGCGTCTTGGAGGCACTTGTGGCGAGAGGTCTTACGCTCCAGCAGGGATGCTTCCACTCCTGGAGCAGAGAGGGGTAATAAGCGAGTGGAGGAGTGGAAAAACAGGTTCGGAAATTGAGGTCGATCAGAAAGAAATGGCCTGCGGTATTTTTCAGGAAGTCGAGGCCTGCCATTCCCCGATAACCTGCTGCGGCAGCTCGTTGGAAAATATCCAAGGCCCATCTTTGGCACTGAGGGGTGACGGTGGTGGAGGGGTCTATCCAGTTGTGAAGGGGTTCTCCGCCCGAATCGCAAATCTGTTCCGTTGAGCCGAGGTAACGGCAGGTGCCATCCCTGAGAACGGCCCCTTGGATACAGAAAATCCTTGCTTCGGGTATCCACTGCTCGACCAGAAGCTCGTATTCTGAAGCAAATTTTACCAGGGCTTGTTCAACATCCTTGCGGTTCTGACAAATATGGATATCGGCTCCTCCGCCGGAACTCCAGTCGGTGAGAACTTTGACGACATACGGGAACATTTCTTCCCTCTGAAGATCCTTGAGTTTCACCACTTTCCGTCCGGGATACGGGGCTTTGCCTGCCCAGCGTGGTAGGTGGCGTTTGTTGTTGAGATCCGAGAGGAGTTGAGGATCAAAGATATGGTCTTCAGGGCGGAGAATGGAGTCGGGATAGCGGTGGGGCGTGCAGATCTTTCCGCCTTTCTTCACATGATTGCGCAGGGCACTGAGTATGTCCGGTGGATGATAAGCGATGAAAAGGGGGTTCTGGCTAAAGCCGGAAGCGAGACCTTTGAACATTTTCAGAATGTCCAGATCGCAAAAAGAGTGCTCCACCAGCACAGGTATGCGACCGGCCAGAACAAGGCTGTTGCCAGACAAGCCGATCCGAACCAGCGGATCATCTGGAATCCAGTTTTTCTGACCTGGATAGGGAAGGGCGGCGTACAGAGTGTCCGGGGAATAGAGATCATCCAAAGTGATAACAGGTGTCAGCATGGGCGCGACGTATTAATTTGCATTATTTTGGAAAAAGCGGCAGTTATGCCTACTATTCTACTAGGCATGAAAATTACCATTTTAAAATTGGCGTCGGGAGGTCGTGCGGAAAATAAGGACATGTTGATAGGTGCTTTGGCGGAGGTGTGGCGCGAGCAGGGTCATGAGGTAAAGACTATTAGCGGACTGCCAAGCCTTTCCACGGAAAGTATTTTGTTTCTACATGTTGATCTGAGTGTGGTACCAGAGGAATACCTGCTTTATGCCGCAGGATATGCCAAAGCGATCAATGGAAACCTCAAGGACATCCGTAAGTCGGTTTTCTCACAGAACCTGGTCAAATCACCAGATGAATGGGCCGGGCCGGTGATTGTGAAGACCGATGCGAACTATGGTGGTTTACCTGAAATCGAATATGCCTTTCAAAAAGGGTCAGATCGCCAGCCGCTTCTGTTTTTTTTCAAAAGGCTTGGTCGATCCATCCAACGGAGGTGTCTGGGAGAACCGGTAAATTCTGTTCTCCAGTATCCGGTGTTCACTTCATCAAAGCTTGTTCCTCCAGAATGGTGGCAACGCGAAGATCTGGTTGTGGAAAAGTTCCTTCCGGAACGTGACAACGAGTTTTATATTTTGAGAAAATACTGCTTTCTGGGAAGTAGGCACAGGCTTTTAAGGACCTGGAGTCGGAACCCCATTGTTTCCACCAGGACGCAGTTGGGCAGTGAGACTGTCGAAGAGCCTGTTCCCCACGAATTGTTAGAACTCCGGAAGCGTCTGTTTTTAGATTACGGGAAAATCGACTACGGCATGGTGGACGGCCAATGTGTCATTTACGACGTCAACAAAACGGTGGGGGCTCCCGGAGCACGCAGCCCCAAAGTGATGGCATTTTCCAGATATCTGGCGGAAGGATTACATGATTGGGCCATTTGATCCAGAACCTCATAGTCCCACCATACTGGTCCAGGCCTGATTGAAAAAGGCGCCTGGTTCTCCCGACCATTCCCGCAGCGAGCGGGCGTGCTGACTTTGCCCGTCTCGTTCGAGCTGGCGGGCCAGGTATTCGGCGATGAGGCCAGGAGGCTCATAGGTTTCCAGGCGGGTTTCTTCGGACAACAACTGGAAGCCTGCCCTTTTCAGCAATTCAGACAATTCGGCCCCGGCCCTGGTATTGCCTCCGTTGCGCGTTTGCAGGGAGCGATAGGCGTCGATGGCCTCACGCGTTGATTCCGGGAAGGGGTCGAGTTCGAACCGGTCCCAATCCGGGCTGCAGAGGGCGATGAATCCGTCCGGTCTCAACACTCGCCTTATTTCCTTCAATGCTTCACGTGGCGAGCGCAGGTGCTCGAAGAGGGCGTGGGAGAAAACCAGATCGAAAGAGTGATCCTCAAACGGAAGCGAGTAGATGCTTCCTATACGGTAAGAGGCATTCACCTGTTCCAGACCGAAAGCGAGTCGCTCTGCTTGTTCGATCTGACCGGCGTTGATATCGATACCGGTCACGTGGCCCGGGAAAATTTTTTCAGAGAGTCCAAGCGTGATGGTTCCCGGCCCGCATCCGCAGTCCAGCACCTGCTGGCCTTCCTGTAGCCAGGGTAGCACGAAGGCGCCGTGGGATTCCAGGCTGCGGGTGGACATGTAGCGGGTGGCCTGGCTGCCGTGTCCGGGTGTATAGGTTTCCTGCTGCCTCGGTGGCCGGGGCTGGTAGGTTCGATCTGTGATGGTCATGGTCTTGGTTCCTTTTTTTGGAAGCTGAAGGCCATGGGCAATAAAAAACCCACAGCCTTGTCAGCCGTGGGTTGGATTCGTTTTTGTTGGGAGTTAAAGTCACGAATCCGTCACGGCTGAGTCGACGATAACGACGACTGCCATAATAACGGATGCGGATTTGACTGCGGAATACATTGAGTGGTTAAAGTAACCTCAAATAGGCATTCTGGTCAAGTACAGGTTGTGGAGGATCCAGGATGAACGCAAACTTAAGCAGGCAAGGGAGAGTAATGATAATAAGGCGCATTGCCTTCAGGTTCATGTTGGTGTTTATCGAACCTCGGAAGCCTTTGGGTTTTCTTCAGATGGGAAGCCTGGACATCCGCGATTCGGAGATCGCGGCTAAAGCCTCTTAATCAGACTAATAACTATTCGGCTCATTACCTTTGAGAGGTCTTATGATGAGTTCATTCAGATATGCCATCCTTGCAGCCCTTTGGCTCCTGGTAGCACCCGCTTCCCAAGCCGTGACACGCTCTCTGTCCGCAAAATTTTTTTAAGAGGAAGAGTGCCTTCGTTTTTTATTTTGTGCTTCATCTTTAAAGGATGCTTGCCATCGTTTGACATCCTTCCTTTATGAAAACGCATCTGTCGCTGAATGGAGTCTGGTCTTTCCGTAAAAGTTCCGAGGCAGAGACCTGGCCGGCCACGGTTCCGGGCTGTGTACACAGCGACCTGCTTGGCAACGGGTTGATCCCTGATCCTTTTTACGGGCGTAACGAATTTCAGCTTCAGTGGATTGAAGAAGAGGATTGGGAATACTTCCGCGACTTTGATGTTGAGAAAAGTCTACTTGCTTCCGAAAACCTTGACTTGGTTTGCGAGGAACTGGATACGGTGGCCGCCATTCAAATCAATGGCCAAACGGTAGGCACATCATCCAACATGTTTCATCCCCATCGATTCCCGGTGAAAAAATTCCTCAGGTCAGGGACAAACACCATTCGTATTATCTTCACCAGTCCGATGAAGGAAATCCGGAAACTCAGTCCGACGCCTTTGAAACCTGAGACATGCGACCGGGTTGGTGGACGACCCCTGCTGCGAAAGGAACAATGTTCCTTCGGCTGGGACTGGGGTCCGCGGCTGACTTCCTCCGGAATTTGCGAGGCCATTTATCTCGAAGGCTGGAACAGCAACAAGTTGGATTCCGTCAGGATAGCTCAGGAGCACAGCACGGATCGGGTCCTTTTGAACCTTTTTCCTGAAACTTCCGCTCAACAAACGGAGGGGCTGGTCTTTTCCGCCACGCTCCGGTTTGAGGGTTCCGTGGTGGCTTCGACGGAATTTTCCCCTTCGGCTTCAGGCCAACTGGAAGTCAATGCTCCGAAACTATGGTGGACCAACGGACTGGGTGGCCAACCTCTTTATCATCTGTCCGTCCATCTTTTGTCGCCTGAGGGAACGGAGTTGGACATATGGGAACGGCGCCTCGGGCTTTGTGAAGTCAGGCTTGAACAAAAAGCCGACCAGTGGGGAACGTCCTTCCACTTCACCATCAATGGTGTGCCGGTTTTTGCCAAAGGAGCCAACTGGATCCCCTGCCATTCGTTCATGCCTGAACGAACAGATGAACGATACCGCGATCTCGTGCAATCGGCTGCCGATGCCAACATGAACATGCTCCGGATCTGGGGCGGAGGCAGTTATGAGCGTGATGTTTTTTACGATCTCTGCGATGAGAAGGGCATCCTAATTTGGCAGGACTTCATGTTTGCCTGCGCTTTTTATCCGGGAACACCGGCGTTTGTTGATTCCGTCCGCATGGAAGCAGAGTTCCAAATCAAGCGCCTCCGCCACCATGCCGGATTTGCGCTCTGGTGTGGAAACAATGAAGCTGAACACCTGATGATGGACGAAGCCTCTTCGGGCAAGTCGGCGGAGGATTACCGGGCCATGTTTTACGTGCTGTTGCCGGACCTGGTGAAGCAACATCATCCCGTGGCTTCCTATATTCCCACATCACCTTTCAATTTGAATGGGGTCGGACACCCCACGCACAACGAGGATTCCGGCGATGCCCATTTCTGGGATGTCTGGCATTCACGCAAGCCAGTGGAAGTTTATGAACAACAATACCACCGTTTTTATTCGGAATTTGGCATGCAGGCTTATCCGCATCCTGAAACCGTGGCCACCTTCACCCAGGATATCAACCTCTTCGGCCCTGACATGGATTGCCATCAAAAAAACGGAGGGGGAAACGCCACGATTTTTGATTACGTTTCCCGTCTGTACCGTTTCCCCAAGGATTACCGGGGCGCGTCCTATCTTTCGCAGTTCAACCAGGCCTACTGCATGAAAACCGGCATTGAACATTTCCGGCGCAACATGCCCCGGACCATGGGGGCACTGTATTGGCAGCTGAATGACATCTGGCCCGCAGCCTCCTGGTCCAGCATTGACTTCGGCGGGCGCTGGAAGGCCCTGCAATTTGCCGCACGCCGTTTCTTTTCACCCCTGCTGATTTCGCCCAAACGCCTGGGCAGGGAAGAAATGCACGGCAGCACCAATACATTGTTCAGCACCATCCAGTCGGCTGAGATCCATGCGGTCTACGATGGAATCAAGGCGGTGGATGTGAACTACAGCTGGACTTTGTTTCATGTTGAAAACGGAAAAGTGCTGCGTTCAGGAGGGGAGAAACTGAGACTGGAACCGAACACCTCCACGCTTGTCGAAATCCTCGATTTTTCGGACGAGATTGAAAAAGCCGGACGGGAAAAGATTGTCCTACAGACCCGTCTTGAAGCAGAGGGCCTGCCCTCATCAGAAAACACCACGCTGTTCACACCTCCCCGCAAGTTAGAATTCGCCAAGCAGCTTCCCGATGTGGAGATAAATGAAAAAGACGGGGCTTTTGAAGTCCGCTTTCTCTCGGGGGTCTTTCTGCCGCACGTCATGGTTCATTTTGAGAACGGGGCCGATTTCCGGGCCTCTGACAATTTCTTTGATCTCTTTCCGGGCCAGGCCAAGGTGATCACCCTGAAATCCCTGCCGACCATGAACCTGAGTGATCTGAAGAAAAATTTGCGAGTGACCTCGTTGGCCAATCATTACATTTGATAATTTTCGAGATTGGGAAGCGGTTAAAGAACTCGAGAATGAAGGAGCAGGAGAAAAGAGACACAGGACGGCGACCACGCAGGCGGATTTGCCCCGCTTTTGGGCTTCATCATCGACCCTGAAAAGGCTTACGTAAGCTTGTATCGCCCGGCTTCTGATGAATTTATTGCTGATGATGCGGGGATATCCCCCGGCATTATTCCCAAGGAAGATCGGTTGCGCTATCTGGAGGCAATAGGAAAAGATCAGTTGGGCGGTTTATAAGTCCTTTACGAAAAGCTGATCGTGAAAGCCGCAGATCGTTTTCTAAGTATTTTTTTTAATGCCGCCCGCAGGGAGTCCGCTCTGGAAACAAACTCGCAAGATGCAGGCAGCCCGAAAGAGCTGTTGAAGATTGGAGCTCTGGCTAAAGCGGCCAGGGTTATGGTGCCAACCATACGTTTCTGGATCCAAGAGGGTTTGCTGGAGGTGACGGAAGTCCGGGAGTCCGGATATCAGATGTTCTCGTCTGACAAGATCCCGCGTTGTGAGCAGATCAGGAAGTTCAAGGGTGAAAGGCAGACCTTAAGTGAGATCAGAAGTAAATTAGTACAAAACGGCAGATGATGCTATTCAGGACTCCCTCTGCGCAGTTTGTGTTATGGTGCATGGGAAATCAAATCGTCTCCCGTCAGAAAGGAAACCAACTAAAAAATGGCAATGGGCCGGTTTCGTTGTAGCCGGGGCCTCCGGGCCTCGGTTCCTCACCTTTTTGCAGATTCCCGCGATTTGGAGACCGCGGTTACAACTTCGAATCTCAGCAAACGGACCCAGAACCTAAAAAATCAGGAAGGCAGTTTTGTCAGGCTTTTGATTTGTAGGCTGATGTCACAAGTCCGGCCTGGGAACCAGCGCTGACTGGCTTCTTCTACAACGACCAAGACAACAACCAGCAGGGCGCCATAGGGAATGAAAAGCGGCACCGACCGGAAACCCCTCCATCTGAAAACAAGGATGAGGAGGAAGGCAGAGAAATCAAAGAGGATGAAGTGCCCAATTTTGTCGCCATAAGGAGTACTTTTGGCCGTTTGGAAAAAAGGCATGGTTTTCCCGGACTCGGCCAGGTAAATGATCCAAACCAGGAAAACAAAGAAGGCGGCGGTTGTAAGATTCACCAGGCGATGGATCCTGTTCATTGATAGTAGCTCAATATTTAATTAGGAAACTCCTTTTTGATTTCCCCGCCGGGTTTGACCAGAGTTTATTTGGGACATTTAAAAGCTTTGGCCGCTTTTAACGTAAACTCGAACTTCCGCTTCAGGTCCATGTTGCCGAAGGTTCCATTGAGGGATTTGTGGCAGACGACTTCGTTGTCTTCGGTCTTACTGCCACCTTTGGATAAAGGATTCAGGTGTTCGATGCTGGCTTCTTTCTCAGCCAGGACTTCCCCGCAGAAAAAACATTTTCCATGCTGCAGAAAAAGCATGTTTTTTAGTTTGGAGAGGACTTTGGCCTGGGGAATTTTGGCTGTTGCCACTTTGATAGGCTGGGTTTTACCGGGCAGGGGAGTGGTAGAGGATGTGGGTTTGGGCAACAAATTGGGAACTTCTTCAAAAGAATTCACCTTCAGATCCAGATGTTTGGAAGTAATCTGTTCCCAGGCGGCCTTTTCCGTTTTGGCCGTAATGGTGCGGGCTTTCTTCTTTTTAAGATCATCCCCTGCGAGCGTATAGCGGTAGTGGCTCATAACCTTTTCTGGAGCCTAACGAAGTTTCCGTGTGGGGAAAGAGCAAATGAAGTCAAACTGCTGTGGATTTCCATCCAAGATTGATGAAGAGCCTGCCGAACCAGCTCTTGACGCTTTCCATGATGCTGTAGCAGCAGGGGACAATGAAGAGGGTGGCCAGCATGGAGACGGCGGAACCGCAGAGAATGGTCAGAGCCATGGGGATGCGGCTTTCCGCACCCGGACCAAAGGCCAGGGCAGGAGGCAGGGCCGCAGCCATGGTGGCGATTGAGGTCATAAGAATCGGACGCAAGCGGATCGGACAGGCTTTGAGCAGGGCCTCTTCAGGTGAGACACCTTCTTTCTCGCGAACCTTATCCGTGAATTCGACCAATAGAATGGAATTTTTCTTCACAATCCCAAAAAGAAGAATCAGGCCGATGGCGCTATAGAGGTTCCAGGTTTGGCCAAAGGCGAAAAGGCCCAGGGCGGCACCGCTCAAGGCAAAGGGCATGGCCAGGAGGATGAGGAAGGGCTGACCGAAACTGTTGAACTGGGCGGCCAGAATCATATAGGCAATGAGAATGCCCAGACCGAGGGCAAGTCCCATATCCCGGCCAAATTTCTCATTGGTTTCAGCGGATTGAGAGGGAATTAGGCGGTAACCTTCAGGCAGGGTTTTTAACGCGTGTTCCTTGATTGTGGCCATCACGGTATTTTCCACCAGGCCCACAGCCGGGTTTCCCGTGACGGTGATGGAGCGTTCACGGTTGCGGCGGGCGATGGTCTGAAGGCTGGAAACCTCTTCGTAGGTAACCACGTCTTTCAGGAGGATGATTTCGCCATGGATATTGCGCACAGTCAGTTTTTCCATGTCCTGCGCACGGGTGCGTTCATCGGGTTCCAGGCGGATGCGGATATCATAGCGTCGGTCGTCGTTGGTAAACTTGCCCTGGCGGACACCCCCGATAGCGGCGGCGACGGTATCAGAAATTTCCTGGACGGTGACACCGCGGGCGGCGGCGGCGGCGCGGTTGATTTTGACGCGGAGTTCCGGTTGTCCGTCTTTGAAATCAGTGTTCAGATCCACGGCCAACTTTTCTGTGGTCATCCATTCGATGAGTCGATTGGACTCCGTTTTCAGGACAGCAAGATTCGGCCCCTGCAGGGAGAAGGTGATGGGGAAGCCCAAGCCGCCCTCGGGCCCGCCCTTGGACAGATCGACGAGGAACGATTTCAGGTCGGGAATTTTTTCCAACCGGGGTCTTAGTTCCTCCATGACCTGCTGCTGGGTTTTGGTTCGTTCCGCTTTGGGCTTCATGTCCACGAACATGACTCCGCTGTTGACGTTACCGTCGAAGAAGCTGCCTGCCGCCAGGAAGTAGGTGCGGGTTTCGGGAAGGGTCAGAATGATTTTCTCGGCTTCGGCCAGTCTGTTCTCTGTATATTCCAGGGAAGAGCCGACAGGGGTTTCGTATTTGATGAAGAGTGTTCCCTGATCCTGGGCGGGTGAGAATTCGCCGGGCACCCGGCTGGCAATCCAAAGGGTGAATAGGAAGATAGCAATAAAGCCGCCGAGGATGAGGACGCGGTGATGCAGGCAATATGGAAGGGCCCGGCTGTACTGCTGGGTCAGGAATTTGATCGTGTTGTCGACCCCGCGGGTGATGAAATTGGTGCGGTGGACCGAAAGGAACTGGGAGCAGCGCATCGGGGTCAGGGTCAGAGCCTCGACCAGGGATAGGGCTACCGCAGCGGAGATGGTAACGCCGAACTGGAAAAGAAACTGGCCGACCACCCCGTCGACAAAGGCAATGGGTAGAAAGACCGCGATAACTGCGAGCGTGGCGGCGATGGCGGGGCCGGTGATTTCACGGGTGCCGTCGATGGCGGCCTGGCTGCGGCTTTTACCCATCTCGAAATGCCGCACGATGTTTTCCAGCACCATGATCGCATCATCCACGACCACCCCGATGGCGAGCGAGAGAGCGAGGAGGGTGAACATGTTCAGGGTGAAACCCAGGAAGTAGAGGACGATGAAGGTTCCCAGCACCGAGGTGGGGATGGACATGACCACGTTGAAGGTGGAGGAAAGGGAGCCGAGAAAGAGCCAGCAGATCAGGGCGGTGAGAATGGCCGAGAGAATGAGCGTGAATTCCGTCTCCTCAACAGCTTCTTTGGTGAACTTGGATTCATCATAGTTGACTTCGATTTTGATGTCTTTGGGGAGGGAGGGCCGGAGTTCCTCAATGGTTTTCTTGATATTGTCGGCAACCTCGATGGAATTGGCTCCGCGCTGTTTGCGGAAGCCGATGCCGCCCCCGCGCACTCCGGCGATCTTGGAGATGGACCGTATGTCGTTCAGGCCGTCTTCGACCCGGGCCACGTCTTTGATCTGGATGATGGAGTTGAAGATGGGCTGGCTGCCGCGTTGTTTGATCAGAATTTCGCCAACTTCCTGCGGGTTGATTCCTTCGCCCATTAAACGGACGTTGATTTCCTGGCGGTTGTTTTCGAGGAGGCCTGCTGCCTGTTCGATGTTCTGGGTGCGGAGGGCGTTCTGCACATCAAGGATGGTGAGATCGTATTCCTTCAGTTTGTCGTAGTTGACCCAGACGCGGAGATTGCGTTCGGCAAAACCGCTGAGGATGAGCTGGCCGACTCCGGGCAGGACCTGGAATTTGTCGCGCAGATAACGTTCGGCATAAACGGTCAGGTCGAGAAGGGAGCGGGTATCGCTGCTGATGCCGAGCCACATGATTTCCTGGTCGGAGGGATTGACTTTGAGAATGAGAGGGTTGTCGACTTCGAGGGGAAGTTTTACGCGGGTGATGTTGGTCTGGACTTCGAGCAGGGCGGCATCGACATTGCGGCCGGGATAAAATTCGAGGCTGATGTTGGCGCTGCCCTGGAAGATGGTGGAATTCAGGTTTTTGATACCGGAGACGTTGATCAGGGCCTGCTCCATCTGGTCGACAATCTCGGTTTCCATGACCTCGGGCGCGGCACCCGGCCAGGTGACCTGAACCAGGACGTTGGGAACTTCGACGTCCGGAAGAAAACTAACACCGAGCCGTCCAAAGCAGATCGCGCCGAAGATGATCAGCGCGGACATGAGCATCCAGGCGAATACGGGGCGTCTGACAGAGATTTCGGTAAGATTCATGGGATTTTCAATGCCAAGGCGCAGAGACGCAAAAGAAACAAAGTTTCAAAACATTTTTATTCAGATACCGTTTCACTTAATTACTTAATCACGTAATTACTTCGCAGCTTGCTGCATGATCCCTGATCCTTCAGTCGCCGTCCCGGCGGCGACGTAAAGCCGTATCAGATTCAGGCGGACGTTCATGCGCGCCGTGCTTTTGTCGCGGGTAAGGGCGAGAAAGTTGTTGAGGGCATCCAGGACGTCGAGGTTGTTGACGACGCGCAGGTCGTAGTCGGCCCTTTGGGCCTGGTAATTCTGGCGGGCTGTATCGACGGCTTCATTCAGGCGGGCCAGTTCGGCCACGGTGGCGTTGAACTGGTTAAAGTAGGAGCGGACGTCACGCTGCGCTTCGCGTTCGAGTTGGGAAAGATCCAATTTCTTCTGGGCGAAAATGGCTTTCCTCTGGTCGACGCGGGCTTCGATGGAGCCGCCCTCGAATATGGGAATGTCCAATGTTAGATAACCGGACCAGTCTCCGTCGCGCTGGCTGTCGGAATCGTAGAAGGTGTAATTTCCCTCAAAGGAAAGTTTCCCCCAATGTTCGCCTTTGGCTGCGGAAAGCTGAGCCCGTGCGGATCGTTCCATCTGGATGGCAGCAAGAACGTCAGGACGGCCTGTGGTCTGGGAAAGATATTCGCCCAGTTCCAGACTGCTGGGTGGCGGCGGAGCATCGTCTTTCAGGGACCAGCGTTCACTGGGAACACCCACATAAAAGGCCAGCATTTCCCGGCTGGCGGCGAGAAGGCCGCGCGTGCGTTCGACATTTACCTTGGTCTGGGCCAGAAGGCTGCGGGCCTGGAGGGATTCGCTATCGCGGGACTTGCCCAGCTTGACGCGTTTGTCCAGCTCGTCACTCCGGTCGTTCAATGTCTTTTGCACATCGGCCAGAATCTGCAGGTCTTCCTCGTAGGAAAGAACCTGGTAAAACGATTCGGCCACATTCAGATATAGGTTCTGGCGGACCTGGCGGAGGGTCTGGCGATTGCCTTCGACCTCGGCTTTGGCCGCTTTGGCGATTTGAATATCGCGCAGGCCGGAAAAGAGGGGAACTTTCACATTCACGCGGGCCTGGCGCGGTTGCAGGTTTTCGCTGCCAAATCCACCGCCAGCCACAGGTGAATTGAAGTC
The DNA here is from genome assembly GCA_038250235.1 of Methylacidiphilales bacterium. Classification (GTDB taxonomy): domain Bacteria; phylum Verrucomicrobiota; class Verrucomicrobiia; order Methylacidiphilales; family JAAUTS01; genus JAAUTS01. The sequence continues at coordinate 23,346 of JBBSCO010000017.1, read as the reverse complement.
CGTTCCGCGGTCTTTAAAAATAAACTGGTCTCCCAGCACATGCACACTGGGCAGGGCCGCGCCGATGGCTTCGCGGTAGCGGGCCTGGGCAATGCGGATTTCCTGTTCGCTGAGGCCTATGCTTTCCATGCGCAGGAGGGCCAACTCGTAACAGGAGGATAGATTGAGGGTGTCCCAGCGCGGGCCATCGGGAAGCTTGAGCTTCTGTTCAGGTGTCAACGTTTTCCAGGGAGGATTGGTTTCAGCGCCGGAGAGGTGGAGGGAGAAGCCGATCAATAAAAAGAGCCCAAGACAAAGCGTGGCAGGCCGTGACCGGGGGACGCTTGAAAGGGGGGACATAAGGAAAAGACCTTAGCCGTATTTCGCAACTCTGCAACTCCAAGATAGGCCCTGCTAACTGATCCCGGTGCCCGCGAAAAAACGCGAAATAAAGGAAGAAACCTTACGAGGAATGGCTTTGAGCAGGCTAATTAAAAAGTGAAGTCGGTCTTCAGTGAATTTGGAATTCTTTGCACCCCATTTTCGCGTGTCTCGCGGGCCATCAACGGCATGCTCAAGCCTTGAGACTGTGCGCCCAGTCCGGAGCGGGCGCCTCAAAGCTTACCCTCTCTTTGCTGATGGGATGGGAAAAGTTCATTTTGAAACAGTGGAGACAGAGGGGGGATTCTTCAGGAGGCAGCGTCTGGGTGGTTCCCAATCGATGGCCTGTCAGATAAGTAGGATCTCCGCAGACCGGAAAACCCAGATACCAGAGATGAACCCGGATCTGGTTGGTGCGGCCCGTCAAGGGAGTGGCCTCAATCAGGGTGGTTCCATCCGATTCGCGATGGGAAAGAACCCGGAACTCCGTATGGGCCGGTTGCCCGTTTTCCCTGTCGATGACACGCGATCCTGCTGGTCCGGGTTCGGTGCTGATGGGCTCCCGGCACGAAAAAGAATCGTAATCCGGTTTTCCCGGAACCCTGGCCAGATAGGTTTTTTCCACGTCACCTTTTTCAAATTGCGGTTGCAACAGCCCGGCCAGATGGCGGTTTTTTCCGCAGACCACCAGCCCGGTGGTGTTGGCATCAAGGCGGTGGGCAGGGCGCAGTCGTGAGGGCTTGAACGCTTTGTCCAAAAGATACTCCAGAGTATTGCGGTTAAATCGTCCACTGGGATGCATGGGCAGCGGGGCCGGTTTGTTCAGGATGACAAGAGCTTCGTCCTCGAAAAGAACACGGATGTCCACATTGACCGAAGGCTCCGTGATGTTCGGAAAAAGTTGGGTCAGACGCTCGCCGACCCTTACGATGCTGTCCTTGGTTAAACCCTGCTTCTGCTGATTGAAGAAGCGGCCTTTTTCACATCTTGAAATCCACTCCTCTTCCGGAATCTGTGGGAATGTATGACAAAGACATTCCAATAAGTTTTTGCCATCGAGGCCTGGTGGAATGATGAAGGGTTTTTCATTGTCGTAAGGGATCGATCCGGGCAGGGGATGGGAAACCCGGACCAGGGCTTCGTGGCGAAGGCGGATTTTTTCGGCCATTTCCTCTTCCGGAGTTTTGTAACAGTGCGGACAGCAAAGTGGCGGCTGATAACGTTCGTCCTGCTGTTCCACTTCCGTCAGGGGAGCCTGGCAGTTGAAGCACAGGGCCGACCCTGTTTCTTTCAGGCCCGAATCGACGCCCACGCGGTGATCAAAGACAAAACACTCCCCTTCGTAGTGGGCGCTGCCGCATTCCGCGAAGTATTTCAGGATGCCGCCGTCGAGCTGGAAAACATTTTTGAAGCCTTCGCGTTCCATGAAAGGACCCGCTTTTTCACAACGGATACCTCCGGTGCAGAACATGACGATGGGCTGGCCCTTCAATTCTTCCGGAAGCCGTCTGACGGCATTGGGGAACTCCCGGAAATGATCGATATGCGGGATGAGTGCGCCACGGAAGGTCCCGAGTTTGACCTCGTAGTCGTTCCTTGTATCCAGAAGAATGATAGGTTTGCCTTCATCCAGCCATTGTTTCAATTTTTGCGGAGCCAGCTTTGGAGAGGTCTGTTGTCCGGGGGCAATACCTTCCACACCGAAGGAGATGATTTCTTTTTTGAGGCGGACCAGCATGCGGCGGAAGGGTTGATGATCGCTGTCACTGAATTTGGGGCTGAGAGCTTCCAATCCAGGTAGGCTGTGGAGCAGTTTCAGGAGTTGGTCGATTTGGGGCCGGGGGCCCGAGACAAAGACATTGATGCCTTCGGGGCTGAGCAGGATGGTTCCTTTCAGACCCCAGCCACGGCAGGCGTCCAAAAGGTGTTGGCGCAGCTCTTTCAGGTTGTCCAGAGGGGCAAACTTGTAACAGGAAATGTTGGTCAGCATTAGGGAAGGAAAAACCAGAAAAGGTTTATAAATGCTTGGTTGTGAAAGCCCTGCCTGACCCGGTTTTAAGATAACGTGCGGAGACGGTGGCTTTGGATTTATCTAAAAACGTTAAATCCGTGGTCAGTTTCCACGCTGCGAAATGGGATGTATGAACTGAAGTCTGGGAATGGTGATCTTTGAACCTTTTATCAAGGTCATCAGTCGAACCTTCGTAGTAACGCCCTGGAAGCGGGATGCCCTGAAGCTGATACACATGATACATAACAGAAGTCCGCTGCCGTTAAAACTGGGGTGTGATCGCCTTCTAATCGCGGCGTAGATACGCCGAAGCAACTGTGTGAAGGAGAATTGCGGGGGCAGGATTTGAACCTGCGGCCTTCAGGTTATGAGCCTGACGAGCTACCTGGCTGCTCCACCCCGCGATAGGAATTAAAACATATGGATTTTGCCTGAGGAGTCAACAGGTGAATTGAAGTTTTCTCGGGAGGGTTTTTACTGCGAAGCAGGGAGCGGGTTCGGGGCCAGGGGAGCGGCGGTTGCGCGGAATATCAAATTTTTGAATATTTTATGCGTGCTCAAGTTGAACCAGGCATTCCTTTGAGCGATCCGGCATTGATTTCACCAGCAATTCGACTGTGTTACTGGAAATTTGCTGCTGTTGCATTTCCTGACCGATCTTTTCAGCAATATCTGGTATGAGCTTTGCCATATTTTGGATATTTCCAATAAGGGTGTCTTTGTCCAAGCGATGCTCCTTGGCAAACTTTTCCCATTCGCGATATCCGGTGCGATTGATAAGATATTGACCGCCAATCTTCATGGCCAATTTTGCCTTCCGTGGGGCTAGGACTTGGGGATAGGGAATGGCACTGGCAATGTCATAGAGAGGTGCCAATCGAACCTGGCCTTCGGAAGCTATGAGGATGGAGTATTTTTTGGCATGGGCATCGGTGCCGTAAAGAATCCAGTTAAAAGCGAGAGATTTGACAAAGACATCCTCGTCGGCCACACGGTTTGATGACCACTCACGAAGCAGTGTGAATATTTCCAAGGTTGATGGGCCTCCATCATTCTGATATTTTTGCTGGGGCATACGACCGAGGGCTTGGCAGATGTCTTCCTGGTGGATGCGGATGACCTTGTCCTTTTCCCGGAGCCGATCGTAGCGTTCTACCACGATCACGGGGATGTTGTTGAAGTAACGAACTTCGGAGGAAGCGGCAGGTAGACCCAGTCCCTGAGCCAGTCGCAGGCAGAAATGCTCGTTTTCTGCATATCCATCATAACTGTTGTTGGCCGGCTTGAAAATGTGGGTGGTAGGAATGTTTCCACTGGGAACTCCCCATTTATTTTTCTTCGGATCATAATATAGGGCGGTTTTGGGTCGGGCTCCCGCCAGACTGAACTGCCCTGTATCCCCGCCCGTTCTCCACACGCTGTGATCCTTGCGAAGTAGCTCCATTCGCCCCGCAATTTCTTTCTCACTCAGCCAATCAACCTTACCACTCGTTGAGTTGGATAGGTAGCTGGATATGGAATCGGGTTTCACCAACTGCACTGCGCCTGCGCAGTCTTCGCCGACATGAGTGAGAAGTTTGAAGGGATTGCGCGGGGAAACCTGAAAACGTTGTCCCCATCGCCGGAGTACCTCATCGTTGTCGGGAAGAAGTCCCCATAAATAGGATTCGACAACCGCATGAGCGTGAGATGCGACCGTCAAGGGCATCGAGAGGGACAGAGGATAGGCCCATGGATCCGAGCGCCATGTTGGATCGTATACAAAGCCCATCTTACTCCGCTTTGTGTCCCATAGAATCCGGCCCATGGTGCTGCCGTTGGCCAATGCATAAAGCTCCTGAATCATCTGGAAGTCCTGCTCCTGATCAGTTTGTCCAAGTCGATTTTTGGCGACGCGCCCACAGACGTGGCGGTTTTCTCCCCCGCTTCCAGGTCGATTGCCAGGGCCTGTAGCGTTCGAAGTGCCAGCCCCAAATGGGCACTGGATTTTCCTTGTTCCAGGAGGCCAATCCAGAGGCGGGAAACACCCACCCGTTCAGCCAGCATGGCTTGACTTAGCTTGAGCTCAAGTCGGCGCTCCCGAACCAGTAGTCCCAGTTCCTTGGCGTTTCTTATCTTCATGATGAGAGCTTTAGCAGTGCATGCGACCATATGCAATGAAAGAATGTAAGCGAACATATGCATTTATGCGATTGTAAGCGATCACATGCTTTAAGGAATTACCAGAGTGGGAACTTGAGTAGGAGTTGAGTGGTGGGAAGTGTCACTGCTAACATTTGCGTAGTGTCCGCGACTCCAATAACGGGGAGGGTTTTTACTGCGGAGCAGGGAGCGGGTTTGGGCTCATTGTGGCATGCGTGCCCAAGCGGGATATTTTGCAAGGCTGGAGAGCGTCTTGGAGAGCGTGGAGCTTGACCTATAACTGGCCGGATCTGTTCAGAGCGGGAAGCCCGGGGTCAGGGTGCCCGAAGTCTTCCCTTTACTGACACCCTGCTTCAACCTTAGCCCAAGGAAACAGGAGATGAGAGACGAAGGATTTTTTTCAGTCGCGCCCGCTCTCTCCAGCCCACATAGGCCAGCAATAGGAAAAGCGTTACGTAGACTGCGGGTTCCGGCACCGGCACCACCTCGCCCGTGCTGAGAATTAATGCTCCATAATTTCCCGGAGCAAAACCCGCGGGATTGACAAAGACAATCTGGGATAGTTGACCTGCGGTCAGACCGCTGGATGTATTTCCAAAATACAACTGATCCGTGCCTCCACCGGCCACGACTCCACTCCAACCGGTGACACTAACTGTCTGGGCGGCTGTCCAGGTTGTTCCACTGCTGTTATCGAAACGGAGGATGGAGTCACCGCCCCCGCCACTATTGTTCAGATCAATGGTGGATGTGGCGGTCAGGGTCAGGGTGCCCACCACTTCATCAAACCCATTGGTATCATAGGTGGCCCCGGTCAAAACCATGTTGGTTTCATTGGCAATCTGATCACTGGCACCATTGAGGAGGGTTCCTCCGCTGATAACGATGCGCTCTCCTCCGATGTTGTTGATCGTGTTTTGGATGGTGGTGACGCCCGACCCGGTTTTGGTCAGGGTGCCCAGGTTGGTGATACTGGAGTTGGCGTCGGTTCCACTGATGCTGGTGGCTGAGTTGGAGTTGATGGTGATATTGGGCGAGTTGGCCACGTCGGGTTCATTCACAACCAGATTACCCCGGATCTCGAGGGTGCCCTTGTTGGGGGCGGTGCCCCCGTCCAAAGTGAGTGTGCTGGCCAGAGTGGTGGTGCCCTGCGTCACGGTGAGGAGGCTGCCGTCGTAGAGATTAACCCGCCCTGTCAGGTTGACGTTATTGGCGGCGGCACCCGTGCTGATATTCATGGCGGCGGCACTGCCGTTCAAGGTGATGGTGTCATCCGTTCCCAGGACAAAGGTGCTGTTGCTTTCCGCATTCGTCAGCTCGACATTCAAGGTGCCTGTCCCACTGACGTTGATGTTCAGGGAATTGCTGTTGGGCGTTGCGTTGTTAAAGTCGTCCGTGAGCCGGAAGGTGGTGGTGCCGCCCGAGACGTTGATGGCGGTGCTGCCTGTCGTCACCTCCATGTCATTCCAATCAATGAATTGTGTCGTGCCACCCGAGGATGTGATCGTGCCGTTAAGGAAGAGGTCGGCCCCGAACTCGGTCGCTTGGGCATTGGTGATCGTGATAGCACCTCCCGTATTGGTGAGTGTGCCACCTCCACCCAGGGTGAAGTCAAAACCAGCCGTTCCCCCCGCTACGTTCTGCGTCGTGGTCAGAGTGCCGCCCGCATTGACAGTAATGGCACCCGTGCCGAGATAACTCTCTCCAGTCACGTCCGTGCCAATAGTGATGCCGTCATCAAAGGCCGCCCCGGTGGTAACCGTCCCGGCATTGATGGTTAGACCACCCGAAAAATCAGAATCATCCGAACGTATTTCCAGAGTGCCCAGACCACTCTTGATCAACCCCCCCGCCCCCCGCAGATCATTGCCTGCCCCCACAATAAGATCGGAAGCGGCACTGCCTGTTACATCCGAGACTGTGATGGTGTGCGTGCCAGTCCCAATGGTGCTGTCGCCAGTGCGGTTGAGGGTCAGGGTATTGGTTCCGATGAAGGCAAAGCTTCCGTTGATATCATTGCGGTTGGTGACGGTGCGGTTTGCGCCCGTGGCCTGTAGAATACCTCCATTGATGGTCAGAGTCCCTGTGCCCAAGGCCAGGTCGGAACCGATTTGCAAGGTTCCTGCATTCAATGTGGTTACCCCGCTGTAAGTATTGTTGGTGTCGGTCAATTCCAGGATGCCGGAACCGTTTTTCACGATCGAACCAGTACCAGTCACTTGACTATGAATCAGGGTTTTACTTGTTCCCGTGATGGTCAAGGAGGTGCCATTGCTAAATGTATGGTCCCCTCCACTTGTTCCAAAAGTAAGACCAACGGCAGCCGAAGAATTGTTTTGGATCAAGAGATTGTCTGACAGCACGACATTGACCCTTTCATTGTTTGTGTTGGTGTCCCCAATGACATGGTTTTCGGTGCCCGCCACGTTTAAAAACGCCGTGCCGCTTCCGGTTTGGTCAAAGGTCAGTGCACGGTTTCCTCCGCTTGCACGGAAGTTGTAGTCTCGATTGTTGGTGCCATCCAAAATCATGGTGCCAACTCTTCGATCCCCACTCAGCGTAACTGTTTTTGGGTCGGCCGTATTTTGAATTGCAGGGATGGGGTCTTCATCATCACCAAAATAGACCACCGTGCCGGCGTCGTTGTTTGGCGGGGCTGTATCACCCACCCACACATTTCCTGTGGCATTGGCCCAAGTCCCGTCATCCCGATCCCATCGAAAAGCTCCCGTCAAAATTGGCACCAGCTCAAAACCGCCAGTGACCGTTTTCCACCCCGCGCCCGTGCCCCAACCTGTGAAATTCGTATTGTTGGCCAGCGTGGTCATGTCTGCCGTGATGCTCGCGCCGTTGACAAAGAAAGCCGTCGTAGTGGAGGCAGGCGAGGTGGTAAAGGCATTACCAAACCAGTTATCAACCGTCAGCGTTCCCGCCGGCCCGGCGGCCACGGATGAAGCTGTGAGCAAGCCTCCGCTTGTCCCGGTGTAATTCAGCGTGGAACTGGAATTAAGATCAAAGGCCCCATAGGTGTCTGCAAACCCGTTAACCTGCAGCGTGCCTCCGCCCAAAGCCAAAGTCATCGTATTGGCCAAAACATTGGCCGCGCCCAGCGATGTGATTCCTTGGTTCGCATTCAAGGTGCCGTTGAAAGTGTTGCCTCCCGTCAGGGTAAAAGTGCCCGTGCCCGTCTTGGTCAGGTTCCCCGTCCCACTCATCATACCGGAGTAGGTCGTGCTGCTGTTAATGCCTCCCACGGTCAGTGTCGCGCTACCCAATTGCACATTCCCAGCGCCCGCCAAGGAACCTACTGTGTCGCTGAAATTATTCAAATTCCAGTTGGCCCCGGAATTGACTGTAACTGCCACCGTATCCACGATCCGATCTGTTCCATCCCCATAGCGGGCCGTCACTGTGTCCGTGCCCGTTCCGATGATTAAATTTCCGGTAAAAGAGTTGGACGCAGCAAACTCCACCGTCCCTGCCCCCTTAAGTTGCAGGGTGCCCGTTCCGGAAACAACTGAATCCAAGCGCAGGGTCGAACCCGCGGCTGCCCCAATACTGGCTCCAGAGGCCGAAATCACCACATCTCCATCCGTTTCGTTGCTGCCCGAATCGGACCACAGAGCCGCTTTGCCGCTAACGCCGTCTCCAGTTAGAGTTAGGGTTTCTCCGCTCGGCACATTGATGTTGTTGGCAAATTCCAAGGTCGCCCCGTTCTGCACAATGGTGTCGCCTGTGGTGTTACCCAACGCCCCTAAATTGGTGATGCGCAGGGTGCCTGCCTGCACCGTCGTGATCCCATCGTAAGTGTTGTTCGCCGAAAGGATCAGGGTTCCCGTGCCCGTTTTGGTCAGGGCTGCGGTGCTCGATCCGTCCGTGATCACGCTGCTGATGGTAATGGAAGAACCCGACGCAGTGTCCACTGTAAGATTATTGGCCCCTGTCGCCAAAGCCGTGCCACTGTTCAAAGTCAGGCTTCCTGCCTGAGATGCGATGGTAGTAGCCGCCGTCAAGGTCACCGCGCCTCCATAGGTATTGGTTCCCGAGATGTTTAACAAGGCTCCCACACCGCCTTCGCCCGTCCCCTCCAGACTGAGTGTCTCGGCACTTACGGTAATGTCGTTGGACAGGGCCAAGGTGGCTCCACTTGTCACGGTGGTGCCCGCCGCAGTCGTTCCCAAAGCCGTATTGTTGCGGATTTCCAATGTCCCGTTCTGCACTGCGGTCGCCCCGGTGTAAGTGTTCGCTCCGCTGAGAATGGCCTTGCCATCACCCTGCTTGGTCACGGTTCCCGTGCCTGAAGACGAGCTGACTATCCCACTGATGAGAGTATCCCCCGTGCTGTCCGGCTTGAGCAGGAGATTGTTTCCCTGCAGGTTTACGTTACCCGAGATGGTAAAAGCTTTCGTGGTGTAATGGGCGATAAAGGCGTTGTTGTCCAACTGCACGGCGGACGCAATGGTATGGGCGGCATCCTGATCATTTACGTTGGGCAAAAGCGTGATGTAGGACGTGCCCGAGGTCCCATCCGGGTTCTGATCCAAAATCAGGGTGTCCCCCGTCAGCGTGTAACCATACTGACCGGAGAAGATCGCCCCTCCGATTTCACGGTTGGCTCCGTTCAAATTCACCGTCATATTCGAATCCGTATTCGCGAATAAATCCGTAAAATAAACAAAATCCCGCGCCACGGGTGCCACGTTCTCGTTGGCTGAGGTCTTCCGCCAGTTGTTGCCCGTCGCCCACAAACCTGGGGATTGGGCAGCATCGTCATCCCAGTAAAACCCGTTGCTGGCCGCGGTGTTCTCCGTCACGATGGAAAAATTCCGAATTTCATGCACCTGGTCGGCTCCCCCTGTTCCCGCAGTAAAACTGAAACGCAATGTATCCGGACGAACGCCAGGGAGGGTTCCCGTGAACAGGGTGACATAATCATTGTCTGGATTCCCGTCCCCATTCGTATCATAGCCGAACTGAACCCTGGCCGTGATATTCCCGTTTTCATCAACGACAAGCTGTGCCTTGCGATACTCCAAGGCATCTTGGTCGGGTCGTTGCGTGGCCGAAGTGAAACCGAGGTTGTCATTGGTTCCGGCGACAATGGTCTCAAGGTCACTGCCTGCATCCAGGGTTCCCGCCACATACGCAAACCCACTGGTGCCATCCCTGGCCACACTCGTATCCGCTCCGCGCACCGCCACTTCGTTGGTTATGATGGAAGAGGTAGGGCCACCATTACGACCTTCCGTATCGTTGGAGAAGTTACCAAACACATCCAAACCCAAGCCTACATAACCACCAGCCATGCCGTTGATTCCTGTCCGCTGCGCATAACCCAAAGATCCCCCGAAGGCTCCCGGATCAAAAGCCACCGAGGCATCGCTCAGAGCAAAAATAATCCCGTCCGCCCCCGTGCCACCCCACATGGTAAAATCAAAGGTAGCCGTCAGTCTGGTTCCGACAGAAGGCATGGCGAAGTCATAGTACGCCGCATTGGCCTGGTTTTCGGTTGTGCTGGCCAGACGGAGCCAACCTTGTCCTGGACTATCCAAAGCCGCCTGTCCATTTTCAGGATCTTGTGCAGCCGGCACTGCTCCCGAGGTCAGACGGGCTGTGGGAACAGTTCCGCCTGAGTCCGTGATAAACACCCAACCGGCAGCCGTATTGTTGTTGAATGTTTGCTCGTAAATCAGTTGCCCCTGTAATGGTATAACGGCAAAGCAAAGGAGGATCAAAGCTGATCCTCTGGCCGTGGTCGCACAAAGTTTTAAAAAAGAGGGTTTCATGGAGTGGGGGAATCGTTTTTTCCCGCAGTCCATTAATCTAAATCCGTACAATCAACTGTAAAGCACTATCTTTTAGCTGTTTAGTGGGTTCCACCCCCTAATAAAAGTGTCAAGAACATAGCACTTTTTCTGTTAATAAGCCACTTACCCCGTGGAGCTTATCCTATTCAGCCGTTCTTCATCATTTCAGGCAAAGTATCCTGTCGGAAATACGTCCCATCGCCTCTCCCAAAGCATTGCTGACCTTGATTTTGTTTGTATCCACTCCCTGATAGATCTGAAAAAAAGTCGTGCGTTGCCCTGTGTCCGTCCTTCATCATGGAGCCCAGCCGCTCCCCTGGCACAGTGACGAAACCAATCAGGAACACCACACCTTGACACCTACATCATGAGCTTCCTCGCCACCTGGTCTCTCAGCCGATCCCAAAAAATCAAGCTTTTGCTTCTGCTCAGCCTCCTTCTGGCCCTCGGATGGGCCGCCCGCCCCGGCTATCGCCAACTTAAAAGCTGGCGGGCCGACTGGCTGGTCACCCAGGCGGAAACATACCTTAAGGAAGATCGTCAGGTCGAGGCCCTCCAAAAAGCCGGCTCTGCCTATCAACTAAGTCCATTGAACAGTCGTGTTATCCTGCTTATGGCGCGTGTTTATGGCCCCGTTAATCCGAACCTGTCGCTCATCTTCTGGCAGCAGCTCCAGGCAGGGGATCTTCTGAGCGATGAAACCCGCTTTGAGTTCATCCGCTATTGCCTCTCCATCCGCCGCCTGGATCTGGCCCAACAACTGCTCTCCCCCCTTCTTCAAGCCAACGATACCCAGGAACCCGTGCTCCTCCTGGCCGCCGAATTGGCCGCCCTCAGCGGAAACCGCGCTGAGGCCGGACGCCTCTGCCGCCGTGTGCTCCAACTCAACCCCAACCAGCGCAAAGCCCGCTTCATTCTTGCAGGCCTCAGCTCCAGCAGCAAAGATCCGGACGAACTTGCCCGCGGCAAAAAACTTTTGGAAGGTCTGCTCGATCTCGATGACGACTACTCCCTGCAAGCCCTGATCCAACTTTCCCGCTGGCCCGGCCTCGTTCCAACGGAACTGGAAAAAATTCGACACCTGCTCCGCGCCCACCCCAAGGCCTCAGAAAAAGACCGCCTTTACGCCAACACCCTGCGCATGCAGGCGCAGCCCGCGCGACGTGGCGAGGTTTTGCGTGAAGTCCAGGATTTTTACAGCGCCAAACCTCCTGCTGAACGCCTTGAGGCCGCCCGCTGGCTGAATCAACAACGGGAGTCCGCCCGTGTGCTGGAGTTTCTTCCTTTAAAAGAGGCCCTCCAGCGCCAGGATCTCTTCCTCGTCTGGGCTGACGCCATGGCCCTGACCCGACGCTGGAAGGAATTGGAAAACGTGCTCGATAAGGAAAACGTCCCTTTGGAAAAACTTCTGGTCACCATCTTCCGTGCCCGCGCTGTCCGGGAACAGGGTGACACCGAACGCGCGAACGTGCTCTGGAACCGCGCTGTTCTTGAATCTGCCAGCCGCCCCGAAGTTCTTTGGTATATGGCTTCCTATGCCGAGAAGCTTCGGGCCAGTGATCTGGCGATCTCCGCCTACCGGCAATTGATCCGTAATACAGACACGGAAAAGCCCGCCTACGCCTCGCTAATCACACTCCAACAAAAACAGGGCGACACCCGCTCCCTGCGCGACACCCTGCAGGAAATGCGGGAACGCTTCCCCCACGATGAAGTGGTGCAGAATGATCTGGCCTACCTCAACCTCCTCTTGGGGGAAAATCTGTCCAGCTCCCGCCAAACGGCCCGCAACCTCATTGCCCGCAATCCTTCCATCATGGCCTACCGCGTCACCGCCGCCCTCGCCGCCCTGCGAGACTATCAAGCGGAAGAAGCTTACACTTATTACGCCAGTGCCCGGCTCAAGGACATCCGCGTCCTGCAACCTTCCTGGCAGGCCATTTACGCCGCCATCCTTGGTGCCCGCGGCAAAACCTCCGAGGCCCGCCAGATCGTCAAAACCTTGAATCCCCAAGCCCTGCTCCCGGAGGAGCGCGCCCTCATTCTTATCTATCAATAAAGAACCGCCAATTATTCCAGATTGTTAGTCCTGACAACTTGGGTGGCCCGCGACAGCAGTCGTTCACTTACACGGGCAATAAGGACGGGGAGAATTTTCTGAGGGTTTTTTCGATTTTACGCCGGTATTGGCGGCCGACGATGTAGCCGAAACAGGCCCCACTGCCACAGAGGCAGGGATGATCTTCATAGTGTTCCGGGTCATACCCATAATCGTAGGAAAGCTCTTCCCCTTCTTTGATCCGCCGGATGGCGGAGATCCAGATGCGACCACGGATGTTATCGGCTTTGCAGTTGGGTTGGCAGGAATGGTTGATAAGACGGGCCGGATTCCAGGGCACATTGCCGTCAATGTCATGACGGTTGGTGGCTTCAAAAATATAGACAGCCCCGCCAAGACCGGATTTGCTGTCTTCGATCTGTTTTTCCGCTCTTCGTTGGGCTTCTGCTTTACTGATCCTTTCACCGACGTATTCAATGACACGGGTGCCGCGGGGGATGTCACGGGAGGCGAAAACACCTTCGCCATGAATTTTGGAAGAGCGGACAACAAACCAGGGGGTTTTGGAAACAGGAGGCATGGTCAAAGCGGATATGGAGTTAAGAGCAGCCGTTGTGCCAGTACAAGAAGGAAGTGGGCCTTAAAAAAGCGGGCTTGCGAAAAAACCGGCTACTTCCAGAGTCGGAAAAGGAAACGCTTTTGAAACTGCTGGTTACCGCCGACCTCCATTACAATTTGAAGCAGTATGATTGGGTGCTGAACCAGGCCCACTCATACGATGCCATTATTATGGCGGGTGACCTTTTGGATCTGGGATCCAATCTGGGTCATGATGTGCAAAGCATCGTGGTGGAGCGTTATCTCACCAAGATGAAAGCCGGCCGCAGGATTCTGGTTTCCTCCGGGAATCATGATGTGGAAACGGTCATTTCCAGCGCAGGGGTCGGAGTGGAGCCAGCGGCCCCCTGGATCCAACATCTGCGTTACGATGGGCTGGATGTGGATGGCATGTGTGTGGGTCTGGATGCCAGGATCAAGATCTCCATCTGTCCCTGGTGGGAATCAGAACGCCAGCGTTTGGAGATCCATGAAAAGCTTCTGCAGGATCAAAAAAGCAGCGGTGATTTCTGGATATGGATTCACCACGCACCCCCGGATCACACGCCTCTGAGCTGGACGGGTAAGGATTTCAAAGGTGAGGCCATGTTGAATACATGGATCAATGAATTTCAGCCTGACCTTGTCTTCTGCGGACATATCCACAATGCACCTTTCAAACAGGGCGGGTCCTGGAATATGAAACAGGGTAAGACCTGGGTCTTCAACGCGGGCCGTGAAATGGGTTCCGTCCCAAGTCACCTGGTGGTGGATCTGGAGGCAGGAACCGTCGAATGGCATTCCAGTGCCGGACCCGAGCTCTGCGATCTGAAAGCCTGACTTTGAAAAATTCAGCGGGTCTGAAAATGCAGCAACGTTTCCAGGACTTCGTCCACCATGCTGATGTGACCCTCCTGCTCCCGGAACTGTTCTTTGACGTCCACCAGATAGCGGGTGAGCGAGTCCAGGCGCCGGGCCAGAATTTTGGAAACATGCAGCGCGGCTTGAGGATGGCCTTCCAGAAAAGTGAGGGGATCTTCGAGAACGTGGCAGTTCGAGGGTTCCATCGCCTTGACACTGGCGGTATGGGGCACATTGAGGAGGACGGAGATCTCTCCGAACACCGCACCCGGCTTGCGGCTGACGGCTACGCGGAGATCACCTTTAAGAACCTCCAGTCCACCCTGAACCAGTATAAGCAGCTTGTTATGGCGTTCACCTTCCTTGATCAGAAACTCGCCTGTCTCGAAACGCTGCTGGGGCAGATGCTGGAAAAGATCGAGAATGGAGTCGGAGGGCACAGTAAGTGCTTAGCGGGTTACTGAACAAATACCACAAAGAAAAGGTGGTGCTGGCCTGGATGAAAAACAACGCCGATCCTGATCCGGCCAAAGGTATCACTTTTTTTGGCCTGATGTGGGCAGCTGCCTATTTGGAAAAAATTCCCGCTTCACTTTCCGGGGAAGAGTGGATTGCTTTCCTTTCGAATGTTGAGTCCGTTGCACGAACATTTAGCAGGGAACGTTCGGAAAAGCCCGCCTCCAAAGTTGTAATACGCAGCCGCTGATAAATGATTTTCTTCATATCCATCCACGGGTGTTCGTGGTTATCTTTTTCACTTCATGTCTCTTCCCGTCAATGTGATTGGTGCCGGTCTGGCCGGCTCGGAAGCGGCCTGGCAGATCGCCAGCCGGGGCCACAAGGTCCGCCTCTTCGAAATGCGTCCCGTGCTTTCAACTGGTGCCCATGCCACGGGGGATTGTGCCGAGCTGGTTTGCAGCAATTCCTTCGGTTCCCAGCTTCCTGACCGGGCTCCCGGCCTCCTCAAATGGGAGATGGATCAACTCGGATCCCTTATCCTTTCCGTCGCCGCCCAACATGCTGTTCCCGCCGGAGGAGCCCTGGCTGTGGACCGCGAAGCTTACGCCCGTGAAGTCACCCGCCGCCTGGAAGAACATCCCAGCGTGGAAATGATCCGACAGGAGGTCATGCATATTTCCGATAAAGGCATTACCGTGGTTTCGTCCGGGCCTTTGACCAGTGATGCCCTGGCTTCGGCCATCAAGCATATCACCGGCGAATCCTACCTGTATTTCTACGACGCCCTGGCCCCGATTTTGGAGGCTGAGAGTATCGACCACAGCATTGTCTTCCGTGCTTCCCGCCGGGAGGAAGGTGTCGAGGGGGATTACCTCAACTGTCCGATGACGCGGGAGGAATATGATGCCTTTATCGATGCCCTGCTCACGGCGGAAAAGATTGAATTGAAAGATTTTGAAAAGGACATCTTTTTTGAAAGTTGTCTTCCGGTGGAAGTTTTGGCGTCACGTGGACGTCAGGCATTGGCGTTCGGCCCAATGCGGCCGATTGGATTGACCGATCCCCGGACGGGCAGAAGGCCCCATGCAGTGGTGCAGCTCCGCCAGGACAATGCGGCAGGATCGCTCTACAACATCGTCGGATTCCAGACCAATATGAAGTGGGGCGTGCAGGAGCAGGTTCTGAGGCTCATTCCGGGCTTGCAGAATGCGGAGTTTGTCCGGTTAGGCCAGATGCACCGCAACACTTTCATCAATTCACCGCGCCTGTTGAAGCCGACCCTGCAGTTGAAGACGCGGGACACGCTTTTCTTTGCAGGACAGATCACGGGGGTCGAGGGTTACATGGGCAATGCCGCTACGGGATTGTTGGCGGGGTTGAATGTGGCGCGGCTTTTGGAAGGCAGGGAACCCCTGACGCTTCCCTCTGAGACCATGCTTGGATCCCTTTGCCGCTATATCACCGAGGCCGAGAGCAAAACTTTCCAGCCCATGAAGGCGGCTTTCGGGTTGTTACCTCCCTTGGAAAATCCTCCCAAGGACAAACGCCTGCGCGCCCAAGGGATGGTTCACAGGGCGCAGGAAAGTTTCAAACGGTTTCAAATTCAACAGCTGGCATCCTGATCATAACGAAGAACTCAGAGGCCAAACACGAAAGTAAGGCAGGCACTATCGGGTGAAAAAAAGGGGGGGAAGGACTCCGTCGCGGCCTGGACAGATCTGGACAGGTCTGGTCTGGTCTAAGATCAGGTTGTTGGCGTTTCCCACCATTTGGAGAGGCGCGACCCAGGCACGCAGGGGATGGAGAGTCCGGTTTCGGAATAGTGGGAGGTGTCGTTGAAGAGGGTGAGTCTAGCGTGGGCCGGATCCCTGAAGTCTACAATATTAAGGGCCGCAGGACTCTGATCCAGGTTGTCGCGGTAGCGGCGTGGATCGAATCCCAGCAACGAACTCAACAGAAGACGGATGGTCGCTTTGTGCGAAACAATCAAGACGTCGGAGCTGTGGTGGGCCCGGACAATTTCCAAAAGAACAGGAAGTGCCCGCGCGGTGACGGCGAGTCCACTTTCACCCCCGGCGGGAGCAAAGGTGAAAGGATCCCTGTCCCATTCGGCGACTTCTTCAGGAAATTGCTGGTCCACCTCACGGCGGGTCATCTGTTCCCAATGACCGTGGGAAATTTCGCGAAGGCCTTCGCGGGCCTGTATTTCCAGACCGTGGGGCTCAGCCAGGATACTGGCGGTTTCCATGGTTCGTCCGAGGGGAGAGGCATACACGGCGACGATTTTTTCCCGGCTGAGGCGGAGAGACAGGCGTTTGACCTGTTCGCGTCCTTCGTCGGAAAGCGGTGCATCGGTGGCACCGGCGAAGCGGTCTTCGGCACTAAGAATGGTGGCTCCATGGCGGATTAAAAAAATCCGGCTGTTCAGGTTGGATGTGGTCATGGGAGACGGGGGGGTTAGTTATTGAAAGAAGTTATACGGATGTCAGACATAAATGCACGGACATCCTCCTTTGAGGTCAGGCCCGGGCCTTCGTGGGAAAGGGCATTCAGGGAGAAGGCGGTGGCGAGGCGGGCGCTGTCCTGCGGGGAAAGGCCCGCCAGTTGAGCGGAAACCAGCCCGGCGACCATGGCGTCGCCCGCTCCGACTGTGCTGGTGATGGAAATTTCAGGAGGAACTGCCATGAGGACGGAATGAGGGCTGACGAAGCAGGCCCCCCGCGCTCCCATGGAGACAACCACCTGGCGGATTCCTTTCTTTAGCAGGGACCGGGCAGCTTCAATCACGTCCTTGGTGGTAAGCAAGGAGAGTCCTGTGAGTATGCCGAGTTCATGAATATTCGGTTTGATCAGATCGGGGGCGGCTTCGACCGCATGCCGCAGAGCTTCGCCGCTGCTGTCCACCACCACCTTTTTCCCACGGGCTTTTAAGTCGAGAGTAAGGCTTTGGTAAAAATCCTCAGGCAATCCGGGGCAAAGACTTCCAGCCAGGACAAAGCAGGCAGCGTTGAGTGACAGGATGGACTCATGAAGGGATCGGATATCCCCATGGCCGGGGGTTAATCCCGGAAAATTGATGTCGGTGGTTTCGTGCTGCAAAACATCGGTAATTTTCAGGGCTGAACGGGTGGAGCCGTTCAGCCTGACGAAACAGTCGCGGATTTTTTTCTCTGCAAAGAGTTTTTCAAAGAGGGCGGAATTGCCTGCACCCAAAAAGCCGGTGGCAGCCACGGCATGTCCAAAGTCGGCCAGGGCGGCCGCCACATTGACGCCTTTGCCGCCGGGGCATGACCGCGTGCTTTGCAAGCGGTTGACCCGGCCTAAAGTAAAGTTGTCGATGGCCCCGGTCAGATCAATGGTCGGATTCAGGGTTACTGTGACGACGTCGAAAGCTATCTCTGCCATGGTCTCTATTGAAGCACGGAATCGTTGCTGGAATGAGCACAAAAAAGGCTCCCTGCCATTGAGGGAGCCTTTTCAGGAAAAGAGGATGGCTGGACTTATTTTAGCATTTTTTCCAGCTCGGGATCGCGGGGAATGCCGAGTTCCAGGGCCCGCTTGTAGTGGCGGCTGGCCAATTCGCGGGCGGGTGGTTTCTGAGTGGCATAGATAACAGATAAATTGAAGTGAGCATCGCCATACAGGGGATCCAGTTCGATCGCTTTCCGGCATTCCTGCTCAGCGGCTTCCTGCCAACCTTTTTGGGAGGCGGCTATGCCGAGGTAGTTGCGGGTTTTGGGATCGTTGGGGTCGAGTGCAACGGCGCGGGTCAGGATCTGGACGGCGTCATCGATTTTACTCTGTTGATAAAGGACGATACCGAGGATGGAGTGCGAGAAAGCATCCTGGGGGGAGAGCTTGACGGCTTTGCGGAGATAGTCTTCGGCCAGAGGATATTTCCCCTGTTGGAAGCGGACGACCGCAATGTTGGACAAGGCATAGAGCGAGTCGGGGTGAACATTCAGGATGGTTTGGTAGCGGGCGGCGGCCTCGTCAAACTTCTGGGCCGCAAAGAGATCGTTGGCTTCGCGGGCGGCGTCTCTGAATTCTTCAGGAACTTTGGGGCGGCTGGAGATTTCAGCCGCGTCGGGAACGGTGCTGGTGGCAGGCGCGGAAATGTTGCCGCTGGAATCGACTTGGAGGCCGGCACTGGGCTGGCGAAGCAGGGCTTTTTCGTCGTCACTCAGGATGATAAGGGGCGAGGCAAGCAGGGTGATCTGGGTTTTAAGTTTTTCGGAGTCGATCTTAAGGGCCTGCAGCTCTTCCAAGGCGATACGGCTGGCGATTTTGCGGCGTTCAAATTCGGCCTGCTCGCGGCGGATAAGATCCCGCATCATTTCGTTTTCTTTGCGGATGGGGTCTTCTTTGGGAAGGCCGGCAATTTTGATATTGGCTTCATCCAGTTGTTTTTGAGCTTCCTGGAGTTTGGCTTTAAATTCTTCGCTGGTCTGGCGCAGGGCCTCGTTTTCCTGGCGGGAAAGGTTGAGCTGGTCCTGGATTTTTTTGACCTGCTCGTCGAGGGCGACGATGGATTGGCCACCGGGACCGCTTTGGACGCTGGCAATGGTGGATTCGGCTTGGCTGAGTTTTTCTTTCAGGCTGTTGTTTTCAGCCATCAGGTTGGATAGTTTCTCATCGCTGGTGCCTTCCCGGGCCACGGTCAGGGCTTTTTCAAGTTCGCCGACTCTGGCGCGGAGAACGGCGGCTTCCGTGCTGGCTTTGGTCAGTTTTTCCTCCGTGTCGGCCAGGGTGAGTTCCAAGGTGCGGATGCGCTGTTTCAGTGCAGCGGGATCCTCTGTCGTGGGGCTGGAGTCGCCGCCGGAGACTTCGATGACAGGGGCCATGCCGGTGGGTGCGGCGGCCTCCATGATTTCGGAAGGGGAGGAGGGGCGGGTTCCGGCGGCTGTGGCGGTGATGGAATCCGTGACCTCGCCCTGGGTAATTTCCGGAGGAATGATGGGGGCTGGTTTGTTTAGATCCGCGTCGACGGCATCTTTAAGGGACTCTAGCTTGTCTTTGGAGTAGCGGAGCCGATATTTGACGATGGTGGGTTCCCACTCGGGATAGTTTAAATTGAGCTTTTCCAGGCGTTCTTCAGAGACTTTGAACAGAGAGCGGGCGGAGGCTTTCTGATTGGCTGACTCCAATTTTTCCCCTTCCTGGATGAGCAGATAAATTTGCAAAAACTGTTCCTGAGGTAAGACAGCAGACATAACGTTTGCGACAAAGGCCGTGCTAAGGAATAGACTGAGTGCCAGTATGATACGGGTCATAGTCCGGCATTTAACATATTTTTCCGTAAAAACGCAACCCCTTTCCTTATGGCGGGCTCGTATTTGTGAATAAATACTGATAATTAGGAGCTTTGCAGGGCTGGTCACGGCGTCAAAACCATTATAGGGTGTTGTGAAATGTAACACGGAAGTATCCCTGATTATTTGACGCGGCTTCTGTGCTGTGTTAACTAGGTTCGTCCTTTTGAATGAAAGGTCACCTTATGGATGCCTTATTAAACCGGCCTGTCTTGGTTTTGAATCGGCTCTGGCAAGCAGTGAGCGTTTGCACGGTGAGGCGTGCGTTTTCCCTTCTCTATATGGGGCAGGCCCAGGTGGTGGATGCCTCAAGCGGCACATTCCAGACTCTGGATTTCGGGGCCTGGCACGATTTTTCCCAGTTCCAAGAGGAGGGGGATTTCCTGCATTCGGTCAATTTCCGCATTCAGGTGCCCCAGATCATTGTGTTGTTGATGTTTGACCGTCTGCCAAAAAAGGAGGTCAAACTGACCCGGAACAATATTTTCGAAAGGGACAGCCACACCTGTCAATATTGTGGCGTCCGTTTTGACCGGAAAGATCTCAACATCGACCATGTCCTTCCCCGCGACAAAGGGGGGAAGACGACCTGGGACAATGTGGTGTGTTCCTGTATTCCCTGCAACACGCGGAAGGGAAATTATCTCACGCACGAGATCGGGATGAAACCCCTGACCAAGCCGAAGCGTCCCAAGCTGAGGACTTTTCTGAACATCCAGATTTCAAGTGTCCCGCATGATTCATGGAAGCACTTCCTGGATGTGGCGTATTGGAATGTTGAGTTGAGCGATTAGCCTGCCTTTTTATTCGCCAACTGGCCTTGGACTATCCAGGTAAGCTTTGATGGCTGCCTGGATTTTAGGAACTTCTATTTGCGTTGTATTCCAAACGATAAGCAAATCCACACTGAAATAACCGTGAATCAACCTGTCCCGTATTCGTGCAGCGGGTTCCCAGGGAATTCCCAATAAAGTATCTTTGATTTGTTGGGACAGTAATTTTGATGCGTCGCCAATTATTTCCAAACGCTGCATGGTGGCATCTTGTTTATCGGTATCATGAAGGAAGGAGCTTTGGGAGAGCCCCTGAGGGGGTTTTCAATTTTGGTGCATTCTTTCAGAATGGGCCCAAGCAATTCCTTATCATTGGGCGGTGTCATATCGGGGCATCAGTTTATTGTAAATGAGAACCATTTCATTTTCGATCTAAGATCGTATGGATCCGTTAAGACCGCTTCGGCTCAAAAGATCCACATGGCCCCTCCATTTCAGCGGGAGAAAAAAGGGTCAAGGAATCTGAGGGTGCTTCAAACAAAATATCAAAATCACTTGTGTGGGAACCATGGTCGCGTGCTTTTGAGCCAAAGAAATAAGCTTTGGAAATGGGAGTCGAATCGAAGACTTCCGGAGTTCCCGAGGCAATCACTTTTATTTCAGGACTGAGTTCCACCGGACAAAACAATATGCCATGAATTGCAATGCGGTTTAATGTCCAATGGTTTCCTGAAAAAAAGGTGCATCAAGGATTGATCTTTGCTATCTTGGAAACTTTACAACCATGAGTGTCGCGAACCGTAAGATCATCTATTTGGATAACAATGCCACCACGCAGATCAGCCCTTCCGTGTTCGAGTCGATGGTTCCCTATTTGACGGAGCATTATGGCAATCCTTCCAGTGCCTACCGCATGGGGAAGGCCACGGCGGACGCGGTTGAGAAAGCCCGGGAACAGATTGCCTCCTTGCTGGGTTGCAAGGCCCGTGAAATAGTTTTTACCAGTTGCGGAACCGAATCCGACAATGCCGCCATTGCCTCAGCCCTGAAAACGACAGGTCACCGGCATGTTATTGTCAGTTCGGTGGAGCATTCGGCGGTCAAAAACCAATGCGAAGATCTGGAATTGCAGGGTTACGCGGTAACCTGGCTTCCGGTCAGGGAGGATGGGACGTTGACGGTGCAGGATGTTGAGAAAGCCCTGCGTCCCGACACGGCCATTGTTTCCCTCATGTGGGCCAATAATGAAACAGGCGTTACTTTTCCGGTTGAAGCAATCGGAACCTTGTGCCGTGACCGCGGCGTTTTGTTTCATACCGACGCCGTGCAGGCTGTTGGAAAAATACCGATCAATCTCAGTGAGCTGAACATTGATTTCCTCTCGGTCTCCGGACACAAACTCCATGCCCCAAAGGGTGTGGGTGTGCTTTACACCAGACGCAGCGTTCCTTTTGTGCCTTTCATGATTGGCGGATCCCAGGAAAGGAAGCGCCGTGGAGGCACCGAAAACGTGGCCTCAATGGTGGCCTTGGGCCAGGCTGCGGAAGAAGCGGGAGGCCATATTGAAACTGAAGCGGTCGAGGTCTCCCGTCTGCGGGATAAACTGGAGAACGGCATTTTGAATTCCATTTCCGGCACGGTGGTCAACGGGCATCGGGGAAAACGTCTACCCAACACCAGCAGCATTGCTTTTGAAGGAGTCGAGGCCGAAGCCCTTTTGATCCTGTTGGATCATCATGGTGTCTGTGCTTCGGCGGGGTCGGCCTGTACAACGGGTTCACCCACACCTTCTCATGTGTTAAGGGCTATGGGGTTGCCTGTTGAAAGAACACTTGGTTCGCTGCGACTGTCCCTCAGCCGTTTCAACACTGAAGCCGAGGTGGATGAAGTTCTGGGCCTGTTGCCCGGGATTGTGGAGCGTCTGCGGCGAGAGAGCCCGGGAGCCCAGGAATTGAAGAAAGAGCTGGAAGCGGTCAGTTGAGTTTACCGTTTAAGGTTTCCGGTTTACTGTTGGAAACCGCTCCTGTCCGTATATCTGATTTTTTTGAAACCGAAAACCGAAAACTGGAAACCGAAAACTTTTTTCAATGCCCTCCCTGCAAGAAATTATTTCCAACGAAAGTTTACGGAACGCGATGTTTCCGGTCACGGCGAAGCGCATATTTCTTGCCCATGCGGCTGTGGCCACCCTGCCTCGCGTAGCCACGGACGCGCTACGCTGGTTTGCCGATCATTCCGAAGTTGATCATCAGGAGGCGGGTGAAATCTGGCCCAGGACGCTGGGAACGCGTGCCGTGGCGGCGCAACTTCTTGGGGCCAAAGAGCAGGAGATCGCGCTTTTGGGGCCGACGGCTCTGGGTTTGAATCTGGTTGCGGACGGCCTGGCCTGGAAAACGGGGGATGAGGTGGTCTATTATGCCGATGATTACCCGGCCAATGTCTACCCCTGGATCAAGCTACGGGAAAAAGGAGTCAAAACCGTTCCTGTGCAGACAGAAGAGCCAGGAGTGATTGGCGTTGAACATCTGGAAAAAGTAGTGGGCCCACGAACCAGGTTGGTTTCCCTGGCCAGCGCGAGTTTTTTGAGTGGTTACCGCCTTGATCTGGACGGAATTGGAAGGTTTCTGCATGAGCGGGGTATTCTGTTTTGTGTGGACGGAATCCAAACCTTGGGAGCTTTTCCCTTGTCTGTAGAACATATCGATTTTCTAAGCGCGGACTCACATAAATGGCTTTTGGGCCCTTTAGGAGCTGGAATCTTTTACGTTAAAGAATCAAATTTTGAGCTTTTGAGGCCCAGTTTACTTGGGTCTTGGAACGTGGACTCGCCCAATTATATTGCCCAGGATCGGATTGAATTTTATCCCGGGGCGAGACGTTATGAGCCGGGATCGTTGAATGTTCCGGGAATCCTGTCCATGAGGGCGTCGATGGAATTGATTGCGGATCTGGGAGTGCCTGCAAT